>JAVBOK010000088.1:0-37271 GCA_031550605.1 Desulfovibrionaceae bacterium | reverse complement strand
TTCCTTTATGAAATTGCCCTTGCTGGGGCCGCCCCGCCCGTTGGCGCCGCGCACAATTTCCTTTTCCGGATGCATACGATGCTCCTGCGTGGTTAGCGCGCCGCCGTGCCGGGCGGCCGAATAGCGGCCGCCCGGCACGGGGCGGATCCGACTTCAACTTGCCTGGGCCACGGCGACCGACAGTGCCACCGTGGCGCCGACCATGGGATTGTTGCCCATGCCGAGAAATCCCATCATTTCCACGTGCGCGGGGACGGAGGACGATCCCGCGAACTGCGCGTCGCAGTACATGCGGCCGACGGTATCCGTCAGGCCGTACGACGCGGGCCCCGCGCCGTTGTCGTCCGGGTGGACCGTGCGGCCCGTGCCGCCCCCCGAAGCCACGGCGAAATAGGGCCTGCCGTTGTCCCAGGACCATTTCTTGTACGTCCCGGATACAGGGTGCTGAAAACGGGTCATGTTGGTGGAATTGCCCGTGATGGACACGTCCACCTGTTCGCCGACCATGATGGCCACGCCTTCCTGCACATCGTCGGCGCCGTAGCAGCGCACGGCCGCACGGGGACCGGACGAGAAAGCCCGCTCTTCCGCGATGCGCAGTTCGTTGCCGCGGTAATCGTATTCCGTGCGCACGTAGGTGAACCCGTTGATGCGCGAAATGATGTAGGCCGCGTCCTTGCCCAGACCGTTGAGGATGACCCGTAGCGGCGCGCTGCGCACCGTGTTGGCCGACTGCACGATGCCGATGGCCCCTTCGGCCGCGGCAAAGGATTCGTGCCCCGCCAGAAAGGCGAAACAGCGGGTGTCTTCGAGCAAAAGACGCGCCGCGAGCTGGCCGTGGCCCAGGCCCACCTTGCGGTGATCGGCCACGGATCCGGGCAGGCAAAACGCCTGCAACCCTTCGCCGACGGCCTCGGCAATGGCCGCGGGGCTGGCGGCTTTTCTGCTGACGGCCACGGCGGCCCCCAGTGTATAGGCCCAGCAGGCGTCGTCAAAACAGATGGCTTGGATGCCGCGCACAATGGCAAAAACGTCAACGCCCCTGCCCAGCAGATCGTCCCGGGCCGCTTCCAGTGAAGGTATTCCGTTGGCCCGCAGACAGACGGCAACGGCGGGCATTCTCTGCTCCATGCTTTCAAAGCGCACCATGCTGTCTCCTTGCCTATTCCCTGCGGGGATCGATGGTTCTGGCGGCTTCCCTGAAACGGCCGTACACGCCCGTAACCCTGGCGTACGCTTCGTCGGGGCTCATACCGGCGGCGATATGGTCCATCATCTTGCCGATGTTGACGAATTCGTACCCAATGATTTCGTTCCGCTCGTCAAGCCCCAGACGGGTCACGTACCCTTCCGTCATTTCCAGATATCGCGGGCCGTTTTCCCGCGTGCCGTAGGACGTGCCCACCTGGCTGCGGTGGCCGGAACCTAGATCCTCAAGCGCCGCGCCGACGGGCAAACCCCCGTCGGAATATGAACTCTGCGTGCGGCCGTAGACGATGGCGGTAAAAAGGGCTTTCATGGCGCTGTTGGTGGCGTCGCAGACAAGATCCGTGTTCAGGGCTTCCAGCAGCCCCTTGCCCGGCAGGATCTCGGCCGCCATGGCCGCGGAATGGCTCATGCCCGAACAGCCGATATGCTCAATGAGCGCTTCCTGAATGACGCCGGCCTTGACGTTCAGCGTCAGCTTGCATGTCCCCATCTGCGGGGCGCAGGTGCCGCAGCCGTGGGCAAAACCGTAAACATCGCCGATCTCTTTGACCCGCGTCCATTTTCCTTCTTGCGGGATCGGCGCCGGCCCGTGATTGGGGCCTTGCGCCACAATGCGGGAACACTTCGATGCTTCGGAAGACATCATCCTTCCTTTTGTTTCGTGTTGCAAAAACGCATGCAGAAAAACAGAACCTCTTGTAGCCGCATGCAAATAGGGACGCCGCGCCATATCGGCGTGCCTGTTGCGCCAAAAATATCCGGCGAAACAGAAAATTGCTGCGCGCGAACTCTTGCGCGCGTTGGTCGTGGGTGGCGGACATTCCTGATGCCAATCGTTTTGCAGCGAGCAAAAGCAGCAAAACGATAACAAAAAACATGCCAAACCGCGCGGGACCCAAATCGGCAACGGCATTTCCACGGAACCCCTGTTCGGAAAAGAAATTTTTATCATGCCGGCCAAAATAGCACCGCGCGGCCGCTTCATTTTTTTTCATTTTTGGAACAAAATTTTCCCTTTTTGAAACAGGTCTTGCGTTCAACGGCCGGTCCCTGTATGTTCGTGCGCACACAATCGCCGCAGGCCGGCGCGGGGCAGGCAGGTGCCGCAGCATGAACACACAACAGCCGCACAGAATGGAAAACGACCAGCCCGTACGCATGGCGCTGATCGCCACCTATCCGGAACTTTCCAAACTTTTTCTGAATATCATCGGCGCGCGGGACGATATCGCGGCGATTGACGAATTCGCCTGTTTTGAAGATGCCGTCGAGGTGGCCCGGCGCATAGAGGGGGAAACGGACGTCATCCTCAGCCGCGGCGGGACCGCGGAATTCATCAGGCGCAACGTGCAGATCCCCGTGGTGCTTATCCCCATCACGCCCTTTGACATCGTGATGGCCATGCAGAGGTTCGAACCCGGCATCCGGGACATCGCCCTGTCATATTTCAAAGCCCCGATTTACGGTCTGCAAGAAATCCAGAAAATGTACGGCGTCGCCATCCACGAGTATACGTTCGAGGACAGAAAGGGCATTGAGGACAACGCCAGAAGAATCAAGGAACGCGGCATCACCCACCTTTTGGGCGGAGAAATCGCCGTCGGCATTGCCGAACCATACGGCATCAAGGGCATCAACCTCAGCGCGGGGCTCGACACCCTGAACCGCGCCATCAACGAAGCCGTGTCCATCGTGCGGGAAGCCCGCAAGGAAAGGAACCGCACGGCGCGCCTGGCGGCCGCTTTCAACTCCATTACCTCCGGCCTGATTCTGACGGATGAAGAGAACCGGGTTCTGGTCTGCAATCCGGCCGCCGGGAAAATTTTCGGCCGCCAGTATACGGTGGGAGAACGGCTTGACGAGGACAGGGCCGGATCCGAACTGGGCCAGGCTCTGCAAAGCAGAACCCCGCGGACGAACTACATCCGGAAAGTACGCGACGAGGCCATCAACACCAGCCACTTGCCGGTCATTCTGGACGGCGCGTTTATCGGCTTTGTCCATACCTTTGAGAACGTCACGAAAATTCAGAATCTCGAGCAGACAATCCGCAAACAGTTGCACGACAAAGGTTTTGTCGCCAAGTACCGCTTTGCGGACATCATCACCCGTGATCCGGCCCTGATCATGGTGAAAAAAAACGCGGAATGTTACGCCCAGAGCGCGTCCGCCATCCTTATCGAAGGGGAGTCCGGCACCGGAAAGGAACTCTTCGCGCAAAGCCTGCACAACGCCAGCCCCCGGGCCGGCGGCCCCTTTGTGGCCGTCAACTGCGCGGCGATTCCGGCGAACCTGCTGGAAAGCGAGCTGTTCGGCTATGAAGCCGGCGCGTTCACGGGCGCGAAAAAAGAGGGCCGCCAGGGGCTTTTTGAAATCGCCCACAAGGGAACGATCTTCCTGGACGAAATCGGAGACCTGCCGAAAGAATTCCAGGCGCGCCTTTTGCGGGTGCTTCAGGAAAAAGAGCTGATGCGCGTGGGCGGCAGCAGGGTCACCCCCGTTGACGTGCGGATCATCAGCGCCACCAACAAAAATTTGCGCGAACTGGCGCAACAGGGCAGTTTCCGGGAAGATCTGTATTACCGGCTCAGCGTGTTCAGCCTGACCATACCGCCCCTGCGCGACAGGATCTGCGACGTGGAGCCGCTTTGCCGGAAATTTCTGGCGGCCATGGGCGCCGCGTTGCCCGAAGAAATGTTCGCGCGGGTCCTGCCCCAGCTTACGGCGTATTCCTGGCCGGGCAATGTCAGGGAATTGCAGAATATCACGGAACGCCTGTCCCACCTTCTGCCGCGCGGCGGCCAGCATGCCGCGGACCAGGAAAATCTGGCCCTGGACCTTGGCCGCGTGGTCAAGCGGAACGGCCTGTGCGTCCATGTGAACGTGGAGGAGCGCGGCACCCTGAAAAATATGGTGGATCAGGTGGAATGGCAGATCATTGACCATCTGCTCAAAACGCACGAAAAAAACTATACGCTGGTGGCCGACCGCCTGCATATCGGCCGCACCACGCTCTGGCGCAAATACACCCGCGGCGCGTGACTCGTTTTTTCCCGCGCCCTCGGGATGCGTCGCGGGAAAAAATATGGCATATCCTGAGGGTGACGGCATTCGACTACCTGAACGGAGGACAGCATGAGCGCCATACTTATCGTCAACAGCAGCTGCAGAAAGAAAAGCAATTCCTCGCTGCTCAGTTCCCAGGTGGCAAAAGGAGCGGCCGAAAATGGCCATTCCGTGCAGACCGTCGACATCGGCAAACTGCATATCGGCCCCTGCCGGGGCTGCGAAGCCTGTCTGCGGCCGGGTTCGAATTTCTGCGCGCACAAGGATGACATGAACCAGTTCTATCCCGCCGTACGGGACGCCGACGCGCTGGTTTTCGTCTCCCCGGTTTACTGGTTCAACCTGGGCGGCCAGATCAAGCAGTTCATCGACCGCTGTTTCGCCGTGGCCGCTCCCGGCAACGCCAGCGGCGGATCCTTTGCGGGCAAGAAAATCGGGGCCGTCCTGGTGTACGGGGATTCGGACCCGTTCAATTCCGGCTGCGTCAACGCCATCCGCTCGCTGCAGGATATCTGCACCTTTACCGGCGCGCGGTGGATGCAGGCCGTGTACGGCTCCGCCCTTGCCGCCGGCGATATCGCGGAAAATGCGGAACTGCTGGAGCGGGCCCGCAAGTACGGCGCGTCGTTCTGAACGGGCACGGCCCGCCGGCCGCCAGCGCTCGCACGGCGGGATAATTCTTGCGTCGCCGGCGGGAAACCGCTATCGCCGAGAGGGAACACCGTGCGCCGCATAGCGGCGGCACGGCCACGCCACACCAAGGAGCGACCCGTGACACCAGCCGCCTCGTCCGTTCGCCGCGCTTCCGGCCGGCGCCCGCTTCGCCCCCTGATCACCCGTTTCGACCCGCCCCTGCATGTGCTGTGGTTCGGCAACAGCTTCGTGTTTTACAACAACGGGCTGCACGGCCATACCAGCTATCTGGCCGAAGCCGCCGATACGCGGCGCGACAGCAGCGAATACGTGGCCAGGGCCGTGACCATTTCCGCGGGCCTTCTGCCCGAGCACAGGGGCGGCTTTCCCTCCATGCTCAAATCCCGGCCCTGGGACGCGGTGATCCTGCAGGGCGGCAGCATGGAAGCCCTGGACCCGGCCCTGTCCCCGACCTTTGCCGCCTGCGTCCGCCGCTTTGCCCGAGCCATCCGCACCGCGGGGGCGAGGCCCGTGCTGTTCATGACCTGGGCCTATGCCGACCGGCCGGAAATGACCGCGCGGCTTGCCGATTTTTACGTCCGTCTGGGCAACGCGACGCAGTCGCTGGTGGTTCCGGCCGGCCTGGCCTTTGCCGACGCGTTGAAGAAAAAACCGAAGCCGGCCCTGTATACGGATGATCTGAAGCATCCCTCCCTTGCCGGATCCTATCTTGCCGCCTGCGCCTTTTACGGGGCCATGTACGGCAAGTCCGCCAGGGGCGTGCCCTATGAAGCGGGGTTGAAACCCTCGCTGGCCGCCTTTCTGCAGGACAGCGCCTGGGAAACAGTGACCCGCTTTTACGGCTGGTGACAAGCGGCCCGGCAAAAGCGGCCGGGCTTTCAACGCACGCGCCGCAAGTTGACAAAGAAAGGAAATGACGGCGGTATGCGCGATTCGCGCCACTATACGGAAAGCAAACGCTTTATTCTGCGGGGTCTGCTCCTGCTGGGGCTGGGGTCCGCCCTGCTGCTGGCCTGCAAACTGCCTGTGCCGGAACTTGCGGGGCATCTTTCCGCCCTTGCCGGCGGCGTCGCGCTGCTTTCCGGCAACGGCTGCGTCATTTACGGCTTGCTGATTTTCGCCGGGCCGCGTACATCGCAATAACAGCAAAAAACCGCAAAGGAGTTCGCATATGGATGTTTCGACGACGAAAACGCTGAACAACGGCCTGGCCATGCCCATGGTCGGGCTGGGCGTGTGGCGGGCCAAGGACGAAGACTGCGTCAAAGCGGTCACCTGGGCGCTGGAAGCCGGATACCGGCATATCGACACCGCCAATGTGTACGGCAACGAAGCCGCCGTGGGCCGCGCCGTCAAGGCCAGCTCCGTCCCGCGCAAGGACATCTTCATCACCACCAAGCTGTGGAACGACGACATGCGCTCGGGCAGGCAGATGGAAGCCTTTGAGCAGAGCCTCAAGGACCTGCAGACGGACTACGTGGATCTGTACCTGGTCCACTGGCCGGTGGAAGGCGTCTTTGTGCCGTCCTGGAAGGTTTTGGAAGAAATTTACGCCTCCGGCCGGGCGAAAGCCGTCGGGGTCTGCAACTTCCACGAACCCAAGCTGAAAACCCTGCTGGACGCCGCCAAGGTCGTGCCGGCCGTCAACCAGTTCGAATGCCATCCCTACCTGTCCCAGGAGCCGCTGATCGCGGCCTGCCGGAAAGCCGGCATCGCCTGCGAAGCGTACAGCCCCCTGGGCGGCAAGGGAGCGCCCGTGCTGGAAGACCCGGCGCTGAAAACCCTCGCGGCCAAATACGGCAAGACCCCGGCCCAGATCGTGCTGCGCTGGAACATGCAGCGGGGCCTCATCGTGCTGCCGAAATCCGTGCGCCAGGAACGCATCGCCTCCAACGGGCAGCTGTTTGACTTCACGTTGTCCGACGAGGACATGGCGGCTGTAAACGGCCTGAACCAGAACAAGCGCCTGGGGTTTGACCCGGACAACTTCAATTTCTGAGCATCCGGGGGGCGCCGTTCCCCGGACTCCCCCGGCAGGGGCATGATGCCCTGGAGCCCGCATTGCGAAAAATCCGCGCCCGGCGCGGATTTTTCATTCGAGCCGCCGGCAAATCCCCCGGATTTCCCTATTGCGGGGCCAAGGCCCCCCCCCGCGCATCGGGTCGGAGCACCGATTCTCCATGGCCGCCGTCAATTCCCGGCCCGCGCGGCGGCCACCCCATCCTTGATGCGGCAGACCCCGCAGACGTCCATGGATGTCGGGCAACCGCAGCGCGCGCAGGGGGCCAGAGCTTCCCCTTCCTGTTTCTGCGCGGCCGCGAACTTCGGTTTGCCGTGTTCCAGAAAGCCCTGGTAGAAATCGAGCTTGCGTCCGGGCATGGCCTCTTCCAGATCGGCCCAGACCCTCTTGTGCATGGTGAACGAAGCACCCTTGCTGTACGGACAAGGGGCGAAATGGTAGTCGATGCCCTTCAGAAAGGCGTAGTTGGCGGTTTCAAATTCGGAAAGCCGCCACAGGGGTTTGACCTTGCGGGCGAACCCGCTTTCCGCCGGCAGGGCCGGGCCCTGGTCGGCCAGATACGCGGCGTCCCAGCGCAGCACGTTGCTGAACAGCCGCGCGATTTCGTCATCCAGATTGTGCCCCGTGGCCATGGCCGTAAAGCCCCCTTCCAGGGCCGCCACATTGAAATAATGGCGCTTGATCTTGCCGCAGGCCGAGCATATCGGCCGGTTCAGACACTTTTTGACTTCGGGGATGGGCAGGCCTTCGGTCGTCATGTCCCGGATCAGCAAAGGAAAGGAATGTTTCGCGCAGAACCGCTCCACGGCGGCCCGCGCCGCTTCCGAGGAATGCGGAATGCCCAGGTCGATGTGCAGTCCGGTGACGTTATAGCCCTGCAGGGAAAGTTCCAGCATCAGGGCCAGCGAATCCTTGCCCCCGGACAGGGCGACCAGGATATTGTCCTCGCGGGTGAACAGTTTCTGTTTGCGGATGCCCTTTTCCACCTGGCCGCTGAAAAAATCCAGAAAACAATCCGGGCAGAACCCGGCGTTGTGGCTGGGCAGGGTGACAACAGCCGTCGCCTTGCAGCGCGTGCATTTCATGTACGCTCCTGATCTTCCTGTAGCATTGCGCCGTTGCAATCCGCGCCAGAGCGGAACCGGAAAGCGAAAGGCACATCATTTCCGGACGAGTGCGGGCCGAAACGGCGCGGATTCAGGGAACGCCGCGCCGCCGCAGGCGTTTATACCCTGATCATGCCAGCGACGAAATCATTTTTCCGATGTTTTCCCTGATTTTCTGCGGCATGGATCGCCGCCGCCAGACATTGTACGACAATTCGCGCGCGTTTTCCATGTCGCGCGCAAAGGCTTCCTCGCCCTGGCGGGCCAGTTCAGCGTCGTACATGAAAGCCTGAACCTCGAAATTGATGTTCAGGCTGCGGGTGTCGAAATTCGCGCTGCCCACGGACATGACCGCACCGTCGCAGGTAATGGTCTTGGCGTGAATGAAACTGTCCGGCCGGTACAGGAATACCCGCACCCCCGCCTGCAGCAATTCTTCGCAGCAGTTCAGGCTGGCCCACTGCACCAGGCGGTGGTCCGCCCTTTCGGGGATCATGACCCGCACGTCTACCCCGCTGAGGGCCACCGTGGCCAGGGCTTCCATCAGGCTGTTGCCCGGCACCAGATAGGGGGTGGTGACCCAGACCCGTTCCCTGGCCCGGCTGACCAGCGAAAAATACGCTTTCTGGATGGTATCCCAGGGAGTGTCCGGCCCGCTGGCCACAATCTGCAGGGCGACATTTCCGGCGGCCCCGGCGCGCGCATCCGCTTGCACCGGCGCAAGCGAGGAACGCCCCGCAAGATACCGCAGTTCCCGCCGCAGCCTGCGGGGCGCCCCGCACACGCCCAGGTCGCTCAGAAAAATCCGGCGCAGCGCGTCCACCGCCGCGCCGCGCAGCATCAGGTGGGTGTCGCGCCAGGAGCCCAGCTTCGGATTCGCGCCCAGGCAGTCGTCGCTGATGTTCAGCCCGCCCATGAAGGCGACTTCCCCGTCCACCACGATGATCTTGCGGTGGTTGCGGTAATTGGCGCCGCGGAACATGGGGAAGGACACCGGCAGAAAGGGAAAGGCGTGCACCCCGCCCGCGCGCAGGGACTGCACGTATTTGCCGCCCATGCGCCAGCTGCCCACCGCGTCGTAGATCACGCAGACCAGCACCCCGGCCGTGGCCCGCTCCGTCAGGATGTCGCGGATTTCGCGTCCCAGAACGTCGTTTTCGATAATGTAGCTTTCCAGAAGAATGCTGCGCCGGGCCTTCGCCAGGCAGCCCTTGATGCGGGCAAAGGCGTCCCCCGCGTCCGGCAGCATGAGCGCCTCTTCCGCGCCGGTCAATTTGGCCCCGGCGCTGCGGTACAGCAGGCCGGCCAGATCCGTCACCAGCGGGACGACCTGGTTCTGGGGGGGAAACGCCTCATGCAGCCTGGGTTTGGGCAGGCGGAAACGGCGCCTGTCCGCCAGATACCGGAAATTCGGCCCCACGATCCAGTACAGAATCAGGCCGGCCACCGGCAAAAGGCCCAGCACCAGCAGCCAGGCCCAGGTGCGGTCGGGATTTCTGGTTTCCAGAAACAGGGCCAGGGCCGTCAGAATGACATAACCGACGAAGATCCAGTACCCGTAAGCGGCCAGGGCGGTCAGCACCAGATCCAGGGACAGGGGCTGCGGGCCGAAAAACACGTCGTGCAGAAAGAACTCCGGGTTGGCCAGCAAATATAAAAACGCCCCCAGAGCCAGGGCGAGAAAAACGGTTGCGGCCACGCGGCGGCCCGTGCGTCTGCGGATCGGCATTCTTCTCCCGTTTATTTCTTCTGCGCGCCGTCCCTGGCCGCCAGGGCCGTATCCACCGCTTCCAGAAACGCGGGCAGGGGGACGCCGCCGCGCACGGTCAGGTTGTTGACCAGATGATACGGCGTGCCGGGAACCCCCAGGGCCTGGCCTTCGGCGATATCTTCGTCAATGACGGTTTTGACCTTGCGGCTTTTGATTTCCGCGCTCAATTTCTGCAAATTGAACCCCAGGGCCAGGGCTTCCGCCCGCAAAAAGCCTTCGCCTTCCTTGAGCAGCCTGTCCTGTCCGGCGAACAGGGCGTCGTGGTAGGCCCAGCCTTTGCTTTCGTCCAACACGAAGGCGGCCACGGCGTATTCCGCCGCCAGGCGGGCCAGGGGATGGCTTTTCAGGGGATAATTCTTGAAAATGAACCGGACGGTATTTTTCCGGGCGGCCATGACCTGCTTGATCGTGTCCGAGGCGCTGGCGCAATAGGGGCAGGTGTAATCGGAATACGCCACGATGGTCACCGGCGCCTTGGGGTTGCCCAGAATGGGCCGGTCATGGCTGACCTGCTTGGGGTTTTTCAGATCTTCCTGCCATTGCGCCCGCATGGCTTTGTACTGCCGCTCCTGCGAGCCTTTCTGCGCGATTTCCAGCACCGCGATGCTGTGTTCGCGCAGAACGTCCAGCACCAGTTCCGGATTTTCGCGGAACACCTGGCGCAGCATATCCTTCAGTTCCGCCCTGGACAAAGCGGGCGCGGCTTCGGGGGAACTCGCGGCAAAGGCCGCCGGGGGCAGGCAGAGCAAGACAAGCAGGACGAAAAGGCACGTAGTGTTGATTGCACGGGACATATGATCCTCCAAGAGAAGATACATACCGTTCCCGGCCGCAGGCTGCAACAGCAAACCTGAGCGGGCGGGGAAAGACGGTTCGCCGCCTTTCCCCGCATCATCGCATTCAACTGACGGTCGCCCCCTGGACGTCCACCACCAGCGAATACAGGGACTGGCAACCGGTCATCAGCAGCCGGGTGCGTTTGGCCCCGCCGAAGGTCAGGTTGGCGATGCGTTCGGGGGTGTGGATATGCCCGATCTGCTTGCCCTGGGGCGACATGATGATCACCCCGTTCTGCTCGGGCTTGCTCCCCCAGCCCATCCACAGGTTGCCGTCCACGTCCACGCGGAACCCGTCGGCGTTGCCGTCCCCGCAGTCCATAAACAGCTGCCGGTTGGTCAGCTTTTTGCCGTCCTTGCTCACATCATAGACGTACACCACGCGACTGGCCATCTTGGGCCGCGCCACGACGTACATTCTGGATTCGTCGGGGGAAAAGGCCAGACCGTTGGGTCCGGTTATCTCGTCCACCACGCGGGTCAGTTCCTTGGTCTTCGGGTCCA
Source organism: Desulfovibrionaceae bacterium (assembly GCA_031550605.1). Lineage (GTDB taxonomy): Bacteria > Desulfobacterota > Desulfovibrionia > Desulfovibrionales > Desulfovibrionaceae > FLUQ01. The sequence goes on along the minus strand of JAVBOK010000088.1, from coordinate 26,105 downwards.
GGCGGTAAATGGAATGATCCATGTCCGGTTTGGACTTGGTGCCCTCGTAATGCCCGAGAATTCCGTAGGGAGGGTCGGTGAACCAGATGGAATCGTCGGATTTGACCACCACATCGTTGGGCGAGTTAAAACGTTTACCCTGATACGCATCGGCCAGCACAGTGATGGAACCGTCGTATTCCGTGCGCGTGACGCGGCGGCTGTCGTGCTCGCAGGTTATCAGCCGGCCCTGGCGGTCGCGGGTGTTGCCGTTGGCGTAGTTGGACGGCTTGCGGTACACGGAAACCCGGCCGGTTTCCTCTTCCCACTTCATGATCCGGTTGTTGGGGATATCGCTGAACAGAAGATAGCGGCCGTCGCCGAACCACACCGGCCCTTCCGCCCAGAGAAATCCCGTGGCCAGCCGCTCGATGGCCGCGCTGAACAGACGGTATCTGGCGAAGGCGGGGTCCAGAACCTCTATCCGCGCGTCCGGGTAGGCGACAACCGGGTACGTCGGATCGTAGGAAATTTTTCCCGCGCCGGCATCGCCCGGCAGCAGAGCGCCGGCTGCGACCGCGCCGGTTGCGGCAAGAAAGGCTCGACGTGACGTCTTCATGGGGGATTCTCCTGCTTTACATGTGGAAGAGCGCCAAAGCCACAACGGCCGGGGCAAAAAAAGAGAACGTTGCAAAACCGCAAAAATTTTCCACGTCACACTACGCTCAAGGAGCCCCATCTGCAAGCGAGTCGCCCGCGCACGCATCCATCGCCGGACGGGTTCCATTGCACTCATGCATTGCGGCCGCGTAGCGCAGCCCCTTGAGACGGTAAACTTTTCTGCGACAATGGCGAACAAATGCCCTTCGCATAAAATATATTGACGTTGCGTACAATTTCAGTTTATTTACTGAATAAGTTAAGCCCCAAATCCCTTACCAACATAAGGACAGTGTATGGAAAATTATCTCAAAGAAGCTCTGGAAATCGTAAAAGCCCAGGCTAGTGTGCGAACCATGACAGAAGAAGAAATAACTACCATGGTTCGCAAACTGGCCGCTGGCATTCGCGCGATTGATGATGGAACGAGCGTTTCCGACGACGCGGAAACCGCCAGCATCGATCCGCGGAAAGCCATCAAGGAAAAATCCATTACCTGTGTCGAATGCGGCAAATCATTCAAGCTGCTGACCAAAAAACACCTGGGCTCCCACGGGCTGACTCTTGAAGAATATCGCGAGCGGTGCGGGTATAAAAAGGGTACGCCCCTGGTATGCAAGTCACTGCAGAGAGAACGCCGCAAGAAGATGCGTTCGATGAAGCTGTGGGAACGGCGGGGACAGTAACAGGCCCGGCGACCGTTACGGCGGTTCCCCGGGGTCTGTATACCCGGCGCCAAAAAGGCCGCGATGCGCATCGCGGCCTTTTTTTCGGGCCAACGCCGGCCGGGCCGGCGTCTTTCTTTCCGTCACAGCCACAGGCGCAGGAGGAACAGGCAGCCCGCGGCGTACACCGCCGCCAGCGCGTCGTCCAGCATGACGCCGTATCCGCCGGGCGCCCAGTTCTCCGACGCCCTGACCGGCCAGGGCTTGGCCATGTCGAACAGCCGGAACAGGATGAACCCCGCGAACAGCTCCGCCCCGGACAATGCCGCGAACGGCAGGTATGTCAGCCATTGGCCCAGAACCTCGTCAATGACCACTTCACCGGGATCTTTTCCGCCCAGCAGGGATTCCGCCCGGGTCGAGGCGATGCCGCCTGCGATGAACAACGCGGCCAGAACGGCCGCCCTGGCTGTGAAGCTCAGCGGCATGAACACCCAGGGGGCCAGCAGCATGCCGGCCAGAGAACCGCAAGTGCCCGGCATGACCGGTGAAAGGCCCGCGGGCCCGACCCGGCAGAAGGCCAGGACGCATCTGTCGCGCCAGTGCATGCCCTCACCCGGCCGTTTTTCCCAGAGGTTGGCGGGCCAGAGCGTACAGGGTGCGCACGCCGAAGCCCGTGCCGCCGTTTGTGCACAGGGGGGTTTCCTTGCCGGAATGTCCCGGGCCGGCGATGTCCAGATGCGCCCAGGGAATCCCCCCGGACACGAACGATTTGAGGAACAGGGCCGCGATGATGGCCCCGCCTTCGCGGGAACCGACGTTGGTCATGTCCGCCACGGAGCTTTTCAGGTTGTCCCGCAGATTTTCCCACAACGGCATGGGCCAGAAGAGATCCCCGGCTTCCGCGCCCAACCCGAGAAGCTGCTCGCGCAGCGCGGCATCGTCGCAGAACAGGCCCCCGCCTTGCGGACCCAGAGCCACGACGCAGGCGCCGGTCAGGGTCGCAAGGTCCACCATGGCGGACGGGTTCCAGTTCTTTTGCGCGTAAGTCAGGGCATCGCACAAGATAAGCCGGCCTTCCGCGTCGGTATTGATGATTTCCACCGTCCTGCCCGACAGGGTGGTCACGATGTCGCCGGGCCGGGTGGCGCCGCCGCCGGGCATATTTTCCACGCAGGGCATCAGCCCCACCACATGCCGGGACAGGGGGGCGGACATGCGGCCGAGGGCTTCAAACGCGCCCAGCACGGCGGCCGCTCCGGCCATGTCGCCCTTCATGTTCTCCATGCCCGCCGCGGGTTTGAGCGAAATGCCGCCCGTGTCGAACGTAATGCCCTTTCCTATCAGAACCAGCGGGCGTGAATCTTTCTTCGCCGCTTTCGGCGCATGCTCCAGGACAATGAAGCGGGGTTCCCTGTGCGATCCGTCCGCAACAGCCGTCAGCGCGCCCATGCCCAGCCTGTCCATGTCCGCCCGGCGCAGCACCGTGCAGGCAAAGCCGTGCCGCTTCGCCAGGGCCTGAGCTTCTTCCGCCATGCGGGCCGGGGTGATGACGTTGGCCGGACCGTTGACCAGGTCGCGAGCCAGACTGATGCCGGCCCCTTCAGCCCGGGCGACGCGCACGGCCCGGTCCAGCGCGGCCGGGACGGCCCTGCCGCCGTGCAGCAGGAGAAGAGCTTCCGGGGTGAAAAAAGCATCGTCGTCTTCCGCTTCGGCCCTGGCGGCCGCCGAACGGTAGGCGGTGCAACGGTACGCGGCCAGTTGCGCCGCCAGGCCCGCTTCCCCGGCAAGGGCATGCCCGCTTTTGCCCAGCGCCGCGGCAACGGGCGCGAGAGTGTCCAGAAGCAAAGCCGGACGGGCCAGACGCAGGGAGACGCACCGCCGCACCGCCGCGGCGAAGGACAGACGGAACGCATCAAGCGTCGCGCTTTCTCTGGGGCCGAGCCCCAGCAGCAGCACCCTGGGAACGGCCGCCTGCTCCGGACCGTAACACACTGTTATCTGATCTTTCTTCCCGGCGTGGTCCGCCGGGACGCCGCTGTCTCGCAGCCATGCGAGAGCGGCGTCCAAGAGGCCTGTTTCCGCAAGGGGCAGCTCTCCGGCGAAAGCCGGAATAATGAGGCAGTCCGCACGGGCGGAATTCTTTGTAATTGATTGCAACCGGATATCCATGCTTCGCTCCTGAAGAGTAGTGATTTCATATAGCGGCCACCGGCCGTGCGGACCACTTCGCCCGAAACGCGGTTGCGGACCCGCTCAAACGCCTTCGGTGGCGCGCCGGACTCCGTCCGGCGGGAAGCCATTTCCCGACGGACCGGGAAATGATTTCCAGGCTCAGGCCTCATTCCTTTTTTGGGGCTACCGCCCCAACCCCCGTCCGGGGTGAAGGGGGACGCAGTCCCCCAGATGACTGGGAACTGAGCCTAAGCTTCCGGATACTAACACTGAATACCGGCAAGGACAATCGATCGAACCTGCCGTCTTGCCTTTTCTCCGCCTTGGTGCATTATAGGGCAATGCCCCGCAAGCGCTTTACCCTGCCTTTCGTCCTGCCCGTGGCGGCTTTCGCCGGGGCCATTTTCATCGGCGCCGTGCTGCTGTGGCGCGAAGAATGCGCGGCGGGCGATCCCGTATCCTTTGTGGACGCGCTCTTTATCGCCACGTCCGCCGTCTGCGTCACGGGCCTGGCCAGCGTCGACCCGTCCGCCGTGTTCAACCGCCTGGGGCACACGGTCATGATGGTGCTGATCCAGTTGGGCGGCCTGGGCATCACCACGTACAGCACCCTGATCTTTTACTTCTGGAGCAGGCGCATTTCCCTGACCGACCGACTGGCCGTGGGCGAAGCCCTGCTGAACGATCCGTCGTTCCACCTGGGCCATTTTCTGCAGCGCATCATCGCGGTCATCCTGACCCTGGAATGCATCGGCGGCGTATCCCTGTACCTGATGGAACCCGAGCGCATCGGCGTGTTCAACGCGGCATTCCTGGCTGTTTCCGCTTTCTGCAACGCGGGGTTCGCCCTGTGGCCGGACAACCTCGTATCCTGGCGCGATCACGTCGGGGTCAACTGTGTGATCATGTCGCTGATCATCCTGGGCGGCCTGGGTTTCGCGGTCATCGACGAATGCCTGCGGCTGGTTAAAGCCAGGCTCGACGGATCATGGAAAATGCCGCTGAACCCGGCCAACGCCACGGCCAGGGCCAGGGCGGGCATCGGCCCGCGCGAAGCACCGAAACTGAGCTATCCCGCGAAAATCGTGCTCGGCACCACGGCTTTTCTGATTTTCAGCGGAGCGGCCGCCCTGCTGGCCACGGGCTACTTCAGCGGCGGGCACACGCTTTCCGAACTGGTCTGGCCCTCGCTGTTCCAGTCCGTGACCGCCCGCACCGCCGGGTTCAACACGGTGCCCATCGGACAGATGACCGACGCGGCCCTGCTTGTCCTCATCCTGCTGATGTATATCGGCGGCTCCCCCGGTTCCTGCGCCGGCGGCATCAAGACCACGGCATTCAGAACCCTGGTCGGCTTTGTCGCCGCCCAGTTGCGGGGCCGGTCCCAGATAACGGTCGGCGGCAAGGCCGTGGACGCCGGAACCATGAACAAGGTTTTTGTGCTGCTGATCTTCAGCACCCTGACGATACTGGGCTCCACCTTCGCCCTGACCTATACCGAAGGCGGCACTGCCATTCACGGCCGCGCGCCCTTCCAGGTTCTGGACCTGTTTTTTGAAACGGTTTCGGCCTTTGCCACCGTGGGGCTCAGCACCGGGATCACCACGGAGCTGACCGCCGCGGGCAAACTGATCGATTGCGCCCTGATGTTCATCGGCCGCCTGGGCCCCATCTGGCTGATCACCACTCTGCAGCAGTTGCAGACGGAACCCCGGTACCGTCTGCCGGAAACGGATATGCCCGTCGGCTGAGGCGCGGACGGCGAAAGCGCGGAGGCGCCCCGCGCGCCGGCGGGGCGGCACACCTTCCGCGGCCCTGGGGCGGAACCCCGAACACGGCAAGGAGAACGGCATGAAACGACTGGAAGTGGGCGTCATCGGCCTGGGGAAATTCGGCCTGCAACTTGGCGCCACGCTGACGGAACTGGGGCACAGGGTTGTGGGCATCGACGGCAACGAACACAAGGTGCGCACGGCCCAGGATCTGCTCTCCCGCGTGTACCAGGGGGACGCCACGGACAAGGCCCTGCTGGAACAGCTGCGTTTTCAGGATCTGGACTGCGTGGCCGTCAGCGTGGGGCATTCCATGGAGGCCTCCATCCTGGTGGCCCTCAATCTGCACGACATCAAGGCCAGGCACATCATCGTCAAGGCCATGAGTCCCGAACACCGCAAGGTGCTGCTGCGCCTGGGGGTGCACCAGGTCATCCAGCCGGAGGCGGACGTGGCCGTGCAGACCGCCCACCGTCTGAGCAACCCCGGCATGCTGGATTTTCTGCCCCTCGGCGGCGGGGTGCTGCTGCAGCAGGTATCCGTCGATGCCTGGACGGGCAAGGCCCTCAAAGAACTGAACCTGACCAACAAGTACGGGATCATGGTGGTGGCGGCGAAAAAACCGGGGGATGCGGATTTCAGCTTTGTGCCCGACCCCCATTCGCCGCTGGTGAAAAGCCAGATCCTGGTGCTGATCGGCAAACCCGAGGCCGTGCTGGCGGTACGCCCGTAGTTCGCCGCCGGAACGGCGGCGCCCCCGACCGGTGCTTCGCCGTGCGTCCGGACCGTTCCGCGGGCCTTTCGGCCGGCAGCGGAAAGGCTCCTTCCGGCGCCGGACAAGAACGGCGGGTTCCGGGCGGAACGAGGCGCATTCCGGCATACGCGAACCTCGCGCGGGATGTGCCTGGCGCAGGACCGCGCCAAATTCGGCCGCCGCCCCGGCATCGTTTCATTGCCAAACAGCCCCGTCTGCCTTATATATGCATGTTTGCACGAAATTCCAACCCAACCAGCCTCTTGCCCTTTACGCGCAAGCGGGCGGGAGCGCGCATGATCAGTTACCTTATCCGCAAAATTTTCGGGTCGAAAAACGAGCGCTATATGCGGCGGCAGCGCCCCGCCGTCGAGGCCATCAACGCCATGGAACCGGCCGTGCAGGCCATGGCGGACCAGGATTTTCCCCGCCGCCTGGCCGAACTGCGCGACGAATACAAAAACAGCCGCAACCTGGACGACATGCTGCCCGAAGTCTTCGCCCTGACCCGTGAAGCGTCCGTGCGCGCGCTGGGCATGCGGCATTTCGACGTGCAGCTGATCGGCGGCATGGCCCTGCACGGCGGCAAAATAGCGGAAATGAAAACCGGCGAAGGCAAAACCCTGGTCGCCACCCTGCCCGTGGTGCTCAACTCCCTTGCCGGCAAGGGCGTGCACGTGGTCACGGTCAACGACTATCTGGCCAAGCGCGACGCCGCCTGGATGGGCAAGATCTACACTTTTCTCGGCCTGTCCGTGGGCGTCATCGTGCACGGCCTGAACGACGAGGAACGCAAGGCCGCCTACGGCGCGGACATCACGTACGGCACCAACAACGAATTCGGCTTCGACTACCTGCGCGACAACATGAAGTTCTACAAGGAGCAACTGGTCCAGCGGCCCCACCATTACGCCATCGTGGACGAAGTGGACTCCATCCTCATCGACGAGGCCAGAACCCCGCTGATCATTTCCGGCCCGGCGGACGAATCCACGGACCTGTACCGCAAGGTGGACGCCATCATCCCCCGGCTCAAGGCCACGGAACACTATACCCTGGACGAGAAAGCCCGCACCGCCATGCTGACCGACGAAGGCGTGGCCCGCTGCGAGCAGCTGCTCGGCGTGGACAACCTGTTCGACCCCCAGAACATCACCCTGCAGCACCACACCCTGCAGGCCCTGAAAGCGCACAAGATATTCAAGCGCGACGTGGATTACGTGGTCGCTGACAACAAGGTGGTCATCGTCGACGAATTCACCGGCCGCCTCATGCCCGGGCGCCGCTTTTCCGACGGCCTGCACCAGGCCCTTGAAGCCAAGGAGCGGGTCAAGGTCGAAGCGGAAAACCAGACGCTGGCCTCCATCACTTTCCAGAACTATTTCCGGCTGTACGAAAAACTGGCCGGCATGACCGGCACCGCCGACACCGAAGCCGTGGAGTTCAACGAGATCTACAAGCTGGAGGTGCTCTCCATCCCCACGCACCGGCCCATGATCCGCACCGATTTTCCGGATGTGGTCTACCGTACCAAAAAAGAGAAATACGACGCTATCGTTAATGAAATCAGTGAATTACATACAAAAGGCCAGCCTGTGCTGGTGGGCACCATCTCCATCGAGACCTCGGAACTGCTTTCCGGCATACTTAAACGCGCGGGCGTGCCCCACAACGTGCTCAACGCCAAACACCACGAGCAGGAAGCTGCCATCATCGCCGAAGCCGGCCAAAAGGGCAAAGTCACCATCGCCACCAACATGGCCGGCCGCGGCACGGACATCGTGCTCGGCGAAGGCGTGCGCGAACTGGGCGGCCTGCACATCCTGGGCACCGAACGCCACGAATCCCGCCGCATCGACAACCAGTTGCGCGGCCGGTCCGGCCGCCAGGGCGACCCCGGTTCCTCCCGCTTCTACCTCGCGCTGGAGGACGACCTCATGCGCCTGTTCGGGTCCGAGCGCATTTCCGGCCTGATGCAGACCCTGGGCCTGAAAGAGGGCGAATCCATCGAGCACCGCATGATCTCGCGGGCCATTGAAAACGCCCAGAAACGCGTGGAAGGCCACAACTTTGAAATCCGCAAGACCCTGCTCGATTTCGACAACGTCATGAACCAGCAGCGCGAGGTCATCTATTCCCTGCGCCGCGACACCATGATGAACGAGGACGTGGAAGGCACGGTTCTGGAATTTCTGGACGACGTCATCGCCGACATCTTCGAGCCGGTGCACGCCGCCAAGGGCGACCTGGAAGAGGACCAGGCCGCCGTGGTCGCCGGCCGTCTGGCCGAAGTGCTGAACTTTCCGCGTTTCTGGAACAAGGACGGACTGCCCACCGAAGAAGAAACACGGGAAGGCGTGCTGGCCATTCTGGGCACTCTCAAAACCGCCGGTCCCGATCTGTACCGTGACATTCTGCGCTATTTCCTGCTGGAAGAACTGGACCGCTGCTGGAAAGAACATCTGCTCGGCATGGATCATCTGCGCGACGGCATCGGCCTGCGCGGGTACGGCCAGCGCGACCCCAAGCAGGAATACAAGCGCGAGGGCTTCGCCCTGTTCCAGGACATGCTCTTCCGCATCCGCGAAAACGTGTTCAAGTCTCTGACCCGCGTTCGCGTGCAGCAGGAAGTCGACGAAGAAGCCATGCACGAAGCCGCCGCTGCCGCCGCCGAAGCCGAGGCCGAGGAACAGGCCCGGATCGCCAGGGCCGCGGCCAAGGAGTTCAAGCACAAGGACCGCACCGGCGCTCTCTCCTATTCCGGCGGCGACGCGCCGAGCAAACCCGCCACCGTCAAACGCGAAACCCCCAAAGTGGGCCGCAACGACGACTGCCCCTGCGGCAGCGGGAAAAAATATAAAAAATGCTGCGGAGCGGGGAAATAGGAAGGCCGGGGGAAGAAACGGCCGTTGTTGCAAAAAAGACTCTCACTTCCCCCGGGCCCCGTCCCTTTACCAAAAAACTCTAGTGTAATACCATATAGTTAGTTCAGACAGATCCGGAGTTGCCGCATGCGGTTCGTTTGGCACTTGCTATCGGTTCTGCTTACGGCCGGCGCGATAAAAGCCATGGCCGGGTTCGATTATTCCACCGCTTCCGGGGCCAACTCCCTCGGTTTTACGGGCGGCGCCCTGGCTCTGCCTGTTTTTTTCTTCTGGCTGGGCCGCCGCGCTTCAAAAAAACGCCGCGCGGCGCTTCAGGCCGGAAAAACCGCCGCCCATGATACGCGGCGTTGATCGCAGTTCCATGCCAACCGTTTACAGGAGGAAGGCTGCCGTATGACCGCTCCCAAAGGATTCCGTTTCGCCGTGACCACCGCGGGCTTCAGAAAACAGGACCGCAACGATCTGGCGCTTATCGTCAGCGACGTTCCGGCCGTCAGCGCCGGGGTGTTCACCCAGGCCGCCTTCAAGGCCGCGCCCGTGCTGGCGGGGCAGCAGCTTGTGGCGGACAGGGAAACGGCGCGGGCCGTGGTGATCACTTCCGGCCAGGCAAACGCCTGCACCGGCGACGAAGGCCTGGCCAACTGCCGCAGAACCCGGGAATTGCTGGCCGAAGCGACCGGCCTGGCGCCGGAGGACATTCTGCCCGCGTCCACGGGCGTCATCGGCAACCAGCTGCTGATGGACAAATGGGCGCAGGCCGCGCCCAGGCTGGCGGCCGCTCTGGGCAAATACGGCACGGAAGATTTCGCCAAAGCCATCATGACCACGGACAGCTTTCCCATGTGTAAGTAAACGACCGTGGCCCTGTCCGGCGGCGAGGTCCGCCTGGCCGGCATGGCCAAGGGCGCGGGCATGATCTGCCCCAACCTGGCCACCATGCTGGCGGTGATGCTCTGCGACGCCGGCGTTGCGTCCGGACCCTGGCGGGCCATGTTCCGCCGGGCCGTGGACAGGACTTTCAACCGGGTCACGGTGGACGGCGACACCAGCACCACCGACACCATTTACGCTCTGGCCAACGGCGCGTCCGGGGTGAAGGCCGAGAATGAAAAAGACCTGGCCCTGCTGGAAGAGGCCGTGACGAAAATTCTGGGCGAAGTCGCGTACATGCTGGTGCAGGACGGCGAAGGCGCCACCAAGGTCATCCACATCCGCGTCGCGGGCGCGCGCGATGACGCGGACGCGGAGAAGGTCGCCCGCACGGTCGGCCATTCGCAACTGGTGAAAACCGCCATGTACGGCAAAGACGCCAACTGGGGCCGCATTGTGGCCGCCGTGGGCCGCAGCGGCGCGGCATTCAGGCCGGAAGAGGTCTCCGTCAGCCTGTGCGGGGTGGAAATCTTCCGCAAAGGCCAGCCCACCGCCGGTAACCACGACGCGGCCCTCAAGAAACCCATGGAACAACGCGACCTGGCCATGGACATCACCCTGGGCGCGGGTCCCGGCACGTACACCCTGCTGGCTTCGGACCTGACCCATGAGTACGTCAGCGTCAACGCGGACTACCGCAGCTAGGCTCAGTCCCTGGTACTTCGGGGGACTGCGTCCCCCGATCCCCCCGGCAGGGGAGTGCCTCCCCTACCCCCGGTTCCCGGCACGGGGGAAATCATTCCTTCAGGACGGGGTTCGGGGCGGTGGCCCCGGGAAAATTATGAGCATTGATACCGTCAGAACGTACTTCAAACAATGGAACAAGGAAGACGCGGTGCGCGAATTCGCCGCGTCCAGCGCCACTGTGGAGCTGGCGGCCAGGGCCGTGGGAGTCGTCCCCGCCAGGATCGCCAAAACCCTGGCCTTCAGCCTGGACGGCGGCTGCCTGCTGCTCGTTGCGGCCGGAGACGCCCGGATCGACAATGCCAAATTCAAAAAGGCGTTCGGCGGCAAAGCCAGGATGCTGCCGCCGGAAGAAACCCTGGCGGCCACGGGGCATCCCGTGGGCGGGGTTTGTCCGTTTGCCCTGCCGGACGGCGTGCAGGTGCGGCTGGACGTGTCGCTCCGGCGTTTCGCCACGATTTTTCCCGCCTGCGGCAGCGCCAACTCGGCCATTGAGCTGACCTGCGACGAACTGGCCGTCTGCTCCCGCTCGGGGGGGTGGACGGACGTGTGCAAGGACTGGGATCCCGGGGCCGGATGAACGGCCGGGTTCCGCCGCAAGGACAACCCGCGCGGTTGTTTCCGCGCCGCGTATCCGCCAGGGCGTTTTCAAGGTGAAAACGCCCTAAAACTCCCACTTCAACTGGAACGACCCGGTCACCCCCTGGCGCGTGCCCGTATACCCCTGCACGCCCAGATCCAGAGACAGGCCGGAATCTTTCACCGGCGCCACCGTCAGCCCCAGTTCGCCGATGCCCGTGCCGCCCTTCAGGTCCGCCGCGTTGATGGAATACCCGTACGTCGTGGCCCGGCCCTTGCCGTCGAATTCATATTCATAGTACGCGCCCGCGTACGGCGTGATCAGATCGTTCGCGGCGCCCGACACGCGCGCCCCGGCCCGCGCCCGATGGGAATCGGCCGCCTTGAACTTCACCGGATCGTCCGCCGCCGTCACCGAATCCGCGCCCTGATGCGTCCAGATATACTTGGCGGAAAAGTCCACATTGATGGCGTCCGTGGCCTTCCACACATACCCGAGGCCGCCGTGCGCGCCGTAATAGGCCGAACCGGTGTCGTAATCCGCCTTGCGCCCTGTCGCCGGGTCCCGCAGGTCATCGCTGGAAAAATCGGCGTTCACCCGCCCCGCGCGGAACGACGCTTCCGCATACGCGCCGCAGGGCGCGCCGTAGCGGCCCAGAACGCCGCCGCCGTAATAGTTGACGTTGCCGTCGCCGCTGACCGACGCAAAGCCGGAAAAACCGTTGCGCGTGTCATAGCCGCCCCAGCCCGCTTCAAAAAAACCGCCCAGCAGCAGGGCGCCCGCGCGCTTCTCGTCCAGAGGCGCGCGCCAGGCCAGACCCGTCAGCATGGAAAAACCGCGCACATCCGCGTGCGAGCCGGTATTGTACCGGCTTGCGCCGCCGGAACCCGCGATGAACGGCGCAATACCCGCGCCCTGCCGCCGCGTGGAAAGCAGCGCCGCATGGATGCCCGGCCCGGCGATCAGATCGCTGCCCTGGTTCAGAAAGGCATGCCCGGCCACGCGCCCTTCGGACAGCGCTTTTGTCCGCGGATTGACGCTTGCCCCCGTTACCGTGGCCCGCAGGGCGCTGTCCGCTTCCAGGTCAAACAAGTATTCCAGCGAAAAACCCTGGGTGACCGGCGCGGTTGCCATGACTAGCGGCCGGCCCGTGGTTTTGCTGATCAGAACCACTTCCTGCCCCGGAACCAAAGCCTTGCCGCCACCGGCGGCGGCGCCGCCGATCGCGACGGTGGTGCCGGTCAGATCCGTGGGCGTGTTGCCGGTCACGGTGATCATGCTTTTGGCCCCGGCAGCGGGGGTAAAATTGTACGACTGAAAGTTGTGCACACCCACAACGCGGCCCCGGAAGCCGTCGACGTTCAGCGTATTGCCGCTGAACACGTCGGTTCCGACGACCTCCGCAAAGCCGCCGTAAACGGCCGAGGTTCCGAGGTCCGGCGTGCCGGAAAGGGTCACCGTGTTTCCGGTGGCGTTGCCGGACATGCTCCATCCGCCAAAGACGCCGCCGTCGATGGATCCCCCGCTGACGGTCACGCTGTTGCCCGTGACGTCGCCGGAATCGCTGTACCCGCCGAGAACACCAAGGTATATGGTTCCGCCTCTGATGACCGCGCTGTTGCCCGTGGCCTCGCCGACGGAGCTGATCCCGCCCACGACGCCCCAGCCTATGGTTCCGCCGTTGACGGTCACGCTATTGCCCGTGGCATTGCCGACGGCGCTGTAGCCGCCCGTGACCTCCGCCCAGGCCAGGGAAGCGCCGTCAACGGTCACGCTGTTGCCGGACGCGGCGCCGGACGAACTCCATCCCCCATAGATGGCGTATATATTATCCTGCGCGGCGCCGCTGACGGTCACGCTGTTGCCCGTGACCGGGCCGGAGTCGCTGTACCCGCCGTAGACTTTCAGGGCAGACTGCGAAACGTCCAGCGCACCGCCGCTGATGGCCACCGTGTTGCCCGAAACCGCGCCGGTGTCGCTGCGCCCGCCGTAGACGTGGCTGTTGATCCGACCGCCGCTGATACTCACGCTGTTGCCCGAAACCGCGCCGAAAGTGTTACTCCCACCGTAAACCATCCCCTGAATCAGGGCGTTGCCGCCGACGGTCACGCTGTTATCCGAAACCGAGCCGCTGAAGCTTCTCCCGCCGTGGACATCCCCGTCAATTCCACCGCCGTCAACGGTCACCCTGTTGCCCGAAACCACGCCCGTGCCGCTGTCGCCGCCGTAAACACTCATGTCTATCGCGCCGCCGCTGACAGTCACGCGGTTGCCGGAAGCGTCGCCGAAAAGACTCTTGCCGCCGCGAACGTTCCAGCCGATGTACCCGCCGGTGACGCTCACGGTATTGCCCGAAACCGCGCCAGAACCGCTATCCCCGCCGACAAGGTCGGAAAAACCCAGCGAACCGCCGCTGACGGTCACCCTGTTGTTGGATACGTCGCCGGAAGCGCTGGCTCCGCCGTAAATGAACGGGATATTGTCCAATGCTCCGGAGGTGACGGTCACGCTGTTGCCCGAGACCGCGCCGGCGTCGCTGGACCCGCCGATCACGCGGCCGGACACGCCGCCTCCGCTGAGGTTCACGCTGTTGCCCGAAACCGTGGCGGAGGAAAAGCTGTACCCCCCGGCTATTTCCCCCATCGCGCCGCCGCTGACGGTCACACTGTTTCCGGCGGCCGTGCCGGTGTCACTGTACCCTCCGACGACTTGCCCCATCGTGCCGCCGCTGACGGTCACCCTGTTGTCCCGCGCGCCGCCGCCATCGCTCAGGCCGCCGGCAACCACGCCGGGCACCGTGCCGCCGCTGACGGTCACCTTATTGTCCGAAGGCGGATCGGGAAAAAGAGAGCCGGGAATATTCTGGGACGGGACAATCACATCCGTGTTCCGCAAAGGGGAGCCGTCAGCCGGATAATCAATGCTCTGTGCCGCTGCCGGACCCGCGGCGCACAGCAGACAGAAAAGAAGGAAAAAAGCGGAGCGAAAAACACATCGCGGGATCATGAGCATGACTCCTTGCTGGGTGCGGTTACGGCGCAGATCAGGCGGTCGCCTCTTCGGAATGCCTATTTCGCTGTTATTTTCAGGTACAGATCCCCGCGCCATTTGCCCAGACGGCGGCCCAGACCCTTGAGCCGTATGGGCCGGCCGGGTTCGAATTCCGGCGGCAGGGCCAATTCAATGGTCTGCGGCTTGCTCAGAAATCCGTGGCTGATCTGCAGCCGGATGCGGGAACCGGGAACCAGCGCGCCCGCGAACTGCACGGTCTGCTCTTCGTCGATCTGGCGGCGCAGCCAGGCCTGAGCGCCTTCGACCATGCTGCCCATCAGGCCCGGTTCGGCCGGGCCGCCGCCCGCCCCTCCGGCCGGGTGTCCCGCGCGGGACGTGCTCTTGCGCGCCTGGCGCGCGTCGGTGCGCAACTGGGCGTAAATATCCTCAAACACGCGGCGGGCGAAGGGGTCGCGGAGCAGATCGCGCAGCACCTCGTCGCGGTCCATGCCCCGGCGCTCGCCCTCCGGCCGCTGTCCGGCCTGCTGCGCACCGGCGGCCGTGTTCTCCTGGCCGGCGTCAAAACGGCCCTTGGCCCGCTCATAGGCCTTGCGGGCGGCCGCCCTGGCCTGTTCCGTGCTTTCGGCCCGGCCGGCGGCTCCGGTTCCGGCGGCTCGCCTGCGGACCGCTTCGGCGGCCGACCCCGCCCCCCGGAGAGTGCTCAGAAAAACGTAGGCCTCGTTCAGGCGCTGGAATTCCCTGCTTGCGTCGGGGTTATCCGGGTGCAGGTCAGGGTGCAGGTCAAAGGCCAGCCGGCGGTATGCCCGCTTGATATCTTCGGGCTTCGCGCCTTCCGCCAGGCCGAGGAGGGAAAATGCCTCTTTGCTGGTCATACGGCGCCGTCCCTTGCGGGGGCGGCTCCTCGCGCGGGAAAAACGGTTTCCGCGGGGGCTGCGTCAAGAACCAGCGCGTTGGGACAGCCCGCTTCCGACCGGACAGCGGCAAGGCCGTGCCGGCGCAGGTAGGCTTTACCCGCGCGGGCAAAACGCTCGAAAGGCACGCCGGCCGCAATGCCGGGGCAGCCTTCCCCGGCCAGGGCCAGGCTGTGCGGGTCGATCAGATTGCCCCGGAAAAAGGGCCAGGCGCGACAGATGTCCGGCCGCGCCGCGTGCACGCCGCAGCCGGATCCGTCGCGAAAGAAAATGCAGGACCCGTCGCTTCCCGTGCGCAGGCGGCTCTTGCCGCGCCGCTTTTCCGCATACCCGGCGCGAAAGGCGGCGGGCGAAAGGCCCAAAGCGGCGGCCAGACGGTCTTCGTCGCCGCCACGCAGCACGATGCCGCCGGTTCCCCGGCAGCATTCGCCGCACATGCGGCAGGCGAAGACCGCCGCCTCGTCCGTCACGCGGCCCTCATGATGCGCTTGTGTTCCACCATCAGGCAGGCGTCCTGCACCACGATGACGCCCGCGTCTTCCATCAGGCGCGTGGCCTCGGGGCTGGTTATGCCCTGCTGCATCCAGAACACGAAAGGTTTCGCGCGCAGGGCCAGCACTTCTCTGGCGTGGCCGGGGCAGTATTCCGCGGCCCGGAACAGGTCGACCAGATCCACCGGGGCGGGCAGGTCGGCAAGGGACGCAAAGGTCGGCAGGCCCCAGACGTCCTTGCGCACCGGATGCACGGGGTAGATCGTGAACCCGGCCTTGATCAGGTAACGGCCGACATGGTCCACGGGCTTGCTGGGCGAATCGCTCGCCCCGACAACGGCAATGCTGCGAATTTTGGGAAACAGCGCGTGAAGCGTGGAGTCGCTGGGGTTCATAACCTCCTCCATGGGTGTTGCGAATCCGGCGCGCCGGATTCCTCAGACAGAGGGAAAACTCCGCAAAACCGGGGTTTGCGCGGGAAGGCCCGCTCCGGCGTCCGCGCGTGGCGGTCTGCCGCCGAAAATGGCGCCGCAACTGCCCCGCGAATCCGGCGCGCCGCCTTCCTGTGCCGTATGTATCCTTCAAGGGCCATAATGGCAACCGGCCCGTGGTCAAGGGACAGCGCGGCATGCCGGGTCAGGGTTTTGCGCCGGCCGTTCCCAGGGCGTTCTCCAGGGCCTCACCCATCTGGCCGGGGGTGACGACGTCCCGCAGCACCAGGGGAGTTTTCGCCTTTTCCCCGGCCGGGAAAATCGCCACCAGAGGAATGCTGGCGCTGCCCAGGCGGCGCAGCAGGGTCAGGCCCGCCGGGTTGTCGCGGGTCAGGTCCACGCGCACCGCCCTCAGGCTGTACCGCGCCTGCCAGTCCGCCATGCGTTCCGGGGTCAGGGTGGCGGCTTCCATGACTTTGCAGGTGGGGCACCAGTCCGCGGTGAAATCCACCAGCATGGCCTGGTTGCCGAAATCCGCGCGGAACTGTTCTTCCGAGTAGACCTGCCAGGCAAAATCCGCGCTGTCCGGCCGCAACGGCCAGAAACAGGCGAAGAGCGCCAGGCCCGCGGCCGCAAGGCGGGCGGCGAAACGCCGTTTCGGCCCGGCGGAGGGGCCGCCGATCTGTCCCCACAGCCAGGCGGCAACCGCCGTCAGCAGCAGCGAAACCAGCGCCTTCGGCAGCAGGGACAGGGGCAGCAGGATCAGCAGGTAGACCACCGTGCCCAGAAGCAGAAAAGCGAGAAGATGCTCCATGGCCAGCATCCACGGACCCGGCCGGGGCAGCCGGGACGCCAGGGACGGACGGCAGGCCAGCAGCAGGTAGGGAAAGGCCATGCCCAGGCCCACGCTTTCCAGGGACAGCATCAGGATGGCCGGGGGCTGCATCAGGGCCCAGCCCAGCACGCCGCCGAGCAGCGGGCCGCTGCATGGGGTCGCCAGCAGGGTCGCGGTCAGGCCGCCGCCAAAAGCCCGCGCGTCCGGATGCCGGGATTCGCCCGCGCGCACGTCCAGCACGGGGAGCGAAAGCACGCCGAACAGATTGAGCGCCAGCAGAAACAGCAGCAGGGCCAGGCCCAGCGCCACGCCGGGGGACTGGAAAATCTGCCCCCAGGCCAGGCCCAGCCCCGCGAAAATTCCGGCCATGGCCGTAAACCAGGCCATGATCCCGGCCGCGAAAAAAACCTGGTGCCGGACAAAACGCCGCCGGACGGCCGGGGTGTCGCCGCCGTGCAGCAGCGCCGTGAGCTTGATGCCCAGAACCGGCAGCACGCAGGGCATGACGTTCAGCAACAGGCCGGCGAAAAAGCCCAGCAGCAGCGCCTTGCCCAAAGACGCGACCTCCAGGGCCGGGGCGAAGAATACCGGCCGGATGTCCTCGGGAAACGGCGCGGAAGCGGCGGCAGGGGCCGTGGGGCTTGCCCCGGACGCGGCCCCCGGCGACTGCGCTTGCGCAAGCCCGCGGTATTCCGGCCACCAGGGCTGCGCATCCGCCGGAGGAAGCGCGTCGGGGGCGGGCACGGCCAGCGGCACGCTGAACTTTACCGGCGTGCAGTTGCGGGGGGTGCACAGCAGAAGCGAGACGGCAAGCCGCGCCGGACCGTTCTGCGCCTCCGGGGGGATTTCCAGATAAAACCGCGCCGGCCCGGCGTGCGCGGGCACAACCCGGCCGCTGTACGGATCCTGCTTCGGCTCGCCGCCAGGATACAGCACCCGCGCGGACAGGCTGGCGCCGGGGTCCGCGCCGGACATGAGGGCCAGCGTCACCGGCAGGCCCGCGTCCCCGGATGAATGGGCGTAAAAATAGGCGTCCGCCGCCTTCGGGGTCAGCAGGACGGCCAGCAGAATCCGTGCGTTTTTTTCCACGCCGGGCAGGCGGTAAAAGGCCTGCTCCGCCGCAACCGCCGGTCCGCCGCCGGGCGCCTGCGGCGCGCCGCCGACAGGCAGGCCCGGAATCGCCGCCGGGGCGGAAAACGCGGCGAGCAGCCACCCCAGCAGGGCCAGGGCCGCGGGGAACCATCTTTTTTTGCCGGAGCGCGTCATTTTCTTCTTGACCTTTGGCCGCTATTGGCCGTAACAAACAAGCCCTGTCGCAAGGCATGGGCCATTAGCTCAATTGGTAGAGCAGCTGACTCTTAATCAGGAGGTTGCAGGTTCGATTCCTGCATGGCCCACCAGATATTTCAAGGGGTTGCGGATTCAAACCGCAGCCCTTTTTTGTTTAGGACATACAAAAGGGCATACAAGCCTTTCTTCCCACTTCCCTCTTAAAAAAAATAAAACCTGCAATATCAGTGCAATACAAAACGAGAGTCTGACAAGGCGATGCGGCATGATTGCCTCGCCCTGCAATCTCTTGCCAGGTCCGCAATCCATACATCGTAAGCGCATGCCTTGTCTCGCTTATTTTCTTTCCGCCTTGCACCCCTGCCCCGGATTGCGATTTGTGTGAAAAAAACCGCGAAGGTTCGGGGCGGACGTGCCTTTGCAAACCCCGGCGTTGCGGGACCTCTCATCGGCCTGAAATCCCGCGAGGGCCTTCATTTCTGAAGAAAGGGTTTCCTTCCGGAGTGTTCCGCAGTTCCCAGCCGGCCGACGACCCGCCGCTGACGGCGGCGATCTGGCGCAGCACCCGGAACAGTTCACGCGAACCCACGGGTTTTGACAGATACAGGTCTATGCCCTGGCTCAGAAACCGTTCCTTGTCGCCGATCATGGCATGGGCGGTCAGGGCAGCCACGGGCAGATCGACAGGGACCGCGTCCCTGCCCGTGCCGTCACAGGGAAAAACCTCCGCCACCTGGGCGCGCGTCCCTTCGCTGACGGTGATGTCGTCCAGTTTGTTCACGCGGATGCGCCGCACCATCTCAAGCCCGTCCATGACCGGCATCTGGATGTCGGTAATCAGGCAGTGGAAGGGGTGCAGCAAAAGCGCTTCCAGGGCCTGCCTGCCGTTGTCCACGCAGACGACCCGATGGCCGAAACGCTGCAGCAATGCGCGCAGGGCAAATTTGCTGACGGCGTCGTCTTCCGCCACCAGCACGTCCAGAACCACGGGCGGGATGGCGCGCGAAACCCCGCTCTCGGGTTCCGGGGGCACAATCCGGGCTGTTGCCCGTATGAACCCCAGGGAACAGTGCACGGTCGTGCCCGTGCCTTCCCAGGTTTCAACGGCCAGGTTGCCGTCCATGACCCGCAGCAGATTTCTGACGATGCCCAGCCCCAGGCCCGTGCCGGGGGACTTTCGTATCAGCGCGTTGGGCAGCCGGACAAAAGGATCGAAAAGCACGTCCATGTCCGCTTCGGGAATACCGATGCCGGTATCTTCCACCGCCAGATAGATCCAGGTTTTCCCCTCACGCGTGTGGGGCAGCAGGGAACAGCGCACGGTGACGCCGCCCTGGTCCGTGAACTTCAGGGCGTTGCTCACGAGATTGAAAATAATCTGGCGCAGCCGCGCTTCGTCGCCGAGCAGTTCGCGCGGCAGATTTTGTCCGATCTCGGCGGTCAGGCGCAATCCTTTCTGGGTCGCCTCCGAGGCGAAAAGGTCGAGGCAGGACCGGATGGCGTCGGCAACGGAAAAAGGCGCGCAGTGCAGTTCCATGCGCCCCGCGGCCATGCGCGAGAAATCCAGGATGTCCGACAGGATGCGCAGCAACGCCTTGCCCGAATGATCCGCCGCGCGGGCGTATTCTTCCTGCTCTCGTGACAGGGGCGAAAGGCGCAGCAACTCGATCATGCTGAGCATGCCGTTCAGCGGCGTGCGCAATTCGTGGCTGATGTTGGCCAGAAATTCATCTTTGGCCCTGTTGGCGCGTTCCGAAATTTCCTTGGCCTTTTTCAGCTGCTGCACAAACTCCCGCCGGCGCAGAATCAGCCAAACCCCGTTCAAAAACAGCTCCAGCTGCTGCAAATCGCTTTCTTCGTAATCGTCGGGCTTGTTGCACACGGCGGCAACGCACATGAGAGGTTTGCCCCGCATGGCCGGCGCATGCATGAACCGCATGACCGGCAGCCTTCCCCCAAATGCGCTGTGCGTGGGGTGCACGCCGTCACCGTTGTTCACGGTCCGATAGACCCGCTTGCCGGTTTTGTCGTGCCACAGTCTGAATTCGGCGGCGGGCAGATGGTCTTTCGGCAGATACTCTTCGTCCAGAAAATCGTAATGCGCCCGCGACCAGACCATGTACCCTTTTTCCGTTGTTCCGCTTTCCGAAATAAAGAGATATCCCAGCGCGCTGCCGGTCAGCCTGGTGATGCTTTCGACCACAAAGCGCATGACGTCTTCTTCCGGCGCATCGTCCATATATGTCAAATGATACAGCGCGCTCAGACGCATTTCGTTCAGCCGGGCCCTGTTCGCGGCGTCCTTCGACAGCTTTTCGGACGGCTTGCGGCCACGGTTGTTTTTTTTCGCATTCATAAGGACTCCGGGAAAAACCGCGCAGACAAAACACTTTCCTACTATATACATAGTATTTCGCTGGGAAAAAATATGCAACTGTTCATGCCATTCTTTTTGAAACTTTTTCACGCGGAACCTTGCGGGAAGCATAGCCGGCCCGTACTATGCGGCCATGCAGCTCATTGTTCCCCATATGGGTGACACGGCCCGGTCCACCCTGGCTTCCTTTTCCCGGGGCGCCGTGCTGAGCGGCCACGAAGGCGGCATCTGGTGCCGCTTTGACGCCCAATCGCTGATTCTTGTCCACCCGGAGCGTCACGGCCTGCTGCCCTTCGGCCTGGCCTGTCCCGGCGGCGCCCTCCCCGGCCGCGCCGAGACGGGAACCCCGGTGGAAAACGACCGTGGCCGCGGCCTGCTCCGCTGCGGCGGCATGGTTTTTGACTACGGCCGCGCGCCCGCGCCCCGCCCCGTCCCGCCCCGCGTTTCCCCCTCCCGGCTGGCCGGACGGACCGAGGACGCGGCCCTTCGACTTGCGCGGGCATATCCCGTCTCTTTCGCCGCGCCCTGGCTGCGGCACTGGACCGCCCTGCGCGACGGCGCAGCCCCGCCCCCGCCTTTCGGTTCACTTTGGGAACAGGCCCTGTGGAATGCGGCGACAACGCTGCTCCGGACCTTTCTTCGCGCGGAGGAGGCCGGAAACGCGGAAACGCCGCTGCCGCCCATGATCGGCCTGGGGCCGGGGCTGACGCCCCTGTCCGACGACATCCTGTGCTCATGGATGCATACGGCGCACATTCTGGCGGCGGATCCCGAAGGCGGAAACGCGGCCCGTTTCGCGCGCATCGCGGCGCGGTCCGTCCCGGCCTTGTGCGCGGGGCGGACCACGCCGCAGAGCGCGGCCTGTCTGCGCAGCGCGGCGGCGGGGGAATATTTCGGCATGCTCGGCGATCTGCTGGCGGAACTGGACGGCGCGGGCGCCTTTCCGGGCGCGGCCGCCGGGCGGGTCATGGAGATCGGGCACACGTCCGGATCCGGTTTCGTTCTGGGGATGTTGCTGGCTGTGGAATTACTCCGTATACCCGCGAAGGGGGAGAATCCTCGATGAAAGTCGTCTTCGTCAACCACCTTGATTTCACGTCGCCCAGCGGCATGCATATTTTCCATCTGGCCAACGCCCTGTCCGCCCGCAAGGTGGAATGCATCACGTACAACGTCGGCGATCCGGATACCGCCGGCCGTTTCGGGCGGCCGAAATTCCGCTCGTACGGGCGCGGCGGCCATTCGCCCGGGCGGCTTGCCTCCCTGCTGCTGGAAAAGAGCGGCGAGCACATTGTCCATTGCTGGACCCCGCGCGAATGCGCCCGCGTGCTGGCCGAACCGCTGGCGAAGAAACTGTCCGCCCCCGTCATCGTGCACATGGAAGACAACGAGGAAGCCATTTTCACGGCCAACGCCGCGGGCAGGCCGCGCGAGGAACTGACGGCGGAGGCCGCCTGGAGCCGCGGCGGGCCCTTGCACCAGTTCTCCCACCCCCTGCGGTACAAAGCCTTTCTCGCCGCCAGCCAGGGCTATACCTGCATCATCGAATCCCTGCTGGACTTCAAGCCGCCCCATGTGCCCGGCCATGTGTTCTGGCCCTCGTGCGAGCCGGAAGTCTTCGCCCTGCCCCAGGAATCATCGGCCGAGGAAAAGGCCCGCTGGGGCATCCCGGCCGACCACGTCACGCTGTTCTACCCCGGCAACGCGCACCGGAACAATCTGGAGGAGGTGAGCCAGCTGTACGGGGCCGTGGCCCTGCTCCGCCGGTCCGGCGTGCCGGTGCGCATCATGAAGTTCGGATGGTACTGCATGGATGTTCCGGGGGCCGTCTTTTCCAGCCTGGGCGTGGAGAACTGCATGGTGGACCTGACGGACAGGATAACGCCCGCCGAAGTGCCCCGGGTCATGCGCGCGGCGGACTTTCTGGTGCAGCCGGGCCGGAACGACCCTTTCAACCACTATCGCTTTCCCTGCAAGCTGCCCCTGTTCATGGCCAGCGCCAGACCCGTGATTTTGCCCCCGGCCAACCTGGGGCAGCACCTGGTTCACGGCGAAAACTGCCTGCTGTTGCGGACGGGCAGCGCGGAAGAAATCTACACCCTGCTCACGTACCTGATAAAGCACCCGGAAAGGGCCAGAGCCATCGGAGCGGCCGGCCGGGCTTTCGCCCGGAGCCACTTCGACTGGGACAGGTCCGCGGAAGGGCTGATCCCCTTCTATCAGGCGGCGCTGGAGAGATGGAAAAAAAATTCCCCGCCCCGCTAGCGCGGGGAAATCCGCCGCGCAGCGGATTGTGAAACGCCGGGGGCAAGCCGTTTCCCGGATGCGGGCAAGCCGGAGCGTTTTGCTCCTCCGGCACGCCGCCCTGTCCGCCGCTGGCGGACGCCCCGCCGCGCCGCGCATCCGCCGGAGCATTGCCGGCGCGAAAATCCTTCAGCCGTTGGCCGCCAGCGGCATCGCCGTTTCGTTGCGCGGCGCCATGCCCGGCGCGGAAGAGTCTTCGGAAAGCGCGCCAAAGAGTTCGGCAAGGCAGAACAGAATGCCCTGTCCCATGTCGATATGGGCTTTGCCGAGTATCTTTTTTCCCAACTTGGGCGTGAAATTGTACGGCGTCATTGCATAGTGCGCTTTTCGCGTCGATTCCCTGTACTGAATCTGAATTCTGTTGCCCATGATTTCCTGAATCATCAACAGAAGGTCGCGGTATCGGAACTTTTCGGCGCCGGTTATCGTGACGCATTCGTTGGCGTACTCCGGGGCAAGAATGTCCACGCTCGTCTGCGCCGCGTCGCGCACATGGATAAATTCGCGCAGCTCATCGCCCGTCCCGTGATAGACGATGCGCCCTTCTTCGAGGGCCTGGCGCAGAAGACGGTATATGCTGTTTCTGCCGTCCGCGCGTTCGCCGTACAGGGAACCGTACCGCAGGCACGTGTATTCCAGACCGTGCACCTCGTGGTAATCTTCAATGAACTGTTCGCAGGACCTTTTGCTGGTGCGGTAAAAGTAGCCGGAATCCCCATAGATGTACGCGCTGCTGGCGAAAACGAAACGGCGCACCCCCGCCAGACGGCAGGCTTCCAAAAGGCCCACCGTCCCAAGAATGTTGACTCGCGCCACATCCACGGGCCGTTGCAGGCATTCGTCAATATCCGCGATGCCCGCGAAGTGATAGACGGCATCCATTCCCTGGACCTGTTCCCGGACAAAGGCCTGATCAAGAATGTCGCCGACGGCTTCTTTTTGCCCGTCCTGCCGGTAGGGGGAAGGCGTTCTGTCGCACAGCGTGACCTCGTGTCCCCGCAAGGTCAGCGCGTCCGCCGTGTGGCTGCCGAGAAAGCCCGATGCGCCGGTGACGAGTATGTTCATGGCAATCTCCGCGTTGCGTTAGAATGAGCAATTGCTGGAAAGCGCGCTGCGCGGCGCCGGCCAGACCATGGCATTGGCGGAAAGATCCGGCCGGTCCGCCGCGTACGAGAATCGCGCGTGAAACAAGGTTTCCGCCAGAATAAAGTCCTCCGGCTCGTCGATGTCCATGGCTTCAAGCCGCGACATGGGGAACATCCGGGGCCGCAGCCCGATGCGCCGGTTGCCGGCCGCCGCGAACGCCCCGCGGGAAAACAGATAGATGTTGGAGTTTTCCTCAAAAATGGGCGGCAGATCCTGGGTGCGCTCCAACCGGGCGGGATCGTGGTTCAGCGGCCCCTTGCCGTCATACAGCCGCGATTGCAGCCGGGTGACGGAAAACAACGAGTCGCGCTCCGGCAGACCGGAAAAATATTCCTCAATGGCCCTGTCCAGGGTGTCGACGGTCAGCAGGGGGTTGGTGGCGTGCGTTTGCAGAAAATGTTCCCCGTCGGACAATCCCATGTCGTGCGCGATGATGTCGTTCATGGGCACGCAGTCCCCACGCAGAGCATGCGGCCGGCGGACAAGCCGCACCCGGCTGAAGGACCCCGCCAGGGACGCGATGCGCTCGCTGTCGGTATTGATAAGTACTTCAGCCACATAGCGGGACTGAAGCAGCGTTTCCAGCACATGGAAGAAAAGAGGCTTGCCGGCGAAGGAACGGATGTTCTTCGACGGGACGCGCTCAGAGTGCCCTTTCATGGGCAGCAGGGCTCGGACGTTCATGCTTGCCTCGCGCTGTTGTTGGTCTTACGGAATTGACACTATTTTCCGTGCCGCGTCAGATGCAAAGAGCATACCGCATCTGTGCGGCATCCGGAAAAAACCGGCGGACAGCCCGCGCAACCCGCCTGACGCCCGCTCAACGCCTTGTCAGCCGATTGACGGCGGCGACCAGTTCCTTTTGCGCCTGCGCATACGCGGCGACCTGCCGCCGCAGGTCCGCAAGTTCCGCCGCCGTGGCGCGGTCGGCGTGACGCCTGGCTTCAAGCCCTTTCAGGTAAAAAAGAACATCCACGGCCGCGAGAGGCTCTTTGCGGGCCGCCCCCGCGCCGGGCGCGAACACGCCGTGCGCGATCTCGTCGCCCGACAGCATGGCGAACCCGTTCCGGCAGACGTGATGGCGCAACGCGGCAAGGCAATAGTGCGCCACATGCGCGTGCGTCACGTACTGCAGGTAATCGTGCCCGTAATTCTTCGTACCCGGCAGCGACAGAATGCCGGGGACCTCTATGTATATTTTCGTATGCTCCGCGCAGAGCGCATGCAGGCTTTGCAGAAACGGATCAATGTCCGGAATATGCTCCAGCACGTGCGAGAGCACGATAACGTCGAACGCCATATCCTTGCAGCGCTCCCTGACTTCCGCCACGCCGCCCCTGATGGCGGTGACGCCCTGCGCGGCGATAAGCGACAGGCACTGCGTGTTGTATTCCGTGCCGAAACAGTCCGCCCGCGCGTCATGCTTCGCCGCCTCCTCCCGCAGTTCGCGCAGCACGTTTCCCGTGCCGGCGCCGATTTCCAGCACGGCAAGCTTCTTCCGCTTCTCCAGATGCGGGTGCAGCCTGTCCCACACAGCCTTGCCCTGTCTTTTGCCGAAAAGGGCGGCGTCTGCGGCGAAGCTCTCCCGGTTGAAAGTCATCTTGTGGTACAACTCTTCATAATAGTAGGCCATCCCGGCGTCCTCAAGCATGGGATCCGTAAGCGCCAGGCCGCATTCGCAGCACAGCAGCGTGCTGAAATCCAGCCCGAACCGGTCGTGCGCGGAAAGACGCAGCAATTGGCCGCTGCCGCAAGGGCACCGGCTGACGGAGCGCAGGCTGATGCGCCCGGCCTCGACGGCTTTCACGAACGCGGCCACCCCGGCCCTGGCGTAAGGCTCGGCCAGGGGAGGGGCGTACGGGGCCAGCAGGCGCTGGTTCCACGCCCCCAGGTATTCGCATATATCCTGCATCCGCATGGGGAACACTCCTGCCATTTTTCCGGATCCGCGTGGCGTCCACGGAACAGTCCCGATGGGCACCAAGGCGGTTTCGTAAAGGATCGCCCGCCGAAGAACGCCGTTTCCGGCTCACCCGCGCCGCCTGTGGCGGCGCGCCGGGGGTGCGGGGGCGCTCCCCTGCCGGGGGATTGGCGGACGGAATCCCCCAGAGCACCAGAGGCCGAACCTAGTGTGATGTTCACGAAATAGCTGTAGCTATTTCGTGAAAGATCGTTCGCCGAAAACCGTGGTTTTCGGCTCACGCACGCCGCCTTCGGCGGCGCG
>JAVBOK010000084.1:0-13748 GCA_031550605.1 Desulfovibrionaceae bacterium | reverse complement strand
GTTGGCAATCAACCCTCGGTTTGGGGGTCACGCTTTGCCGCCACCACCCGCGGCCCGCTCCCCCGTTTCCCCGGGCTCCGCGCTCCGCGGCAAGGCTGCTTCGCGTTTTTCGGGACGGGGCGCGGGGAAATTCCGAAGCGGATCCTCGCCGGGGCCGGGCGGGAAAAGGCGGGCCGCCGGCGGGGCTCAGCGCGGTTTTTTGCGGGGCGCCACGTCGCTGCCGTAGCGGCTCATCCGCTGTCCGGTCGCGGCGTAATGGTCCCGAAAGGCTTTTTCGATGGCCTCGGGCTTGAAGGTCATGATGGCGGCCAGCAGTCTTTCGTGGCGTTCGTACAGTTCCTGCGCGGTATATTCATTTTGCCAGTAGGCGAAGAGCAGGAATTTCGCGATGTTGCGGCAGATGGTCCGGGAAATTTCTTTCAAAAAGGCGTTATCCACGCAGGAGAGGATGATGTCGTGGAATTCCGTGTCCAGTTGCGTGACGTCGCGCAGGGGAAGGTTTTTTTGCGCGGCTTCGCGCATCGTTGCGATGATCGCTTCCAACTGGGACAGTTTTTCCGGCGAAATGTTCCCGATGCTGATGGCCGTCGCCGCCCCTTCAAGGATGCCCCAGGTGAAATACTGTTCCTGGATGTCCCGGGCCGTCGGCGCGAAAATGAACTTTCCCCGCTGGGGGATGGAAACGACGATGCCTTCTCTGGCGAGAAACTGCAGCGCCTCGCGGATCGGCGCCCGGCTTATGGACAGTTTGGCGGCGAGCAGCATCTCGTTGATCTTGTCCCCGGGGCGCAGCTCTCCGCTGAGGATGCTTTTTTTGATATAGGCCACAACCTGATCGCTGTACGTCTGCTTGACGATTTCGGCGCGATTTTCGTGTTCGCTGTGCATAAACCGCTCACGGCAATGGTTGATTGACGATATGTCGACAATATAAACGACGGCACCATAGCCGCAGACAGCTTCCCGAATCAAGCGAAAAAACAGGATGCCCCGGCGCCAAAGCCGGATTACAGATAGGGATCATCCCCCAGCAGATAGCCCTGCACGTAATCCGCGATCCCTTCTTCCAGGGAAAAGGCGGGCAGGGGGCAACCCGTTGCGGCCAGCTTGTCCATGTCCGCCCGGGTGAAATACTGGTATTTGCCGCGCAGCTGTTCGGGCAGGGGGATGTAGTCCACGGCCTTTTCCCTGCCCATGGCCGCGAACAGGGCGTTCGCCATGTCGTTCCAGGCGCGGGCCTGGCCCGTGCCCAGGTTGAACAGGCCGTTCACGTCCGGGCGCCGGGCCAGCCACCACATGACGGCCACGCAGTCCTTGACGTAAATGAAATCGCGCATCTGGCCGCCGTCGGCGTAATCGGGCCGGTCGGAGGCGAAAAGGCGCATGCCGCCCGTTTCCCGTATCTGGGCGAAGGCCTTGACCGCCACGGACCGCATGTCGCCCTTGTGGTATTCGTTGGGACCGTAGACGTTGAAGAATTTCAGGCTGGCCAGCCGGCTCTGGCGTCCGGTGCGTTGCGCCCACAAATCGAACAGGTGTTTGGAATAGCCGTACGCGTTCAGGGGCCGCAGGCTGTCCAGCCGGGCCGCGTCGTCGCTGAAGCCTTGCGCGCCGCTCCCGTAGGTGGCGGCGGAACTGGCGCTGATGAAGCGGATGCCTTTTCCGACGGCGTATTCCGCCAGAGTCTTGCTGTATTCCAGATTGTTGCGGAACAGATAGTCCGCGTCCCGTTCCGTGGTGGACGAGCAGGCGCCCATGTGAAAGACGGCCTCGATGCCGCCGGGCAGCGCGTCGCGCCGCACCATGTCCAGAAAGTCCTCGCGCGGCAGGTAGCGGTCAAAGCGCCGGTTGACCAGGTTCTTCCATTTTTCCGAAAGGCCCAGATGGTCCACCACCCAGATGTCGTCAATGCCCGCGTTGTTGAGCTGCCAGACCATGGCGCTGCCGATCATGCCCGCGCCGCCGGTGACGATGTACATAGGCGCTCCTTGGGTTCAGGTCCGCCATGCTCTGCAGCCTGCCGGCGGTCGCCGGGGCCGTGGCGGGGCCGATCCCGGCGTCCGCCCCATGAGGCTGGCGTAATCCCGCGCTTCATGGGCGCGGCGTCCGAAAGTACGGCCCGGCGTTGCGCTCTTGCCGCGGCCGGATGAAATTTTTCGGGAACATCGCGGGGTATGGGCGGCATCGCCCGGCCCCCGCCGGCCTTTTGCGCCGGCTAGTCCAGCCCCATGGCCTTGCCGACTTTTTTGAAGACTTTTTTGGCTTTGTTCAGGGGTTTGTCTTCCTCCGCCGCTTCGAATTCGCGCAGCAGATCCTCCTGGCGGGCGGAAAGACGGGTGGGGGTCAAGACCTTGATCTCGACCAGAAGATCGCCTTTGCGGCCGCTGTTCACCACGGGAAGGCCCGCGCCGGACAGGCGGAACACTTCGCCGCTCTGGGTGCCTTTGGGGATATCCATGTCCAGCGGCTCGTCAAGGCCGGGGACCTGTATCCTGTCGCCGAGAGAGGCCTGGACCATGCTGATTTCCCAGGTCAGCAGCAGATGCGCGCCGTCGCGCTGAAAGACCTTGTCGTCCTCCACCTGGATGACCACGTACAAATCGCCGGGCGGGCCGCCGAACGCGCCGGGTTCGCCCTCGCCGCGCAGGCGCAGGCGGTTGCCCGTGTCCACGCCGGGCGGCACGCGCACGGACAGTTCGCGCATGTCCTGCACTCTGCCCGCGCCCTTGCAGCGGGGACAGGGGTTTTTGATGACCTGGCCCGCGCCGTTGCAGGCGGGGCAGGGCATGGCGATCTGGAAAAATCCCTGGCTGTGCCGCACCTGGCCCGCGCCGCCGCAGTGGCGGCAGGGTTCGGGGCCGGAACCGGCCGCCGCGCCGGATCCGCCGCATTCGGCGCAACTGACCTTTTTGGGGATTTTCAGGGTGATTTCATCGCCTTTCGCCGCCTGGCGCAGGCTGATGGAAAGATTGTAGCGCAGATCGGCCCCGGCCTGGGCCCGGCTTGCGCGCGAACGCGCGCCGCCCATGGAAAAGCCGAACAGGTCGCCGAAAATGTCGCTGAAATGCGAAAAGATGTCTTCGTTGCTGGAAAATCCGCCGAACCCGCCGCCGTTGACCCCGGCGTGCCCGAAACGGTCATAGCGGGCGCGCTTGTCCGCATCGCGCAGCACCTCGTACGCTTCGGCCGCTTCCTTGAAGCGCCGCTCGGCATCCGCGTCGCCGGGGTTGCGGTCCGGGTGATAGCGCAGGGCCATCTGGCGGTATGCCCGCTTGATCTCGTCGCCGGAAGCGGTGCGTTCCACTTCCAGAATTTCGTAGTAGTCGCGTTGCGTGCTCATGCCGGGCGCAGACCGGGCGGCAAAAACGCCGCCCGGAATGATCAGTCGTTATCGAGTTCGACCGGGGTCGTGATGGGACGGTAATAGGAAAGGTCTTCGGGCATGATCTTGCCGGCCGCGATCTCGCGCAGGGCGGTGACCACTTCCTTGTTGCGCGACGCGACCAGCGGTTCGTAGCCGTCGCGGTACTGGCGCACGCGTTTGATGGCCATCTGCACCAGCAGAAAGCGGTTGTCCACGCGTTCCTGGCAGTCTTCAACGGTAATGCGGGCCATGGGGGCCTCCTTGCGGGATAGTCCGGCTGACGCCGGAACAGTGAAACCTATGCCATGCCGATCCGGGTGTCAATACCGTCAGCGCGGTTTCGCCATTTCGTCCGTATACCACACGGCGGCTTCTTCGGCCAGAGCCGCCAGCGCCTCCCGCCCGCCGCCCGCCTCGGCCAGGATGTTCTGGTACGCGCGCAGGGCGTCGGCGAAACGGGGGTTGGCCGCCGTGAATTCGCAGAACATGGCCGTGTCCCGGGTCAGGTGTTTGCGGGCCGATTCCATGTGCCGTCTGAATGACGGCGTCAGAAAGGGCCTGACTTCGGGATGCCGGGCCAGCAGAGCGAAAAAGGCCGCGCTGAGGGTGAAGTTCAGGCTTTGGGCAAAGCCCGTGCCGGTGTCGTGCTCGTCCGGCGTGGCGCGGAACACGGTGCAGCCCGTATCGCGGAACAGCCGCTCGACCAGGGCCGACGCCGCTTCCGGAGAGTTTTTGCCGGGCGTCAGCACCACGCGCATGTCCGCCGGGTCCGGCTGCGGCCCGAACAGCGGATGGCTGCCGACCACAGGCCCGTTCCAGGCTTCTTCCATCCAGGCCATGGGCAGCACCTTGACGGAGGTGACGTCCGCCAGAATCTGGCCGGGCCGCATGTGGGGAACCACTTCCGCCAGCACCCCGCGCAGGGCGCTCACCGGCACGCAGAGCAGGACGACGTCCCCTTCGGGGATGCGGCGGCGCAGTTCCCCGGGGTCAAAAACCGGCGCGCCGTCCCCGCCCGGCCGGCGGTCGACGCCGGCGGCGCCGTGGCCGGCGGCGGCAAAGCGCGCGCGCAGCAGGGACCCCATCCGGCCGGTATGGCCGACAATGACCACGCGCGCGGGCGAAAGCGCGGTCACAGGCCGCCCCCCGCCGTGCCGTTCGGGCAGATTCGCCGCCAGACCCGCCAGAAATCCGGAAAGG
Organism: Desulfovibrionaceae bacterium; assembly: GCA_031550605.1. Classification (GTDB taxonomy): domain Bacteria; phylum Desulfobacterota; class Desulfovibrionia; order Desulfovibrionales; family Desulfovibrionaceae; genus FLUQ01. Next base: position 9,184 of record JAVBOK010000084.1, on the reverse strand, counting down.
ATTTGCCCACGCAGGCCGGCTCGTCCAGACTGACGCGGATGCGGCCCCCAAGTTCCAGCAGGGCCAGGCTCATGGCCATGCGGTGGTCGTTGTGGCAGGAGAAGGAGATCTTCGTTGCCCGCGCCGGGTCCGCCGCCCGCGCCGGAACGATATGCAGCCCGTCGTCCGTGACCGCCACGCCGCAGCCGGTTTTCGCCAGTTCAAGGGCCGGGGCGGCCAGGCGGTCGCTTTCTTTCAGGCGCAGATGGGCCGCGCCCCGGATGCGGCTTTCCCCCGCCGCCCGGCTGGCCAGAACCGCCAGGGTGGGAACCAGGTCGGGGCAGCCGCCCATGTCCCGGTCAATGCCGCGCAGCCGCCCGCCGGGGGGCGGCGACACCGTGACCGCGTCCGCGTCCCAGGCCACTGCCGCGCCCATGTCCCGCACAATATCCACAATGGCCGCGTCCCCCTGCAACGAATCGCGGCGCAGGCCGGCCACGGTCACCGGGTTCGGTCCCAGGGCGCCGGCGGCCAGCAGATACGAGGCCCCGCTGTAGTCGCCTTCCACCCGGCCCGAAAAGGGCCGGTACCGGCCCCGGGGCACCGTGAAGCGCACGCCGCCCGGTTCGGCCGCGCGGAGGGTCCGCCAGCGCGCCGTCTGCCACGCCCCGCCCGCGGCGCGCGTTTCCACGCCGAACGCGATCCCGAAATCCTCCAGGGTCTGCAGGGTCAGGCCCACATAGGGCCAGGAAACGGCCCTTTGCCCGGCCAGCAGAAGATTCAGCCCCCCTGCGGCGAGCGGCGCGGCCAGCAGCAGGCCGGAAAGAAACTGGCTGGAAAGGTCGCAGGATACGGGAACCCACCCGCCGCCGCCGCGCAGCCCTTGCGCGCGCAGCACCAGGGGCGGGCAGCCCTTTGTTTCTTCAAAACGGATCTCCGCGCCCAGCGCCGTCAGCGCCCGGGCCAGATCGCCCACAGGCCGTTCGTGGATGCGCTTTGCCCCGTGGATGCGGAACAGCCCCCGCCCGGCGGCCAGCACCGCCGTCAGCAGACGGCAGCTGGTGCCCGATTCGCCGACAAAGCAGGACAGGGGCGCGCTGTCTCCGCCCGCGATCACCCCGGCCAGGCCCCTGATCCGGTATTCGCCCGGCGCGGTCCGCAGCGCGGACGCCCCGCAGGCCCCCAGAACATCCAGGGTGCGGCCGGTGTCGTCGCTTTCCAGCACATTGCGCAGAACCGATACGCCGTCCGCCAGGGCGGCGGCGATGAGCGCCCTGTGCGACAGGGATTTGGAGGGCGGGGCCGTGACGGTGATCGGGGTGGTCATGGGGGAATGCCTCCGGCGGCGTCTTACGGAATATGCCGGCCGGCGGGGTAGGCGCCCAGGATGCGGAAACTGTGGCATGTTTCCCGCAGTTCCGCGACCAGGGGGGCGTGGTCCGGGCCGGTCAGGTCGCAGTCCAGGTCGGCGAAGAAGATGTATTTCCAGCGTTCGGACCGCAGCGGCCGCGATTCGAGCTTGCTCATGTTGATGCCCGCGTCCGCGACGCGCCGCAGCGCGGCGGCCAGGGAACCGGGTTTGTCCGCCAGGGTGAAGAGCACGCTGGTCTTGTCCGCGTCCGCGTGCTCTTCCGGGGTGGGGCCGATGGCGCAGAAGCGGGTCCAGTTGTCGCTGACGTCTTCGATGCCGGCGGCCAGCAGGCCCAGGCCCAGGCGGGGGGCCAGCTTGCCGTTGCCGATGGCCGCCGCGCCTTCTTCGGCCAGCACCCGGTGGGCGGCGGCGGCCGTGCTTTCCAGCGAAACCTGGCGCGCGGCCGGCAGGTTCCTGCGCAGCCATTCGGAACACTGGCCCAGGGCCTGCGCATGGGAATAGACCACGTTCACGGCCGCCAGGCTGGCTTCGCGGGTCATCAGGCTGAGCCGGATGCGGCTGAACCATTCGGCCTGGATGGACACGTCGTGGGCGGCGAACAGGTCGATGCTTTGGCCCACGGCGCCGTTGAGGGAATTTTCCAGCGGCACGATGCCCAGTTCGCAGGCGCGGCTTTCCACGGCCTCGAAAATGCCGGCCAGATGGGGCGTGGGCGCGAAATCCAGCGATTCGCCGAAAAATTCCAGGCCGGCCATGTGCGAAAAAGTTCCTTCCGGCCCGAGGTAGGCCACGCGCAGCGTCCGCTGCAGGGCGCGGGAAGAGGAGAGGATCTCGCGGTACACGCTGCGCAGATGCTCGTCGGGCAGGGGACCGCTGTTCGCGGCCAGCAGTTTTTCCATCAGGGCCTGCTCGCGGCCGGGCCGGAACACGGGCGCGCCGCTTCCGGCCTTGATGGCGCCGACCCGGATGCTGCAGGCCGCGCGGCGGTTGAGCAGGGCCAGGATGGCGGCGTCCACCTCGTCGATTTCCCGACGGAAAGGCTCCAGCGGGTCGGAATCGTCCGGGTTCCGGACGGGGGCGGAGGATGAGGAAGAAGGCATGGTTCACTTCCTGTTGCGAAAAATTTCCGGCATCGGGCAAGGGGCTGATCTCGCGGCCGGCCGCGCCGGGTCGCGGGCGCGGCTTTCGCCGGGATCAGAGCTCGCGGATGTCTTCGCTGATGCGCATGCCGAAATGGCGGCCCGCGACGTCCGCGCGGCACAGCACGCGGTCGCCCACGGCCAGGGACACCACGCTGACCGGCCTGCCGCCGGGCGCGACCAGGCGGATGGTTTCCGCGTTCTGCAGAAAAACCGCGCCTTCCGCGTTTCCGGCCCTGGCCCGGATCAGCAGCATGGGCCGCCGTTCCACCTTGACCCGGCCCACCACGGCGGTCCGGGTGTTGCCGCTGTGATCCGCGATCAGCACTTCGGAACCGGCGCGCAGCTCTTCAAGGTAGCGGGTTCCGTCCCCCGGCGTCAGCGCATAGGCGTGCACGGCCCCGGCATTGACGCGGAAAGGGCGCGAGGCCACGTATTCGTTCTGCTCGGTTTCCGCGCCAACCAGAAAGGTGAAGGCGGCGGAATTGCCCGTCAGCATGCCCTGGCCGGCGGCGAACACCGACAGGGTGTCGATGCAGACCCTGTGGCCCAGGCCCACGGGGGTGATTTCCGTGATTTCGGCCTCCATCAGGTCCAGGCGGGCGTCTTCGCATTTCACGGCCGCGACGATGGCTTTGATCGCGGGCAGGGCCGAGGGCGGCACGACCACGGCGTCCGCGCCCTTTTCCAGAATGCCGGCGGCCAGGCGCGCTTCGTCGGCGTCGAGCGCTTCCAGAGCCAGTTCGCCCGCGTGTTTGCCGGCCAGCAGGTTTTCCACGGGAATGATTTCCCAGCCGCGGCTGAGCATGACCAGCCGCCCCTCTTTCAGGCGCGCGGCGGCCGCGGCCTCGTCCTCACGGTTTTTCAGGGTGATCTCGGCGGCCTCTTCAAGGGCGACGATTCGGCAGCGGGCGAGGCCCGCGGCCGGCGCGGCGTGTTCCGCCGGCACGACAAGCCCGTCCGCGCCCGATTCCAGGGCCAGGGTCACTTCCTCTTTCACATAGGGCACGGCTTTGAACAAGACGGTACGCATGGCGGATTTCCTTTGCGCGCGGCGGCGGCCTATTCCTCGCCCACGACGGACAGGGCCTGTTCCACGCTCCAGCCCGCATGCACGATGCCGGACAGGGCGGCGACCATCATCCGGGGGCGGGGGTGCTGGAAAATGTTGCGGCCCACGGAAAGCCCGGCCGCCCCGGCCTTGACCGCATCGGAAACCATCCGCAGAAATTCGCGGGTGGTGTCGGTTTTGGGTCCGCCCGCGATGACCACGGGCACGCAGGTGGATTCCACCACGTGGGCGAAGCTGTCCATGTCGCCGGTGTAGGGCACTTTCACGATGTCCGCGCCCAGTTCCACCGCCACGCGGGCGCAGTGGGCGATAACGGAAGGATCCAGGCTGTTCTTGATTTTCGGGCCCCGGCCGTACATCATGACCAAGAGAGGCATGCCCCAGTTTTCCGCATCGTGGGCGACCCTGCCGAAATCTTCCAGCATTTTCGCCTCGGTGGGATCACCCAGATTGATGTGCAGCGACACGCCGTCCGCCCCGTGTTTCAGGGCGTCTTCCACCGATGCGGTCAGGGTTTTGGCGTTGGGCTGGGGGGAAAGGTCGGTGCTCGAAGACAAGTGGATGATCAGCCCCACGTCGCGGCCGCCCCGGCGGTGGCCGCAGCGGGCCAGGCCCTTGTGCCCCAGCACGGCGTCCGCGCCGCCTTCGGCCACTTCGCTGACGGCCTTGCGCATGTCGGCCAGGCCGTCGATGGGGCCGACGGACACGCCGTGGTCCATGGGCACGATGATGCAGCGGTTGGTGCTGCGGTTGAAGATGCGTTCCATTCTGATCGCTTTGCCGATGTGCATACGCCTGTCCCCTGTTGCTGCGGGCGCGGGAAAGCCCGAATTGCGTATCTGACGGTCCGGTCCCGGTCGCTGCCGGCGCCGCGCCGGCGGAACAAAAAAACGGGCCGCCGGCGGTTGTCGCCTGCGGCCCGGTCGTCACTTTGTCGTATTCAATTACGCAGCGCACGCCCCACCGCAGGACTTGGCAAAGCCATAAAAATAGAAGCCGTAGCAAAATACGGATTCCCGAAAGGCGGACCAAGAGCGGAGAAAAGACAGTGCCATCAGTAATGCTCCAATGCAACGGCCTTGTTGCCGTCCGGCCAGGAATAAAAAAGAATCCGCCGGGGTGTCAAGAATTATTTTTTTGAAAAACCGGGCCGGAACGCGCGTTCCGGCCCGGTAGTCAACGGTTTCGTTCGAAGGGCGGTGCTCAGCCGCCGGCGTTGGTCATGATCTGGGTCAGCAACTGGGCCTGGGCCGCGGGGTCCCCGTTGAACGCGTCCATGTTGGCGATGGAGCTGTTTTCCAGATGGATGTCCACGGTCTGGCGCACGCCGTCGACGTTGACGGTCAGGGTCACGTCGCTGGCGCTGGTGGCTTCGATGTGCAGCTTGCCGCCGGAAAGCAGGGCATCCATATCCGCCAGATCATCCTTGTGGAACAGGTCGCCGAAGTGGACCAGATCCTTGCCCAGGGTGAAGTCGGTGATGCTGTCCGTGCCGCCGTCCATGTCCGCCGCTTTCCAGGCGAAGATGTCGCTGCCTTCCCCGCCGGTCAGGATGTCGCTGCCTTCCCCGCCGGTCAGGATGTCGTTGCCGGCGGTGCCGGTGAGGACGTCCGCGCCGCCGGTGCCCTGGATGAGGTGATCCCCGGTGCGGATGAAGAGATCGGCGGAAGCCGGATTTTCGATGTCGGGATGGCTGATCGTGTACGAAACGTTCAGGTTGTCGATGGAAACGGGGTTCGCCCCTTCCTGATGGAAGGTGTAATAGCCGTCTTCGTACATGGTGAAGGAGCCGCCGCCCTCGGTCGTGACGGAGATGAATCTGCCGTGTTCGTCAACGGCGGGCTGCGCCTGGTTGCCGGCAAAGCTGTATGTGTCTTCGCCGATCGAGAATTCGGTGATCTCCGCGCCTTTCATGGACCCGTTGTCGGAACGGTGGTCGATGCCCTGGCCGTGAGCCGGGGCGTCGGGATCGGCCGCGCCGAAGGCGGCGTCGCCGATGACGTTGCCGGCCGCGTCATACGCGTAGCGCATGGTATCCGGAACAGGCTCGTACCAGGTGGAGCCGCCCTCAAAGGTAAGCAGGGTCTTGTTGCCGGAGTTGCCCGAGCCTTCCAGGACAAAAGCCATGACCACATAGTTCCCGGCGGGCACATCCTTCCATGTGAACGAGCCGGTTTCGGGCTGGCGGTCGCCTGCCGCGCAGTTGCCGTGGGCGGAGAATCCGGTCTGTTCGTAGACCGTCTCGCCGTTCGGGCCGGCGCCCACTTTGAACAGCGTGAAATAGCAGGCGTCGGGGCTGGCCCCCTTGTTGTCGGTGGCGTACATGGTCCAGTTGAAGGAGATGTCCCCGGCTTCGGACAGGGACGCATTCTGGTACATGCCCGCGCCGTTGCTGCCGCTGGTTTCCCATTGCGGCAGGAATGCCTGCACTTCGCCGGTAAAGTTGAAGCCTTTCGGGAAAAGCGGAGCGAAATCGCCCAGCAGGTCGCTTGACCCGCCCTTGGTGATCAGTCCGTCCACTTTGGCGTCCAGTTTTTTGCCGCCGACAAAGACGTTCTCGTCCGTCCAGACGCCGGAATGCTTCAGGAAATTCCAGCCGTCGCCGCCATCCAGCGAAGACCCGCGTTCCGTCGGATCATTCGGCGTGCGCGTGACCGTTTCCTCGGCCCGGGCCACGTTGTCGTGGGCGTAGAGGTCCGGCTTGCCCGGATCGATATCCTTGGGGCCTTCGGGATCCGTGGGGTCTTCCGGGCCTTCGGGATCCGTGGGATCCGTGGGATCCGCGGGGTCTTCCGGGCCTTCAGGATCCGTGGGATCCGTGGGATCCGTGGGATCCGTGGGATCTTCCGGGCCTTCAGGATCCGTGGGATCCGTGGGATCCGTGGGATCCGTGGGATCCGTGGGATCTTCCGGGCCTTCGGGATCCGTGGGATCCGTGGGATCCGTGGGGTCTTCCGGGCCTTCGGGATCCGTGGGATCTTCAGGATTCTGCGGATCGGGATCAGGCGCCGGCGTGGGGGTCGGATTGACCGGGTCAACCGGGTCAACCGGGTCGACCGGGTCGACCGGGTTGACCGGCGGAAGGTCGGGCAAGCCCTGCACCCCCGCGATCAGCCCCGGGCCGGCGTAGTTTTCGGGCACTTCGGTTGACCGGTCCCACTGGATGGTGCCCAGGCTGCCCAAACGATCAATGCCGAGCAGCAGATTGCCCGCGTCGTCGGCGTATTCGCCGGAGCCGCTGGAGGGGCTGCCGGGACCGGCGGCCGGGCCGGCGGCTGTCTGCAGAAGGTCGGGGTTGAACGCGGTCAGAAAGTCTTTGCCGGCCAGCACGCTGCCGTCAGCCATTTCCAGGCTGGGCAGGGCATCCACGCCCTTGTCGAAAAAGCCGGAAACAACGATCTGCCCGCCGTCGGGAAAGGCGAAAACAAGGTTTTTGCCGTCCGCGCCGGTGGCGGCCGCGTCAGGCGCGAAATCCATTTTGAGGGTCGCATCGGACGCCGCCGGAACGGTCACGGTCTGGCCGGCGGCCGGACGGGCAAGCTGGATCGATTGGGATTGCAAATTGGAAGTGGTAAGCGCCATGGTTCCCCCCTTGCGCTGTGCGGTTTGATGTCCGCCTCCCATTCCGGCCCCCGCCGGAAAAGTGCGGACTGTGCTGTCCAGGCTCAGGCCCCGGCGTATTCCCGAAGCTGCCGCCCCACGCCCCGTCCGGGGAGTCACTCCCCGGACGGGGAGCTTGGCGGATAAAATCCCCCGATGTACCGGGGGGTGAGCCTAAAACGAAATATGGCGAGAAAAGTTTTTGGCGTCAAGAAAGTTCCTGTTGCTGTTACAATTCGTTACAAAAAGGCTTTTTCAAAAAGAGAACACGGACCCGAAAGCCTGCCGGGCGGCCCGCCCGGCCCGCCGCGGGAGCGGCCGCGCTATCCGGAAAACCGGGCCGGAACGCGCGTTCCGGCCCGGAGGTCAGGGGTTCAGTTCAGGCGGCTCTTGTCAGCCGGTGACCTTCACGATTTCCTGCAGCATGGCCGCGATCTGGATCGCTTCCTGTCCCGCCGTCAGATCGCCGGAGGAAATGAGCTGGTCGATCTGCACATGCTGGGTGGTGTTGCCGCCGGTGTCCTTGACCGTCAGTTCGGCGCCGTCGGCGTTCAGTTGCAGGCTGATGCTGCCGTGGGCGTCGCTGGCGGTGAAGGTGTTGTTGTGCCAGGTGCGGGTGCCGCTTTCCAGCAGGGCGTTCAGGGCGGCCTGGCCCTGGGCGTCGCCGCCGAACAGGTCGTCGAAGCGCAGGATGTCGTGCAGCTTGTCGAAGTCCCTGATCACGTCCGTGCCGCCGTCCATGTCGCCGGCCTTCCAGGCGAACGCGTCGTTGCCGGCGTCGCCGAACAGGATGTCCGCGCCTTTGCCGCCGTAAATCAGGTCGTTGCCGCCGCCGCCGTGGATGATGTCGTTGCCGGTTCCCCCGGCCAGGGCGTACCCGGCGGCATCGGGCGCGGCCAGGGCACCGCTTTCGGGCGAGATGACCAGAGTGGAGGAGGCATGGTCCCCGTCGCCGTCATACACGGTAAAGGGAATGGACAGGTTCCCCATATCCTCTTCCGTGGTGGTCGAGGTGAACGCGGTCAGCGTGGACAGACGGGTCGAGGTGTTCGAACCGGCCGTCAGTTCCACGTAATCGATGTACCAGCCGTCCGGGATGTCCCGTGGCAGATAGTACTGGTGCGTGTCGCCATCCGTCTGGCCGCCCGTGAAGATGTCATCCGGCGTGTTGCTTCTGGTCCCCGCGTACTTGCCGTCTTCATCGACGTAGCGCACGGTCCAGGACACGGTTTCGCCCGCACCGAAATGCCAGAAGGTCAGGTAGGCCGTGCTGACAAGATCTTTGACGCCGCTGGCCTGTTCGTTGTCAAAGTCAAGGCGGATTGTGTCCCCGTTGTCGAAGTTGCCGTCGCCGACCCCCATGCCGTTGGTGTTGGGGTTGATGGAGTGCTTGTTGCCGCTGCCGGCCGTGGCCGTGATCTTGATGGCCCAGTCGTCGCCGCTGTCCGCCCCGTGCGTTCCGTCCTCGTAGATGTAGTAGGTGTCCGGACCGCCGGATTGGGTTTTTCCGCTCAGGTTGACGTCGATGTACTCGGTGATCTTGCCGGTAATGTCCGCCACATGCTGCACGAAGTCATAGCTGCCGTCCGGGTTGCCCGTCAGGGTGAACACCTCGACGTCGCCGGCCATGCCCTTGACCACGTTGTGGCCGCTGCCGTCGTAAGCCAGGGTGATCTTGGCATTCTGGTAATACCAGCCAAGATCGACGCCTTCGATGGCGAAGGCCACATGGGCGCCGTGGACGTCCGCGCCCACATTGGCAAGCATGCCGTGCAGGGCGGTGCCGATGTCCTTCAGGAAGAAGCCGTTGGTCAGGCTGAGTTCCGGGCCGTCGTCGGCGAATCCGATCTTGTTGCCCAGGTCGATGACGGCGCTGTCGGTGGCCGTGTCGCCGTCAAAATCCTTCAGGGTGACCGTGGCCTTCAGGTTCACCAGGTTCTCGCCCAGCCAGGCGATCTGGCTGGCAAAGTCCGAGGACGCGCCGGGCAGGGCATGGTCGACCTGCCGGTGCTGGGTCAGGGT
>JAVBOK010000030.1:0-69117 GCA_031550605.1 Desulfovibrionaceae bacterium | reverse complement strand
TTACGCCCTGATGGCCGGCTCCATGGCGGTCGGCACGGTGCATGTCAGCGCCGGCTCGGTGACTTATACCTTATTCGACAACATCAGCCATCCCGATGCGGGCATCGGCTCGCCCCTGGCTCTGGGCACAGCCACCATCCCGGTGACCGACCCATTCGGCAGCACCGGCACGGTGAGCGTGACCGTCAACGTGGTGGACGATATCCCGAGCATTGAATTCCATTCTCCTGGCACCGACACGCTCGGCACTATCAACATAGGAACAACGGCCGCCTTGGCGGGCCTGGATCTTCGCGGCGGCGCGGATGACATTGGTTCCATCATGGTGCGGCTGGACAGCGGCGCTTCGGTGGCGGCTTCGCAAACCGCACCGGGTTCCGGCATATGGGTGGCCGCGCTTGCCGCCGGCAGTACGCTTACTCTGAATACCCTCACCGGGCAGACTGTTTTTGCCAGCGGCGCCCTTGGGGTCGGCTCTCACGCGATTAACGTCACCGTTACCGACAAGGACGGAGATACAGCCAGCGACAGTTTGCAGGTGACCCTCCGGGATCCGCTTGATATCAGCCTTACGGCTACGGACACCATCGTCCATGAAGCGGCCCTGCCCCTGGGCACAGGTCAGGACTGGATACATAACGGCAGCGCCGTGGACACGACCGCGAGCGGCGTCTTCACCATCACCGGCACGCCGTCTTCCGTGGCCATATCCCTTGGCGGCACGCCCACCGGCATCGCTCTTCCGAGCGCCCTCGGGGGGTCCGCCTCGGCGGTCATCAACGGAGATACCTTCACCGTCACCAACACCGGCGGCGGCGCATACGCCTATACCTTCACCCTTGGCGCTGCCAAAACCCACGGCACCGTCAACGACAGCGCCGTCGGCGAAACTGTGGATATCGGGCTGAACATAGCGGTGACAGGCTCCGGCGGGACCAAATTCGCCGCGACAACCATCACGGTGGTCGATGACGAACTCACGGCCGGAGGCGCGCATATCGACATCCACGAGCCCAAGCCCGTGAACTATGCCATTACCCTGGTCGTGGACGTTTCCGGCAGCATGGCCTGGAACCTGAATGATAGCAACACCGCCCCGGCGGGACAGTCCCGGCTTGATTACACCAAGGCTGCTTTGAACCACATGCTGGATCAGTACGCGGCTGGGTCAGGCGGCGGGGATTTTGTCATCCACCTGGTGACGTTCTCCAGCGGGACGGGCCTCAACCAGACCTTCGCCTCCATCGCGGCGGCCAAGTCGGCCATCAACGCCCTGACGGCGGGCGGCGGCACCTTGTATAATACAGGGCTTGATCCCGCACTAACGCACGCTCAGAACGATCTGACCAATTACCCAAGTTACGAACATAAGGTGTATTTCCTTTCCGACGGGGAACCCAACGCCGGCGGCGCTGTGCCGACTTCCTGGCAGAACTTCGTCAACGGCGCCAGCGGGGATCTGGTGGATGTTTATTCCATCGGGATAGGCCTGGGCAATTCCGGGGCCGGCGCCACCGCCATGCGGCTGGCCATCAATGGAACCGAAGGGGCGGGCGGTGATACGTATATCGGTTTGACCGACGCCAGCCAGCTTTCCGCTGCTCTGGAAAACACTATAGAAATAGTGACGGGCAATTTGCTGACCAGCGTGCTTGGCGCTGACCAGTCCATCACCCTTGCCGGCATCAGCGTGAGCGGCGTCGTTACCCTCATTTCCGGAAGCGGCGAAACAGAAGTCGACCTGGGGCAGGGCGTGAGCCTGTTCGTCAAGACAGACGGTACCTATCGCATTGAAGCGGCCCAAGGCGTAGACGACGACATAACGTTCACCAATGTGCTCTTCAACCTCAAGGATGCTGACGGCGATATCCGCAGCGTGCCGATAAACATCACGGTACATGACTACAACCCGGCGGCATACGACAATATCGCCGCGACCTGGCAGACGATAGCGTCTGCGCCGGTCAGCGTTACCCTGGACCATGCCGCCGCCGTCAACGCCACGGCTTTTACCGCCGCCGGCTGGACGCGGTTGGGCAGCAGTTCCGTATCGTACAACCAGTCCTCGCCTACCGCCTGGACGGCGGGCAACGATCTGGACACCGACAGTAGCGGCAACAGAGAGAACGGCTTCATACTGACGTCCAGCGGCGCTACCCTGGCGAATGTGGTCAGCCAGCTCGGATACGGTTCAAACACCACGGCCGCTATCAACTACCTGGCGACGTTGGGCATTACCCTGACCAACAACACAGGGCAGACCAACAGCTTCCAGGATGCCAGCATCGTTTCCAAAACCTTCTCGCTGACTGCTGGCTCGGATTTCAAGTTTAACTTCCAGTTTATGAACGGCAGGCAGAACAACAGCAATTATGACCGGGATGCAGCGTTCTACGTCCTGAAAGATTCGGGTGGAAACACCGTGGCCGCGGGTCAGTTGGGGGTGCAGGCGGCAACGACGCAGTATCAGCAGGGCGTGATCAACGTTCCTATCAGTATCAGCGGAAACTACACCCTGTCCCTCTACACTATGGACATAGGTTCGACGACCAGAGGCGACGCTCGACTCTTCATCGATGATGTCGTGCAGTATACGCAACCGCCTTCATTCCTGAGAACCTCGGGCAACGTGCTCACCGACCTCTCTCCCGACGGGTTTAAGGACGGCCTGCTCAGCACGGCGCACCTTAATGACAGAGCGGTCTTGCAATCGGTTTCCTATGACGGGACGGAACATGCGTTCACCGCCGGGGTAGCCACGGTTGCCACGCCCGACGGCACGCTGAAGCTGAACCTTGACGGCAGCTATACCTTTGACGCCAACCCCGGAGTGACGGCAATCCATGCGGACTTCACCTACACCATCGGTTCGCCCGACGGAGACACGGCCACAGCGGACTTGCATATCCGCGATGCCGCGCACACCTTCATCGGAACCGCGAGCGACAACGTCCTGACAGGAACAACGGGGGACGACGTCATATCCGGCGGCGCGGGCAACGACACTCTGACCGGCGGAGAAGGGCATGACGTCATCTATGGCGGAACCGGCAATGATATCATCCACGGAGACGCGGGTAACGACATCATTCATGGCGGACCCGGTCACGACGTCATTTATGGTGACGCCGGCAACGATATGCTTTATGGCGGCGACGGCAATGACCTGATTTATGGCGGTACTGGCAACGACATCCTGATCGGCGGAGCCGGGTCCGATACCTTCGCCTGGAAGGTCGTGGACATGGACGGCGGTACGGACAGCATCAGCGATTTCTTTGTCGGCCAGGACCATCTGCGCTTCGATGACCTGTTTAGCGACGGCGGAGATGTTAGTTTTGACGGATTGAAAAGCATGGTGGAAGCGGGTCGTCTGGATATCCACGCGGTTTCCGGCGGGACCGATCTGACGGTAACCGTACATGACGGAACCGGAAGCGCGGCGATCGAAACCGTCCAGATTCATCTGAACAGCCCGGCGGTGGACGCGGCCACCGTGGCGGCGATAAACAGCGGCAGCGTGGACGCGGAAGCACACTTGCTGCAACAGCTGATAACCAATTCCGGCGGTTGAGCCGTACGGGATTGCCGGGGCGAACCGGGGCTTTGCCCCGGCCCCGGAGGGGGAGTTTAAGGGGGACTCCCCCTTGTGTATGAAACGTTCTATTTCGCGGGCATGACTGTGACGCGCGGATTGGTCAGCACGTAAGGCAGGCCGTGATATACGTTTTTGCCAGTCAGCCGCCAACGGTACATGGGCGCGGGCGTGACCGGGCAGTAAGAGAAGGCGAAACGACCGCTTTCGTCGTCAAGCTGGGCGTCCGAAGCGCTGAATTCCGCATATTCCCTGGGATTGAACGGGCAACCGGGGCAATCCTCCGGCCCGTTCACCGGAGAAAGCTCCAGAACCAGGGTTTCCACATTGGCGATTTTGCCGTTTACCGTGCCCTGGACAATCAGACAGTTGTTCTCCGTACCGGAGGCGGATGAGGCCGCAAAATCAAACATTTCCGGCGATTTTACCGGTTTGGGATCGCCCATTTTGCCGCAGCCGGCAAGCGCGAGAGCGAACAAAAACACGCAGCAGCACATGGTACGGATATGCGGGGTGATGGTGGTCATCAGGCATTGCCTCCCCAAAGGGTTTTCCATTCATTGATGCGTTCAAGCGCCTGCATGGGTGTCAGGTGGTTGGCGTCCAGGTCACGCAGGGCCAGAAGCAGGGGATGTGGCGGCGCAGCGGCCGGTTGGGGTTCGGGTTCCGGCGAAGCGGGTTCTTCCATACCGGGCAGCAACTGGCGCACAACCTTGGCTGCTTCCTGCCGGTTGGCCGAGGCGCGGTTCTTTTCCAGCGTTTCCAGGATCTGGCGGGCGCGGGCCACGACGCTTTGCGGTACCCCTGCCAGACGCGCGACCTCGATGCCGTAGCTGCGGTCGGCCGGGCCCGGAACCAGACGACGCAGAAAGACGATCTCGCCATTCCATTCGCGCACGGCGATGTTCATATTGTGCACGCCGGGCAGGCGCCCTTCAAGGGCCGTCAGTTCGTGATAGTGGGTGGCGAAAAGGGTGCGCACGGATCCTTTGCCCCGGCGGGCAAGCTCTTCAACAACGGCCCAGGCCAGGGCCATGCCGTCAAAGGTGCTGGTGCCCCGGCCGATTTCGTCGAGAATGACCAAGCTCCGGCTGGTGACCTGGCGGAGTATGCGCGCGGTCTCCATCATTTCCACCATGAAGGTGCTCTGTCCCTGGGCCAGGTTGTCGGATGCCCCGACCCGGGAGAAAATGCGGTCCGCAAGGCCCAGACGGGCCTGGGCGGCAGGCACGAAAGACCCCATCTGGGCCAGAATGGCGATCAACGCGGTCTGGCGCAGCACGGTGGATTTTCCGGCCATGTTGGGTCCGGTGATCAGGATCAGCCGGCGCGCCTCATCCATGCGCAGGTCGTTGGGAATAAAGCCGGCCTTGCCCTGCACGGCTTCCACAACCGGATGCCGGCCTTCGCGGATGTAACAGTCCGCCCCGTCGTGCAGTTCCGGCATACTCCAGTCCCAGCGGACAGCGGCGACCGCCAGCGACTGCCAGTAATCAAGCGCGGCCAGCAGGCCCGCCATGAACAATATTCTGGGTCTGGCCCTGGCCACGTTGTCGCGCAATTCCTGAAACAAGGCGTATTCCAGACTTTTGCGCCTGTCGGAAGCGGACAGCAGTTTTTCTTCCAGTTCCTTCAAGTCCGGAGTGACCAGACGCTCGGCGTTGGCCAGGGTCTGGCGGCGGGTGAAACGTTCGGGCAGATCCTGGTTCGCCGCGCGCGACAACTCGAAATAATAGCCGAAGACCCGGTTGAAGCCCAGCCTCAGCTTGGCAACGCCGGTTTCCCGCTGTTCGCGGGCCAGCAATTCCTGCAGCTTCTGTTCCCCGTGCTCGGCCAGATCCAGCAGTTCGTCCAGTCCCGGATGAAAACCCGGCCGGAACAACCCGCCTTCGGTCACCAGATGCGGCGGAGAATCGGCCAGGGCACGGGTAAGCAATTCCGCGTAATCGGCCAGATCGTCCCATCGAGCCAGAATCGCGGCCATGGCTTTGGGGAGCGAACGGCCGGAATCGTCGTCGGCCGTGGGGTACGCGCCCTGTTCCGCCGGCATGGTCAAGGCCTGCCGCACGGAGGGGAGGGCGGAAAGACTCTGGCGCAGCGCCGCGAAATCCTTGGGGGATGCGCGGTTTACGCAGATGCGGGTGGACAGGCGTTCCAGATCATAGACCGCGTCCAGAGCAGCCCGCAGCGCATCGCGGACAGGAGCGTTGGCAACAAGACAGGCCACGGCCCCCTGGGTTTCAAGAATGGGGGCCGTCTCCCGCCAGGGGTGGCGCAGGCGCTCTTCCAGCATGCGCCCGCCCATGGGGGTGACAGTGTGGTCCAACACATGGCGCAGAGTGCCCGGGCCTTTTCGGCCGTCCAGGCGGCGGAATATTTCCAGATTGCGTTCGCTGATCTCGTCAATGACCAGATGGCGGCCCAAAGACAGAGGCACAAAGGGCGACAGGTGCGCGATGTCGTGCTTCTGGGTCTGGATCAGATAGGAGAGCAGCGCCCCGCAGGCGCGGACCAGCTCTTCCTTGCCGTTCAAGCCCAAGGCGCCCAGTTCCGCCACGTTCTGCGCGGCCAGTATTTTTTCTTCCGCCCCCTTGCGGTCGAAAAAGGCCCGCGCGGGCACACGTACAGGCTGGACGCCGCCCATACGCACCCCGTCAGGCAGGCGGAATACCTCTTCCGGCAAGTCGGGCACCAGCAGTTCACGCGGGGCCAGTTTCAGCACCCACTGCCACAGGTCCGTTTCCCGTTTGCTGTACAGCCCCGACCATTCACCGGTGGAATAATCCGCCCAGGCAAAGCCGCCGCAGCCTTCTTCCGCGTTCCAGTACAGCGCGCCAAGGTAATTGTGCCCCGTGGCGTCCAGTCCCATGTCTTCCACCACCGTGGCCGGGGTCAGCACCCTGGTTACGGCGCGCTTGACCAGGCCTTTGGCGGTCTTTGGGTCTTCAATTTGGTCGCAGACTGCGATCTTGTACCCTTTGTCCAGCAACTGGGCCAGATAGCTTTCAACGGAGTGGTGCGGCACCCCGCACATGGGCACGGGGTTTTCCTGGCCGGGGGTGCGGGATGTAAGCGCGATCTGCAGTTCTCTGGCCGCTGTTTCCGCGTCCGAAAAAAACAGTTCGTAAAAGTCGCCCATGCGGTAAAACAGCAAACAGTCCGCGTATTCTTCCTTGATACGCAGATATTGCTCGAACATGGGCGTCAGTTTGCCGGGAACGGAACTCATACGGCGCGGCTATTCCTGAAGGCTCAAACGGAATGATACGGAATGCCAGCTGCCGCAACGGGGGCAGCGATAGAAAATTCCATCCTGGCGCAGGCCGCAAGTGGTGCAGACAAAACGCTTGATGTGCCGCATCTGCTCGGCGAAATACACAAGTTGCATCTCGATGACCGGCGGCAGTTCGTTCTTCCGGGCGGAAAGGGACAAAAGCTCAAGCCGGGCGGCCCAGAAATCGGGCTGCATCACCAGGGCCTTGGCCAGCCAGACGTTGGCCCCGTCGATGTCCTCTTTGCGCTTGAGGAACAGCGCGCCGTAATAGTGGGTCAGCAGGTGCGCTTCCTGCCGTTCCAGCACGGGGACCACCGCGTTGCAGAGGGATGCGGCGAAACCGTCGGAAGCGTCGGGCGAGCCTTTGCCCTGGCCCTGGATTCTGGTCCCTGCTTCAAGCAGGGCTTCAAGCAGGGCGAAGCGCAAGGCCGGGGCGACGCGGGACAGGCCCCGTTCCAGAAGAGAAGCCGTCTTGCGCCACTGTTCGGCCAGGGCGGTCATGGTGATCAGCGCGCACCATGCCTCTATGGACGCGGAGTAGACACCAAGGGCCTTTTTCACCAGGCGTGCGGCTTTGGCGTCGTTGCCGGTCGCGGCCATGTCCTCGGCCCAGCGCACCATGTAATGCGCTTCGGCCAGGGGATGCCCCAGGCGGCCGAATTCTTCCGCGGCCCGTTCAAAATCCCCGGCGTCGGCAAAAAGATTGGCCAGCTGGTTGGTTACCGCGTCTTCGGGGTATCCCAGTTTCGCCGCTTGGGTAAAGGCGGCCAGAGATCGGTCCACGACCCCGGCCCGGTGGTAATCCTGTCCCAGTTCAAAATATGACCGGGCCTTGAAGCGGACGTTCAGACCGTGACGGGCGTTGAGCCTTTCGCGAATCAGCACCGCCCGTTCGATATCCCCCTGAGCCCGAAACAAATTGCCAAGCGCCAGATAGATGTCCACGGCTTCCGGGTCGTTACGCACCACGCGCGACAAATCATGGATGACCGACAGCGTATCGCGGCTGGCGGGCATTTCGCCTTCGCCCGGCAGAGGCAGCGGGACGGATTTGCCGAAGAGGCGGCGGAGCGAACCGAAAAAAGCCATAGGCCCTCCTCGTTGTAACGGCGGCCGGCGGACCGGCCGGCTATTTGGGCTGCGAAATGCCGTTTTCGTTGGTTCCTACTTCGATCAGCGGCGTTGTTTCCTGCAGAGGGATTTCCCGCAGTTTCTTCAGTTCGCGATCAAGGACGCGCACCTGCTTGCGGCAGCGGCGCAAATCGCTTTTGGTGCGCAACTGGTCAAGCAGCAAATATCCCAGAATAAGCAGTGCGCCGGCGAAAAAACCCACCATGATCACAAAGTAAAACGGCACCGCGGTATTGGACCATACGTAGTTGAAATAGTAAAAGTCCATCTTGAGACTCAGCTTGTGTCCCAGAGCCTCACTATTCTGAATGAAGAAAATGAGGGAGAAAAAGAAAAACACGGCCAGCCACAATGCCTTCAGAAAACGCATGGAAGCCTCCTAACGGGTAAGGCTGTCAAAAAAAGGTTTCAGTTTCGTATACGTTGCCGTCAAATGTTCCGGTACCGTGCGAACTTCGCCCAGAACCGCCATAAACGAAGAATCGCCGTTCCAGCGGGGCACGACGTGAAAATGCAGATGTTCCTTGATGCCCGCCCCGGCCGCGCCGCCCAGGTTGAATCCCAGATTGAAGCCCTCGGGCCGGGAAACTTCACGCAGGACAGCCACGCAGGTCTGACTGAGCGTGAATAATTCCGTGTATTCTTCAGGCCGCAGATCGCAGTACTCCATAACGTGCCGCCGAGGGGCGACCAAAAGATGTCCCGTGTTGTAGGGGTATTTATTCATGATCACGAAAGCGCGTTCCCCCCTGTACAGGACAAGACGCCTCTCGTCCTCTTCCCGCGATTCGGGCAGGCAGAAAATGCATTCTCCGGGTTTGGGGCCGAGAATATATTCCATGCGCCAGGGTGCCCACAGGGTGTCCATGCGGTTTGTTTCCTCCGTTGTGCGGAATCCGTCATGGGGCGCCGCTTACCTTGTTTACACCGCCAGAGCGGCGAGAGCAAGAGGAAGCGCCGGGGTCGCGGCTCATTTTGGCCCGATGATCCGCCGGGCTGAAACGGACGTATCAATCCGCGTCGCTGACGCGCGGGCTGCTCCGCCACCGGGGCAAAGGCGTCATGTGCGCCCGGCCAGCGTTTCTTTCAGGGCATAGGGCGCGGCGGACCCTTCGTGCAGTTCCGCGATGATGCGCGCGGCCAGTTCGCGTTGTTCGTTCCTGGTCTTTACCTTGCCGTCCAGCTTTTCAGCCAGCACCCGGTCGAGGATATGCCCATAGGAGGGGCCGGGGGCTTCGCCCAGTTCCTTGAGGTCCTCTCCGGTAATGTCGGGTTTTTCCAGATGCAGCCGGGTCAGAAAATGGGAGAGATCCTTGTTGAGGTCCGAATCGCTGTTCAGGGTCATCAGCAGCAGAATTCCCTCAACCGGCAGATAGGAAAGCAGGGCGAACAGACCGCTCATGCTGCCGTCTTCCGTCTTCCAGCGGGGCAGCTTCCTCTGGACCTGCCGCGCGTTTTCACGCAGGCGCAGAAAATCCGCGCGCATGCGCGCGGTAAAGCCCAGCCGGTCCAGGACCCCCGCAACGTCAGGATGCTTGCCGTTGCGGCACAGCAGCATAAGATAGGGGATCCAGGTCTGGGCTTCCTTGCCGATATACAGCCGGCGGTACCAGGACAGAACCGCTTCCATTTCTTTGAGCAGAGCCGTTTTGGGAGGATTGAGCTTGAGCAGGGGATGGATGGCCCGCAAAAGATCAAACTGCTCCATGCGCGTAAGGCAATCCACCACATCCTTTTCATCGAAAATGTGTCGCAGTTCGTTAAACACGCGGGGTCCGGAAAGTTTCGCCAGCATATCCAGTTGCAGGGCGTTTTTGATCAGCCGTTCGGTCTGCGCGCCCAGGCGGAAGACAAAACGCGTCTCAAAACGGATTGCCCGCAGCATGCGGGTGGGATCTTCAATAAAACTCAGCGAATGCAGGATATTGAGAGTTTTTTCCTTCATGTCGCGTTGCGCCCCGAAAGGGTCGACCAGCATGCCGAAACGGTGTTCGTTCAACTGCACGGCTAGGGCGTTGATGGTGAAGTCACGGCGGAACAGGTCCATTTTGATGGATGAAAGCTCCACTGTGGGCAGCGCGCCGGGGTGTTCGTAGTATTCCAAGCGGGCCGTGGCCACGTCGATGCGTCGTTTTTCGCCGTCAGCGCTGTCGAAGAGCACCACGGCGGTTTTGAATTTGGGGTGGGGCCGCATCCGGCCGCCGAGTTTTTCGGCAAGGGATCTGGCAAAAGCGATGCCGTCGCCTTCCACACTGAGGTCGATGTCGAAATTGGCCCGCAGCAGCAGAAGATCGCGCACGAAACCGCCCACGGCGTACACCGCGTACCCCAGACCGTCGCCGAGTCTGCCCGCCAGCCGGAGCAGTTGCACATAGTCAACGGGCAGGCGTTCTTCCATATAAGCGCGGATGCTTTTTTCCCGCAGCGGCGCGGTCAGGGGATCGCCTTCGGGAATGCGCAGGGCATTGTCCTCCACCAGCAGCCGCATGATGTCGGTGCGGGTCAACACCCCGACCACATCGCCGTTGCCGATCACCGGCACCAGGCGCTGGCGCTGGGTCAGGATGATATCCACGGCCGGGAACAGTGTGGAATCGGATGTAAGGGTCAGAACGCCGCGCTGCATGTATTCCGTGACCGGAAGGTGTCCCAGCCCGTGCGCCATGGCCCGCGCCGCAGTCTGCTGTTCCAGATACCCCACGCAGCGCCGTGTGCCGGCAGTGACCACGGGCACGGCCTTAAGCCCGTACCGGGTCATGATCTCTTCCGCCTGGGAGATGGTGGCATCATCATCCACGGTTTTGGCCGGGCTGGTCATATGCTCGCCCACGGTGATCTGCGGATTGACCGAGGAAAGCAGCAGGGCCAGCAACTCCGCCTTGACTTCGTTCAGGGTTTTGTTCTTGACCGAAGCGGAAGCCGCGTAGCCGTGTCCGCCGCCGCCCAGGGAAGAGCATATTTTGCCCACGTCCACTTCCGGTTGCCGGCTTCTGGCCACGACCTGCACGCGATCGCCCATGCGGGCGATGGCAAAAAGCACTTTCAGCCGCTCCATCTCCAGCATTTTATGGGCCAGCACGGCGAAATCACCGAGAAACGAATCCAGCGAGGCCTGGGCGATGACCACGGGAATGCCCTTGATGTCGTGGGTGGTCGCGGATTCAAGCAAGGTGTTCAGCGCGTCAAGCTGGTTGCGGGTCAGGTCCCGGCTGACCAGTTCGCTGATGATGTTCACATCCATCTTTTGTTCGCGCAGCCAGGCCGCGGCGGACAGATCGTGTTCCGTGGTGGAGTCAAAAGTGAAGGACCCCGTGTCCTCATAAATGCCCAGGCCCAGCATGGTCGCTTCGTCGGCGGAGGGAATGATGTTGTTTTCCCGCAGCATGTGGGTCAGAATGGCGGTAGAGGATCCCCAGGGCCTGACCACGCAGATTTCTCCGGCCAGATCGTCCTCGGAGTCCGGATGGTGGTCAT
The DNA here is from genome assembly GCA_031550605.1 of Desulfovibrionaceae bacterium. GTDB lineage: Bacteria > Desulfobacterota > Desulfovibrionia > Desulfovibrionales > Desulfovibrionaceae > FLUQ01. The sequence continues at coordinate 57,643 of JAVBOK010000030.1, read as the reverse complement.
ACAGATGGATGGTCAGACCGGGATTGGCAAGAACCGGTTCCACTTGGGGGATGCGCGATTTTTGCCGGGTGTCCACCACGACCAGAGTGGTCACGCCGGAAAAGTCGATGTCCCTGGGCTGGCGCAGATTGAAAAGATACGCGATGCTGTCCGTGAAATAGTGCGGGTCCTGCCGTTCCTGCACCACCGGCGCGACCAGAGCCGCGCCCGGATACAGCTTGCCCGCGGCGACCATGGCCGCCAGCGCGTCGTAATCCGCGTTGCTGTGAGAAGTGATAATGGTCGAAGGTCGCGTTTTGGCGGCGGCTTGCATTTTTTCCCTATACCCTGTTATCGAAGCGCATTGCAAGGTGCGCCGCCCGGATGGTATGGTGCGTGCATGACACATCCCCTCTTTTCCGTCATCATCCCGGTGTTCAACAAATGGGCATTGACCCGCGCCTGCCTTGAAAGTCTGCGCGAGCACACAGCCGGCCTGGATTTCGAGGTTATCGTCGCGGACAACGCTTCTTCCGATGCGACGGCGACGGAACTTGTACCCCTGGGACAGAGCCTGTTCGGCGATGCGTTCACGCGGCTTCGCTTTCCGGAAAACATCAATTTCGGCCCGGCCAGCAATGCCGGCGCGGGCAAAGCGCGCGCGCCGCTGCTTTTCTTTCTCAACAACGACACCCTGATGACGCCGGGCTGGGCGCGGCCGTTGCTGGCTGCCATGAGGGAAGAAAATCCTCCGGGCGCCGTCGGGCCGCTGCTGCTGTATGAAGACAATACGGTGCAACACCTGGGCGCCGTTTTCATGCCGGGCGGCCCCTGTCATTTGTACCAGGGCTTTCCGGCCGACCATCCGGTCGTTTCCCGGCCCAGGCGGTTGCAGTTCATTACGGCGGCGGCGTTGATGATGCCAAAAGGACTGTTTTTCCAGGTTGGGGGATTTTACAAGGAGTATCGGAACGGTTTTGAAGATGTGGAACTTTGCGTGCGCATCCGCCAAACCGGAAAAGAGTTGCGTTGCGCGCTCACTTCTGTCGTATATCACCTTGAAAGCCAGTCCCCAGGTCGCCGGGATGCGGAAAAGCATAATGGGATGCTGCTGCTGCAACGGTGCGGAAAGGACATGTACGTTGACGTGCATCATCATGCACTGCGTGACGGCTTTCACATTTTTGTGGACGACATGCTCTCTCTCTCCATGCGCCTGACCGAACAGGAAGAACTGGCTGTCAACAAAGAAGCCGAAGGCAGAAACCCGGCGGAGTTGCTGAAAATCATGCACAGGCACCCCTTTTGGATCACCGGCAGGGACGCCCTGGCCGCCATGCTGGAACGCGAGGAAAAATATTGGGAAGCGCAGCAGTTGCGCGCGGAATTGGCGGATTTGCTGCCGTTGCGGGAACGGTATGTGCAGCTTGCGCACGCAGCGGCGAAAACCGGTGACAAGCGGCTTGTTGGAATTGTACAGACCCGGATGGAGAAAATGAGAAAATTCCGCGAAGACCGTGAGTACGCCGCCAGAGAGTTGCGGCGTATCCTCAGGCGGGCCAAGGACGGGAATGATCCGGTATTGTCGCGGTTGTATGAAGAAAAATTCAAATCCCTGCATCCCTGAAACTTTGCCGGGACCGCCCGGGCACGGCCTTCATGCCCGTCATTTGTTCCGCGAACGGGGATGATGCGCGCGGTGAACTTCCAGCAGGCGTTCGGCCTGCACGTGGGTGTATATTTCCGTGGCGCTGATGTCGGCATGACCCAGCAGCACCTGCACGGCCCGCAGGTCCGCGCCGCCTTCCAGCAGGTGCGTGGCGAAGGAATGGCGGAACGTGTGGGGCGATATGGGGCGGGTGATGCCCGCCGCCGCCACATGGCGCTGCACGATTTTCCACAAAGCCACGCGGGTCAGGCCCGTGCCGGAACGGTTCAGGAACAGGGCGGGGCTTTTGGGCGAAAAAAGCGGGCGCCAGTGCGTGATATAGTCGGCCAGAAAGCGGGCGGCCTCGTTGTGCAGGGGAACCAGGCGTTCCTTGGCCCCTTTGCCGAATACCCGGACCAGGTTTGTGGAAGGGTCAAAATGCAGAACCCGCAGGCCGACCAGTTCCGAGGCGCGCAGCCCGCAGGCATAGAGCATTTCCAGCATGGTCCTGTCGCGAAAGCCCAGCCGTTCGGAAAGATCGGGCGACGCCAGCACGGCGGCCATTTCCTCCCGTGAGAGCACTTCCGGCAGGCTGCGGACGAATTGGGGGTTTTCCAGAAACCGGGCCGGATTGACGGCAAACACCCCCTCGGTCTGGGCAAAGGCGAACAGGCCGCGCAAACCGGAAAGCCGCCGGGCCAGACTGCGGCCCGAAAGTCCCTGCTGCCGGGCGGCGACAATGTACAGGAACAGGGTCTGCTCTGTCACGCGCTCAAAGGGAAAGGAACGTTTGGCCAGAAAGGACAGGAAATCGGAAAGATCGGCGGCATAGGCCGTCAGCGTGTTTTCCGACAGGCCTTTTTCCACCAGCAGATGCTGCAGGTAGGCATCCGCCACCGGAGGAACGGGCAAAAAGGCGTCGGTGTTTTCGGAAGAGGGCGGGGCCATGTTTTTCTGGTATCTGTTCCATCCCTGTCCGGCAAGCCTTTTCGAGTGCCATACCGGGGCAGGTTGAAGGCGGCGCCCGTTTGACAGCGGCGGCGGGCGGGACTAGAAGTCATTTCATCATTCATTTTGCAATGACTTTTGACGCCGGACGAGCCGTCCGGCGCGCCGCCACAGGCGGCGTGAGCGAGCCGGAAGCCACGTTTTCCGGCGAAGCGATCCTCATTAACCGGCCGATGGACGGTTGATGCAACGCGTACTGGATACACGTATGGTCGCGTATATCAGTCTGGGCGGCAATCTGGGGAATGAGGCAAGGGTTTTCGCCGAAGCCCTGGCCGCGGTGGCCGCCATGCCCGGCGTTCGGGTGGAAACGGTCTCTGCCAGGTACCGTACGGAACCTCAGGACGATGCGGACCAGCCCTGGTTCAGCAACCAGGTGGCGCGGCTGCGTTGCGGCAAAAGCGTCACCCCGGAGCGGCTGCTTTCCTCGCTGCTGGCCCTGGAACAAACCCTGGGCAGAGTTCGCGATGCGGCCCGACGGCACGGACCAAGGGTTATTGACATCGACTTGCTGCTGTTCGGCGATGCGGTCCGTGACAGTGCCTTTCTGACCTTGCCGCATCCGCGCATGACGCTACGCGCTTTTGTGCTCGTGCCCTTGCTGGAACTGGATCCGGGCCTGAGCCTGCCCGGCGGGAAAAAACTTGCTGCATTGCTTGAAGAGTTGCCATATTCTTCCGATGGAACAACCATTTACCAAAAGAGCATTTACAATGGCCATCCAAAGTCCAAGTAAAACTTTAGGTATCCTGGGCGGCATGGGGCCGGCCGCTGCAGCAGAATTTCTGCGCTTGTTGGCGGTCAAGGCTCCTGCCCGTTGCGATCAGGAACATCCCATACTGTACATGCTCTCCGACCCGCAGATACCCGACCGCACCGGCGGACTGACCGGCGCCGGAGCGGACCCGACCGAGCGTATCCGCAACGGCTTGATGACCATTGCGGGCTGGGGCGTGGATTTTCTGGCCGTGCCATGCAATACGGCCCATGTGTTCATCGATCGTTTCCGCGCGGAACTGCCCGTGCCGCTGATCCATATCGTGGAGGAAACCGTTGCCGCCTGCCGCCGCAAAAGTTCCCGGGGGGCATGGCTGCTGGCCACCGAAGGCACATGCAGAAGCGGCCTGTATCAGGAGTACGCGGCAAAAGCGGGGTACCGGTACAGAACCGTTTCCGATGCGGTGCAGCAGGAAGTCACCCAGGCTCTGACCCTGGTCAAGGCGGGGAAAATGTCCGAATCCGGGGAATGCCTGCGGCGGGTGGTGGAAAAATTGTGGAAGATTGAAGAAATCGCCATCGCGACGGCCTGTACGGAACTGCCGTTGGCGTATGACGCATCCTGTTTGCCCGCCGAACGCTCGGTTTCCAGCCTGGGGGCATTGTCCGATGCCTGCCTGAAGGCTATTTACGGCGACGCATATACGCTGTAATGTGCGCGGCAGTCGGATGTGTGGGGACGGTTACGGGCGTACGCGCAGTGCAACGAACGATCCGCCCGCACGCTGTGCCTTTAGGGAAAGGCCGTTTGGCTTGCTCTGCAGGCGAACAATTCCGCGCAGTAAGGAGCCCGCATGACCCGCTGGTTAATTCTGGCCCTGGTGGCCTTTGTGCTGTTCAAGTTGATTACCAACGAAATGCGCAAGCGTTCGCGTTCCGATGCCAAGGATGACGCCCGGGAGCGGGACCGCAAGGTTGCTTCCGGCGAAATGGTCAAAGACCCGACCTGCGGAACGTATGTCGAGGCGGAATCGAGCATCAGCGTGCGCGACGGCGAGGCGACGCACCGTTTTTGCAGCTATGAATGCCGCGATGCGTTTTTGAAGAAGCTGCAGGCTGCGGGGCGTGAAATTCCCGCGGAACGGGCAAAACAGCCCGAAGATGACGAGTAGCCGGAAAAATTGTTTAGGTCCATTGTTTAGGTCCGCAGAAACAGTTTTGCGGTTTTTCCCGTATCCGCATAAAAGTTAACATAATTTACATTATGAGACTTTGATTCCGCATACTCTGACCTCAGTCCGGGACGTCCTGCGGGCAATCAGCCGGGAATTCAGGCATTGCTTTTTCGGACAGGCCATGTATTCCTTATTTCCATGAAATCTTCGGCCCATTCGCAGAACGGCAAACGTTTTTTCACGGTCAGCCGCGTCATCTGTATTGTGCATGCCGTTGTTCTTTTCTATGCCGCATCGATCGTCACCCTGAGCGTCCAGTCCACCCCGACAGTCCCCCTGTTGCAGAACGGCGGGTTCTGGTTCAGCCTTGCTGTGGCCTTGCCCCTGACAACCGCATCCGGAGGCGCGTATCTGGCGCTGCTGACCGGCAATTTGCACGGATGCGCCATATTTTTCAGCACCTTCGCGATGTTGGCCTGCGCCGCGCTGCCTTTCATGACGGCTCTTGCCCTGCCGGCCTGCGTGCTTTCCGCCTTTCTGAGCCTGCTGTACGGCATCACCTGTTTTTCTTTAATCCGCGATATGCTCAACCAGGCTGCGCCCGCGAAGCCTCTGGGGTGACAACTTCAAACAATCGCTCTTTCGCGGGCGCAGGACCGCAGGGAAAACGAACAAGAACCAAACGGAACATGCGCGTTCCGCTCGGTTCTTGTGTGCATGAATTCCGCGTGCCTACAGCCAGTCAAACCACTGTTTCCAGCTGCCCTCGCGTTTTTCTCTGGTGTTCTGCGCGGACTCCTGGCGGTAGTTGATAAAGGCGGCCTGCCCTTTTTCTTCCGCATGGGTGTGAATGTCCGGCACGTCTTTGTAGTTGTCCACAATCCCTTTATATCGAAGCCAGGCGGAACCGTACTTGCCCATACGATAATAAAAGTCCGCGATATACAGTTCATGTTCCGCCATCAGGTGCCGGCACTCCGTCATCAGTTGCGCGGCTTTTTCCGCATATTCCGAGTCTGGGTACGAATCGCGCACCCGCTTAAAATAGGAATACGCCTCGTCAATGGGCGTGATGGGCCTGTCGATGGAACGGTACAGGTTTTTGTTCGCCATGCCGATGTTGAACAGAACGTACGGGATGGCTTCATGCCTGGGATGCAGGCTCTCAAATTCCTTATACGCATCGCTGGCCTCCAGCCAGTCGCCGTCCAGAAACAGCGCGTCGGCAAGCGACAATTCTGCTTCCACGATATACGGACTGAACTGGAAGTTATCCTTCAGCTTTGTGTAGAACTTGATCGCCGCCGCGTAATCTTTATCCCGCATGGCGTCGTTGCCGGCTTCGAACAATTCCTGCGCGGTGTCCTCTGCCGGGGGAAGATAGATGGCGTCAAGAATGCCGCAGCCGGCAAGGTTCAGCACCAGGACACAACTCAGGACAGACCGGATAATCGTATGCATGCGGCAATCCGTAACACGGTACACATTCAGGGCGCTGAATGCGGCAAAGGGGACCGAGGCCGGGTGTGGAAAAACGGCTCTACAGGGCTTTCTGGATCATGTCCTTCAAGCTGCTTTTGTTGCTGGCGCCGGTGACCTGCTCCACAACCTGCCCGTTTTTGAACAGAATAAACGTGGGGATCGCGCGGATGCCGAAACGGCCGGGGGTGGCTGAATTTTCATCCACATCCATCTTGGCTATCAACACCTTACCTGCATATTCGGCCGCCAGCTCGTCGATGACCGGAGCGATGGCCCGGCAGGGGCCGCACCAGGGAGCCCAAAAATCAAGCAGCACGGGGATGGAAGACTTGAGAACCAGGGCATCAAAGGTGCTGTCGGTAACCTGTGTGGACATAGGATTACTCCTTTTCGGATGGGTAAAAACGGATACTAGACATGCGGCAACGCGCTGTCAAGACGCCGGATCAGGTCATCCGGCACAGGCATCCCTCTGGGGATGCAGGATACGTCGAAATCATGCCGCCACCCATCCCTTGCCAGCAGACAGCCCATATAGGCGATCATGGCGCCGTTGTCCGTGCACAGCGCCGGCGACGGCAGTGCCAAAGGCAGGGCATGCGCGGCAGCCATGTCCGCGAAGGCCGCGCGGACAACGCTGTTGGCCGCGACACCGCCCGCAAGAACCAGCGACCTGACGCCCTGTTCCCGCATGAGTGCCCGTTCGAATTTACGGCGCAGCGTTTGGGCGACAGCCATATTGAGTGAAGCGCACAGATCCCCGACCGCCTGCTCCGAAAGGGGCCGGGCATTGCGAATGCGGGTGGCGGCCGCGGTTTTCAAGCCGCTAAAGCTGAAATCAAGATTGTCGTTGTTCAGATACGGAAGGGGAAACATATCCGGGTCCGGCGTTCCCGTGCGGCCCAGTTCGTCCATGCGTCGACCGGCGGGATACGGCAGGCCGAGCAGTTTGCCTATTTTGTCAAAAGCCTCCCCCGCCGCGTCGTCGATGGATCGGCCCAGGCAGATGAACGCTTTGGGTGATTCGATACGGTAAATATGGGTGTGTCCGCCGGAAACAAGCAGCCCCAGAGCCGGAAACACAAGCGGGCCTTCCAGTCCGGCCGCCAGCAGATGGGCATGCAGATGATTGACGCCAAGAAGGATGGGGGGAACCTCCGCCGCTTCCGTGTATCCCAGGGCAAGCGCCTTGGCAAAACCCGCTCCGACCAGCAGGCTGCCCAGCAGGCCGGGTCCGCGTGCGAAAGCCACCACACCGATCCGTCGCGGATCAATATCCGAACCGCGCAAAAGCGAATCGTACAGAGGGCCGATCAAACGGCTGTGTTCCCGCGAAGCAAGTTCCGGAACCACGCCGCCGAACAGGGCGTGCACATCCGTCTGGCTGGCCAGGACGGACGCCTTCAGGAGCCCGTCCTCCACAAAAGCCAGGGCCGTTTCATCGCAGGATGTTTCAATGCCGAGACAAAGCATGCATCACTTATAAAATCCGACGGCTGCCTCAACATCAAGTTTGGAGCCGATAAACACCGGCACCCGCTCGTGCAGGGTCTGGGGCATGATGTCCAGAATGCGCAGCCGGCCGTCGCTGGCCGCTCCGCCCGCCTGTTCCGCGACAAAAGCCAGAGGGGATGCCTCGCACAAAAGGCGGAGTTTCCCCTTGGGCTTGTCCGGCTGTTTGTAGTCCATGGGATAGAGGAATATGCCGCCGTACAGCAATGTACGGTGAAAATCCGCCACCAGCGATCCGACATAGCGTAGCGAGTACGGAGCGCCGTTGGGATTGTCCTTGCCTTTGAAATAACTGATGATATCCTTGGTCGACTGATCCCAGTAAAGACTGTTGCCTTCGTTGATGGAGTAAATCTTGCCCCGTTCCTTAAGTTTCATGTTGGGGTGGGAAAGCAGGAATTCCCCCACAGAGGGGTCAAGAGTGAAACCGTGCACGCCATGCCCGGTGGTATACACCAGCATGGTGGAGGGACCGTACAGGATATATCCCGCCGCCACCTGCTCCGTGCCCGGCTGCAGCACATCCTCAAGGGGAACGTCCTGTTCCGACGGCGATTTGCGGCGCAGAATGGAAAAGATCGTGCCCACGTTGATGTTGACGTCGATATTGGTGGAACCGTCCAGGGGGTCGAAAATCAGGATATAGTCGCCTTTGGTGAAGCGCTGGGGCACCGTGATGTAATCGGCCAACTCCTCTGATGCCATGGCGCACAGGGCGCCACTGCGTTCCATGCGGTGGATCAGCATGCGGTTGGCGAATTCATCCAGTTTCTGAACCGCTTCGCCCTGCACGTTCACTTCGCCGGTGCCGCCCAGAACATCGAGCAGGCCCGCTTTACTGACGCTGCGGCTGATCAGTTTGGCGGCGAGGATCAGGTCATACAAAAGACGGGTGAAAGTCCCCGTGGCTGCCGGTGATTTCTTCTGGTGCAGAAGAAGATGTTCGGTGACAGTGATTTGCCGCATGCCAGTTCCTCCTGGTCGAATGGTGAGCCGTTCGGCCGTGCTTCGAGCCTACTCGGGCAGCGCGCTTGACGCCGCCTGCGGCGGCGGCGAAACCCTGGGGCCGGACAGCGGCGCGTTGGGAGCCACGTTGGGGGAGCCGATGTCGCCGACTTCGCCGTCCGCCTTGCCGCTGTCGGGAACGCCTCTGGCCGGGGCGGAATCCAGAGAACGCCCCTGCTCGTCAACCATGTTCACGGGTCCGAGGGCATATGCGGTGGCGGCTTCAAGAGCGCTCAGATTTTCCAGGTTTTTGGGAAAATCCCCTTTGACCTTGACCGCGTAAACAAGCGGCAGGTTGCCCAGGTATCGCGTAACCCAGTAAAAAGTTCCCTTGTCGTTGCTGACCGTGCCGTAGGCCTTGTCTTTGACCACTTCACCCCAGTTGACGCCGGCGACGGGGGTGGACTGGGCGTCGAAAATGCCGGGCCAGATGATGCCTTTGGGGCAGGCGATCATGATGTTGGCCGGGTCCGCGGTGCGGGCGATCAAGGTGCGCGGGTCAAAATGCACCACGATCAGCCCCTTGAAATCCGACCCCACGTATACAGGGTTGCCCACGTAAATTTCCGGTCCCAGCGGATCTTCCTGAATGGAAGCGCGCAGATCTTTCTGCAGTTGCTTTTTGTCCACCGTGGTCAGGCTGCCGATATCAAACGGCTTGGCGTAAGAGGGCGGCACCTGGGCGCGGGGAAAACCTTCGCTGTCCGTCAGCGCGAGCCCCGCCAGCCAGGGGAAGCGGGTGGTCACCCGTTTGACCCAGGCGGGGTCGGGGTTGCGGTCGCTGTTTTGCAACGTCCGTTCGAGGTCGCGCAACTGCAGGTCGAAATCGGAAACCGCCGCGGCCAGAACGGCCTGATAATCCCTGGCGTCCCCTTTGTCTTCCATGTTCAGTGTCGCGGGCGTATTCAGATATTCATTGTAATACGAGCGGGTTTCTTTCCAGGCGTTTTTCACGGTTTGCGGGGGCCTGCACCCGGCGGCGAGCACCAGACATGCTACAGAAAGACACAAAAAAATACGGTACACAGTACACTCCGGGTTATTGCAGGGAACGCGCTTCCAGTCGTTGCGCCAAGGCCTCAAGCATGTCCGTCAGCCGATTTCTGCCTTCAGGCTGTCCTTCCGCGTCGTCGACTCCGTTCTGGTCAGCCGGGGTTGGCGCTGCGGCGCGGGCCAGCGCATCCATCCGCATCCGCAGTTCTTTCTTTTCCACTTCCGTGGCGGCGGCGGCCAGCAGTTCCTGATAGATATCAAGAGATCCGGCGATATCCCCCTGCTCCGCCAGAACATCGGCCATGGAGCGGGTACGCAGGGAAATGGGTTCGTCCAGTTCATCCTCGTCAGGGGCGGCCGCGTCCGCATCCGGCAACAACGTGGACGCCGCCGGCTCGACAAGGGCGGCAACGCTCTCTACGGTGCTTTGCGGAACCGTCATCTCCTGAGGGCAGGCGGGAGAACGCAGGGGGTACCCTTCGCGGGCGGCCAGGGACACGAAGCGCTCGCCGTTTTCGCCGAGCAGCCCCTTCAGGCCGTGTTCAATGACCCCGGCCCAGGAAACAGCCATGTTCTGCATGAAGGCCGCCAGAAAAACAGCGGCAAGCCCGGCGTCGCGCGTGCCGTCGTCGGCAAAGAGCTTTTCCCCCCAGGCTTTCCAGAATCCGGGATAGTTTTTGAACAGGCTGCTGATGGCGTCGACTTCCCGTTGCAGATCAGCGGTCCGGCCCTGTTCGTACAACAGTTCGACCAGCAGAAGACGGGCTTCAACATGATCGGGATGGCGGGCAACCCCGCTTTGCAACACGCCGAGAGCCTCTTCCGGCCGTCCGTCCTGCATCAGCATGCGGGCAAGGGGAAAGAATACCTTGGAATTGGGCTCGATTTCCAGGACTTCCCGGTACCATTCAATTTTTTGCTTCATTCGAACCGGCTCCTGTTTTCGCCGCATCGTGGGCACCGGGAAAGATGTAAAGAATTTCGTTGTCCTTTACGAAATTGAACCGTTTGCGGATCATCTTTTCCTGGTATTTTTCATCCGACTGCAGCAGACGGATCTCCCGGCTGAGCGCAAGATTCTTTTCATCCAGTTCCTTGACGCGCGCTTCCAGTATCCGGTGCTCTTCCTTCATGGTCTGATAGGCCATCAGCCCCTGGTCGCCCCAGACCAGTCCATACACCAGCACGGCGTTGATCAGAAGCGACACGCCCACAAAAACACGCTGCCAGATCATGCTATTGCAACAGCCTCTGCCGGTTGCGCACGAATGCGCCCTGCCGCAAAGGTTCGCGCAATTCTTCCAGAAAACGGGCGGCGGCGTCCTCTATACGGCGCACATCGTCTTCCTGTACGAAAAGCGTTTCGATTTTTTCGTATATATCTCTCAACGTGGAAAACTCCGCCAGCAGAGGGTCCGCCATGCAGGTCCGTTTCAGGTCGGGTTCAAGTTCAAGGATCGCTTGCAGGCAGCTGCGCAGCCGGTTGTGCAAACGGGGGGCGTCATCCATCCTTCACTCCCCAGGTCCCGCAGCGCGTTCAGCCGGCGACGGTCTTTTTACTTTGCCGCGCAGCCCAGAACCGGTAAAAGACGTACAAATAATTTCCCCCTGAAAATACCGTGAGCGCAAGGGCGATGTAAAGTAAAAACTGCCCCAGCGGGTCGGGGTCAAATCCGAACCAGGGGTAATGCAGCATTATCGGGACCAGGGCCAGCATCTGCATGATGGTTTTCCACTTGCCGAAGGTGTCGGCGGCAAGGACCATGCCCTCGTCCACGGCGATGGCGCGCAATCCGGTGATGACCAGATCGCGGCAGATGATGATGATGGCCACCCAGGCGCTGGCCCAGCCCAGTTTGACCAGGACGATCAATACGGAACTGATCAGCACCTTGTCGGCCAGGGGATCCAGAAATTTGCCGAAACTGGTGATCATATTCGAACGGCGGGCGATATGCCCGTCGACGATATCCGTCGCGGAGGCGAGAATGAACCCCAGACAGGCCAGCAGGCAGGCGATCCTGCTTTCGTAGTATAAAAGCGTCACGATCACCGGAACCATCAGGATGCGGCTGAGGGTTATTTTATTGGGAAGATTCAAAAGACCCATGGTTTGCCTCTGCATGATGTCGCGCCTGCGCACGCGATGGCATCGGAATATAGCGCTCACATACTACGCCATGCGGTAAAAGACCGCAATCCGAGAAAACGGTTACCGCACCTGATGCCGTCCCGGCTCCGGACAATGGCGATGTTTCGCGGGCGCTACCGGCCCACGGCGGATGCCACGCTGGAAGCCAGAGTGTCAAATGCCGACTTCGCGGGAAAATCGCCCGGCAGGTCCGCGACAGGAACGCCCTTGTCCGCCGCCGCGACCATGGCCGGATCAATGGGAATGCGTCCCAGAAAAGGCACATTCTGGCGGCGGGCCAGGTCTTCCCCGCCGCCGGACCGGAACAGGTCGATGGTACCCCCGCAATGCGGACAGGCAAGGCCGCTCATGTTTTCCACCAGGCCGAGCACCTCGGCCTTGACCCGACGCAGAAAATGAAAGGCCTTGCGCACGTCGGCCAGGGAAATTTCCTGCGGCGTGGTGACCATGACGCAACGCGCGCGGGGAATGGTTTGCAGAACGGCCAGGTGTTCGTCGCCGGTGCCCGGCGGCGAATCGACGAGCAGAAAATCCAGGTCGCCCCAGGACACACCGGCCAGAAACTGGCGTATGGCCGCCGTTTTTTTGGGGCCGCGCCAAATGACGGCCGTATCGCGGTCTTCCAGCAGCGAATCCATGGACACGACGCTGACTTTGTCCCGGTACCGCACAGGCGAAAGCACATCGTCGTCGCCGCGGGCGCTCAGGTGCTCTTTCAACCCCAGCAGACCGGGCACGCTGGGGCCGTGCATGTCCACATCCAGGATGCCTGTACGGAATCCCCGGTTGGCAAGGGCCACGGCCAGGTTGACCGTCACCGCGCTTTTGCCCACGCCGCCTTTGCCGCTGAGAACGAAAAGCACGGTTCTGATGCGGCGGAGCGCCGCGGCAATGGCCCTGTCCTGGAGAGTTTTGTCGTTGCGGACAGCCGCGTCCAGCGGCCGAAGGGACCGCGCTGCGCAGGAAGAACAGGCAGCGGATTCGCCGCATGGATTTTTTGCCGAACAGTCGGGCATAGGAACCTCTGCCCGCCTTTTCGCACAAAAGCGCGAGGCGGGCGGCAAAAAGGATGCTCAGTTTTTCCGCCAGCCGTGCCGCCCCACCAGGTCGACGAAGGCCACCTGGATGGTGTTTTCAATGCGGGGCGGCCCGCCGGCTTTGATCACCCGCCGCAGCACTTGATTGCCTCTGCCGGAACCCACCGGCATGACCAGAATGCCCGGATCCGCCAGTTGTTCCAGCAGCGGCGCCGGCACTTCCGGGCCGCCGGCCGTGACGATGATACGGTCAAAGGGGCCCGCTTCCGGCCAACCAAGGGTGCCGTCACCCAGCTTCAGCCGGATGCCGCGGCAACGCAGATCCATCAACAGCTTGCTGACGCGGAAATACAGTTCCCGGACGCACTCCACCGAATGCACATCAAGGCCCATGGCGTCAAGCACCGCCGCCTGATATCCCGACCCCGTGCCCACTTCCAGTACCCGCATTCCGGGTTTCGCTTCCAGCAACTGCGACATCAGGGCCACCACATAGGGCTGGGAGATGGTCTGGTTACGGTCGATAAGCGGCAGGGGGCAATCCTCGTAAGCCCTGGCCTGCAACGCGCCGTCGACGAACAGATGACGGGGAACGCTGCGCATAGCCGCCAGAACGGCCTCGTCCCTGATGCCGCGAGGGACAAGTTGTTCCCGCACCATCCGGTCTCTGCTTTTCTGGTAAATATCGTACATGCGTTTTCCGTCCGGAACGAATCATTCGGCGTTGCAGCCTGGAAACCAGATTTTGGGCGGCAAGTCAACCGCAAGGCACTCTCCTCTTGAACTGCGGCCCGAACTGTGCAAAAAACAAACGGTCACGCACTTGTTGTAAGGAATATCTCATGGCTCGTTCTTCCGGTTTGCCGGCTTTGCTTTTTGTTCTTGTCGTTTTCGGGGTTATCGGTGCCGGAGGCTATCTGCTGTTCCAGGACACGACCCCGCCGCAGATAACTCTTTCGCCGCAGGTGGAACGGGTTTCTCCGGGCCAGAAATTCACGGTTTCCGCGGTCGACGCCAAGTCGCCGGTCCAATATATTTCGGTAGCCGTACGCCGGGGCATGCAAGTTCAGGTGCTGGGCAAGGAAACTTTCACCGACAAGGCGCTGCAACAGAAACTTTCTTTCGCCCTGACCGACACCGGCCTGCGCGACGGTCTGTTTACACTGGAGGTCACCGCCGCGGACGCCTCCTTTGCCGGATTCGGCCGGGGAAATACGGAAACGAAAATTTTTTCCATGCGCATGGACACCACCCCGCCCAAGCTGGCCCTGAAAACACAGCCGCCGTATGTGCGCCGGGGTGGAACGGGCTGCGTCGTGTACACAGTAACCAAGGAAACGGAGCGGACAGGGGTCAAGGTCGGTGATCTGTTTTTTCCCGGCTTCAAACAGCCCGGCGGCGAATTCGTCTGCTTTTTCGCGTTTCCCTATTTCATGACGGTGCAGCAGTTCCAGCCCGAGCTTTCTGCCACGGATCTTGCGGGCAACACCACCTCCATCCGCCTGCCGGTGTATCGCATCAACCAGAATTTCCAACAGGATACGGTCACGGTCAGCGAGCGGCTGCTGCAGGACAAGATGCCGTATTTTGAATCCATGCTGCCCGGCGCGTCCTCCCCCATTGATCTGTTCAACAAGGTCAACGGCGAATTGCGCAAATCCAATGCCGAAACGCTGATGCAGATCGGCAAAAAAACCGGACCGGTCATGCTCTGGCAGGATTTTTTCGTTCCCCTGCCCAACGGCGCGACAAGGGCTCGTTTCGCCGACCACCGCACCTATGTATATAACGGCCAGAAACAACCGGTGCAGGCCACGCATCTGGGGCTGGATCTGGCGTCCCTGGCCCAGAGCCCCGTTCCGGCGGCCAATGCCGGCAACGTTGTGTTTGCCGGAGAGCTGGGCATTTACGGCAACATGGTGGTCATCGATCACGGCCTGGGGCTGCAGAGCCTGTACTCCCACCTGACGGATTATCAGGTCAGCGCCGGCCAGAAGGTGAACCGGGGCGACATCATCGGCCATACCGGCACCACGGGCATGGCCGTGGGTGACCACCTGCACTTCGGCATTCTGGTGTCCGGGCTGGAAGTATCGCCTATTGAATGGCTGGACGGGCACTGGATACGGGACAACATTGTGGACCGCCTGACCGCGGCGGGCATTCAGGCGCCGTCCCTGAGCACGCTGCCCGCGCCGCCGGCCGAACCGGCCAGGGCGCAACCCGCCAAATCGGCGGACGGCAAAGCGAAAAAGCCCGCCGACAAGAAAAAACGCCGCTGAAAACAGGGACCACAGGGCGCGCGGCGTCACGCGCCGGGGATGCAGTGCGGGTCCCTGCGCATGCCGCCGGAATCCGCAAACTGTTCCACGCCGTTGGTGTCGATCAGGCGCGCCCTTCCCGCTTCGTCAATGCCGGCGAAGAGGCCCCGAATTTCCGCATCCCCCTCCCCCGCCCGCACGGCCAATCCCTTCCATGCCAGGGCCTTCTCCACCCGCTGCCGGATATAATCCGGCGTCCTGCCGGCGACATGCCCGGCGCAGACGGCATGCATGCGCCGCGCAAGATCCGGCCACAGGTCACGGGGCGTAAGGGAATAGGCCGCAAGGGAGGCGGCCGGGACCGCATGCCCTGGCCGTAGAGCTTCGGCGGACGGCGTGTGCAGCAGATTCACACCCAACCCGGCCAGCAGGACGCCTTCCCTTTCCTCCAGCAGAATGCCGCCGGCCTTACCTGGCGCGTCCGCGCTTTCCAGCAGGATATCGTTGGGCCACTTCAAACGGACCGGAACGCTCAGGGCGGCAAGGGCCTGCTGCGCCAGCCAGCCCGCTGCCGGAGATGCCATGTCGCCGAGGGTGGCGATTTCCGGCGGCAGTGCGTACGACACGTGCAGGTTGCCGGGTGGGGACAGCCAGGCCCGCCGGGCCTGGCCCCTGCCTGCGCTTTGCGCGCCGGCCAGCACAGCCCCCCAGACGGGCAGGCGTCCTTCGCGGACCAGTTCCCAGGCGGCGTCAAAGGTCGAAGAGCACGACTCCAGCCAGAAAGCCGGAACAGTTGCATGCGGAAGTGAAACCTCAAAAAAACCGTCATGAAAATTCGTCATCTTTGCCTTGGCCGGCATATCTGCTATGTACCGGATATGCGGTATTATCTGGTGGGCGGCGCTGTCCGCGACCTGCTTCTGGGCATCCGGCCCCGTGAATTCGACATCGCCTTTGACGGGGCGGTCAGCGATTTTTTACAGGCAAGCGCCAAAGCGCGCAAGATAGGAAAAGGCTGTCCCGTCTACATCGCAGGCGGGCTGGAGCATACGCCCTTGCGCGCGGCGGATCTGGCCGGCGATCTGGCGAAGCGCGATTTCACGGTCAACGCTCTGGCCCTGGATGCAAACGGGATTCTGCACGCCCTGCCCCAATCCTTTGCCGATCTGCGGGCCGGGATCATCCGCCACGCCGCAACCGAGGCATTCGGCGACGACCCGGCCAGGGTGTTCCGCGCCGCGCGTTTTGCCGCCATTCTGCCAAATTTCCGCATCCATCCGGAAACGTTGGAACTGATGCGCGAGGCGGCCGCAACGGGCGCTCTGTGTTCCGTGGCGGCGGAACGCGTCGGCAGAGAATGCATGAAGGCCCTGGCCGGCAACCGTCCCGCCCTGTTCTTTTCTCTGCTGGCGGAAGCGGACGCCCTTTCTCCCTGGCTGCAAGAGCTGGAGGCTGCCCGCAACGTTCCTGCCGGGCCGTCCGTTTTTCATGGCGGCGATTCGGTCTTCGGCCATACCCTGGACGTGATGGAAAAAACGCTCCGTGCGGCGGATCTGCCGCCGGAAGACAGGACCCTGGCCCTGTGGATGGCTTTGTGTCACGACCTGGGAAAAATCACTACCGATCCGGCGGATCTGCCCCGACATGTCGGCCACGAAAAAAGCGGCGAAAACGCCGCCCGGATTCTGGCCCGCCGGTTGCGCCTTCCCGCGCGCTGGGAAAAAGCGGGCATGCTCGCCGCCCGGCTGCACATGAAGGGAGGGAATTACCCTGCCCTGCGGCCCGGCACTCGCGTGGATCTGCTGCACAGCCTGCATGCGGCCCGTCTGTCCGAACCCTTTTTCGCCATGGCCGCGGCGGACGCCGGCGATTCCTCCATACCGGGCATGGCCCGCGCCGACCTGCAACGCATGTTGTCCGTCGCCCTGCCCGAAGCGTACCGTAACCGGGGCAGCGCGTCGGCCGCCAGATTGCGCGAACTGCGCGCCCTGGCCCTGGCGGAAATCCGGTAGATTTTCTCCCCGGTTTCCGAAAAACAAGACTCCGGAAGGACTGTATGGCTCTTCCGGAATCTTGTTTTCGGAACGCTTCGTTAGATATGCGTTTCCGTCAACACATGGGGCGTGCCCTGATCTTCGATGTCGTCCAGATGCCTGCCGGCCACCTTGTGCAACAACAGGGCGGCGATTGTGTTGCCGAACACGTTGATCGTGGTCCGGCCCATATCCATGAAACGATCGACGCCGACCAGAATGCCTATGGCTTCCAGCGGCAGGCCCAGGGATCCCATAATAACCGCCAGCACCACCAGCGACGCGGCGGGAACGTTGGCCGTGCCCTTGTTGGCTATCAACGTGGTTAACAAAATGGTCAGAATGGACGATACGCCAAGATGCAGGCCGTACGCCTGGGCCAGAAAACACACGCACAGCGACTGGTACAAGGCCGCCCCGTCCATGTTGAAACTGTAGCCCAGGGGAAGCACGAACGAAACGATCTTGTTGGGAATGCCTTCCCGTTGCAGAATTTCCATCTGCACCGGCAGCGTCACCTCCGAAGAACAGGTGGTGAAGGCCAGAACCAGCACGCCCGACACCGCCTTCAGGATATGTATGGGGTCTTCGCCCAGGGCCTTCACCAGAACCAGAAAAAACAGCGCGATGATAAGCAGCCCAAGGTACATCAGGCCGATGATTTCCGCCATGGCCAGCAGCACCTTCATGCCCTGGGAAGCAAAAACCCAGGCCATGATGCCCGCGACGGCCAGGGGAGAAATGCTGATGATGCCGTGCGTCAGCTTGAACATGGCGGTCATGACGGTATCAAGGATATCAACCACGGGCTTGGCCTTTTCCTTGAGGCTGCCCAGGCAGAGCCCGAAACAAATGGCGAACACCAGCGTCGGAATGATCTGCTGCTGGGCCATGGCCGAAACAATATTATCCGGGACCAGATCCAGAAAGAATTTGACCCAGTCGATATGGGAGGCCAGATTGGTGGGCAACGCGGGACCGGATGTCACGGCAAGATTTACCCCGGCGCCGGGGTGGAAGATGAGGCTGAGGGCTATGCCCAGCACAACGGAAATCGCCGTGGCCGTGTAAAACCACAAAAAAGCCATTCCGCCCAGTTTTCCCAATTGCTTCATGTCGCTCCCCATTTTGCAGATACCTAGAGTGACGGCGGAAAAGACCAGGGGCATGACTACCATTTTAATGGCCTTGATAAACAGCGTTCCTATGGGTTGCAGTTTTATGCCGAGGGCCGGCCAGACAAAGCCGATGACTGCCCCGAGAACGAGCCCGACAATCATTTGAGCCCAAAGGGGAAACTTGACGTGTGCCGTGGCGGCATGTTGGGTGGTTTCCATTTTTCTCCTCCTTTTCCACCTCCCGGTTACGCAACAGCTTTATGCAAGAACAACTTCGGCCAGACATCAGCACTGCTGGAATTTCGATCTACACCAGGGTATACTTGTATTATTCAAGCACGGTGCCGGCAAGAGTTTTTGCTGCATTCTTCTCAGGTAAACAGCAGAAGAAAAAAGTAAATAGTCAAAAATTTTTTTCCTATCGCCATACAGAATTTTTTTTGTAAGAAGTATCGCCTTGGAGATATGCAATACATGTGGCATCCGGTTTTGCCCAAATGCCGCGCACCGCTACGCGAAGCCGCGGATGCCGGGGCGGCGTCAGCGTGCTGTCCCCTGCGCGCAAAAACCGGAGCAACCGCCATGGCGGCGCCCCGGTTTTGGGGGTACAAAAAACCGGCCCCCACGCGCGCAGGAGCCGGTTCGTCCACAGTGCCGTTCTGGACCTATGCCAGCAGGGGCACGATCAGCAGGGCCACAATGTTGATGATCTTAATCAGCGGGTTGATGGCCGGGCCGGCGGTATCCTTGTAGGGGTCGCCCACGGTATCGCCGGTGACCGCGGCTTTGTGGGTGTCGGAACCTTTGCCGCCGTAATGGTCGTCTTCAATGTACTTTTTGGCGTTATCCCAGGCGCCGCCGCCGGTGGTCATCGAAACGGCCACAAAAATGCCGGTGACGATGGAGCCCATCAGCACGCCGCCCAGAGCCTGCACGCCGGCGTCCGGACCCATCAGCCAGCGCAGCAGAAGTCCCACGACAACGGGAACCAGCACGGGCAGAAGCGAAGGCACGATCATTTCCTTGATCGCGGCCTGAGTCAGCATGTCCACGGTGCGCGAATAGTCGGGTTTCGCCGTGCGTTCCATAATTCCGGAGATTTCGCGGAACTGGCGACGCACTTCGTTGACCACGGAACCGGCGGCCCGTCCCACGGCTTCCATGGCCATGGCGCCGAAGATATACGGCACCATGCCGCCGATGAACAGGCCGATGATGACGGCGGGGTTGGACAGGTCAAAGCTGATGTGGCGGCCGGCCGCTTCCAGAGCGTGGGTATAGTCGGCGAACAACACCAGGGCGGCAAGGCCGGCGGAACCGATGGCGTACCCTTTGGTCACCGCTTTGGTGGTGTTGCCCACCGCATCCAGGGGGTCGGTAACGGAACGCACGTACTCGGGCAGTTCGGCCATCTCCGCGATGCCGCCCGCGTTGTCGGTAATGGGGCCGTAGGCATCGATGGCCACGACAATGCCGGTCATGGACAGCATGGACGTTGCGGCGATGGCGATGCCGTAAAGGCCGGCCAGGGTATATGCGGCATAAATGCTGAAACACACGACCAGCACGGGCAGTGCCGTGGAACGCATGGACAGGGCCAGTCCGGCAATGATGTTGGTTGCATGCCCGGTCTGGGAGGCTTCGGCCAGATAGCGCACGGGCTTGTACTCCGTGGCGGTGTAGAATTCGGTGATCCAGACCAGCAGGCCCGTCAGGACAAGGCCGACCAGAGCCGAACCGTACAGGCGGGCATGGGCGCCGGAAGAAAGGCCCATGGAAGCCTGCAGGGCATCATTGGGCATGAACAGTACAGTGATGGGATAGAACCCGAACAGCGCGATAACCCCGGCCGCGATCAGGCCCTTGTACAGGGCTTTCATGATCTTGCCGTCGCTGTCCACCTTTACGAAACGGCAGCCGACGACGGAAGCGATGATGGAAAAACCGCCCAGTACCAGGGGGTAGACGACGGCGTTGGCGGCAGCGTCCTTGATCATCAGCGCGCCCAGCAGCATGGTGGCGATGATGGTTACAGCGTATGTTTCGAACAGGTCGGCGGCCATGCCGGCGCAGTCGCCCACGTTGTCGCCCACGTTGTCGGCGATAACGGCGGGGTTTCTGGGGTCGTCCTCGGGAATGCCGGCTTCCACCTTGCCCACAAGGTCAGCGCCCACATCCGCGCCTTTGGTGAATATGCCGCCGCCCAGACGGGCGAAAATGGAGATCAGGGAGCCGCCGAAACCCAGGCCCACCAGAGGTTTGATCACGTCAACATGGGGGGTGGAGCCGCTGAACAGGTTCAGCAGGAAATAATAGCCGGCAACTCCCGCCAGGCCGAGCCCCACCACAAGAAAGCCGGTAATGGCCCCACCTTTGAACGCCACGTCCAGGGCGGCGGCAAGGCCGTTTTTGGCAGCTTCGGTGGTGCGCACGTTGGCCCGGACCGACACGTTCATGCCGATAAAGCCGGCCGCGCCGGAAAGAGCCGCACCGATGGCGAAGCCGAAAGCGGTGCCGAATCCCAGGGCAACCCAGAGCACCAGGAACAGCACAGCGCCCACCATGGCAATGGTCGTGTACTGGCGCCTCAGATAGGCGCCGGCGCCTTCCTGAATGGCTCCGGCGATTTCCTGCATGCGCTCGTCGCCCGCCGGCAGGGCCAGAACTTCTTTACTGGATTTCATGCCGTAGCGGATGGCGAATCCCGCGCAGGCCAGCGCAAACAAAAGGCCTAAAATTGCCATGACCCTCTCCTCCCCTCTGGGATGGTTGTGTGATGGTGCAGCATGCCACCCGCCCTGACGGGCGGCGGACGCGAACGTAAACGGACAAAACGAACTTGTTTTTATAGACCGCGGCATCCCCCTTGTCAACGCGCAGAGGGGCTTTTGTGCTGGCCTTTATAATGCAAACCTGCTATAGCCAGCCCTCACCAGACGTACTATACCGCGAGCCCCTATGGTCAGGTTCATCGTCCCGCTGCAATCGTGCGCCCCCGGCCAGAGACGGGGGCTGGTCCGTCCGTTTGCAGTGCTCCTGCTGGTGTATTGTCTGGGCATTTTATCCATTCTGCGCGCCAACAGGCTGTATCTGGACGATATCGGCCGGGCGCTGTACGGGTATGCCGACTGGTTTGTAGCCGCCCGTCCCATGGCCGAACTCTTTTCCTGGCTGTTTTATCTCGGCGGCGGCACGGTGGATGCATCCCCCTTCACCCAGATTCTCGCTGCCGCGTTTTTTGCCGCTTCGTCACTGTGCCTGTGCCTGTCGCTGCGCGTGCCTCCGACCTGGGGCGCGCTGTTCGCCACCGTTCCTCTGGGGCTTTCCCCCTACGGACTGGAGAATCTTTCCTATAAATTCGATGCGCCGCAAATGGCCCTGGCCATGCTGCTGGCCATTGCGCCCTTCCTGTTTTTTCACCGGCACAGGAAATGGTTTTTCCTTGTCGCGCCGGTCTGCCTTTTCTGCAGCGCTTCAATATATCAGGCCACCCTTGGCGCGTACCTGGCCATCAGCGGGTACATTCTGATGATCCGCCTTGTTTCCCGATGTAGAAGCGCCGGCATGGTCCGCATTTTCCTGCATCTGGCCCTGCCTTTCTTCGCGGCCGTTGGAATCTATGCCGCCCAGGCTTCGCTGTGGTTCCGTAAAGACCAGTACGCCGACTATATCAGTCTGCATTGCGCCATACCGACGCTGCGCGACATGCCTGCGGAACTTGCGGACAACTGCCGCGGATACATGGAAATGCTGTACGCGGACTGGTCCGGCAACGCTCTCGGCTGGTTGCTGGCCGCCCTTCTCGTCTGGTTTGTGCTGTTCCTGTTCGGACGTTGGCTGCGTAACATCCGCCATACGGGCATGGCCGCCTTGTTCCGGTTGCCGCTGCTTGCCCTGCTGCTGCTGTGTTTTCTGCTGACGCCGCTGGGCGTGCAACTGCTGCTGAAAGAGCCCGTATGGTCGCCACGGACGTTCTGCGATTTCGGCGTGACCGCATCCCTGATGCTGCTGGCCCTGCACGGAACGATTTCCCGCGCGCCCGGCAGGTTTCTTCTGCGCGCGCTGCAATTTTTTTTGTGTTTGCAACTCGTCATTTTCGCCCAGGTTTACGGCAATCTGCTGGCGGCCCAGAACAATTGGGAACGCAGCCGTATCGCTTTCATGGCCCAGGGGCTTTCCCGGTTCATAGCGGAAACGGATTCCACATCCGTGGTCTTCAAAAATAGCGTGGGGCAGACCCCGCTCGCCCTGGTGCCCGCCCGGCGCTATCCTTTGCTGGAACGCATGGTTTCCGTCCCTCTGACGCACAACTGGCGCTGGGGCTATGAACAGTTAAAAATCTACGGCGTTTACGTACGTCCGGGCCGGACTCTGGTCCCCGGCGAACCGCTGACCCCATATCTGGATACTCCTGTATACAGTCTGGAGCAGACTCGCGACGGAATCGCCGTGGTCAGCTTCAAGGCATTTTAAGCGGAGGACGCATGGCGGACTGGATCGATTACTGGAACGACAAGGACAGCATGTCCGGCGAATTTTGGCAAAAGCAGGCTGATTTCTTTGTTCGCCAGGTCAGGCGTGAAATGTCGTTCGGCCCGGAAGACATCGTGCTGGACATCGGTTGCGGCCAAGGGCACGTGCTGGCGGCGCTGGCCCCGCTTGTAAAAGAAGCTCTGGGGATGGACACCTCTTCCGCCTGCGTGCGCACGGCTTCCACCCGCTATGCCGCGGTACCCAACCTGCGTTTTCAGGTCCTGCCGCCGGAAAACTATCTGGCTGTCGACGCCATTCCCGTAACGAACGTGACCCGCATCCTGTGTGTCAGCGTGGTGCAGTACTACAAATCCCTGGACGAGTTGCACGCGCTTGTCCGCAACGCGAAAAAAATCGCCGCGCCAGGCTGCCGCATGGTGATCGCGGATTTGCTGCTTGATTACAATCTGTTCAAGGATATTGCGGGCGTCCTTCTGGGCGGGTTGCAGTCCGGGACCTTTTTGATGAAGTTGCGGGAAGCCTTTTCCGGAAAGCACAGTCTGTACAAAAGCACCCGTGACGCCAATCCCGTGCTGACCATGACCCGCGCCGACATGGAGCGCATATGCGCGGCGGAAAACGCGTCATTGCGTTTTCTCCCCGGCAATCTGACCGGCAACTGGTTCCGCGGGCACGCCCTGGTCACTTTTGACGGGCCGCCGGCATCGGGCGCGGCGTGAAGCAGGAAAAAACGCCTCCTCCGGCCTGGGTCCGCACGCTGGCGGACCTGTTCGCGCCTGTTCTGAATATGGCTTTCCGCCTGTTCGGCGCGCGCTGTTTTGATCCCGTGGAGTTCGTGCAGTTCTGCTGCATGGGCGTCGCCAACACCCTGGTCGATTTTTGCGTGTATCTGCCGGCGAGTTTTTTGCTGCCGTTGTCCGGGGCCAGGGTCGCCTCCTGGTCCGTGGCCTGCGCCTTCAGCTATTTCGGAAACAAAATCTGGGTGTTTCACGCCAAAGCCACAGGCCCGGCCCCACTGCTCCGCTTTGTGACGATCAATATTCTGGGGCTTGCCCTGGGGCTTGCGACCATGGAATTGTTCGTCCACCTCGGCTGGGGACGGATCATATCCTATCTGATCACCCTGCCCGCCATCGCCCTGGGCAACTATTTCGGGTACAAACTCTGGAGTTTCAAGGACGGCTGAACGTCCGGCGCTCACCAGAACAGGGCCGTCGCAACCGCGGCGACGCAGCAGAAAACGAACGCCGCATATGCGCGGCGGACGCGCAGAGCCAGAAGGCCGCCGGCCGCCCCTATGGTCCACAAGAGCGGCCAGGTCATACCGGCAATGGCCGGAGGCGCTTTCTGCCAGACCATGAGGATGTCCGCGCCCAGCAGACACAACGAAGCCACGGTGAAAAATGCGCAAAAATTCAGGCTGAACAGCTGCAGCAGCGAAAGCCCGACGGACCAGGCGGCCGCCCCTTCCGGCGAGGCGGCGTCCAGATGCCGTTGCAGCACCCGATTGTACGCTGCCGTTTGCCAGCCCCTGTGGCGCCCTTCCAGATAAGAGCCCAGATGAGCCAGAGGCAGGGTCAGCATGACCGGGCCGATCAGGGTCGCGGGATCCGGCGCGGTCTGCGCGCCCGCCAGGGTAAGCACGACAAGCATGGGGAACAACGCGTTGGGCGGCACATAGGTGCCGGCGGAAAAAAGATCCAGCCAGAACAGTTCATAAAAGACGGCCAGGGCAAGCGGCACGGTCAGGTCGCCGGTGATGGCGCCCCAGATGAAGCCTATGGCGATGGGTCTGTCGAAAAAGCCGAGATTGACGCAAAAACGGGTCAACCCCAGCAGGGCAAAAAAAAAGCGGGAAACAAAACCCTGGTTGCATCGGGAAACGCGTCCATCACCAATCCCTCACATTTCCGGCGGCGTTGGGCACACAACGGAAATCGAGTATCACGTCGTGGTCCGCCAGCGTGTGCAGGCAGACGGTATCTTCTTCCGACAGGGCCACATGCGGGCATATCTGCCTTTTGCCCGGGGCGTAGTGAATATTGCCTATGTTCAACACTCCGAAACGCAGTCCGGCATCGTGAACAACTCGCGCATCAGCGCAGGAAGCGAACAATACCAGGGTTCGTTCCCCATGGGCTTCGCTGCTGCGCACCTCGGCCGGCACAGCCGCCAGAGACAGAAAATCCACGCGGATCCGGGAGGGCACCGCCAGCAGCATAATCTGCTGCTGCAGCGCGTCCCCGGCCAGGTTTTCGTTGGCGACCACCAGGCGCGTGGCCCCGATGTACGGCAACCATGCTTCGATGATCTGGCCGTGGATAAGCCTGTTGTCCACCCGGTACCAGATCATGCCTCCGCCTTGACTTTACTGCGCAGAATGCCGCCGGCGGATACAATGCCCTTGCGGCCCGCGTCCAGGGCCAGTTCCGCCAGGGTTTGCAGGTCGCCGTCGCGATTTTCAAAGACTTTCAGCAGCATGGGCAGATTGACCCCGGTCACGACCTCAATCTGTTCCGTGCCGAGCAGCGAAAGGCTGAGGTTGGTCGGAGTACCGCCGAACATGTCGGTAAGAATGATGACGCCCTTCCCCCGGTCCAGCAGTGAAACCGCTTCTTTCAGTCGGGTAACGGTTTCGGCCACGTTAAGGCCCGCGTCGACCAGTATGGAGGAACAATCCAGTTGCGGGCCGAGTATGCTTTCAGCGGCCCGCAGCAGACCGGCCCCATAATCCACATGGGTTACCAGAATGACCCCGACTTTCGCCATATATGCTCCCTCACTGTAATTCCAGGTGTCTGTGTTCCGTGGACAGAGAAAATTCACACCGTTCCAGTTCCGCGGCCAGCGCGCAGGTGATCGCCACCGAACGGTGCCGGCCGCCGGTGCAACCGATGGCGATGGTCATGCGGTACCGGCCTTCTTTTTCATACAGTGGCAGGAGGTACAGCAGAAAATCGCGCAGTCTGGCCATAAAGCCGGCGCCGGGTTCCTGACGCAGCACATAATCGGCCACCGGAGCGTCCAGGCCGGAGAGCGCTTTCAGTTCCGGCACGAAATACGGATTGGGCAGAAAACGCAGGTCAAAAACCATGTCCGCCTCTGACGGGGTCCCGTACTTGAAGCCGAACGAGATGAGGTGCACCTTCGTGGTGTGGGCGCTTGCATGCAACGCTTGCCACTTGTTCTGGATCACCCGGCGCAGGTCATGGATGGAATACCCGGATGTATCCAGCACCAGATCCGCCTTTTCCCGGAACAGGGCCAGACGGTTGCGCTCTTCTTCCAGAGCTTGTTCCAGGCCCAGACCTTCGCTGCCCAGCGGGTGGGGGCGGCGGGTTTCCGCATAGCGACGCAGCAGCACCGCGGGTTTCGCTTCCACAAACAGGATGCTGGGGCGGATCCCCTGTTTACGCAAGCAGATCATGGCTTCGTTGCACAGCCTGTCGGAATCCGTTTGCAGCAGGTTGACGCCAATGACCAGTCCGCGAAACTGCAACAAACTGTTCTTGTTCAAAACTTCCGTCACTCCCTGGACCAGAGATGCAGGCAGCCCGTCCATGGTGAAAAACCGCATATCCTCGAAAACATTCAGGACCGTGCTTTTGCCCGCGCCGGAAAGCCCGGTCACAAGAACTACCGGAAAATCCGGAACAGGGCCGGATTCTTTTTTCAAAGAAAAATTTTTCATGATTTTCTCCAGGCCTTGCCCATGCCAAAAGAATCCATGATCAGGATGCCCGACGTCAGACCGCGGAAAAAATGTCCCACAGTTCCGCCCGGTTGGCTGCCCGCATGATGCATGCCCGAAAGTCGCTGTCCCTGCCAAGACGGGCGATCAGCCCCAACAGTCCCAGATGCTGCCCCGCCGCGCTTTCCGGAGCGAGAACCATAAAAAACAAATGGCAGTTCCCGCCGTCCGGAGCGTCAAAGGCAATGCCCGCGCCGCTTCTGCCGAAAGTCAGCAGCATGCGGTCCAGTCCCCGCAGTTTGCCGTGGGGAATGGCAATGCCATGCCCCACGGCGGTGGATCCGAGCATTTCCCGGTCCTGCAGGACCCTGAGGACCTCGTCCCCGGCAAGCGCAGGGTTGCGGGCAAGAACGGGCGACGCGAGTTCCGCCAGAACCGCCTGTTTCTCCGTGGCTGAAAGTTCGGCGATGATGCCTGCCGGCCACAGATAATCAGTAAAACGCATGCTTACCGGCCTGTGTCAATAACCCCGAAATCGCCGTTTTTCCGGCGGTACAGCACGTTGATACGGCCGGATTCCGCATTCAGAAAAACCATGAACACATCGTCGCCGCGCTGTTCCAATTGCAGGGCGGCTTCATCCAGGTGCAGCGGTTTGGCAGAAAAATTATCCGTGCCGATGATGGTGCGTTCCCGCCCTTCAACCACAGTATTGTACACAAAGGTTTCCGCATCGCTGCGGGCGCCGCGGCGCTTTTCCTTCATTTTTTCGGCATGCTTTTTGATCTGTGTTTCAAGCTTGTCCAGAACCATGTCCACGGTGGCGTACATATCTTCGGATTGTTCTTCCGCGCTCAGATTGATATTGTCACCCGCAAACTGTACTTCGGCCTTGTGGCGGAATTTGTCGACCGACAAATTGACCGTCATTTCAATATTTTCCGATTTGTGCAAAAAACGGCCCAATTTTTCAAAGCGCCGCCGGGCATACTTCTTCAGATGATCGGAAGGTTCGAAGTTCTTGAAAGTAAAAGCAATATTCATAGTTTCCTCCGTGGTACCGTAACGGTTCAGGATCCCGTATATTCAGAATATACTTCTCCGCTTGGAAGAGGAAGGAATATTTAAGGCGGTGCGATATTTCGCAACCGTTCGGCGGGCGATGTTCACCTTCAGGATATCTTTGAGAATTTCGCCCAGCCGCTCGTCGCTGAGAGGATCTTTGGCATCTTCCTCATCAATGAGTTTTTTAATCAGAGCCTTTACGCTTTCGGAACCCACTTCCGAACCGTCATCCAGAGACAGCGCGCTGTTAAAGAAGAACTTTAATTCAAAGATGCCGTGCGGAGTCGCCGCATATTTATTCGAGGTAATCCGGCTGACCGTGGATTCGTGCATACTGATGTCGTCGGCGATATCTTTCAGAATCAGGGGCCGCAGCTTGGATACGCCCTCTTCAAAAAAAGCCCGTTGGTATTTGACGATACTTTCCATCACCTTGTACAGGGTCCGCTGACGCTGGTACAAACTTTTGATCAGCCACGACGCCGCCCGCATTTTGTCCTGGAAATATTCTTTTTCCGCCTCGGTTTTCACGGTCAGACTTTCATCGTACAGCGATGAAAGATGCAGTTGGGGCAGCCCGTCTTCGTTGAGCACGACCACGAAATCGCCGTCAAAATAATACACGAACACGTCGGGCGAAACATAGGACGGATCTCCCCCGCCGTAACTGGCGCCGGGCATGGGATCAAGGGACTGGATGATGTCGAGGTATTCGCGCAGATCTTCCGGCGCCAGTTGAAATTTGCGCATCAGGGGTTTGTAGCGCTTGGCCTCCAGGTCTTCCAGGTGATCGCGCACAAGCGAGGCCAGAATGGGATCGCGGTCGTATTTCAATACTTCCAGTTGCACCATCAGGCATTCTTGCGGCGTTCTGGCCGCCACCCCGACAGGGTCAAAACGCTGGACGGACTTGAGTACTTCTTCCACAGCGGCTGCGTCGGAATCCGCCAGCGAGGCGACATCCTCAAGGCTGGCCTGCAGGTACCCGGAAGAAGCCAGGTTGCCGATGATGGCCTCGCCGATTTCCATTTGCTTTTCCGTCAGCCGGGACAGCCGCAACTGCCAGGTCAGATGCCCTTCAAGCGATGGTTTGACAGAATAGCGGGCCTCGAACGAGGTCATCTCCTCGGGCAGTTCGACGTCGCGGCCGGCGGCCTGGCGCGAGGTGCTGGCGAACTCGCCCATGTAATCTTCCCAGTCGGCGTTGCGGGCCACCTCACCGGTATACGCTTCGGATTCCTCTTCGCCGGCGCGACGCTCCTCCGCCTCGGGCGCGACGGTTTCTTCCGGGGATGTTTCTTCTAGGAAGGGATTTTCCAAAAGCTCCTGCTGCACCGTTTCCAGCAGTTCGATACGGGAAAGCTGCAGCAGTTTGATGGCTTGCTGCAACTGGGGCGTCATAACCAATTGCTGGGTCAGCTTGAGTTGCTGTCGGAGTTCAAGAGCCATAGGGGCACCACATATAAAGGATCACATTGCATGATTGCATTTCTGATGCGAGAATCATGCCATATTCGAAAAAAGAAAGCAAGTTCCCGTCAAAATAGAAAATCATGCCGCCATGGTGCGCGCGCGAGGATTTACCGGGGAATGAAAAGGCGGACAGGGGGGATCGCGGGGTATACCGGAAAGCATCACAGGCAAAAATCTTCACCCAGATAAACCCTGCGGGCCTTGGGATCAGCCACGATGGCGGCCGGGGTGCCTTCGATGATGGCCTGGCCTTCGTGCATCAGGTAGGCGCGGTCGCAGATATGCAGGGTTTCCCGCACGTTGTGGTCGGAAATCAGGATGCCTATCCCCCGGTCTTTCAACCCGACGATCAGGGATTGAATATCATCCACGGCCAGAGGGTCAATGCCGGCAAAGGGCTCGTCCAGCAAGACAAATTTCGGTTCGCGGATCAGCGCCCGCGCGATTTCGAGGCGCCGCCGCTCGCCCCCGGAAAGGTGGGCCGCAAGAGAACTTTCCAGATGGGAAATATGAAATTCCTCAAGCAGTGAAGCGGCTTTCTCTTTTTGCTCCGCTCTGGAAAGACCGGTATGTTCCAGAATCACGCGCAGATTGTCCATGACGGAAAGGCGGCGAAACACCGAACTTTCTTGCGGCAGATAGGAAAGCCCGACCCTGGCCCGTTCGTGCAGCGGCCATTCGGCAATGGCCGTATCATCCAGAAAGACTGCGCCGGCCGTCGGCTTCTGAATGCCGGTCAACATGTAAAATGTCGTGGTCTTGCCCGCGCCGTTGGGCCCGAGAAGCCCGACGATCTCGCCCTGTTCGGTGCGCAACGACACCCCGCGCACCACTTCGCGGTCGCCGTAGCGCTTTCGCAATCCCTCACCGCGCAAAATGCTCATTGCCGCCCTTTATTGCTGACGCCGCCGCCGACTTTCAGGCCCTTTCTGGGTTGGCCGTTCGCTTCGGGATTCTTGGGTTTTCCCGACAGGGGGGAATGCGTCTCGCCCTTGTCATCGGTGACAAAGCGCACGTCAACGGAGCCGATAACCTCGCTGCGGTTGTCGCGGGTGTAATAGTTGATGATCTGGCCCCGGATCTGGTTGGGGCCGTCATTCACCACGGGATTCTGCTCCATGATGATTTTGCCGTCAGCGGCGATATAGGTGGCCTTGCCGCAGGTTCCAGATTTGTCTTCCTGCTGCATGCGCACGTTGCGTTCGGCGATGATGCGCTCCACCTGTCCCGCTTCCATGCCCATGGCCGGCGATACCGTGCCGTTGCCCTGCCGCTTGTGCTTGTCCTGTTTGGTTTCCTTTTCCAGCATCACCGTCAATTTTTCGGACCACAACTGAAAATCCGGGCGGATCACATGCACTTTGCCTTCAAATATAACCCGCTGGTTTGCCGCATCATACTGCATGCGCTCGGAAGTTATCCTGGTGGGCACGGGTTGCGGTGTTTCAGACGCCCCGCCTGCCTGGGGCATGAAAACCGCGCAGGCAAAAAAGCAGGCCGCGGAAAAAACGCGGAACAAGGGCAAAAAAATACTGCCGCGAATATGCGGATGGTCATGGGGCATGCGGTGCTCCTTGTGGCGCAGCCGAAGGCGATGCCGGGGCGGTCTCGTTCAGCGGCGGTCCCGTTTCGTTATGCCGTGCCGTTTGAGGAAGCACAAGGGGATCCACGGCACGGATCCAGGTAATATCAACTCCGCCGGATGCGTCAATCACCCTGTCATTCAACCGCCATACCGCGTCATGCGCTGTCCCGTCCATGTTGGGGCCTCCGAAATCGGTGCCCCGCGGAAAAATCAGCGCCTTCGAAGTGCCGTTGTACACCATGAGCGGCGATTTCAGAGTGTTGTTGCCGTATGTTGCAACCACGGACCGGATGAAGCGGATGATCTTGGTGTGTTGATTGACTTCGCCGACTTCGGAAACAATCCGTATTTCTTCGTTGTTGGGGGGCATGTAATAGGTGAAGCGAGGTTTTTCCAGCTCCAGAAGGCCGCCTTCCTGTCTGACGTTTCCCCACTCCGCTTTCAGGCGCCACAGTTCAATGCCGTGTTCGCCCTGTTTCATCTCAATGGCCTTCACGGCAAGGGCTGCCACATCTTCCGGTTTCGCCGCGCCCAGCGCCACATTCTTCGCTGTTTCCTTCAACGTTTGCTGCGCCTGTTTGAAGCCCGGCAGTCCGAAAAGATGGTGCCACACGAATCCCCCCGCGATCAGGAGGATTATCAGGGAAAAAAAGATAGAGCGTTTCTTCATTAACCTTTCGTTTCCATCCAGCGGGCAAGAGCCGCTGCCAAAAGCCCGCGACTGTGCAGAATCAGCCGGATGACCTCGCGCACCGCGCCCTGTCCTCCGCGTGCCGCCGTGACATACCGGACAGAGGCCTTCACTTCCGGCTGGGCATCCGCGACGGCCATGGGCAGCCCCACGCGGCGCAGCACCGGCATATCCACCCAGTCGTCGCCGAGATATGCGGTCTGTTCCGGCAGCAGGCCGTGCCTTGCCAACAGCATAGCATAGCTTTCCGTTTTTTCAACGGCTCCGGCAAAATAATCATCCACGCGCAGATCTCGCATGCGCGCGGCCACAGCGGGCGAATCCTGCCCGGTGATCACGGCTGTTTTAAGGCCGAACCGCCGCGCAACGGCAATGCCCAGGCCGTCCTGCACATGAAACCGTTTGCTTACCGTGCCCGCGCTATCATAGTACAGCCCGCCGTCGGTCAGAACGCCGTCAACGTCGCAGATCAAGAGTTCCACGTTCCGGGCGGCGGCAAACACATCCGCCGGAACATGCGCGAAATCGGATGAAAAATCAACGGGCATCGCGCAGACTCCAGATGGCGGCCAATTCGCGCAAAAGCTCGGAAAGCCGCGCCACGGGCCAGCTGTTGGGACCGTCGCACAAGGCCTTGTCCGGATCGGGATGGCATTCCAGAAACACACCGTCGGCCCCCGCCGCCGCAGCGGCCTTGGCCAAAGTGGGCACGTACCGCCGGTCCCCGCCGGAACATCCGCCCTGTCCTCCGGGCAACTGCACGGAGTGGGTGGCATCCATGATCAGGGGAACGCCCAGTTCCGCCATGGCCGGGAATACACGCATATCCACCACCAGATTGTTGTACCCGAAGGTGGTGCCGCGTTCGGTGGCCAGGATTCGGTGGTTGCCGGCTCCTTTCAGCTTGTCCACGACCGGCTTCATGTCCCAGGGGGCCAGAAACTGGCCTTTTTTCACGTTCACGATCTTTCCGGTCCGGGCGGCGGCGTCAAGCAGCGCTGTCTGGCGGCACAAAAAGGCCGGTATTTGCAGAATGTCCGCCACTTCCGCCACAGAGCCCGCATCCGGCGGCTCATGGATATCGGTGATCACGGGCAGGCCCGTTTCCTCGCGGATGCGGGCAAGCCAGGCGAGGCCTTTCGCCATGCCGGGCCCGCGAAAGCTGGAAGCGGACGTGCGGTTTGCTTTGTCGTAAGAGCTTTTGAAGACAACGAACAGCCCGGCTTCCCGTGCGGCCTCACGCACGGCGAAGGCAGTTTCCAGAGCAAGGTCGTAGCTTTCCAGCACGCAGGGGCCGGCGATGACGAAAGGCCCCTCGCGGAGAGCCCCGTACAGCGTATCCGGAGAAAACGGACCCTGCGGTTGTTTCCGCGTACCGGCCATGGCCTATTTTCCTTCCTGCCGTTTACGGGCCGCGCCGATGAACCCGGCAAACAGCGGATGCGGCTGCATGGGATTGGACGTGAATTCCGGATGGAACTGACAGCCGAGGAACCAGGGGTGGTCGGCCAGTTCGACAATTTCGACCAGTTGTCCGTCCGGTGAAATGCCGCTGAAAATCAGCCCGTGTTTTTCCAGCGTATCCTTGTAGGCGTTGTTGAATTCAAAGCGATGACGATGCCGTTCTTCCGCCTGATCCCTGCCGTACACGGCGGCGGCCAGGGAACCGGGCAGCAGTTTGCAGGGATAGGCCCCCAAGCGCATGGTACCGCCTTTGTCGCTGACGGTGTCGCGCTGCTCAAGGCATTGTTTTCTGGGATCATACCATTCGGTCATCAGATAGATGACCTTGTTTTCGGACAAACCGTCAAATTCTTCGGAATTGGCGTCGGAAATGCCCGCCACGTCACGGGCGAACTCAATGACCGCGCATTGCATGCCCAGACAAATGCCGAAAAAGGGGATTTTGTTTTCTCTGGCATATTTGATGGCCGCGATCTTGCCCTCAATGCCCCGGATGCCGAAACCGCCCGGCACCAGGATGCCGTCCACTCCCGCCAGTTTTTCCGGGACGTTTTTCTTGTTCAGATCCTCGGAGTTGATGTAACGCAAGTTCACCGTCGCTTCGTTGGCAACGCCGCCATGCACCAGGGCTTCGTGCAGGCTTTTATACGCTTCTTTCGATTCCACGTATTTGCCCACGATGCCTATGGTCACCGCCCCCCTGGGGTTGGCCATGGTCTGCGCAAGCCTGCGCCAATGCTCCAGCTTGGCGTTTTTGGCGGGCAGACGCAACATGATGGCGACCTTCTGGTCCAGGCCCTCCTCGTAAAACTTGAGGGGCACCTCATATACGTTGGCCGCATCGGCCGAGGTGAACACGGCATCCGCTTCCACATCGCAGAACAGGGCGATTTTGCGTTTCAGGTCGGCTGTCAGCTGCTCTTCGCAACGGCAGAGGATGATGTCCGGTTGAATGCCTATGCTGCGCAATTCCTTGACGCTGTGCTGGGTGGGCTTGGTCTTGTATTCCCCCGCGGCCCGGATGTAGGGGACCAGGGTCAGATGGATGTACAGGCAGCGGTCACGGCCCAGGTCGCCGCGCAACTGGCGGATGGCCTCCAGAAAAGGTTGGCTTTCGATATCGCCCACGGTGCCGCCGATTTCGATCAGGGCCACGTCCACGTCCATTTCCGAAAGACTCAGTATGGTCCGTTTGATTTCGTCGGTAATATGCGGGATGACCTGCACCGTGCCGCCCAGATAATCGCCCCGGCGTTCCTTGCTGATGACCCGGTAATAGATTTTCCCGGACGTGCAGGTGTTGCGCTGGGTGAGGTGATCGCCGAGGTACCGTTCGTAATGGCCCAGGTCCAGGTCGGCCTCGGCCCCGTCGTCGGTCACGTACACTTCGCCGTGCTGCAGGGGATTCATGGTGCCGGGGTCCACATTGATGTACGGGTCCAGCTTCTGGATGGTCACGGAAAGCCCGCGCGCCTTCAAAAGCGCGCCGAGAGAGGCGGCGGCCAATCCCTTGCCCAGGGAAGAGAGCACCCCGCCGGTAATGAAAATGAACTTCGTATTTTTCATAGCCCTTCCTGCTGGAATCAAATGTTCCGCCATGCTCCGGCACGCACGGCGCCTGCCGGAGCGGCCATACCCATATCCTGCCCAGTAGTAGACCATTTTCCGATTCCGGTCAGCCAGTTGACGCAAACATGTCTTGAAGCGTAGAGTGACAGACCCGACGCATCACCGCCGTGAGGAGCTTTCATGTCCGGCAGAATCAACACCCTGGTCATCACCGGTTTCGGAACCAACTGCGAAGTGGAATGCGCGCATGCCGCGAAACTTGCCGGTTCCGACACGGCCGATATCGCCCATTTTTCCGACCTGACCGCCGGGCGTTTCCGCCTGGGCGGCTACCGGTTTCTCATTTTCCCCGGCGGCTTTCTGGACGGCGACGATCTGGGCGCGGCCCAGGCCGCCGGCATCCGCTGGAAGCACAGCAAGGACAACACCGGGGCCCCCCTGGTTGATCAGCTGATGGAATTCATCGGCGGGGGGGGGCTGATCCTGGGCATCTGCAACGGGTTCCAACTGCTGGTCAAACTGGGACTGCTGCCCGCTCTGGACGGGCAGTACCTTGCCCGTCAGGTTTCTTTGGCGCACAACGCTTCCGCCAGATTTGAAGACCGCTGGTGCACCCTGGCCGTCAATCCGGCCAGCCCTTGCGTGTTCACCCGGGATCTGCGGTCCCTGTATCTTCCCGTGCGACACGGCGAAGGCCGCCTGGTGGCGAAAGACGACACCGTTTTGAACCGGATAATGGCGGAAAACCTGGTTCCGGTCCAGTACGCCGACCCGGCCACCCTGCTTCCGACTCAGGAGTATCCTTTCAATCCCAACGAATCTCCGTTCGCCATCGCCGGGCTGACCGACCCCACGGGCCGTATTTTCGGCCTGATGCCGCACCCGGAGGCCTATACCCACGACACCAACCATCCCGGCTGGACCAGGGGGGAAAAAAGTACCCCCGGAACTGCCCTGCTGGCGAACGGCATACGGTATCTGCGCGATTCGAACCTGTAATACGATTTGCCTTCAACCGGAGGGTCGCATGAAAACGGCGATATTGTTTGTTCTGTGCTGCGGTGTTGCCTTCTTTTCAGCCCCGGCCGCTCCGGCGGCGGACATTGTGTTGCCCAAGCCCGCGACCGCAGGCGGTAAAGCCCTGTTTGCGGCCATGGAAAGCCGTTCTTCCGCGCTGCAGAACCAGTTTCCCACCGGCGCCCTCAGCCGTGAGGACGTGAGCACCCTGCTCTGGGCCGCCGCCGGCCGCAACCGGGCGGGCAAGGGCTGGAGCGTGCCCGTGGCCCAGGGCCGCGATCCGTACTGCGCGGTATATCTGGCCGACGCCGGCGGGGTTTTCCGTTACAACGGCAAGGACCACAGTCTGGCCAAAATTTCCGGAGAAAACATCATCCCCGGCATCACCAACCAGATTTTCGCCACCAGGGCTCCGGCCGTGCTCGTTTTCGTGATCGAAGGCGACAGGACCGCCGCCTTCAGCGATCCCGTCCGGCGCGACAGCTTCGGCTACATTCTGGTCGGGGCCATGACCCAGAACGTTTACCTCGCCGCCGACGCTCTGAACATCGGCGCGCGGTATATGGCCACCCTGAACGCGGATTTCGTGCGGACCAAGCTGGGCCTGAAGCAAAACGACATCCCCGTGTGCATTATGCCGTTGGGGCATAGATAAGACGGAGGACCACCGCCCCGTCCCTGCGCGGCACCAAGGGGATCCGGGCCGGTTTGAGGGTTTGGGTTGGGGCGGAACCTCAAGGACATGCGTATGATCCCCTGCCACATCTGCGGCGTCGACGCGGGAACAGGCTGGATCACCGGGTACATTCCCGCCCCGGACAGCCAGAAAATGGCCCTGTGCCCCGCGCACGACACTCCGGAAAACCGGAAACGGCTGCGTGTGGCCTGGCATCTTTCCATGATCAAGGCCATCCAGACGGCGGAAAAAAAGGCTGCCTACTTCGCAACGCGCGGCGGCCCGCAGGCGCTGACCATCTTTTTTTCCGCCGGGGGCAGCATGACCATGCCCTGCGCCGCCGTTTCCGCCACCGCCCACAATACCCTGAAAGTACAGGCTCCGGACGGCGCGGTCAGCTTTTTTCCCCTGCAGCACATCCGGCGCTATGAACTGGCGCCCTGGCGGACGGACGAAGAAACGGCCGCGCCGCGCTCCTGAACCGGTTCCGCGTCTGCGGGCGCTTCCGCGGCGGCGCTTCCGTTCCGTCCGAGTCAATTTCCTTCTTCCGGCGGCCTGGTTTTCCAGCGCCTGTGCATCCACAGCCATTGTTCCGGTGCGTCCAGTATCCGTTTTTCCACCGCACGGGTGTAAAATTCGGCAACCTGGCGCACGCGCCCGGACAGCGGGCCTTCCAGTGTTGCGGTATCCAAAGGATTTTCCATATGCAGTGAATATTCCCGCATCCCTTCCCGTTTCAAAAAAATCGGGAAAACCAAGGCTTTTGCGCGCAGAGCCAGCATCGCGGGGCCCATGTTCACGGCCGCCATCCGGCCGAGAAAGGGCAGGAACACGGATTCACTGCGTTTGCTGTTGTGGTCCACCAGAAAGCAGGCGATCCCGTTGTCGCGCAGGCAGGACAGCAATGCTCCGGCAGAGGCTCGATGATCCACGCTGACCAGATTTCCTTCTGCCCGCAGGTTGCGGATAATTTCGGACATGACATGGTCTTTCTGTTTCCTGGCCACCGTCATCATGGGTCTGCCCGCGGCGCGCCCCACCAGCGAGCCCAAAAGCTCCCAAGCCCCGAAATGGCCGGAAATGAACACCATGGGCCGTTCGCTGTTGACCATGGAATGGAACAGCCTCCATTGGCTGTCGTCACTCACGCGGACGTATTCGGGACCAAAGCGGTCGTTGAGGAAAATTTCCATGAAAGACAGGGCGATATTGTAAAAACTGGCTTCGGCCAGACCACGCGCCTGATCTTCCGGCAGATTCAGACGCTCCATGATGCGGCCCGCGGTCTCGCGGCGGCGGCGGATCAGGAGGGCCCACATGAGAAATCCCAGCAGGTCCGCCACGCGGCGTATGCCTTTAAAATCCAGGCGGCGCAGAAAGCGGACCATAACCAGATAAAAATACCGTTTCATCATAGCTCCCACACCAGAGACAGCGACGCGAGTGCTTCTGAGGACAACCGTGGTTCCCGTCCGGCATGCACGGAAATCCTGAAGCCGGAAGGAATCCGGCCTTGCATTCCCGCACAGCACGGCCTTCGCGCAATTCGTGCCGCACCGGGTAAAGCCGCCCGCTTCTCGGAATTGTCCCTGCCTGTCAGAAGCAGAACATTTCTTCTGACAATCCCCGCGGATACGCAACGCAACGCAGCAACCGCCTCCAAGCGACAGCGCAACGTGCCTTCATGCCGGCTCGGCCTGTCCGTATTCAGAAAAAGAGCGTGCCGCATTTTTTCAAAACTGGCGCATGAAAAATCTCAAAGGGAATTCACTCCCGCCATGCGCATATTCCAGAGTCTCCGGTCAGGATTGCGGCATTTTCTGTTCGTAAAGCGGCCGTGTTTTCCAGCGTCTGTGCATCCACATCCACTGTTCCGGTGCGTCCAGCACTCGCGCTTCCACCGCCCTGGTGTAGTATCGCACGATATGCTGCAGGCGGTCGGACAGCGATCCCCGCAGGGTCAGCGTATCCAGCGGTTCTTCCATGCGCAGGGAATAGCTTTCCCGTCCTTCCCGCTGCAAAAACGTCGGGTATACTACCGCTTTTGCCCTCATGGCCAAAAGGGCCGGCCCTATGTTCACGGCAGCTGTTTCACCCAGAAAGGGCAGGAATGACGATTCCCTGCGGCTGCTGTTATGATCCACCAGAAAACAGGCGATGCCGTTGCCGCGCAGGCAGGAGAGCAGGGCTCCGACCGATTCGCGGTGGTCAACGCTGAGCAGATGCCCTTCCGCTCTGAGGTCGCGGATGATTTCCGACATGACAGGGTCCTTCTGCTTTCGGGCCACGGTCACAACCCGGCGGCCGACGGCCTGCCCCACCAGAGACCCCAGAATCTCCCAGGCGCCGAAGTGGCCGGTGACGAAAACCACAGGCCGTTTGTGGGCGGTCATGGTCTGGAACAGATTCCATTGGTCCGTATGCTGCAGACGCACATGCTCAAGCCCGAAACGGTCGTTCAGAAAAATTTCCATGAACGACGTGGCGGTATTGTTGAAGCTGTCCCTGGCCAACTGCCACGCCCGCTCTTCCGGCACGTCCAGGCGGGCCATGATGCGTTCTGCTGTCTCTTGGCGGCGGCGGCGCATGAAGGTCCACAGGACCCAGCCCAGCAGATTCCCCATACGACGGATGCCGCGAAAGCTCAAGCAGCGCAAAAAACGAATGATCGCCAGATAAAAAAGCCGTTTCATCGGTACTCGCGCGGCGGGGTCAGCGCCGCGAATTTTTCTTCAAGGGCGCGCCGCTCTTTTTTCAGGACTTCCGGGGTCAATTCCCCTTCCGCCACCCGGTACGGATCGCCGTACTGCATGTGGACCCGGCTGAACGGCCAGGGCAGCTGAAACCGGTCCCAGGACCGGAACACTTTGGCTTTGGAATAGTACACCCGTACAGGCACGATGTAGGAGGAAACCCGATGGGCCAGAAAAATCGCGCCGTCCTTGACCACATGGCGCGGGCCGCGTGGGCCGTCCACGGTGATGCAGGCATGCCGGCGCTCTTCCTGCATCAGCTTCGCCGCCCGCAGCAGGGCCGCCAGCCCGCCGCGCGAACTGGACCCCCTGACCGTGCCCAATCCCTGGCTGGCCAGGACCCTGGCCAGGAATTCCCCGTCCCGGCTGCGGCTGACAATGGTGAATATGGGCCATCCGTCACGCTTGTACGGCACGGCGAACAATTCGTCGTGCCACAGGGCGAAAACCAGGGGGATCTGTTCGCGCACCAGCGGAACGCAGGCTTCACGGTTGACCTCGGTATAGCGCAGGGTCCGGCACCACAATGAATATACGGAACCGATAAAAGGGCCGACGATAACCGGGGAAATGCTCATGTTTTTTCTTCCGCGGCATCGCCAGCAACACCGTTCTGGCCATGTCCGAACTGCATGTCATAGAGTTTCGCATACAGGGGGCAGGTGGCCAGCAGTTCCTCGTGCCGGCCCTGGCCGACAATCCTGCCTTTTTCCACCACCAGGATGCGATCCGCATGCAGCACCGTGGAAAGTCTGTGGGCGATCACAATGCTGGTGCGATTTTCCATCAAGTTTTCCAAAGCCTTCTGCACGATTCCTTCGGATTCGGAATCCAGGGCGGACGTCGCCTCATCCAGAATAAGCAGCGGCGCATCCTTGGCAATGGCCCGCGCGATGGTCAGGCGCTGCTTCTGCCCGCCGGACAGCTTTGTGCCGCGTTCGCCCACCAGCGTGTCATAGCCTTCGGGCAACTCCCTGACAAAATTGTCGGCATAGGCGGCGCGCGCCGCGTGCAGCATGGTGTCCTCGGAAGCTCCCGTCTGGCCGTACAGTATGTTGTCGCGAACCGACAGATTGAACAGAAAACTGTCCTGCGAAACCACAGCCACAGCGCCGCGCAGGCTTTTCAGGGTATACTCGGCCAGCGGCCTGCCGTTCAGGGTTATCAGGCCGGACTGTGGTTCGTAAAACCGGGGGATCATATTCACAAAAGTTGTCTTGCCTCCGCCGGAAGGACCCACCAAGGCAATGCGCTCGCCTCGCTTCACGCGCAGGCTGATGTCGTTCAGGGCCGGAGTGCCGTCCTGGTACGCGAACGAAACCCGGTCAAAGACAAGTTCCTCGAACGGCGGCTCAAATACCGCATTCCCGCCGCGCTCCACCTGAATCTCCGGCGAATCCAGAATGGCGAACACCCGTTCCGCGCCGGCCAGGGCCTTTTGAATTTCGTTGTTGGAGTTGGACATCTTCTTGATCGGGTCATAGAGCATGATGATGGAGGTCAGAAAGGAAAAAAAGGTGCCCGGCGTGGACCGGCCTTCGATGACCTCCATGCCGCCGAACCAGATGACCAGGGCCGCGGCGCAGGCTCCCGTGAATTCCATGACCGACGAGGACAGTTCGCTGGACATGGTCTGCTTCAGCGAAAAAGAAAGCAGCCGGCGGTTTTCCTTGTCAAAGCGCGCGCCTTCGACATATTCCGTGGAAAAGGCTTTGACCACCCGGATGCCGCTGAATATTTCCTGCAGCAGCACGGAGATATCCGCCAGTTTGGCCTGGCCCTTGCGGCTGAGTTTGCGCATGCGCCGGCCGAAATACACGAAGGGGAACAGCGCGGCGGGCAGAACGACCACCGCCCAGAAAGCCAGGTACGCATTCTGGTAAAAAGCGACGCCCACCAGAAAAATGACCGTGAATACCTGGCGGACCAGCATGATCAGGGCGGGCAGGCTGGCCCGGATCAACACCACGTCGTTGATCACCCGGCTCATCAGCATGCCGACCTGCGCTTCTTCATAAAACTTCATGGGCAGGCAGATGATCTTGCGGTACATCTCTTCGCGCAGCCGTTCCAGAACCTTCAGGCCGCAGGACTGCATGATGTAGTTCTGCACCACCCGAAAACCCGCCTTCGTGAATTCCAGCAGCAGGAAGGCCAGGGGGATCACCAGCAGGAAAGAGCTGTTCTTTTCGATGAATATTTTATCCATCGTGGGTTTGACCAGATAGGCCACGGCCGGCTGGCTGCCGGCCACGATCATCATGGCGAGGGAAGCAAGGCTGATGCGCAGCCAGTATGGGGAGAAGTATCCCAGGCAGCGTTTGAACAGGGCCATGCTGCCGAGGTGGCGTTCCGGGACGGGTTGCACGAAGGAAGTAGACATAAGGGCAGGACTATGCCAGAAAACACGCGAAACCGCCAGCGGACAGTCTGATGAAAACAACGCGCCTCTCCCCTCCCCGCCCTGCTGCCCGCAGGGCAGCAAAAAGCCGGACGGCCTCCGTCCCGGATGCCCGCCCCCCGGCCGCCGCCCGGCCTGAAAGGGGGGAGGCGGCCATGGCCTGTTCCGCGGCAGGGTTACGGTTGAACAAGGCCTTGGCCCTGGCGGGCATCGCGTCCCGCCGGGGTGCCGACGAACTGGTGCGGCAGGGTCGCGTGACGATCAACAATGAACCGGTCACGGAACCGGGCGCGCGCATCAATCCCGCCGCGGACCGCGTCGGCGTGGACGGCAGGGAGATCACCCTGCCCGCCGGCGGGGAATATACGTACCTGATGCTGCACAAACCCGTACAGGTGGTGTCCACAGTCAAAGATCCCCAGGGCAGACCCACCGTGCTGGATTTCGTGCCTGTCCGCTTTCGGGGAAAACGCCTTTTTCCCGTAGGGCGTCTGGATTATTTTTCCGAAGGGCTGCTGCTGCTGACCGACGACGGAGAAATGACCCTGCGGCTGACCCATCCCCGCTATCATCTGCCCAAAGTCTATCATGTCCGGGTGAAGGAGCGCCCATCCCCGGCCGCTCTGGAAACCATGCGTCGCGGGATGACCCTGGCCGAAGGGGAAAAACTGGCCCCTGTTCAGCTCCGGATACTGCCGGGCTTTGACCCGGTCATGGAGATCACCCTCCATCAGGGGATCAACCGCCAGATACGCCGCATGTGCCGCGATCTGGGCTTGACCATCCTGAGTCTGCGCAGGGTCCGTTCCGGCCCTCTGGATCTGGGGGACCTGCCCAGAGGGAAGGCCCGCGAACTGACGGCGAATGAAATAGCCGCCCTGCGCGGCGCCGTGGATTTATGACCAATATCCGAACTCCGGCGCCGTCCGTTCCGGCGGTTTGCATCCGCGCGCCATCTGTTCTGGTCCGGCATGCACGCCGGAGTGCCGGACGCGGCTTTCGGGTGCGGATTCGCACCGCGCGGTAAACAGACTGGATTTCTTGCAAAAATGTCTGTGGACACGTTGTTCCGCGTCCACAGACATTTCATGAGAAAACAAGCCTGATGCTCAGCGCAGCAGCGGCTTTTTCACCACTCCGCTGTTTGTCCGGTCCTCCACTTTCATTTTGGCGGGCGGCGCAAAGACGAAAATGTCGGAAGCCAGTTTGGAGTCCAGCTTCTGGCTGGTAAACGTGATGTCGTTCTGGTTGCTGTAAAAATCAAGGAGCAGAACCCGCTTGATCAAGCCGGTGGCCTGCTCCACCCAGATGGTGGCTTCCGTCAGGGCCTGGGTCGGTTCCTTGGGGTACAGGCGCAGTTTAACCAACCCCTTTTCCACGCCTTCGCGTTCTATGGTGAAATCCTGGGTCAGTCTGGTCTGCCCCGTGATCACGCGCACGATGCTGCGCGAATCGTCGGCCAGGTTCGGAGGGTATTTGTAGGCCATGTCCTCGTCGGGGAACACGTTCCAGATCACCTGCGGCGTCACGATGAGCAATTCCGGAACCGGGGTCGTGGTTTCCCAGCGCACCAGCAGGGGTTTGGCGAAAAACAGCACGCCGGTCCGCTCTTCCCGATTCCCGCTTTCCTTGTGAACAAGGGTCTGGGTGAAGGTCGCCTCCATGCTTTTCAACGCATCATACCGTTTCTGCACGGCGTCGACGAGGGGGTCGGCCCCCAAGGCCGGGATACAGAAAAGCTGCGTCACGGCCAGGAACATCGCTATTTGAACAATGCGGCGCATATGGACTCCTGTTCGTTGGGGCAAGGGGTTGCAAGGCCCGCGGTGCAACGCCCCTGGCAGGGGCGCCTTGCCCGATGGGCTATCGCACCATCCTGGGTTTGCTGCCGTCGGGCGGGCCGATGATGCCGTCCTGCTCCATCTGCTCGATAAAGCGGGCCGCCCGGTTGAAACCGATGCGGAAACGCCGCTGGATAAGCGATATGGAGGCTTTGCCCTGTTCGCGCACAAAGGCCACGGCGTCGGCGTAGATGGGGTCGCCCGCCACGTCGTCGCCGCCCCCGCCGGAAAAACCGTTGCCGGCGGCAGCGGCCTCGGCCCCCCATTCGGAAAAGTCGATCTGGTACGAAGGGGCCTGCCGTTCCCGCCAGTATCCCGTCACGGCGGCCACGTCGTCATCGCTGACAAAGGCCCCGTGCAGACGCTGGAACCTGCCGCCGGCCGGTTTGTACAGCATGTCCCCCTTGCCCAGCAGATGTTCCGCGCCGACAGCGTCCAAAATGGTGCGTGAATCATGTTTGGAAGTCACCTGAAAGGATATGCGGCAGGGAAAGTTGGCCTTGATCAGGCCGGTCACCACATCCACACTGGGCCGCTGGGTGGCGAGAATCATATGGATTCCCGCGGCCCGGGCCAGTTGGGCCAGACGCATGATGTACCCTTCCACCTCTTTGGCGGCGGTCATCATCAGGTC
Organism: Desulfovibrionaceae bacterium; assembly: GCA_031550605.1. Classification (GTDB taxonomy): domain Bacteria; phylum Desulfobacterota; class Desulfovibrionia; order Desulfovibrionales; family Desulfovibrionaceae; genus FLUQ01. The sequence continues at coordinate 14,169 of JAVBOK010000030.1, read as the reverse complement.
GGCCAGTTCGTCGATGATGACGACCAGATAGGGCATGAATTCCAGATCAGCCAGATCCGGATGTTTTGCCCTGTCCAATCCGGCCAGTTTTTCATTGTATGCCGCGATGTTGCGAACCCCCAGACGGGCCAGGTCCGTATAGCGGCGGCTCATCTCGGAAACCGCCCAGTTGAGCGCGTTTTTGGCCAGATCCATTTCCGTGACCACCGGATGCACCAGATGCGGCAGGTCGGCATAGACCGCCATTTCCACGCGTTTGGGGTCCACCAGCAGCAGCTTCACCTCTTCAGGCCGGGCTTTGTATAAAAAGGACAGGATGATGGAGTTCAGACATACGCTTTTGCCCGCGCCGGTGGCCCCGGCAACCAGCAGATGGGGCATTCGGGCCAGATCCGCCATGGCCGGCGCGCCCTGAATGTCCTTGCCCAGGGCCATGCTGAGCAGGGATTCCGAACGGGCAAAGGCCGCGGAACTGAACAGCTCTTTCAGGCAGACCATTTCACGGATATCGTTGGGAATTTCAATTCCCACGGTATCCGTGCCGGGTATGGGGGCCTGGATGCGCACGGCGATGGCCTTGAGGGCCAGGGCCAGATCGTCGCTGAGATTTTCGATGCGCGCCACCCGCACCCCGGCGGCCGGCCGCACCTCGAACATGGTGACCACCGGACCGGGCGCGATGCCCATCAATTCGCCGGCCACGCCGAAATCCGACAGGCAGGTCATCAAAGTTCTGCCTTTTGCTTCCAGAGCTTCGCGCGGGGTCTTGTCCTTGGCGGAGGCCACGGTGTGCAGCAAGTCCAGAGGCGGCAAAGGAATGCGCCGGTCCTTGGGTTTCAGGTCCGCCTGCGAAGCGGGAACCGTTTTCGCCGCTTCCGTGATGACGACGGCAGACCGCGTTTGGCCGGCCGGAGCATCCCCGGCCTGCGCCGGGGGCGCGGTCACCGGCGGGTCCTGCGCCACGGGCCTGGGCGGTACCGGAGCAGCAACGCCGGACGCGGGCGACGCGGCAGGAATTTTCCTGTCCCGCACGGCCTGTTCGGGAATATTGCCTGTTTCCAGATCGCGCACCCAGGGGGGATCAACGCCATCCAGCACCGGCAGCGCCAAAAAATCCAGATCGGTTCCCGGCAGGGCCAGGCCGGTCGCTCCGGGCAGAATGGCCGAAGCGGGAACCGGCGCTTCAGCGGAAAGCGCGGCGAACGGCGTCTGTTCCGCATCGGGCCGTGGGCGGTGAAGGGCCTGCCGGTTCTGTTCGGGAACGGCCGGTTGCGGGGCGAAAGGATCCGTCCCGCGCGCGCGCGCCTTGTCGTCCAGGGCCAGGGGAGATCCGGAATTGTGTTTTTGCATCAGGGTGGTCCAGAGTCCGGCAACACCCCGTTGAGCCAGGGTAAACCAGGAAAAACCGAACAGAATCTGCACGGCCAGCAGGAAAAGAAAACCCCAGACCAGAGCGGTGCCCACCCTGCCGAAATACCCGTTGGAAAATCCATACAGCGCGTGGCCCAGAAGCCCTCCGCCCCGCAAGGAAAAAAGCGCCGCGTTCCAGGCCTCGCCGGCGACGGCCAGGCCGCAGCCGAGGAAAACAAAGCCGCACCAGCGCCACCAGGGCCATTCCGCGGCCGCAACGACACGTCTGGCGCCGGCAGCCAGAAACAGAGCGGGAACAAGATACGCCGCAAGCCCCAGCATGTCGGCCAGAAAGCCGCTGCAGTACGCGCCGAACAGCCCCGCCTTGTTGCGTACGGTAACGGCCGAACTCACCACATGGTTCAGGCTGGGGTCGCGGGGGTCGTAAGTGCCAAGGCTGAGCAGCAGCAGCAGCCCCAGAAAAAGCAGAAAAAGCCCTGTCAGCTCGCGGGAAAATTTTGCGTTATCCGTGTTTCTATCCTCAACCGGTTGGTGCATGACTGCGTATCGCTCGTCTGCTCTATAGTAAAAAGCCTTCCCGGCCGCAAGCGGCGGGGAAGGCTTCAGATTGATGACAACCTCCGCAAGGCCGGGGTTTGCAAAGGCACGCTCACTCCGGCGTTTTCCGCGGCAATGAATGCCGCATGCGCCTGCGTGGCGGGTTCGCACTCCACGCAGGCGGTTCACGCGTGCAATGCATCAGACAGGCATGGCCTTCAGGTACGGCGATATGGCGTAGTCAGCTTCGGTGGCTTCCCTGACCTGCTCCTGGGTCACGCCGGGGGCCAGTTCCACCAGGGTGAGTTTGGGCAGGTACTTGAACACCGCCAGTTCCGTGACGATCATGTCCACTTCTTTGGCCGCGGTCAGCGGCAGGGTGCATTTTTTCAGAATCTTGGGGCGGCCCTTGGCCGTATGCTCCATGGCCAGGATCACCTTTCGCGCGCCCACGACCAGATCCATGGCCCCGCCCATGCCCGGCACCATTTTGCCGGGAATAATCCAGTTGGCCAGATTGCCTTCCTCGTCCACTTCAAGAGCGCCTAGGACCGTGGCCGCCACGTGCCCGCCCCGGATGATGGCGAAGGACATGGAACTGTCAAAGGTGGCGCCTCCGGGCAGAATGGTCACCGGCTTGCCGCCGGCGTTGACCAGATCCATATCGATTTTGTCTTCCGAAGGGGCCGGCCCGACGCCCAGAAAACCGTTTTCCGACTGCAGGATGACCGTGACGCCGGGCGGCAGGTGGTTGGCGACCAGCGTCGGAATGCCTATGCCCAGGTTGACATAGTCGCCGTTCTTGAATTCCTGCCCCACGCGTATGGCGATGATTTCTTTCGCGTCCATCACTTGCCCCCTTTCTGCGACAACACCAGATACTTGACGAAAATGCCGGGCGTATGGACCGTGTCGGGATCCATCTGGCCTATTTCAACGATTTCGTCGACTTCAGCGATGACCAGTCCAGCGGCCATGGCCATCAGCGGGTTGAAGTTCCGCGTGGAGCGGCGGTAAATCAGGTTGCCGGCCTTGTCCGCCTTGTGCGCTTTCAGCAGGGCGATGTCGGCGCGCAGGGGTTTTTCCAGCAGATACTCGCGGCAGTCGACGGTGATGACCTGCTTGCCTTCGGCCACTGTGGTGCCGACGCCCGTGGGGGTCAAAAAACCGCCCAGGCCCGAACCGGCCGCCCGGATGCGCTCGGCGAGCGTGCCCTGAGGGATCAGGTCGATTTCCATCTCGCCGGAGTTCATCTGTTTGCCCGCTTCCGGGTTTAGACCAATATGGCTGGCGATGGTTTTTTTGATCTGTTTTGACACCACCAGCCTGCCCACGCCGTAATCCGTAAGGCCCGCGTCGTTGCAGATGATGGTCAGGTCTTTGACGCCTTTTTCCAGCAGCGCGTCCACGATGGAATGCGGCGTGCCGCAGCCCATGAAGCCTCCGAACATGACGGTATCGCCGTCTTTTACCAGGTCTGCCGCCGCGGCCGGAGTGATGATTTCTCGCATACCCGCCTCCTTTATATCCGTTCAACCAGCATGGCGATGCCCTGGCCGCCGCCGATGCACAGCGTGGCAAGACCCCGTTTGGCGCCCCGGTTCTTCAGAATGTACAGCAGCGTGGTCAGAATGCGCGCGCCGCTGGCGCCGATCGGATGGCCGATGGCAATGGCGCCGCCGTTGACGTTGATTTTTTCCGCCGGAAATTTCAATTCGCGTGCCACGGTGACGGCCTGGGCCGCGAAGGCTTCGTTGGCTTCGATGAAGTCGAGATCATCCACGGTCCAGCCGGCTTTTTTCAGGGCCAGGCGGGTGGCGGGCACCGGGCCGTAGCCCATAATGGAGGGGTCAACCCCGGCGGATGCGAAAGAGACGATGCGGGCCAGGGGCTTCAGGCCTTTCTGTTCCGCCCTTTCCCTGGTCATCAGCACGATGGCGGCCGCGCCGTCGTTGATGCCCGACGCGTTGCCGGCCGTGACGGTGCCGTCTTTTTTGAAGGCCGGGCGCAACTTGGCCATGCTTTCGACGGAAGCGTCGCGGCGGGGATATTCATCCGTGTCGATGATCTTGTCCCCCTTGCGGTCCTTGATCACCACCGGGCAGATTTCTTCCCTGAACGCGCCGGAATCGATGGCCGCCACGGCTTTCTGTTGCGACGACAGGGCGAAGGCGTCCTGGTCCTCGCGGGTGACGGTATATTTTTCCGCCAGATTTTCAGCGGTGATGCCCATGTGGTAGCCGTTGAAAATATCGGTCAACCCGTCGTGGATCATCATGTCGACCAGCGCGGCGTCGCCCATGCGCAGGCCCTGGCGGGCTTTGGGCAGAAGGTACGGCGCGTTGGACATGCTTTCCATGCCGCCGGCCACCACGCAGGTCGCCTCACCGGCCTGCAGGGAAAGCGCCCCCAGGCACACGGCCTTCAGGCCGGAACCGCACAGATGGTTGATCGTATAGCTGGGGGTTTCGATGGGAACCCCCGCGTGCACGGCGGCCTGGCGGGCCGGGTTCTGGCCAAGGCCTCCCTGCAGGATATTGCCCATGATCACTTCGTCCACTTCTGCGGGGGCGATGCCGGCCCGTTTGCAGGCTTCCTTTATCACGGTGGTGCCCAGTTCGATGGCGCTGCAGGGCAGAAGCGCACCGTTGAAGCTGCCGGTCATGGTGCGGGTTGCGGAAACAATGACGATTTCTTTCATGTTGTGATACCTCCAAAACGTTACAAGAAAGCAATAGAACACAAACGCAACGATGCGACGGGCAAAGAGCCCGTTATCTCCAGAACAGCAGGCCCGTGCCGATGACGATGCCGCTCCAGAACAGGACTATCACGCAATAGCCCATGATGTCCTTGGCGCCCAGCTTGGCGATGCCCAGAAGCGGCAGAGCCCAGAACGGCTGAATCATGTTGGTCCATTGGTCGCCATACGCGATGCTCATGGCCACCTTGGCGGGGGAAACGCCCAGTTCGATTGCCGCGGGCATGTTGATCGGGCCCTGCACGACCCACTGGCCGCCGCCCGAAGGCACAAAGATATTGATAACGCCGCCGGCCAAGAAGGTAAACAGCGCGAACGTGTCCACAGTGGAAAAGGAAATGAACCATTTGGCGATGATGGCGGCAAGACCGGAAGAAACCATCAGTCCCTGGATGCCCCCGTACAGGGGGAACTGCACCGCGATGCCCGCGCAGCCCTTGATGGCTTCGTTGACCGCGCGGATGTAGGAAATGGGGGTGCCGTGCAGAATAATGCCGGCCCACATGAACAGACAGATCACGATGTTCAGCGACAGGTTCAGGAAGCCGTTCTTGATGAAGTAGTCGCCCAGGAAAATGACGCCCATGGCCCCGAAGACCCAGGTGATGATGCGGGAATATTCCAGCCTCTGCGCGAAGGTTTTGTTTTCGGGTTCCTTGGGTTCTTCCGGTTCAACCAGCAGTTCGGGGTCAACGACTTTGGTTTCGCTGTCCGTCGGGGAAATCAGCTTCATGATGAACGGCAGGGTGAAAATGATGAAGAAGGTGATGATCAGGTTCTGCACGGAAAAAATGGTCTGGGTGGTAGGGATGATGCCGGTCAGTTTTTCCACCAGATGCCCTTTGGTGGCGACAGCCAGGGGAATGGATCCGGAAATGCCCCCGTGCCAGATAACGAAGCCGCCGTAACCGGCCGCCACGACATAGCTGTAGTCCATGCGGGGCACCTTGCGGGCCAGTTCGCGCGCCAGAAGCGCGGCCACGACCAGGCCGAAACCCCAGTTCAGAAAGGAAGCCAGGCCGGTAATGAAGCAGCACAGCATGGCCGCTCCGGCGGAATCTTTGGGAATGCTGGCCAGAGAGGAAAGCAGGCGTTTCACGGGGCCGCTGCTGGCCATGGTGTGCCCGGTGACCACGATCAGGATCATCTGCATGGCAAAGCCGAGAATGCCCCACAGCCCGTTGCCCCAGAACCGGATAAGCTCCATGAACGTTTTGCCTGTCAGAGCCCAGGCGCCGGCAAAAGCGATAAAGGTCAGAATAACCGCAAACAGAAATGCATCAGGAAGGTACCGCTGCATAAAGGCTACAAAAAACCGGACAACTGCTTTCATATGGGCTCCTTGTAATAGAGAGTTTCGCATAGGAGCTTTGCCGTCGTTCTGGCAAAGCAAGTTACGTGCCTGTTCCAAACACCCGACAAGTCACAAACCGGTTGCATCGACATGGAATAGAAAAAGAAAAAATTTCTTTGAATACACGCTGTTGCCCCCAAAAACATTTCCGTTCTTCACGCGCGGATCATCTCTCCGCCTGCACCCTATCCGCATCTTGTCTCTTTTACGAGACGTTTGTCGCCCTGTTTGTGAAAAAAAGCGAAAAGCCCGGCGCATGGAACTGTCTCCCTAGGGAGACTCGTCTCTGTTCGGAGACAGAATGCCGCCTCTGGTTATCCGGACCGCTCTCGTGTATGCTGCAGCGACCGCACCCGGCCGCCCGACCGCGGCTAGTACTCGCCCTTTGCCGCGCGCAGAGGGCCCAAGGCAGGCCTTATGGAAAAAAGACCCTTCGGCAAAACGCAAAAAAACGTTTCCCTTTTGGGGTTCGGCTGCATGCGCCTGCCCCTTGACGGACCGGACGCTTCCTGCATTGACGAAGCGCTGGCCACGGCAATGGTTCGCAAAGCCATTGACCGGGGGGTCAATTATCTGGATACCGCATGGCCGTATCACGGCAGCAAGGGCATACGCGAACCGGGCGCCAGCGAACCTTTTGTCGGCCGGGCTTTGCGCGACGGCTACCGGTCCAGGGTGCTGCTGGCCACAAAACTGCCCGCCTGGTCGGTGAGCAGTCGTGCCGACATGGACCGCATCCTTGACACCCAGTTGCAACGCCTGGAAACCGACCATATTGACTGCTATCTGGCTCATAACCTGAACAGCCTGACCTGGCCCGCGCTGCGGGATATGAAGCTGTTTGATTTTCTTGACACGGCGAAACGGGACGGCCGGATCCGTCATGTCGGTTTTTCGTTTCACGATCGCTTCGCTGTGTTTGAGGATATCATACATTCCTACGATTGGGAATTCATCCAGATCCAATACAACTATCTGGACCAGCAATATCAGGCCGGACAAAAGGGTCTGGCCCTGGCGGCGGAGCGCGGCCTGGGCATTGTCGTCATGGAGCCTTTACGGGGCGGCTTTCTGGTCAACCATGTGCCGGAAGAGATGCGCGCCGTCCTTGCCGCCGTCCGTCCGGAATGGTCTCTGGCCGACTGGGGACTGCGCTGGCTGTGGAATCAGGATGCGGTGCAGGTGGTGCTCAGCGGCATGAGCACCATGGCGCAGGTGGAAGAAAACCTTGCCGCCGCCGACGCCGCCGGCGCGGGCGCGCTGAGCGGAGAGGATCTGGCCGCGCTGGATCAGGTGCGCCGCCATTTCGTCAGCCGTATCAAGGTGCAATGCACGGCCTGCGGCTATTGCCTGCCCTGCCCCGCCGGGGTCAATATCCCCAAGAACTTCACCACGTATAATGATTATTTTTTGAGTGACGACGCGGCGTTGCGCGAGCGTACGAAATTCTTTTACAACTTGCAGACGCAACCCGGCGAACGGGCCGACAAATGTATACAGTGCAGGGAATGCGAAACCAAATGTCCCCAGGCCCTGCCCGTCAGCGACGAGATGCCGCGCGTGGCCGCGACGCTTTGTTCATAGACTTGCCGCAGCCGGGTTGCAGCGACAGCCCCGATTGAAAAATATGTTCGTTCCTGCAGCGCGGAACGGTTGCACAAAAGGCTCGGCCGGCTTTCCCCGTCGGAATTCCGGGAAAAGCCGGCCGCGTAATTATCGCCCCGGGGACCTTTTTCCCTGTCTGCGCGACAGGGGGCGGGCCAGTTCCGGTGCGGTTTTCCGCATCAGGATTCTCTCCCCAGGTACTCGTTGGACCGCGTGTCGATTTTGACCTTGTCGCCTATGTTCACGAACAAGGGCACCTGCACCATGGCGCCGGTTTCCAGGGTGGCTGGTTTGGTCACGTTGGAAACCGTGTCGCCTTTGGCGCCGGGTTCGGTATCCGTCACCTGAAGCACCAGGGACAGGGGCAGTTCGATATCCAGGGGCGAAGCCCGGTACAGCAGCACCTGTATGATCTGGCTTTCCTTCAGATAGCCGCCTTTGCTTCCCACGACATCTTGAGCCAGATGCAGTTGCTCGTAAGTGGAAAGATCCATGAACACCAGGTCGCTGCCTTCACGGTACAGGAACTGCATTTCCCGCACTTCAAGGTCCGGCCGGCCGACTTTTTCACCGGCGCGAAAAGTTATATCCTGCATGCGGCCGGTCAAGATGTTGCGCAACTTGGTGCGCACCATGGCCCCGCCCTTGCCGGGCTTGAAATGCTGATAATCGACGACTTCGTACGGGGTGTCGTCGACTTCGATCTTCAGGCCCTTTCTGAAGTCTGTGGTAGAATACATGAAACCTCCTGATGGGATGACGGTACCAACGGCGTCTTCGCCTGAAGCCGCCGCACCGGAAAATTACGCTTTTCTGTCACAATGTTCCAACAGGGCGCGGACGGCCAGCGCGTAGCCCACAAGCCCGAACCCGGCGATGGTGCCGATGGCTTTGGCGCCGATGTAACTTTGCCGTCTGATCGCTTCCGGCCGGGCCAGCACATTGCTGATGTGCACTTCCACGGCGGGAATGCCGATCCAGGCCAGACAGTCCGCCAGGGCAAGGCTGGTGTGGGTATAAGCCCCGGCGTTCAGAACGATGCCGTGCGTTCCCGCGGCCCTTGCCTCTTCCATGCGGTCAATCAGCGCGCCCTCTGAATTGCTCTGGAAAAAGGAAAGCCTGACCCGTCCCGCCTGGTCGCCCAGCACACGGCCCACAAGGCCGGGCACGACATCCATGCCTTCCGTACCGTAAATTTCCGGTTCGCGCACGCCCAGCGCGCCCAGATTGGGGCCGTTCAGCACCAGAAAATCATAGACAGCCGGCATCGCTTTCCTTCCGTATCGATATGGGGTATACAAACGAAGCCAGATATTTTTTTCGATAATGACCTTATTGTCAAGCGGCTAATCATGAAACCGACATTGAGTCTTGAAACGACCGCCTACACGCTGGATCAGCTGCAGCGCGAGACAACTCCCCAAATCGCCCTGGCCGGGCGTTCCAACGTGGGCAAATCGTCACTGATCAACGCCCTGGCCGGCAGAAAGCAACTGGCGAAAATCAGTTCCACCCCCGGCAAAACCCGCAGCGTTAATTATTATCGGGTCAGCCCGGACAATTTTCTGCTGGTCGATCTGCCGGGATACGGCTATGCCAAGGCCGGCAAGGAAGAACAGGAAAAGTGGGCAAAACTGATCGAGGTGTACCTCGTTTCTTCAAAAGCCCTGCGGGCGCTCATCTTGCTGCTTGATTGCCGCCTGCCGCCGCAGCAGTCCGATCTGGCCCTGCTGGCGTTCGCCGCCGCCAACGCCATCCCGCTGATTCCCGTTCTGACCAAGGCGGACAAGTGTTCCCGCAGGGAACAACAGGACCGGCAACGCCAATGGACCGTGCTGCTGCCCTGCCCGCCCCTTGTGACGTCGAGTGCCGCCCGCACCGGCATTGAGGAACTGTGGCAGGCCTTGCGGGACCGCATGCTGTCGGATTGCTGAACCGTTTTTGCCTAACGCCATGCTCCGGGCAAGCCAGACTTATCACGATGCGCAAAACAGCGCCCGGAACTCTGTCCCGGGCGCTGATACAAGACGGTATGTCACAGCATCCGTCGGTTATTCTTCTTCTCCGCCTCTCATGGCACTCTCCTCAACGTATCTTTATACAACGTCGGATTTTTCATGCGGTTTTTATTCAATTTCCCGTGATGTATACATAAGTTCCGTTTTTATTCTGTCAAACCATGAATCCGTCATATTCTCTCTGCGTCAGCGCTTCTTGCGCCGTGATTTATACATAAACATAACCAGCGTTCTGTCCAGCCACAATTTCTTGTTTCGCAAAAGTGCTCGTTTTCGTTCGAATTACAACAGCGCAGGTCGACGCAGTATGCGCCAGACCCGCGGTGTTCTTGCGTCATATTTTGCTTGCGCCCGTGTTCGCGGCGCCGGAAGAACCTTTCCGAAACCGGAACGGCACGCGAGCATGCCGTTCCGGCACATAGACTACGGTACCAGAATTGTCGCGCCGGTCAGTTGTCTCGACTCCAGCGCCTTGTGGGCCTCCGCCGCATCCGCCAGGGCGAAACGGTTGGCGGGCGCGGCCTTGATCGCGCCGCTGCCGATCAGACTGAAAAGTTCCGCGCACATGGACAGCCGATCGGCGCGCGTGACCGCGTAATCCGCCAGGGTGGGCCGGGTGGCGAACAAAGAGCCTTTCTGCATCAGCAAGGTCATGGGAAAAGGCGGCACAGCCCCCGAGGCGTTGCCGAAGCTGACCCACAGCCCGCGCCGCGCGATGCAGTCCAGGGTCGCGGGAAAGGTGTCCTGTCCCACGGAATCATAGGCCACGTCCACGCCTTTGCCATCGGTGATTTTTTTCACCCGTTCCACAAAATTTTCCGTGCGGTAGTTGATGACATGAGCGCAGCCGTGGGCTTTGGCCACGGCCGCTTTTTCCTCGCTGCCCACGGTGCCGATCATGACCGCGCCGATGGCTTTGGCCCACTGGCAGGCAATAAGCCCCACTCCGCCGGCCGCTGCGTGGAACAGAAAAACTTCGCCCGGCTGCAGGACATGGGTCTGTCGGAACAGATACTGCACGGTCAGACCCTTGAGCATGGCCGCCGCAGCCGTGTCATCGGGCACGGAATCCGGCAGCGGCACAAGCTCGGCCGCCGGCATGATCCGCTCATCGCAATACGCGCCGAGAGATCCGCCGCAATAGGCGACTCTGGTTCCCGCGGCAAGGTCCGTGACGCCGGAACCGACTTCTTCCACCACCCCGGCAGCTTCCCGGCCGATGAAACCCGGCAGCGGCTGCGCGTACAGTCCGGTGCGGAAATATACGTCAATAAAATTTACTCCGACGGCCGTCTGACGCAGACGCACCTGCCCCGGCCCCGGCTTGCCGATGTCCCCGTTTTCCAGACGCATGACTTCGGGACCGCCGGTGGCGGCTATTCTGATGACTTTGGCCATGATCGTCTCCTCATGATTTAAAGGAAAACTTGAACTGCGGTTTGATAAGAATGACGACCGCCGTTATCCCGAGCAGGAAAAAAACGGCAACCGCCAGCCAGCCAGCGATGAAAGGAGGCAATAATCCCTTTTCCCCCAAGCTGTTGCAGATGGTAGACACGGCGTAAAAAACAAAGGTGAACAAAAGCCCCAGGCCGATGGCCTGGTAAATGTTGCTGCGCCACAGCACAATGGCCAGAGCCAGCACCCCCATAACCACCAGGGACGCGGCATAGGCGAAACGCGCATGCATGGTTGTGCGCAGTATTTCCACGTTGGAACCCGCCCGCTCCAGGTTGCGGATGGCGCCGCGCAAATTCCAGAGGGGCAACTGCGAAGGCCGTGTGCCGGGATCAATTGCCAGAAAGGCGGACAGGTCCTGTCGCAGGGGCAGGGTGAACTCCGGTTTGACTTCGGATCCGAAGGACTGTGGGTTGATGATGGTAGCGTTGCGCAAGATCCATAGTTTGTGCTTTACGGTAAACGAATCCGCCCGGACCATCTGCTCCAGGTCATTGCCGTCCGGCGACAGGCGGTAGGCCAGAAAATCCTCTCCCGCGTTCTGGGCGGGATTGGCCCTGCCCAGGTGCACCACATACGAGCGGTCAATAAACCAGATGCCGCGCAGTTCGGTGTTGTCGGCGTCTTTGCCCCGTACCTGTTCCTTCCAGATGCGGCTGGCCATGCGCTCGCCCTGCACGCCGAGAAACTGGGAAAAGCCGAGCTGCACCGCGGCCCAGATCAGCCCGTAAATGATGATGAACCGCAGAAAGGCAAAGGGCGACACGCCCCCGGACTGCAGGGCCATCATTTCCCTGGCCTTCACCATCAGGCTGAACTGGGCGATGGCCGCGATCAGAAACACGGCCGGCAGAATCTGGGAAATGATCAATGGCGTTTTCACCAGGTAATACCAGAGGATGCCCGCCAACCCCAGCCTGGCGTCCAGAAACTGGTCCAGCCGGTCAAACAGGTCGGTCAGCAGATACAGGCCCGTGCCGATAAGCAGGATGCTGAACAACAGGAAAAGGTTGCTGCGGATCAGGTAGCGAGTCAGCAGCGTCACGGCGCATCTCCTTTCCTGTGGCGGTCGCCGTCCCGGCAGCTTCCGGCGTCGCGGCCGGCGAGCATGGCTTCCTCGCGCCGCCGGAAATAGGGGATGCGGAGCAGCACCGAGCGAAAGGTGGGAACCCGCTCGTTCACGGTCAGGTAAAAGCCGACACACCCCAGGACAAAAAACAGGGCGTTGGGAAACCACAGGCCGACAACCGGAGACAATTTGCCCGACTCCCCAATGGAAAGCCCCAGGGACAGCAAGCTGTAATAGGCCAGAAACATGACCAGGGACAAAATCACGCCAACCTGCCGTCGTACGCCTTCAAAGGCGCAGGCCAGGGGCATTGCGAAAAAGCCCAGCACCAGGCAGGCCGCGGGCAGAGCCCAGCGCTTTTGCAGTTCCACGGCCACCTTTAGTTGAAAACGCGGGTTGGGCGCGCTTTTTTCCGCATCCATCCGTTTCAGATCCGCCCAGGCCATTTCCTTGGGCCGCACATCGCCCAGGTCCACGCCGGAAAACACCTTGGAAAGGTCCAGTCTGACCGTATATTCGCCGAACCCCAAAATGCCGAACTGCTGGCCGTCCGCCCTGTAAATATGCCCGTTGCGCAGTTTGAACAGGATGCTGCCGGTGGATGTTTCCGTAGTGATGGACCCTTCCGGGGCAAGAATGGTCAGACGGTTTTTTTTCTCGTGGGTTCTGTCTTCGAAAATGATGTGCTTCATTTCCCCGCTGTCCGGATCCACCTGGCGGGCAAACAGGGTCAGACCGAAAATGTCCTGGTTGAAAACCCCCGGCTGCACCACCACGCGCGCCCGCGTATTGGCGATTTCAAGGATGGTGGAGCGAAAACTGTTCATCCCCCAGGCCACGCCGTAGAGGGAAATGCACATATTCATCAGGGCGGCCAGGGCGCAAAAGCTCAACGGCGCGGCCAGCATCTGGTACAGACTTACCCCCCCCGCTTTTAAGGCGACGAGTTCGCGGTCCGTACTCATGCGCAAAAAAGTCAGAAATACACTGAGCATGCAGGCAAGCGGCACCACGATCAGCAGAAACAGCGGCACCATGTACAAAAACAACATCAGCGTGTCCGCGGCCGCCAGGTCAAGCCCCAGAAACAGGTCGCGCAACTGCAGACCCCGGCCGATCAGGATCAGGGTCAGCAGCGATACCGTGCAGAGAAAAAAGCTCTGGGCCAGTTCACGGACGATATACCGCTGCACAAGGGATGGGTGGAAAAATCTCAGTCCGGCCTCCTGTAGTCGCCCGGAGTTGGCGGGCTTGTGGACGCGGCAAAAAGATCCGCCAGCATCTGGCATTCCTTTGGGCTGAGGTTAAAACGCATCCCCGCTTCATCAAGCAGGGCATGCCGTGATGCATGCGGTCTGACGGCCAGTTCTTCGCCGATCCAGGCGGCCGCGCGACGGACAAGCTCGCCGCGGGGCATGATTGCCGACATGGCTTCACCTCCTGCCGGAAAGAGACTTTTACACCAAGCCGCGCGACCTGGCAACAAGGGAGAAAAAAACCTTGCCAAGTGAGCGGCTCTTGGGTAAAGAAAGCGTCTTCGAACGGCAAGGTAGCTCAGTTGGTCAGAGCATGCGGTTCATACCCGCAGTGTCGGGGGTTCAAATCCCTCCCTTGCTACCATTGATAATAAATTCAGCATGTTAGCTGAATTTTAATGGTTCTGCCCCTCAAAGAAGTCCACTGTACACAATAGCTGTACATAATGCCATCAACGGCGGGACTTCTTTGAGGGGCAACTATGTTTGCAGCCACAAGCGCCGCTCTCCCCACTGCCGCCGTTGCCGTCCGTTCTCCCGGCATCCCTGGCCGTAGAGCTTCCAGCCATTCCCCCTATCTTCTTTCAGGCGGGGGAAACTCTGAGGTAGGTCGTCAAATTCGGACGCCAAGTTAAGCGGCAATCGCCATGTTTGATCCGAGTAGCCCTTTTCTCACAAATGCCGCCGGTGAGAGGTAGCCAAGCGCGGCCTGTCTTCTCTGCCGGTTGTAAAAAACTTCA
>JAVBOK010000068.1:0-9971 GCA_031550605.1 Desulfovibrionaceae bacterium | reverse complement strand
CTTTTAACCGGAATCAGGCTATCCCCAAGTATCAAGAGCGGCGTCCTCGCTACAATCTGTTCAGGGGAATGTCGTCATAATCGCGAATCCACCTCTGTTTGGCGCGGGGGTGTGTCTGCTTTTCGTCTGACTACCATACGCATTCGTTCCGGCGCTCGTCGGAATCGCGGTACGGCTCCAATGTGCTTTTTTCTTTCTTGCCTTTGGCGGTCGAGCGGGACGGTCGCACAGTCTTCACGAGTTGATCTTTGCCAGATCGCGCCGTAAATCCCAACCGAGTTGCTTTGTCTCTTCGTCTTTGAGCCGCTGGAATTCCTTGACGAGGTATAGCTTGAATTCCGGCGAAATCCACGAGGCAAACTCGAAGGCAATATCCCGATGTGCGAAAGTGCCGCCATACCGGCCTGATTTGGCAATAATGCCGACAGCGCTTGTGGCCTCGATCCAGCGCTGTGGAGAAAGGACAAAATAGTTGCTAACCGCAAGGAGAACTGCCATGAAACACGCTGAAGCCAAAACGTATACCTGCCCCATGACCATCGGCAAGGACCGGGAACAGGGCTGCAAAGGCGGCGACTGCGCGGCCTGGCGGTGGGCGGAACCCAAATGGGGCGACCGCGACCAGCGCCGGGGCTGCTGCGGACTGGCCGGGGACGCCCGCTACCCCCTGAACCCGGAGCACGAGCACCCCTGAACCGGACCTTCGCTCTTTCCGCCGCGTTCCCTCGAAACCGTTGCGCCGCGCGCCGTCAGGCCGCGCGGGTGACGGCGCAGACCGTTGCGCCGCGTATCCCGGGGAGCTTTCACTTTGAAAGCTCAAGACTGTCGCCAGAGTCTCCTTTGGCAGCAGCCCGCCATGCAGGCGCAGGCGGCATTCATTGCCGCCGCGAAGCGCCGGATGCGGCGTTTCAGAGGTGACCCGCCATAAAGTTATCCGTCACCCCGCCGATAGCAAGACAGAAAACTTTTCAACCGTCCGCTTTTCCCGACGGCCCGCATGACGGTTGTTGGCGTCCGGCTAATCGCCCCGCGCGCGCCGCGCGCCCGGACCTCGACAAGGCCGCGCCGATTCCCTATACAGCACATGTGTTTTCCGCAACGCATCCAGCCTCGGGAGCCTTCATGCGCCACTGCATCGCGACGGTCGCCGCCGTCTTCGCCATAGCCTTCGCCCCTCTCTCCCTTTTTGCCGCGCAGCCCCTGGCCGTGGTCAACGCCATGCCCCAGGGCGAAGTGCGTACCCTGGCCCAGATCACCGTGCGCTTCAGCGAGGCCATGCGGCCTCTGGGGGTCATGGAGCAGAAAGCGGACGGCGCGCCGCTGCATCTGGCCGTTCCCGGCGGCGCCCTGCCCGCCGGCGCTTACCGCTGGCTGGACCCCGCAACCCTGGCCTATCTGTTCGACAGCCCCGTGACAGGGCCGGTACGCATTGAGGCTTCCGTTCCGGCCGGGGTCAAGGCCCTGTCCGGCGCGGCCCTGGCCGAGGAAAAACGCTGGCGCGTCTCCACCCCGGAAATCAGGATCACCCAGCGGCTGCGCGGCGGCACGGAACTGCCGCCCGAAGGCGGCGTCATTTTCCTGACCAGCAACCATCCTTTGCGGCTTGACGACCTGAAGGCCGGAACCCGGCTGGAAATGGACGGGCAGAGCCTGCCCCTGGACATTGAGGAAGACAGGGTGCCGGCACGCGAGGGCGCGGCCCGGCAGTACGCGTTGCGTCCCCAAACCGAACTGCCGCCGGACAGGACCCTGGCCCTGATCCTGGACGCGGGCATCCGGCCGGAACAGGGATCCGTGCCCGCCAGGGCCTTTCGCTTCACCCTCAAAACGTACTCCGCATTGCGGGTCGACCAGTGGAGCACCCCCTGGACCGCGCGCGGCGACAAATCCCTGGTCCGGCCGGAAAGCGGCCTGGATATCCGCTTTTCCAATCCCGTCAGGCTGCGGGACCTGCTGGCCCATATGCAGGTCAGCCCGGACGCGCCCCTGCGCGGCGTCGATGGCGAGGACGCGAAGCGCAGGGAATCCCGCCTTGACAGCGCCGGCCGCGACCACTACCTGTCCTTCGCCTGGCAACCCCGCACCGCGTACACCGTGACCCTGCGGGCAGGCCTGCGGGACGTGTACGGCACGGCCCTGGCGCTGGACGCCGCGCACAGCTTCGCCACCGGCGATTTGAGTCCCCTGTTCTTCCTGCCCGACGGCGCGATCCTGGAAGCGAAGCTGGGCGGGCTGCTGCCGTTTTTTGCGCGCAACGTCGGCCCGGTCGCCGTCCGCCTGCGCTTTCTGCCTTTTGCCGGCGACCCCGCCGCCGCCTTTGCCGACGACCCGGACGGCGCATCCGGCGCACAGGGCGCGCGCCACAAAGACCTGGCCCTGGTTTTCGAACCCAACGTTCTGGTCCGCCGCGTTCTGAATCTGCCGGAACTGCTGGGTTCCGTCGGCAACGGGCTGGTCAGGCTGGCCATGACCCTGCCCGATCCGGACCCGGATGATACAACCGCGCGGATCGAAACCCGGAAGCGCGCCCTGCAGGTGACGGACCTCGGCCTGACCACCAAAAGCGGCCGGGAAAACGGCCTGGTCTGGGTCACCAGCCTGTCCGGCGGCAGCGCCCTGGAAGGGGTGACGCTCCGCCTGTACGCCGAAAAGAAAGGGCTGTTCTGGCAAGGCGTCACCGACAGTCTCGGCCTGGCCGTCCTGCCGGGCGGCTCGACCTTCCCGCCCGGCGAGCGCGTCTGGCTGCAGGCGGAAAAAAATGGGGACACAGCCGTCGCCGCTCTGGCCGGAGATACCCTGCCCGCGCCCGATCACGACTATGACGGATTGCCGGAAAAAAAGCGGCCCTGGAATGTCCATATGCTGACCCAGCTGCCTCTGTACCAGCCGGGGCAGACCGTGCGCTTCACCCTGTACGCCCGCGCATACAGCCCCGCGAAAGAGGGCGGTGCCGCTCCCGAAGGCTGGAGGCCCCTGGCGGAAGGCGAAAGCGTCTCATACATCGTGTACGACGGCCGGCGCAAGGAAGTGTACCGCGGCCAGTCCATGCTCAACGCCTACGGGTCGCTTTCCGGTCAGTTTCCGTTGCCAGAGGAAGCCGGCCTGGGCGATTATATCCTTGAAGCCAAAACCCCGGAGCGGTCATCCGGCGCCACGGCGCGGGCCTTCAGCGTGGCCGCGTTCCGGCGGCCGGACTTCAAGGTGGACGTGACGCCTCCCCAGTCGCAGCCCATCCCGCCCAAGGGCGGAAAAACCCTGTCCGCCTCGGTCGCGGCGGGATACTTTTCCGGCGCGGCTCTGCCCGGCGCGGCGGTCGCCCTGGCGGTGACCGCGCGGGATTCCCGCTTCACGCCGCCCTCGCTGTATGGCTACGCCGTGGGCGCGGGCGGCGGCTATCCGCGCCACGAGCGCATCCTGCCGCCGCATTTCCGGCCGGGTCCCGAACCGACGGCCGATCTGAACGCCGTTCTGGATGCCGGGGGCAACGCGTCCTTCACCCTGCCCGACATTGCCGCCGCACCCGGCCGGACGGCGGACGTCAGCCTGGAAGCCACGGTCAGAGACGCTTCCGGCCTGGCCAGCCAAGGCGCGGCGTCCTTCACCCTGCACCCTTCAGCCGCCTATGTGGGCATAAAAGCCCCCCATCTGGCCCCGGCGGGCATGGAATGCACGCTGGAACTGAAAGGCGCGACCTTTGACGACAAACCCCTGTCCGGAACCGCCGTCACACTGCGCGTCGAACGCCGCGGCCCGGAAGACCGGTACGATCCGGTCACGGAAAAAACCGTGGCGCTGAGCACGCCCGCGGGCGGCCGCATGGCCTTCACCCCGCCGAAGGGCGGCGTCTACCGCGTGCAGGCCCTGGTCGCGGACGCGGCCGGGCGGACGAACCTGAGCGAAACCTTCATTTACGCGCCAGGCCCCGGCATGGACTGGGGCCGTCTGGCTGAAGGCGTCAGTCTGGAACTTATTCCGGACAAAACGGAATACGCCGCCGGCGACATCGCCCGCATCGCGGTCAAAAACCCCCTGGCCAAAGAGGGCGAAACCACCCTTGCCCTGGTCAGCGTCGAACGCAACGGCGTGCGCGAAGCCTTTGTCCGCGAACTGTCCGGCCCGGCTCCGCTGGTCGATGTGCCGGTGACGGACAAGGACGCGCCGTACGCCTACGTTTCCGTGCTGCTGGTCCGGGGCAGGACGGCCCCGCCGCCGGACGGCGCGGAAACATCCGGACCCGACGCCGGCGCGCCGAAAGTGCGTCTGGGCGTCGCGCGGCTGGACCTGCGGACGGAAAAAAAACCGTTCAGCGTGATGGTAAACACGGATGCGGCGGCATACCGCCCCGGCGCCAGGGTCGCGGCAACGGTGGCCGTGCGCGGAAACGGCGTCGGCCGCAAGGCCCAGGTCACGTTGCTGGCTGTGGACAACCGCGCCCTGCGCGCGGCCGGCGACAGAACCCGCTATGACCCCTCCGCCAGCTTCCCGCCCGTCTTTTCTTACGGCATCACCGCCACGGACAGCCGCACCCGCCTGGTGAACCTGGCCGCCCCGGATCTGCGGCGGATGAATCCGGCCGCGGCAGCGGGTTTTGCGCAACGGCAATACGCAACGGCCGCGCCCGCGCCAGAGGCGCGGGGCGAACCGCGCGAAGCCCCCCCGCGCGAGGATTTCCGGCCGGACGCCTTCTGGCTGGCCCAGGCTGAAACGGACGGCAGCGGCACCCTGAACGCGTCCTTCACCCTGCCCGAGTCCCTGACCAGCTACCGCATCGTGGCCGTGGCCGCGGACAGGGAGAGCGGCGCCTTCGCCGCCGGAGAAACGGAAATCGTCGCCGCAAAACCCCTGCAATTGCTTTCCGCCCTGCCCCGTTTCGCCACGGAGGGCGATGCGCTGTCCGCGCGCGTCCTGGTGCAGAACCTGGGCACGGCCGACGGCGAAATCACGGTCGCGGCAACGGCCAGCGGCATGACCCTGGACGGCCGGAATACCCGGAGCATCCGCCTTGCCGCCGGCACAAGCGGCGCGGTCTCCTTCCCCCTGCGCATGGACGTTGCCGGAACGGGCGCATTGCGGTTGCACGCGACAATGCGCGCAAGCGGCGCCACGGAAACGGACGCCGCGATTTTCCGCCTGCCCGTGCTGCCCGCCGCGCCCATGACCATCGTGGCCGCCGCCGGGCAGTTGCACGCGGACAAGGCCTTTACCCTGCCGGTCAAACTTCCCGGAACGCTGGACAGCCGCAGCCGCCTGGATGTGATCTTTGCCGCGTCCCCGGCCGCCGGCCTGCCCCTGACCGCGCGGAACCTGCTGGAATACCCCTGGGACTGTCTGGAACAGCGCCTCAGCCGCGCCTGGGCGCGCATTCTGCGCTTGCGGCACGGCGAACTCGTCGGCCTGCCCGCCGACCCGGACGACAGGGACATGATCCGCAAAACCCTGGAAGCGGCCCCGCGTTTTCAAAAGCCTGACGGCGGTTTTGCCCTGTGGCCCGAACTGGACCATTCCGGCCTGTACCTGACCGCCTACGCCCTGCTGCTCAACCAGCAGGCGGAAGGTCTCGGCCTCGGCCTGGACCCCGGCGTCGCGGAAAAGGCCCTGCGCTTTCTGGCCCTTCGCCTGCGCGGCGAGGCGGCGCCCCACGCGGCCGACGAGCGGGCCTTTGCCCTGTGGGCGCTGGCGCGGCATCCGGCCGGAGAAAAGGATGCCCGCGCCCTGTTGCCGGCCCTGCTCAAGGAAGAGCGCAAAAACCCCTTCGGCATCGGCGCCCTGCTGCTGGCATCCCGAACTCTGGCGGCCCCGGCCGACGCGGGGACAATTGCCGCCGGCCTGCTGGCCGAACTGGAGAAAACGGCCGCCGTCACAGCCGCGCAGATGCATTTCGCTCCCGCCGCGCCGGAACGGGTCTGGCGGAGCATGGGGTCCACCCTGCGCGACAACGGCATGGTCCTGTGGGCCCTGGCGCTGGCAAAGCCGGATTATCCCCGGCTGGAAGCCCTGGCCCGCTGGGTCAGCCTGGGATTGGGCGACAGGCAGGCCGTCTCCACGCAGGAAGGCATCTTCGGCCTGCTGGGCCTGACCGCGTACCTGGACCGGGCGGGCGGCAAGCATCCCGCCGTGCTCAAAGCCCTCTGGAACGGCAGGGACAGCATGAGCAAAAGTTTCGAGCGGCCCGTTGATCCGCCCTGGACCTGGACCCTGCCTGCCGCCAAACTGCCCGCGGGGACCGAAACCAGCCTGGTGCTGGCCGCCGACAAGGGCTCGCCGTATTGGACCGCGCGGCTGACCTATGCCGTGCCGGGACTGCCGTCCACCCCCCGCAACGCGGGCCTGACCCTGACCCGCGCCTGGGACAAGCCCGGACCGTACCGCATGGGCGACGCCGCTTCCGTCACCCTGACCCTGACCGTGCCCGCCGCCCGGCGGCATGTGCTCGTCTTTGACCCCTTCCCGGCCGGCATGGAACCGCTGCGCGCCACACGCCCGGATCTGCAGCGGGAACAGGCGCGGGAACCGCGGACGTACCCCGGCTTTTCCCCCTGGCAGCGCGCGGAACTGCGTGATTCGGGCCTGCTGCTCTACGCCGGACAGATGGAGCCGGGCACCTACACCTACACCTATACCCTGCGGGCCGCCGCGCCGGGGACCTTCATCCGCCGGGCGGCGCGCGCGGAAGAGATGTACGCGCCGGAAGTCTTCGGCCAAACGGCCGGCGAACGCGTGGACGTCACGGAGTGAACGCGGCGGAAAATTCCCGAAAAATTTTTTCCGCCCGGTGGGAGCCGTTCCGGTGCTCGGTCATCGTACTTCAGGGGGTTTTTCCTACTGCAAAGGACTGGACAAACAATTCGCATCCTCGGTAGTATCCGCGCACCACATAAACCTGGACCACAAGGAGTTCACAATGGAATACATCCGTCAGCGCGCGCTCAAGGGCGAATTCCTCGCCGGCGCATGGTGCAACATGGGTTCCCCCATCAGCACTGAAATCGTCGCCAGCCTCGGCTATGACTGGGTTCTGCTTGACCAGGAACACGGTCCCGGCGACAACTGGACCCTGCTGCACCAGATGCAGTCCATGGCCCGCTACAATGCGGCGCCCATCGTCAGAATTCCCTGGCTGGACCGTATCTACATCAAGCGCTGCCTGGACCTGGGCGCGGCCGGCATCATGATTCCCTACGTTCAGACCCCGGAAGAAGCCAGGGAAGCGGTGAACCTGTCCAAATACTTCCCCGGCGGCGAGCGCGGCATCGCCTCTTCCCCGCGCTGCAGCAACTTCTCCATGAATTTCAAGAGCTACTTCGCCAATGCCAACCAGGAACTGATCACCGTCGTGCAGGTCGAAACCGGCAAGACCGTGGACAACATCGACGCCATTGCCGCCATTGACGGCGTGGACGTGCTGTTCGTCGGCCCGCTGGACCTGTCCATCAACACCGGTCTGCCCGACATGTTCGCCGATCCCAAATACGTCGCCAAGCTGGACGCCGTCGCCAAGGCCGCCAAAAAGCACGGCAAATCCGCGGGTATCCTGCTGCCCAACGTATCCTTCATCCCCAAACTGAAGGAACTGGGCTTCACCTTCATCGCCTGCGGCAGCGACGGCGGCGCGGTGATGAGCACCATGACCTCCACCCTGCAGGCCCTGAAAGCCTAGGGGATTTCCGTTTTCCTCCGCTTTCCCCGCGCGCGGATGCGCGCGGGGAAAGCCCCCGCCTCCCTCCCTCGCATGTGCCGCCGGTTCCGTTGTCTGACCATCAACAGTACGGAGGGCCGTCATGAGAAAAATCACTCTTGCCAAAACAGGCGTCGAGGTCTCCGTCATCGCCATGGGCACGTTGTCCATCGGCGGCGACGGCGTCTGGGGAGCCAGCGACGAGGCTGAATCCATCAAGGCCATTCACCGCGCCCGGGACCTGGGGATCACGCATTTCGACACCGCCGCCTTTTACGGGTACGGCAGAAGCGAGACCATCCTGGGAAAGGCCGTCGGCAAAGACAGGGACAAGCTGATCATATCCACAAAATGCGGCCTGGACTGGGATACCGGCGAAGGCAGCCCCTTCATCGTCAGGGACGGCCACCGGGTTACGCGCAACCTGTCGCCCGAAGGCCTGCGCAAGAGCGTGGAAAATTCGCTGCGCCGCCTGAACATGGACTACGTGGACATCTGCTTCACCCACCGCCAGTCCGTACCCCCGGCCTTCACCCCCATCGAAGAAAGCATGGCGGCCATGGTCGCCATGCAGAAAGAGGGCAAGCTGCGCTCCATCGGCGTGTCCAACGTCACCCTGGACCAGCTTGAGGAATATATGAAGTACGGCCGGGTGGATATCGTGCAGGAATACTGCAGCATGCTCAACCCCCTCTGCCTGCGCGAGCTGAATGAATACTGCCTGGCCAACGACATCATGTTCCAGTGCTATTCGGTCTTTGAACGGGGCCTGCTTTCCGGCGCGTACACCATGGAAACCAAGGTCGTCCCCGGCGACGCCAGAAACGAGTGGACCGTGTGGTACCAGCCCGACAAACGGAAAAAAGTCCTGGACCTGCTCGCCTCCTGGGAGCCGCTGCGCAAGAAATACGGCTGCCCGCAGTCCGCGCTGACAGTGGCCTGGACCCTGCAGCAGGCCCCGAACATCCTGGTGGTCGACGGCTCGCGCAGGGTTTCGACCATTGAAAAAAACGCCCGGGGCGGAACCTTCCGGATCGAGCCGCAGGACCTGGCGGCCATGAACGCCGCGATCGCCGGCCTGCTCAAGGAGGAAAAAATCATCGCGTGAGCGCGCGCTGCATGCCTGCAGCCGGTCGAATATAACCACAGGAGTATGCTTTATGAGACGATTCCGCTGGTTTTTTCTGTCCGTTGCTTTTCTTGCCGCAACCGCCGTTCTGACAGCCGGCCTGACAGTGGCGCGGGCCGCCCCCGCAAAAGTGATCCAGGTCCGCATGGGTTTCGCCGAATCGGACACCAGCCCGCACTACAAAGGCTACCAGGCCATTGCCGCGAACATGGAAAAAGCCTCCAACGGGCTGCTCAAGATCTCTCTCTTTCCCAGCAACCAGCTCGGCAGCGAACGCGACATGTACGAAGGCGCCCAGGTCGGCACCATGGACGCGCTCATCATCACCAACGCGGTTCTGACCAACTTCGTTCCCCAGGCGGCCGTGCTGGACCAGCCCTTTTTGTTCGACAACGCGGAACAGGCGCACAAGGTCATCGACGGCAAGCTGGGCGAAATGATCAAAAAAGAATCGGCCGCCAAGGGCGTGACTATCCTGGGCTGGCCCGATTCCGGCTTCCGCGACATCTTTTCCGCAAAACCCATCAAATCCGCCGAAGACATCAAAGGCCTGAAAATCCGGACCATGGAAAACAAGATGCATATGGCCGCCTATAACGCCATCGGCGCCATTGCCACGCCCATGGCTTTCGGCGACGTGTTCACCGGCATGCAGCAAAAGACCATCGACGGCTATGAAAACTCCATAGCCAACATGTACGCCAACCGCTTTTACGAAGTCTGCAAATACGGCGTGCGGTCCCGCGTGCATTTCGCCTTCCAGGGCGTATGCATTTCCAACAAAATCTGGGATCAGGTTCCCGCGGATCTCAAACCAGCCATCATCAAGGGGGTGAAGGAAGGCTGCGACCTGGAGCGGGTCTATCTGGAAGAAGCCAACCGGAAGTATGAAAAGGAACTGATGGCGCAAAAGGGCGTCACCTTCGTTGACGTGGACAGAGACGCCCTGGCCAAACAGACTGTGGCCGCCATGAAGCAGTTCTCATTCAACAAGGAGTGGCTGGATATTCTGAACGCGGAAATCAAGGCAGCCAAAGGCAAATAAGAACTCGGACATGCTACGTCGCGTGCCGCGCCCCCAGGCGCGGCACGCCGCCGGAAACGCGAGGGTCTATGAAAAAATTGGTCGGATGTCTGCAAAAGGCGGAAAACTGCATTAGGATTAAC
>JAVBOK010000095.1:0-10130 GCA_031550605.1 Desulfovibrionaceae bacterium | reverse complement strand
CCCCCCCCCCGGCCGGAGCTACCCGTAATATTCCTGGATGTTCCGCACGGAAAGCCCGTGTTTTTCGGCGTCCGCCAGGGCCATGGCGCAGGCTTTGGCCCCCGGCAGCGTGGTGCAGTACGGCACGCCGTACAGCAGCGTCGCCTGGCGGATGGCTTTGGAATCCTGCACCGTGCGTTTTCCGGACGCCGTATTGATGACCAGGGCCACCTGGTTGTTTTTGATCAGGTCCACGATGTTGGGCCTGCCTTCGTACACTTTCAGCACCGTGGCGCAGGGCACGCCCTTTTCGTTCAGCAGCGCGGCCGTCCCGCTGGTGGCCAGCATCTCGAAGCCCAGCGCGTGGTACAGCCGGGCCACGTCGGCCACGGCCTGCTTGTCCCGGTCGTTGACCGAGACGAAGACCGTGCCGCTTTGCGGCAGGCGGCTGCCCGCGCCAAGCTGGGCCTTCATGTACGCTTCTTCAAAAGTCGGGGCGATGCCCATCACTTCGCCGGTGGAACGCATTTCCGGCCCCAGCAGAATGTCCACGCCGGGGAAGCGGTTGAAGGGGAACACCGCTTCTTTCACCGACATGAAGCCGCCCTTGCGCTGCGCCTGCGGTTTCAGGTCCGCCAGCTTCTCGCCCAGCATCACCCTGACCGCCAGGGCGGCCAGGGGCACGCCCGTGGCCTTGGACACGAACGGCACCGTGCGGCTGGCCCTCGGGTTGACCTCCAGACTGTACACGTCCCCGTCCTTGACCGCGAACTGGATGTTCATAAGCCCCACCACCCGCAGTTCGCGGGCCAGGGCTTCGGTCTGGCGCGCCAGTTCGTCCGTGACGGACCGGGGCAGCGTATGCGGCGGCAGCACGCAGGCGGAATCGCCGGAGTGGATGCCCGCTTCCTCGATATGCTCCATGATCCCGGCCACATAGGTATCCGTGCCGTCGGAAAGGGCATCCACGTCCACTTCCGTGGCGGATTCCAGAAAGTGATCGATAAGGATCGGATGTTCCGGGGCCGTGGCCGCGACGATTTCCGCGAAGCTCTCCTCCAGTTCCGCGTCGTCGTACACGATGCGCATGGCCCGCCCGCCGAGCACGTAGGACGGCCGCATCAGCACCGGGTACCCGATGCTTCGCGCGGCGTCTTTCGCTTCCCGCAGGGTCATGGCCGTGGCGCTTTCCGGCTGGCGCAGGCCCAGCTTGGCGATCAGGGCCTGAAAGCGTTCGCGGTCTTCCGCCCGGTCGATGGCGTCGGGGCTGGTGCCCAGAATGGGAACGCCCGCGCGCATCAGGGGCACGGCCAGGTTCAGCGGGGTCTGGCCGCCGAACTGCACGATGACGCCTCTGGGTTTTTCCACGGCCACGACGGCCATGACGTCCTCAAAGGTCAGCGGCTCGAAATACAGGCGGTCGGACGTGTCAAAATCCGTGGACACGGTTTCGGGGTTGGAATTGACCATCACCGCCGTCCGCCCCGTTTCCTTCAGCACAAAGGCCGCGTGGCAGCAGCAGTAGTCGAATTCGATGCCCTGCCCGATGCGGTTGGGACCGCCGCCCAGGATGATGACGGCATCCTTGCCGCCCGCGTTGCCGGAAGGGTCGGCCAGCGCCCCGGCGGGCCGGCCGTAGGTGGAATAATAATAGGGGCTGCCGCCCGCGCGTTTGCCCGCATAGGTGGTCACCGGCCCGTAAAACGGGACCAGGCCGAACTGCCGGAGCAGTTCGCGCACGTCCGATTCCGGCCGTTTCCACATTTCCGCCAGCTGGCGGTCGGAAAAGCCCGCTTCCTTGGCCCTGGCCAGCAGGGCGCCGAGTTCGGGGTTGTCCACGGTCATGCCGTTGGCCTTGGCGAAATCGCGGATCGCGCATTCCAGATCCACCAGGGCCTTGACCTCGCCCAGGAACCAGGGGTCAATGGCCGTGATCCCGTTGATTTCCGCGACGTCCATGCCCGCGAGCATGGCCAGGCGCAAAAAGAAGATGCGGTTGGAATTGGGCGTGCGCAGCTTTGCGACGATCTCGTCCTTT
Source organism: Desulfovibrionaceae bacterium (assembly GCA_031550605.1). Lineage (GTDB taxonomy): Bacteria > Desulfobacterota > Desulfovibrionia > Desulfovibrionales > Desulfovibrionaceae > FLUQ01. The sequence goes on along the minus strand of JAVBOK010000095.1, from coordinate 8,113 downwards.
TCCGGCAACCTGGCCCGGAAATCGCGGCCAAGGCCCCCGGCGCCCACTTCCAGCGAACGCAGCCCTTTCTGCAGCGCCTCCTGAAAAGTCTTGCCGATGCTCATCGCCTCGCCGACGCTTTTCATGGACGTGGTCAGTTCATCCCTGGCGCCGGGGAACTTTTCAAAGGTGAACCGGGGAATTTTGGCCACCACGTAATCGATGGACGGCACATACTCGGCCATGGTCATGCCGGCTTTGCCGCCCGCGATTTCCGCAAGCGTGTAGCCCACGGCCAGCTTGGCGGAAATGCGGGCGATGGGCACGCCGGTGGCTTTGGACGCAAGGGCGGAAGAACGCGACACCCGCGGGTTCATCTCGATGACCACCAGTTCGCCGGTGGCCGGGTGCATGGCGAACTGGATGTTGGCCCCGCCGCCCTTCATGCCCACGGCCCGCATGATGGATTCCGAAGCCCTGATCAGGGTGGCCGTTTCCGCTTCCGTCAGGGTCATGGCCGGGGCCACGGTGATGGAGTCGCCCGTGTGCACGCCCATGGGATCGAAGTTTTCGATGGTGCAGACGATGATGCACACGTCCGCCCTGTCGCGGATGATTTCGATCTCCAGCTCTTTCCAGCCGAGCACGGACTGTTCCAGCAGGATTTCACCGGTCATGCTGGCGGTCAGCCCGCGCGAGGCCAGATCCTCCAGGTCTTCCAGGTTGTAGGCCACCCCGCCGCCCGCGCCGCCCAGGGTGAAGCCCGGCCGGATGATGATGGGGAAAGCCATGGACGCGGCCGCGGCGCGCACGTCGCCCATGGTGTGGGCGATGGCGCTGGCCGGCATGGCCAGGCCGATGGAGCTCATGCATTCGCGGAATTTCTCGCGGCTTTCGGCCCTGGCGATGACGTGGCGGTCCGCGCCCAGAAGTTCCACCCCGCATTCGTCCAGCACGCCCATTTCCGCCAGCTTCAGGGCGGTATTCAGGGCCGTCTGCCCGCCCAGCGTGGGCAGGATGGCGTCGGGGCGTTCCCTGCGCACGATGGCGGCCACGGTTTCGGGCTCTATGGGTTCGATGTAGGTGCGGTCCGCAAGCCCCGGGTCGGTCATGATGGTGGCGGGGTTGGAGTTGACCAGCACCACTTCGTACCCTTCTTCCTTCAGGGCTTTGACAGCCTGGGTGCCGGAGTAGTCGAATTCGCAGGCCTGGCCGATGACGATGGGGCCGGAGCCGATAACCATGATGCGTTTGAGATCCGTGCGTTTGGGCATAATCCTGTGCCTTTGGTCTGTGGACGAAAAAACGGCCGGAAGATTCCGGAAAAACAAAACAGCAGGCCCGGGTGCACGGCCTGCCGTCAAAGGACAAGGGAAGGAAAAAGGTAACGGCACAGCGTTGCCGAGCGACTAGGTATAGCCCAGGCCGGGACGCCTGGCAAGCGGGAAAGAGAACGGCCATCATTCCTTTGACATGGGGAGGTTTTTGGATAATCATCCCGGAATTCCACGACAATCGGGCAACAGCCGGCGGACCCGCCTGCGGATCGCCCGCTTCGAACCTCTCTCAAGGAGAAGCAGCTATGGATACGGTAAAAAAGGTCGCCGTGGTCACCGGCGCCAGTTCCGGCATCGGGCGGGCCGTGGCTCTGGCGCTCGCGGCCAACTGGTATTACGTCGCGATCATCGGGCGGCGGGAGGACGAACTGAAAGAGACCGTCCGGCTGGCCGGGGCCGATTCCGCCCGCATGCTGGCCGTGCCCGGCGACGTGACCGACGAAGGGGACGTGAAAAAGCTGTTCGACGCGGCGGTGGAACAGTTCGGCCGCGTGGACCTGCTGTTCAACAACGCGGGCGTCGTCCTGCCGGCCACGCCGGTGGAGGACGTGAAAGCGGCCGACTGGCGGCGGCTGGTGGACATCAACCTGACGGGCAGCTTTCTGTGCGCCCAGGCGGCGTTCCGGGCCATGAAGGCGCAGGACCCCATGGGCGGCCGCATCATCAACAACGGGTCCATTTCCGCCCACGCCCCGCGTTTCAGAGGTTCCGCCTACACGGCGTCGAAACACGCCATCACCGGGCTGACCAAGGCGCTCAGCCTGGAAGGGCGCGAATACGACATCAGCTTTTGCCAGATCGACCTGGGCAACGCGGCCATCGCCAGAACCAGCGTCATGGAGCAGGGCATGCTGCAGCCCGACGGGGCCAGAAGACCGGAACCGCGCATGCCCGTGGAGATCGTGGCGAAAACCGTGCTGTATCTGGCCGGCCTGCCCAAAGACATCAGCGTGCCGTCCCTGGTCATCATGCCCAACAAAATGCCTTTTCTGGGCCGGGGATAGAGCGGCGCCCCGGAAAAAGCGCGGGGCACCGGCGCGGCCGGAACGGAAAAACGTTTTTCCCTTTCCGGATTCGCGGGAAATGCGGCATCGCAACGGCGCGTCACTCCAACCGCATCAAGGAGGGCACCATGTCCAAAGCCATCGTGCGCAGCCAGCAGGGCAATTTTGAATTCGCCTTTTCCCTGGCCATGCAGTTCATCGACGTCTGTCCGGAGGAAATCTGGCAAGAGCAGTTCGGGGGCTGGCCCGTCTGGCAGCAGCTGTACCACGGCATAAGCGCCACGGACTTTTTTGTCCGGGCGCGGGACGGACAGGCGGTTCCCGACCCGTGCCCCGCCGGGGCCAGCCTGGGTTCCGCGGCCGGCTGCCCCGCGCCGGCCAGGGCCGAGGTCGGGGAATTCGCCCGGAAAATCAAGAAAGCCGCTGATGACTGGATCGCCTCGCTGAACGACGCGGACCTGCCGCAAAAGCATGAGGGCGCCTCATCGCGCATGGGCCGGGATTTCACCAACGCGGGCATCATGGTCCTGCTCACCGGGCATCTGCTCTACCATCTGGGCTGTTGCGACGCGGCCCTGCGGCAGCGCGGCCTCAAAGGAGTTTTCTGATCTGAACGGAAAGGGCGCGCGGCGCCCTTTTTTTTCGCATACGACTGATAGCGGCCATCACACAGACCTCATCCGAAGGCGGTTGCCATGAAACAGTCCCAGAGCGTTCCCAGCGATTCCGCAAGCAAGAATTCCGGCTCCGGCGTTGAAGAAAAACTCAGGAAACTGCTGACGATCCCCGACACCCTGATCGTCCTGTTCGGCCTGATCGCCGCGGCCGCGGCCATGACCTGGATCATCCCCGCCGGCAGATACAAGATGGTGCTCAACGCGGCGACCAAACGGCAGGTGGTGGATCCGGATTCCTTCCATTACGTCGCGCAGAACGGCCAGGGTTTCCTGGATCTGCTGATGGCGGTTCCGGCCGGCTTTATCGGTTCCAGCAACATCCTGACCATGGTTTTCATGTGCGGGGCCTGTTTTTACCTGATCACGGCCACCGGCGCCATTGACGCCGGCCTCGGGGCGGCGTTGAGACGCCTGCAGGGGTCCCAGCGCTATCTGCTGCTGTTCGGGGTCATGTTTCTCAGCTTCCTGCTCGGCCTGCGCGGCGGGGCGGAAACCCTGCTGCCTTTCGTGCCCATCGCCATCACCACGGCCATCGCCCTGGGATTCGATTCCATCGTGGGCGTCGCGATCATCATGCTGGGCGGCGCCACGGGATTCGCTTCCTCATGGTTCAATACCGCCTATTTCGTGGCCATCGGCATCGCGGACATCAAACCCATGCAGGACGTCTGGTTCCGGGGCATCGTCTGCACGGTGCAGTTGGCCATCACCGCCGCCTTCATCTACCTGTACTGCGAAAAACTCCGCAAGGACCCGCAGCGCAGCCCCATGTGGGAATCGGACCAGACCCTGGAGCTGCGCGCCCATACGGACAACCTGCCGGAACTGACCGGCCGCCGCAAGATCATTCTGGCCGTTTTCCTGATCAGCTTCTTCGTTCTGATTATCGGAGCCCTGAAATATTCGTGGGGCCTGAACCATTTCAGCGCCTTCTACTTTTTCCTGGCCATTCTGACGGGCTTTCTCTGGGGATACGAGCTGAACGATTTCGCGGACAAGTTCACCGCCGGATGCAAGACCATGATGTACGGGGTCATGATGGTCTGTTTCGCCAGGGTCATCTCGGTGGTCATGACCAACGGGCTGATTCTCGACACCATCACCCACGCCATCGCCGGCCTGCTCAAGGGAATGCCCGACTGGGCCACCGCTTCGGGCATGTTCATCGTGCACTGCTTCATCAACTTCCTCATCCCGTCCGGGTCCGGCCAGGCCGCCGCCACCATGCCCATCATGATCCCTCTGGGCGACGTGCTGGGGCTTTCCCGCCACGTCAACGTGCTGGCTTTCCAGTTCGGCGACTGCCTGACCAACGCCGTCACCCCCACGGCGGGATTCTTCATGGCCGCCCTGGCCATCGGCAAGGTGCCCTGGATTACCTGGCTCAAATGGTTCTTCCCGCTGCTGGCGGCCATCACCGTCTACTGCTGCATCGTGCTGTCCATCGCGGTGACCATCCATTTCGGCTGAACACCGGTGCGCCGCAAGGCAAAATACACGTCCAACAGGAAGGAGCCGGATATCATGGAAAACAGCCTCATCCGCAGCAGGGCCGACGCGCTGAGCGAGCGCCTGATCGCGTTCCGCCGCGACCTGCATATGCACCCGGAACACGGATTCAAGGAATTTGAAACCTCGAAAAAGATCATTGCCGCCCTGTCGGCCTGCCCCGGCATCGAACTGGAAACGGGCCTGGTCTGCGGCACGGGCGTGATCGCCACCGTCAGGGGCGGGAAAAGCGGCCCCACCATCATGATGCGCGCGGATATCGACTGCGTGCTGGCCCAGGACAAGAAAGACGCGCCCTACCGCTCGCAAACCGCCGGCTGGAGCCACTCCTGCGGCCACGACGTGCACACGGCCGTGGCCCTGGGCACGGCGATGATTCTGGCGGAAGCGAGAGACCAGCTGCGCGGGACCGCCAAAATATTCTTCCAGCCCTCGGAGGATTTTCCCCGCATTCCGGAAGACCGCCTGCCCATCGACGTGTACACGGAATATCCGTCCTTTCCGCGCGCGGGCGCCATTGCCGTGGAGGAAGGGATACTGAACGGCGTGGACCGCCTGTTCGCCTACCACTGCTGGCCCGAACTGAAAGCGGGGCTGGTCGGCTTCGAGCGGGGCGCGGCCATGGGCGCCTGCGCGAACATCCACCTGGCCATACTCGGCAAAGGCGGGCACGCGGCGACCCCCCACATGACGGTCGACCCCATCCCCGTGGCGGCCCAGGTCATTCTGGCCCTGCAGACCATCGTCAGCCGCCGCCGCAACCCGTCCGAGACCCTGGTGCTGACCCTGGGCACCATCAGGGGCGGCACGCGCAGAAGCGTCATCGGCGACCGGGTGGACATCACCGGCACGGTGCGGGGGCTGGATACCGCCTATCTGCGCGACAGCGTCGGCGCATGGCTGACGGATCTGGTGACCGGCATCTGCAAGGCCAACGGCTGCGAGGCGGTCGTGGAATACGCCGTGGACCAGCCGGCCGTCATCAACAACCCCGACGCCACGAAAGATTCCGTGGCCGCCCTCAGGGACATCATGCCCGCCGGCCGCGTGGTCGAGTTGGCCGGCACGCCCATGACCACGGAAGATTTCGCCTTCATGGCGGAAAAGGTGCCCGCCGTATACCTGAAGCTCGGCACGGCCAATGACGATCCCGGGACGCAGTACGCGCTGCACAGCCCGTATTTCGACGTGGACGAGCGGTGTATCGCCACGGGCGTCGCCGGAGCGGTGAAGATTGTTTGCGCGTATCTCCGGTAGCGCGCCGGGGATCCGTTCCCGCATGGCAGACGAAGGCCGTTTTCCGCACGCGGGGAAACGGCCTTGCGCATTCGCGCGGCCCGAGGCCGGAGCCCGGCGCAAGCAGCCGGAAGAAACGGAGCCGTGCCGGTCCTTCATGAACACGCAACGCGTTCATGCTGTTTTTTGCCGCGCCATTGCAAGCCCGGGCATGGACAAATTCCATGCGCGGATGCCGCAAGCCTTCCGCAACGGCAAAATATGCCGGGCAACATGCTCTAATATCCCGCCTCTTCCAGAACCGCCGCCGCGCCGCGTACCGCGTCCACGCACCGCGTGGTGAAAAGTTTTTCCCGCAGGGCCTGTTCCCTGCCCGCGGGCGTGGCGATGTCGCAGCCCAGAATGTCGCGGCAGACCAGGGGCATGCCGGTCCGTTCCCCGAAAGCGCGCAGAAATTCCTCGGTTTTCAGGGAGCACAGCCGGCGCGAATCCCGGTCCGCCGCGTCGGACTGGCCGTATTTCAGCCCGACGACCAGCACGGCGCCGGTAACCGCCCCGCACACTTCCGCGCATTTCACCCCGCCGCCCAGGCCGCAGGCGATCCGCAGCGCCGTTTTCTCCTCCATGCCGTACTGCGCGCAGAACGCGGCCAGAATGGCCTGCGAGCAAGCGAAGCCGCCGGTGAACAATGCCGTTGCCCGGTCTGTTTTCACGCCCATGGCTGTCCTCCTCCGGCCGCTTTCTCCGCGCGGCGCTCCGCCCCGCGGACAACGCGCCCCGGAACGGGGCGCGCCGCCGGCCGCTTCCGCGCAGACTGCCCGTTCCGGGGCGCCCTTGTCAATCGGGCGGCGCATGCGCATGCCGTTCCCATGCGTCAAGGCTTTTGTCCGATTGACATACCCTGTTTCATCCATGTATCTTTTTTTTCCGCGGTTCACCATGCGCGGCGCGCGACAGTGTCCGGACGCAATACGGGCCCCCCGCGCATGCCGCTGCCGGGAAAACGCCGCGGCATGCCGAAAATCGCAACCGGCCGGAACGATGATCCTTGCCTGTTTCTTCTTTCGGCCGCGCCTTGTGTCCCGGAAACAGCGCCGCCCCGCGGCGGCGCATGGTTTCCTTCATTACCCGATGCGTCCGGAATGCGACAGCGAATGATTCTCTCTTGTCCGGCATCCGGATACCCCGCGCAAGCGCGGTATTTGTCTGCCCAAAACAGAAAACGTTATCCCAAGGAGAACGCCATGAAACTTTTTGTCGCCCTGTTTGCCCTCTGCGCCGTCGCGCTGGCCCCTCTGGCGGCCCGGGACGCGGCGGCCGCCTATCCGGACAGGCCCATCAAAATCGTCCTCCCCTACCGCGCCGGAGGGCAGAGCGACCTGACCGCCCGCAAACTGGCCGAGATCGCCGCCAAATACAAGCTGCTGGACCAGCCCCTGGTGGTGGTCAGCATGCCGGGCGCCAACACGCGCACGGCGCTGCGTTTCGTGCAGGAAGCGGCCCCCGACGGCTATACGCTGCTGCTGCATCATTCGACCTTTCTGGCCATGAACACCGTGGGGCAGATCCCCATGAGCTTCCGCGATTACGACATGGTCGCCCAGTCCCTGCGCATGCCCATGACGGCCTTTGTCTCCCTGCCGGACGCGCCGTGGAAGAACTTCAGGGAACTCATCGACCACGCCAAAAAGAACAACAAGGTGATTTCCGTGGCCCTGGCCGGCCTTGGCGGCACCACGCACGTCATGTATTCCTACATCACCAACGCCACGGGCACGGAAAAATACTTCAAGCCGGTCTTTTTCAGCGGCCAGGCGGAATCCAAGGCCGCCCTGCTGGGCAAGAAGGTCGAGGTATACGGCGACGCCCCCGTGGGCGGCATCAGCCTTGTGGCCTCCGGCGGCGGCAAACTGCTGCTGATCACCGACAACGAACGCCGCAAGGAATTTCCCGACGCCAACAACTTCGAGGATTTCGGCATCAAGCACGTGGTGTACATGCGCAACGGCCTGTATGCCCCCAAGGGCACGCCGCGGGACATTCTGGACAAGCTTCAGGCCATGGTCAAAGCCGCCGTGGCCACGCCGGAATACATCGAGTACGCCAAAAGCCAGCAGTGCATCCCCGAATTTCTGACCGGCGCCGAATACTACGCCCAGTTCGAGAAGGATGAAAAAGTTTTCCTCCAGCTGGCTGAAATTCTGAAAAAATCCATTGCGGAACAGGAAACCCTGCAAAAACAGGACCCCGCCAAGAAATAAGCCGGACGGCGCGGGGCCCGGCATGACCGGGCCCCCCCAGTTAACCCAGCGCGCGTCCCCCCGCGGGGAGCCCCCACCGCATGCCGCCGCCCGGCACGAGCCGGTACAAG
>JAVBOK010000042.1:0-56942 GCA_031550605.1 Desulfovibrionaceae bacterium | reverse complement strand
CTGAAAGTGCATGTTCATACCGCCGCAGGGCTGCTGCACGCCTCGCACCGTCACCCGACCCTGGACTACGAAAACCTGCTCCGGCTGACCAAGATGCTGACCAAAGATATGCGGGAAGTAGAAAAGATGGTGCGCCTGATGGTCTTCAACGTCAAATCCGGCAACCGTGACGACCACTCCAAAAATTTCTCCTTCATGCTTGATGCCGCCGGGCGCTGGAAGTTCGCGCCTGCTTACGACCTGACTCCCTCCGCCGGATTCAACGGCGAGCACGCCGCCATGGTCAACGGCAAGGGCAAGGATATTACGGACGCCGACCTCATCCAGGCCGCCTCAATTGTGGACGTGCCCAAAAATTTCGTAATTGCGGCCATTCAGAAAACGGAAGAGGCCCTCTCGCAGTTTGAGGCGCTGAAAGCCTACCACCTGAGATAAAATGGCTTTAATCGCAGTTTAATGACATGGCAATCACATGCCAACAGCGGAAAATGAAAGATTGTTCCTCATGTCACAGATTCAAGAGCGAAATAGGGACTTGAATGGAATCACAAGCCAAAAAGCTCAGTATCTTCCAGCGGGGAGCGCTTCAGGATCTTTTTACACTGGCCACGCTGCGTTGCGTATCGCCCATTTTGAGGCGGTTGATGGTGGCCTTGGGAGTGCCGTAGGCAGACAGGAACTCATAAATGAAATCTTCTTTTGACTCAGGAGTAATTTGCTCCAAGCTATTTATGATTTTTGCCTGATTGAGAGCCGCCATTATTCCTCCGCAATCGCTGTTCGCTTCTTTTGCACGTGTATAGCAGGTATTGTAAATATTTTCAAAAATCTTCGGGGCATACCTTGGGGCAGGCTCCCCTCGCAACTAAAAATCTCAGGCTCTCATATAATTCAGTAGTTTTTCAAGAAATTTCGAGCCTTGCAAACACTCTGGAAGGCCATCACCTTTGAACCGGCTACAATGGACACAAAAATGCTCCGTATTGGGACGGTGTTGGGAAGCACTTCCCTCAGCGTTTTTGGTGTGGGGAAATGTGTGGGGAGAATTTACTCGCTCGGCATTTTCAAGCCCACCCGCCCCAAAGCTAACAACCATTCCCATCCCTCGTATCCCTTGGCATCAGCCAGCTTCTTTGCTCTTCGGTGTTGGGAATGGTGCTGGGAAAGAAAGAGGGGTTACGATGTAATTCATCGTAACCCCTTGAAATTGCTGGTGGGCAGTACAGGACTTGAACCTGTGGCCCCCGCCGTGTGAAGGCGCAACCCGTAGCGCGGGAATGCTGCAAATACACGATTTCCGGTTTCACCTGTACCTGTTTTTTGCCGGCTTTTTGCACCCTTTTTACACACGATTTTACACACGACTTTTAGGGCGTCCGGCCTACGGAGCCTTTTGTTTTTCCTCCATCTTGCACATCGGAAATGTCACTGCCAGGCTGCATCGTCAAGCAGCCATTCGCCCCCGGTGAGGTGCGTCAGGGCAAGGCCGAGCGCGACAAGATTTTCAAAATACCGCGCCCGGCAGTTATAGTCGGCGAACCGGCTGGCCGTGAAAGCACATCCGCCTTTGCACAGGCGGTAGACAAAGCAGTCCCGGCATGCGATTTCCCTTTCCCGCAGGCGCGCCATGCGCGTCAACTGCCCCTCAATCCCAGCCGATGACGATGTAACTGTATCTTCCATACTTATTGGAAATATGCTGGGTTACGCCGAAGATGACGCCCCGCTCTTCGCCGTGGTCGTCGTCGCCCGGCCTTGTGACCACGTCGCCGATCCACAGGTAGACATTGTTTTCCCCGACCGGCGAGATGGTAAAGCTGGTCTGCCCGGTGTGGTAGTCAGGGATCGTCACGGAACCGCTGGCCGCCCGGCAGGTGTTGCCGCCGCTGATGCCGCCGATGGACCCGGCGAGGCCCGCCACGGTCTGCGACAGGGCCGTGACCTGGTTTTGCACGCTGGTAACGCCGGCCGCCGCGTTGTTGACCTGGCTGGTCAGCGTGGACAGGCTGGCGTTCACCGGCTTGAAGCGGTTTTCGTGCGCTGTCGCGTCCACGTTGTGGGCCGCGATGTCACCGTGTTTGCCCGCGTCCGCGATGTGGTCGAGCAGACGCCGCAGGATCGGGGGATAGGGTATGGCCATGGTTATTTCTCCTGTTCCGGCCGCATGGACGGCGCTAGGTGGTTGCGTTGCCGTTCGGATTCATAGCTGGTCCGGCAGTGGCCCGGGTCAAAGAAAAAGACGGCGTCCACAACGCGCCGGGCAAGGGACCAGAAGCGGCTTTTTTCCCGCAGCCGCCAGCAGCGGGCGGAAAAGGTCTCGTCCGCCCAGCCGCCGGTCAGCGCGTTCGCAAGCTGGTCCAGGGCGATGCAGATCTGGAAGGGCATTTTGCGCGGGGCGGGCATTTACGCCTCCACGGGTTCGGCCTGTTCAGGCCAGGTCAGAGAGGGCAACTCCGCGACCACCTCTTCGATGCTCGGCATGGGCCGGCTGCCTGATTCCACTTGCGCCAGGATTTCATAAGCCCTGGCCCAGGTGGCGTCCCTGGCTTCCACGGCGTATTGCCCTTCCGCCGCGAATTTGGGCACCGTGGACGTGGCGTAGGTGGCGGCGGACAAGATGCCGTCATAGTTGCGGGTCTGGGCAAAAGCGTCGAGATGCCGTTGAATGGCGGCGGTGAAGGAGGCAAGGATCCGCTCCGGCGTCGGGGGTTCCACGACGGGTTCCGGTTCCTGTGAAACCTGCCCCGGATGCGCCCGCGCCCAGGCGTCAACCTCGGCGAAAAGCGGCAGGAATTCCCCTTCGCAGGGCACATGGTACGGCGCATCGCCGCCGGGGGTTTCAACACGGATGATGTAGCTGCCGTCAGGGCGGACGATGATCGGCTGTGTTTTCCAGTATGCGTTTTTCATTATGCGATCCTCCAGGCGAAGCCGACGTAGCCGCCAGTTATATTAATGATTCTTGTCCCCCCTGCGGCAACGCCGCCGCCGATTCCATGGGCAAACCAGGCCCACGTGCCGCCGGAAGGAAGAGTATATGAACTTCCAGTGGCTGGTTCGCCACCCTCAAAATAGATCCACTGCCCGACCCCCGCCGCTGTCTGCGGTTTGGGCGCGGCCCCGCCGGTCGTGCCCAGGCTGGTCGTGATGGAGGCGTTGGCGGAACCGTCGAATGTCGCCGAGCCCGTGACCGCGCCGGTCAGGCTGATGGTGCGGGCGCTGGCGAGTTTCGTGGCCGTGGCCGCGTTGCCGGTGCTGTTGCCCGTGCCGCCGTTGGCGGCGGGGATGATGTCCAGGTCGCTGAAAAATTTGGTCCAGCCTGTAATCGTGCCGGTTGCCGTTTGTTTGGTGCGCAACCACAAAGTATTGGCGCTGGCCGTCGATGCCGCCATCTTGGAATACAGCTGTTTGACGTAGCCGGTACCGCCGTAGACAAAACACAGACCGCTGGCGTCATCGGGCCTGTTGGCGGTGGTCGAGGGGCAGTACCAGCATTTGCCGGGCGCCCATAACGCATCACTGTTCATGTCCATACCGGCGGCCGACTCGGTGGAGGCGGCAAAAGCGCCCAGGGCTTCCCGCGCTTCCGCCGCCGTGGTTTTGCCGTGCCCGCCTTTGTCGATGGGCCAGACATCGGGGATTTCGCCGTCGCATCCCTGCACCGTGGCGGTCCAGACGCCGCCCGAGCCGGGCGCGTTGTAGCGCGCAACCTCCGCGACAAGGTTGTGCGGAGCGATCCATTCCGCGCCGGCGGCAACGACGGTGTGGGGCATGGCCCCGCGTATGCGCAGCTGGCCGCCAGGGTTGAGCAGCGACGTGCCTTTGAGCATGGATACAGTGTATGATCCGCCAATATCCACAATGCCGCCGGCATCCAGGGTCAGGACGCGCGGCGCGCCGTCCATCCAGATGACGCCGCCCGGCACGAATTCCGAGATGTCGCGGCTGGAGGTTATCAGCGCGACCTGGCGTATCCCGGCCACGTCAGCCGTCACCGCGCGGCCCACGGTCCCGGCGCGCATGGCCGTGCCGTTCGCGAGCCGCACAAGGCCCGCCGCGCTGATGGTGGCGTCGACGCATTTGTCTGTCAGCCACTTCAGGCAATTGCGCGTGGTCTGCATCAAAGCCGCCAGAGTGGAGGACGTTGCGGCGGGCAGCGCGGAGGACGCCGCCGCGTCGGTCAGGGTCACGGTGGCCGGGGCGGCCGCGACAGCCGCGTCGTACGCCGTCTTCACCGCCTTTGACGTGGCCGCCGTCGCGCTTGATGTGCTGGCCACGGAATCGGACAGGCCGGGCATGTGGTTGGGCTTCAGCGCCGCCAGCACGTTGGTGCGGGCGGACGCTTCCGCATCCGTGGCAAAGCGGACGATGCCCTTGACCGCTTGCGTGCCCTCGGAAACGCCCTGATTCAGGGCGTCGCCGATGCGCTGTTCCGAAGCCGCCGCCGCGTCCGCGCTGGTTTTGGCCCGGTCGGCTTCGGTTTTGGCCCGGTCCGCCTGCGTGGAGGCGCTGGCGACGCCGCCGGCAATGGCGTTCATGGCGTCATGTTCCGCCGTCTCGATGGCCGCGACGGATGCCGATCCCGCTATTACCGCGCGGTTGGCCTCGTGCCTGGCCCGGTCCGCTTCCGCCGCCGCCGCCGTGACGTTGGCTTGAGTCGCTTCCCGCGCGGCCATAACTTCGTCGGACACCCGCCAGGCGTTGCTGGATATGATCCACACGGACAGCTGGTCGCCCTTGGCGATGGGAAAATGCACCGTGACCTGGTTGCTGGGGATATCCAGGGACGGGTCGCCGATTTCCGTGTACTGCGGGGCCGACCCCGCGCCAAAACCCTGAGAGGGCGCGCACACCGCGCCTTCGTGAAACAGCAGCATGTGCGCGCGGCCGGGGTAATACACGGCCGGCAGGGTCACCGTGCCGCCGCTGGCGATGGCCGCGCCGGCGATCCAGCTTTTGCGCGTGTTGGTGACCAGCGACGCCAGGTCCGCCAGTCTGGCGGCGGCTTCCGCGCGGTCGGCGGCGGCTTCGGCCCTGGCGGCGGCATCGGCGGCGGCAAGCAGTTCCGCCAGCAGCTGCTCCGGCGTTTTGTCCGACCCGATGGGCACAAGAATGGCGCGGGAGAGCATCTCCCGCAGCTGCTGGATCTGCATGACCAGATCGTCGAATTCGGATTCGATCACTTCCGCGTCAAAGTCGCCGCCGTTTTCCAGATCCGTCTGCTGCACATGCGGCACCAGGCGGTAGATGGTCAGGCGAACCCCGGCGGCCAGCGGTTTGCCGCCCGGTTTGTAAGTGACGGCGACGTCGTCCGTGCCGCAGCCGGATACGGTGTACTGGTTTGGCGGCACGGCGGTTTCTTGCAAACCGGCCGTGCCGGTCATGCTCGCGTCCGCCGTGGACGTCACCAGGTACACGTGTTCCGGCCGCAGCACCGGAAAAGGCAGCGGAAAAGTGGTCGCCGCGCCGTTGCCGATGAATTTGGCCTTGGTGATGGTGGTTTCGATGGTCATGCTATCCCCTATTTTTTCGGTTCCGGAATCACGTAAACGAACGGCGTTGCCCCGTCGCCCTCTTCGTATTGCCTGTCGCCGCGCATGGCCCGGTTGATGATTTGCGATGCCGGCACGCGGCCGTAGATGGACAGCATTTCCACGATGCCCAGCGCCGCTTTTTCCCGCGCGTCTTCGTCGTCCATGTCCGCGGCGAGTTTCCCCACCGCCTTGGCCGCTTTCGCGCCCTTGTCCGCCAAGCTGCCCAGCGGGCTGTCCAGCGGCTTGCGGAATGAGGAAAACAGGTTGCCTATCATGGGCACGCCCTGCAGGAAGATGTCGCCGAAGATATCGCCCAGAAAATCCAGCCAGCGCTTGTCGTCGTCGGCGTCCGGCAGAGGCTGCGACCGCCAGAACAGTTCCAGCAGGATGCGCATGCCCACCGCCGGCAAAATGGCCTCGCAGACGTTGAACCACGCGTAATCCATCGCGGTCATCTGCCCGGCCCGCCAGGCGCGGTAATGATAACGCTGCCGCTGGCCGTACCTGCCGATGTTGTCCGTGCCGAACATGGATACGAACCGTTTGAACCCCTTGCCGCTGCGCAGAAAATCGGACATGTCCTCGGCATTGGCCGTGCCCTGCGAAAAACGCACGGCCTCGTCCGCCGCCAGGATCGCCGCCTGCTGATCCCCGCCGTTCTTCTCAAGTTCCGCTTCGTATTTGCCCAGCCAGATCGGGTACACGGTCATCCAGTCGGTAGTGATCATGGGCATGAATCCCGAACTGACCACGCTTTCCCAGGTCCAGTCCTTGCCGAACACGCCGAGGCTTTTGGTGTTGACGTCCATGCGGTTCAGCATCTGCGCCAGTTCGCGGTCGCGAGAAATGGCGCGCTCTTCCATGAAGGGGCTGACATCCATGATCCAGCGGATTTTTTCCACCGGGTTGTTCATCAGAGACAGCTTCAGCCCGCGGGCGTAGTTTTTGACGCCGATATCGTGCATGCCGCGCGGCGCGGACAAAAACTGCGACAACATGGTTTTGAAGTTCCAGGCCAGGTAATAGGCCGTCGCGTACGGCCGGGCCTTTTCCACAAGCTGATCAAAAAAGCCCGTGCCCGCCGTTTCCGGCCGCACGATGCCCTTCAGGTTAGACCGTATGCTGTCGTAGGCTTCGCGGCCCAGCACGCGGGTAAAAGCCGCTTCGTACGCGGGGTCACGCGTGACCCGGTCCGCTTCGCGCACGGGCATGGCCAGGGTGATGTACGTGGCCACATCGCCCACGTGTTTGGTGATCACGGATGTGGACAGATGCAACGGCAGGCCCGGCGCGCGGTCCTTGCGGGTCTGGGTCATGCCCTTTTTCACGGCCGGGTTCTGGTGCATGGCTTCCGTTTGGGCGAAAAGGCTGTCCGCCTCCCCGACCTGGCGCATGAACTGCGACTGCGCGGGGTCGTAAATCGCGGGAAAATACCCGCCGCGCAGCTTTTTGATGATGCCTTTGCGTTCCAGCCCCACGGGCACGAATTCCCGCGCGGGGATGCGCTGCATATGAAAGCCGTTGATTTTGTAGTGCACCTCGTCCAGCTTGCCCCACTGCGCGTCCAGCGTATCCCAGACGCCCTGCACGGCGTCCCAGTCTTTTTCGCCGAGCAGCCCGGTCAGAATTTCTATGGTGGGGCTGTTCAGGTCGGGGTAGCCGGAACGCAGCCGGGCCATGTTGCTTTCCGACCCCATGTGCAGGGCCATGGTGATCACCGCATCAGAGGACCAGCCCCGGCCGATGCGCTTGAACGATTCGGGGATGACCACGCCGGGCAGCAGCAGGCGCTTGCCGTGCTGTTTTTCCCAGGCCCGCGCGCTGGCCCGCAGCCGCGTCAGGTGTGGTTCCAGGGCGGTCTTGATTTCTTTGATCAGGCGTTTGCGGGCGTTGGAACCTTCAATGATCGGTTCCCACAGCAGGCGTTCGTTGGCGCCCTTTGTCCCGTCCGGGCCGACGTTGCTGTACCCGTCAAAACTGCGGAAAAGGAATTGCAAACTGTCCGTGCTGGCGAAAAAGGATCGCGACGCGTCCGTCAGCTTGCGCCAGCCGCTGTTTTCACTGAAAACCGGCTTCGGCTTCATCTTTGCGGAAGGCTCCACGCAGGCCCGGGTCAGGTTGCCGATGCGCGCCACGTATGAGGCCTTACTTTCCCGGTGTTCGTCCCGGCCGCGCTTTTCCAGATGCCGCACCAGATCGTCAAGTTGCCCGAACTCGAACAGGGTCAGGTCGCGGTAATCCGTGCGCACGGTTCCGCCCACCAGCCAATCGGGGAAACTCACCGCCCAGCCGTAATCGTCGACCTGCCCCTGCAGCAGCGTGGCCAGGGGCACCATGTGTTCCGGGTTGCGCGGCTTCTGTCCCGTGCCGATGCCGAAACGGTCCGCCAGGGAAAGCACCTGGTCCCGGAACTGGCTTTCCATGCTTTTGCTTTTGACGATGCGGCTGATGCGTTTGGCCAGGTCCGCGATCCGTTCCTTTGCGCGCACGGCTTCCCCGGCCATTTCGTGAGCCAGCCGGAACTTTTCCAGGGCCGCCAGTTCGCCGCGGGCGTTGCCGGCGGCTGTCGCCTTTTTTCGCGCCTCCATCTGTTTTTCCATCGTGTGCTGGTGCGTGTCATAGCGGATCGCCTCGCGCACCGGCATGGCGCGCGTGTACTGTTCCGCCGCGTAACGCAGATACTGGCGGGGGCTCCATGTGACGGCCCGCATGGTTTTGGCAAGCGCGGCATGAAGCTTTTCCAGGTATCGCCCGTAACTTTCCGACGCGGCCACGGCCTGATCCGGCATCAGGGCTTCGTCGTGTTCACGCATGATCTGTTCCGCCAGATCGGCGATGCGCTTGCCGCGCGGCTCCGCGTCCGCCAGAGCGTAAATCAGGGCGTCCCCGGACTCGAACCCCACGTCGTTGCAGACCACGTCCGCCCCCAGGCCGCCGTCTTTATTGACCACGCCGGGAAATTTGCGGCGTATGGCGTCCGCGGCCGCGCGGGAATAGTTTTCCGCAATATGATCATAGCTGATGCCCC
Organism: Desulfovibrionaceae bacterium; assembly: GCA_031550605.1. Taxonomy (GTDB): domain Bacteria; phylum Desulfobacterota; class Desulfovibrionia; order Desulfovibrionales; family Desulfovibrionaceae; genus FLUQ01. The sequence continues at coordinate 48,380 of JAVBOK010000042.1, read as the reverse complement.
GAAATTCCTTGTCCGGGTTCTTGCGTAGCGTCTTGGCCGCCGCGTACACGGGGTCGTTGTCCACCGCCGCCGTGGCCTCGACCAGGGCGTCGCGCCGGCGCTTGTGAAAATCGCGCAGGGTTGCCCGGTCCATTTCGTTGGTGGCGTTCCGGTGCGCGTCTTCAAGCGCCCGGTTGAGGTCCGCCATATCCGCGTCGCTGATGCCTTCCAGGGCTTCCTGCCGCAGCGCATCCAGCCGCTTGCCTTCCTCTTCCGCCATGCGGGAGATGGCGGCGGTTTCGGCAAGCTGTTCGTCCGTGGCCAACATGCGGTCGAACACGCCCCGGATTTCCGGGGTCAGTTCCACGCCCAGGTTGCGCACGTAGTTGTACATGCTGGTCAGCCATGTGCGGAAATTGTGGAATACACGGGTCAATTCAAAGGACGGGCTGTGCCCCTCGCTCAAATATTTTTCAAAGGAACGGGCGAACTTCTCGTGCGCGTCCTCCGTCAGGGCTTCGCCTTCCGCCAGCCCCAGGTATTCGCGGGTTATGGCCCAGTCGCGGGCCAGGGCCGCCGGCGCGTCCGTTGCGGACGCCATCCGCTCCAGATCCCGCAGGAAAATGTGCCCGGCCTCGTGCATGACGGTGGAGGCGTCCTGCCCCTTGAACAGGGTGATGATATCCTGCGCTTCCGTGAATCTGACCGCCCCCCTGGCGGCGGCTTCTTTTTGCTGGTACAGGATGCGCGGGTCTTTGGGGTTGCCGTGAAAGGCGGATTGGTACAACACGCCGTTTTCTATGCGCGAAGGGTTGACGTCCCCCTTAAGAATGGCTACACTAATTCCACGAATGGCGCTTTCTGCCTGCGTGGACCCATTAACTTGGGAGCGGCCACGGTACAGGGAAGGCGCTATTTGTATTTCCGAAATCTTGTGGTCCTTGTATGCCGCCTTCCCGGACTCGCGCGCGGGCATGTCAACTTTTATCCGGACGGCATAGTGCTTGCCGTCAATATTTGCCGCCGAGAAATAAACGTTTTGCCCGGCCACCTTCCCCGCGTGCCTTTCGTCGGCTTCTTCAAATCCATCATAAACCGCGTTACGCACAAGTTCTGCCAACCCCGAGTACATTTGCCGCTGTTTTTCGCCCCGGCGCTTTGTGCTGGCGTCAAGGTTCCTGCCGGTAAACTGCTGTATTGTGCCGTCATCGGTTATTGTCACGGCCATGCCCTGGTACTGGTCCCGCAGCCATGTTGCCAAAGATTTTGTGTCCTTCAGATCAACAGGGATGCCTGCCGGATTGATCCCGACAACCCGCGCAATTTTCGGGTTTGTTTCTCCGGGCGAAACAGCATTTCCTTCATTGTCGAACTGATACAGCGTACTGTTTTTTTCCGGCAGGGCGTCGCCATCCTCCCCGCGCTGTATCGTGATGCGGCGCAGGCGTTCCACGCCGTCGAAAACATCCCGGCCGTATGTTTTTTCCTTGCTCGCGGCATAGGCCATGACGGCTTCCGTTTCCGCTTCAGCCCAGGCCTTGTCCCTGCCGGTGGCAATCAGTTCGTCCAGCAGGCGCGACCGCTCCCGCGCGAATTCTTCCGCCCGCTCCATGTCCCGGGCGTAGGACGTGACCAATTCGCGCGCTTCCGCCGCGAAATCGCGGCTTGCGGCTTCGCGCTGCGACAGCGCCAGAGGGCCGGCTTTCAGGTCGGGCAAGAGTTGCCGCTGCTGGTCCGGGGTCAGGTGTGACAGAAACTTCGCCGTATCCATGCCCACCACGCCGCCGGTTTCAACGGCGTGCGCGAATTCCATTTCGTTGATGCCCAGTTTTTCCGCCGCGTCCTCTATGGCCGCGCTCTGAAAAAAGGTTTGCAGCGTTTCCGCGTCGACGTACTGCCGTTGCATTTCCTCGGGCAGCGCGTTTGCCGCCAGCTTTTCGTACGCGTCCGCGTCGCGGGTGCGGGTTTTGGACTGTTCCCCGGCGTCGATGGCGCGGGACATAACCCTGTGATGCGCCTCCCCCCTAGATGCGGCCCGCAGATTAGCCCGGAACCCGGCCAGCGGCCCCGGCAGCATGATCAGGCCGAACGCGCCCAGCGTTTCCACGCCCGTTTCCGCCAGCCGCCCCGGCACGGTTGACAGCCAGTCGGGGTTGCCCGTCTCCACGCCGCGCATGGCCGCGTTGACATTCTGCGCGGCCCTGCCGCCCATGATGGTGATGAATTCCTGCGCCATTTCCGTGGAAATTTCCGTGCCCGCGGCCTTGCCGCACTGCCCCAGAAATTCCCTGGCCGCCGCAGCATACCCCGGCGCGCGCACGGCGGCGCGCAGGCCCTCGCGGGTCAGCATTCTTGCCAGCGGCGCATACGCTTTCACCATCGCCCCGGCCCCGGTCAATTCAAGGCCGGCGTTCAGAACACCCACAGCCACGGCGGACAGCGCGGCCACCTGCGGATCAAGCGGGTTGCCTTCCGCGTCCCGTTCCTGCAGAAATTCCAGAAACGCGCCGCCGGCTTCCTGCCGCATCATCCATTCGGACGACGACATGGCCGCGCCCGCCGCCGCCGCCATGGGCACGGTGACAACCTCTTCCGGCAGGGCTATTTGCGGCCCCATCTGCCCGGCGATGATAGCGGACCCGGCCCCGATCATGGCCCCGTACCCGCCGGCTTTCGTGCCTTCCACCACAAAGGGCAGACCTGTCTGGAACAGGGGCCGCAACAGGTACGTATCCAGAAAACCGTCCGTCCGCCGCTGATCGCCGATGCGTTTCTGCTCTTCCAACACGCCGGGAATCAGCGCGGGGGTTTTTATAGCCTCGTACGCCCGTTCGGAAAGTTTCTGCTGCGCGACGCCGTATTGATAGTCCCGTCCGGCGTTGCGGCTGGACGCGTTCAGGCTTTCATTGGTCCCGTGCAGCGCCCGGCGGCCGAAGTTCGTAAAATTATCCCAAGCGTCTTTTGGGGTCAGCGTGTCATTGAGGATGCCCAATTCCCGCAGATCATCGGCGGAAATGCTGACGTGGTACGGGTCGCCCAGCCAGTCCTGCAGCGGCCCGGCGTCGATCTGGTATATCGCCTGTTCTATGCGCTGCCGTTTGGCGGCCGCCCGGTCCATGCCGACCATGTCCGGCGGCATGTCCAGCTGGCGGCCCAGCGCCGCATCCTGCGCGGCCTGGTCCGGGGCGACGTCGGGTAGCATGCGGAGGTTGGAAACGGCCTTGGCCTTGCCCGCATCGCCGTCGTCGGGCGGCATCAGGTCGGGCAGACCGGTCCCCTGCCCTCTGTGCGGAGCAAGCATGTTTACATCACCGGGCATCAGGTCGGGCAACTGGCTCATGGATTACTCCGAATGATACGCGCGCGGGTCTTTCTGTTCGCGCTGCGCGGGGATAAGATTCTGCTGTAGAAGCAGCTTGAGATAGCCGCGCTTGCCCAATTCCATGTTGCCGCTGAACTGAGCGGCCCAGCGCCGGGCCAGTTCCGGGTTGTCCTCGAATTTCCGGTTGACCGCCGTCAGGTGTTCGCCCTTCAGGTCCGGCAGCCATGTCGGGTCGTCCATCGCTTCGCTGAATTTTCTGTCCCGTCCGTATCCAGGGAAGTAGCTGGACTTTGTCTCCCCTTCCGTGCGCCACAACCGCGCCAGGGTGCGGGCGTATTCCGGGTCGCCAGCCTTGGCCGTGCGCGCCGCCGCCTTTTGCGCCCAGTCGGAAAACTTCATAAAGTCCCGGTTTTCTTTTTCCGTCAGCTTCCCGGCCTCGGGATTGTTCTCGTCCTTGCCGATGGCCCAGCGGTATGCCGTCTTCAGCGACTTTTCCGTGACCGTGCTGGCGCCCTTGATGTCGTTCAACAGCTTCTTGAGGTCGCCTTCCGCGACTGATGCGGCGTAGGGATGAGCGCGCAATTCCGTTTCCGTCTTGATTTCCGCGTGGCCGATGGCGTCCACCAGATCGGCGTACCGGGCCGGGTCCGTGCTTTTGCTCCTGCCGCCGTGCTGGGCCATAACGCCGTAATCAGCCAGCGCCCGTTTTTTGATCATGCGTTCGAGCGGCGTTGATTCCGGCAGTCCGTGCGCGAATCTGTAGGCCGCGCCTGCATCCATGTCCCGCATCTTGTCCACGTTTTCGCCAATGGCGACATCGGCCTTTTCTTTGTTGGCCGCCTGCCAATCGCGGTGATGGGCCTGGAAAAGCTGGTTCACGCTGGACCGCATTTTCGGGTCCAGGGCCAGAATGTCTTTATGCACGGCGTCGTAGTCCTCGCCGTTCTGCACGCGGGACAGGTATTGCAGCGCCATGTCGTCGGATTCGGTTGCGGCTTTTTCCGCGTCCCGGCGGCGGATTTCGGATTCCGCCCAGTGCAGGACGGTGATCTGGTCTTTGGGGCTCATGTCCAGAAGATGCCGGGGGGAAGGGGTGCCCGCAGGGGTCTCCCCCCCCGCACCGGTCGCACTGGCAGCGCTGTCCGCGCCTGCCTCCATGCCCAGAAGCGCGGCCTTTTCCCGGTCCAGCCTGGCGGCAACGCTCTGCTGGACGGCGGCTTCGGATGAGCCGAACTGCCCTTTGCGGGACTCGTACAGGGCGTCTATGAACTTCGCGGCGTCTCCGCCCGCAGCGGTCGCACCGCCGGCCGCGTTCCATGCGTCCGTCAGCAGTTTACCGGCCCCGCCCGCCCCGTGCTGCACGGCGGTGGAAAAGACGGCGGCGGCGATGCGCGGGTCGGAATCCATGGCGGAGGCAAGTTCCGGCGGCGCTTTCGCCAGAGCCGGGGCGACGTGCGTTTCGCGGATGAACTGCTCCTGCATCTCGTCCGTGATCTTCTTTTCCGCCACCAGCTTTTTCCAGGCGGCGGGCGCGGCCCCCTCCTTGCCGCCGGTATCGGGGCTCCCCGCGGCGCGCAGGGCGGCGGCCGCATCGGTGTGCCCGCTCTTGTCCATCCACGAGAGAAAAGCATCATAGGTGCCGGTTTTGCTGGCGATCTGAAATTTGCCGTAGCTGGTGCCGCCGTTTTTGTCGTAGCCGATGGCGGCGCCGCCATCCTTTCCGCTCTCGAACTGGGCCACGAAACCGGCCGCGCCCGTGGAACCCGAGAAGTTCCCCCGCATGCCGAGTTCGGCCATGATGCGCTTTTTGACGCCTTCCGGGTCGCGCACGGCGTCGACGTGCAAATCCTCCAGCCTGGCCCTGTGGTACAGGGCGGCCACCCTGCGCTTGTCCTCTTCGGACAGGCGGGGATCATCAAAAACCTTGCGCGCGCCGTCGTAATTTTTGGCCTCCACCTGGCGGCCGAAAATTCCGGCCAGGGTGCCGGAGGTGGATTTGCCGATGTATTCCGCGACGGTGGCCTCGTCCATGCCCTGCTTGCGCAGGAGTTCCAGTTCAGCGCTTTCCTTGCGGAAAATGGCGTCTTCGCGCTGGCGTTCGTCGGTGAAACTGTTCACCGCGTTTTTATTTTCGATTTCCGCCTGCGTCGCCAGGGACCTGGTTTCCCATGCCTTGCGCTGGCCCTGCTCGTGCCGGGCCACGGACATCATGGAAGAGACGCGCAGACCCGTGGCCTGCTGGGTGAACAGGTCAGCCTCGCGTTTGCTCATGCCCTTGGTGGCCGTTGCGACTTGTTTGTCGAACCAGGTTTTCGCGTCGGGCACCGCGCCGAGGGCGTCCTTGCCCTGCTTGGTGAATACCCCGCCATCGCCCTGCAAATACTGGGTCGCGGCCTCGTTCAGTTTGACATAGGCGTCGCGGGCGTTGTTGCGCGCCTTTTCATCTTCCAGCCGAAGCTGCACGCGGTAATCCGCGTCCGCGATGTCGGACATGCCTTTTGCGATGGGCGCCCAGGTGTTCACGCCGGAAGAGAACGCGCCGATGCCCGCCTCGTGCTGCATGGGCGCGCCGAGGCGCGTGTCCAGCCTGGCGGACTCGCGCGGCCCGGCTTCGGGAATATTGACCAGTGGGGTGTTGACTACGGGTACGCGCATGGAACGCTCCTAGTGAAAGGACGGGGGCTTTACCCCTGAAACTGTTTGCTGCAACGCGGGGTCGTAATAGCTATCCGACCCGGAAGACGTTGACGGGGCCGATCCGGCGTAGCCCTTCAGGTTGAAGTAGCTTTCGCCCATCTTGGCGCCGGAGGACATGAGAGAGCCGACCACGGCGTTGGTGGGGTCCACCTTGCTGGACAGGGACTGACTTTTCTGGGCGTCGTAGCTGCGGGCCTTGTTTTCCGCCCGCCACGCCTCCACATCGCCCTGCTGCAACAGGGCCATGGCGTCGCGTTCGCCCATGGCCGCCGTGTCGGCAACCACGTCCAAGGCCGTGCCGGAGCCGACCACGACGCCGGACGCGCCCTGCTTGGCCCGTTGCTTACCGATAAGTTGCTCTGTCTCCTGCCGCTTGGACGCGGCGTTGCGCGCGGCCTGGGCCTGGGCGTAGGCCCCTTCCTGCCGGGAGATGTCCGCGTTGTTCTGCGCGACCTGGCTGTTGTAGTCCGCCTGCTTGTTCTGGGCGTTGGCCCCCTGGTACGCGGAATAAGCGGAGGCGGCAGCCGAGACGCCCATCATGATGAGGGGAGCGAACCAGACGCACATGGCTAAAACCCGCCGCTGGTTTTGCTTTCGCGCCCCGTGGTGAAGGGCGAACCGAGAGTGGAAGAGGAGTTCAGCTGCGCGTCGCGCGAAGCGTAGTAGCGCTGCCAGGCTTCGGAATTTTTCGCTTCCTCCTTGGCCTTTTCCTTGTCGTCCTTCTTTTTGTCGGATGCGCCGGTAATGAAGTCGCCGGAGATGATGGACGCGGTCTGCGTGTCCATGCCCAGACCCTTGGCCGCCTGGTACACGAGATGCACGGGGGAAAGCAGCGCCCCCCATTTGCCCAGATTTATGCACATGAAGTAGCCTCCTTAGATGACGGCCGGTCGCGCGTCCTGCGCGACACGGCCTATCGGGCCGGGGTGTTTTGCGGACGCGAAGCCCGCCGGGGAGTGAATCCCCGGCTCTTTGCCTTGGTTTCCGTTTTGCCGGATGCCCCGGCCCTCCGCAGGCGCACATCCTGCGCGCCAGAAGTAAACAAGCTCGTCGCCGAACGCTCCCTTGATCTTCGACGGCATGAGGCGGAAGCCCATCCAGGTCAGCAGCCGGAGCGCGGCGGCGTGTTCGGGGTCAGCGTAATTTTCCAGACGGCCGTAGACGTTCACCCAGCGGTCCATGCGTCGGCGCACCAGCCGGGCCATGGGCACGGCCGCGGCCGGGTGCTCGAAATCCTGATGGGCCAGCAGCCAGGGAATGCCGATGCCTCCCCAGCCTCCGCCGGCTCCCAGAAGCGCGGCCACCTTGCCGTCAAGGCGCACCGTATCCACGAAATCCGAATTGATGATGGAAATGCCGACAGCGCGCGCCGGGGAAAGCCCGGCCACCTTCATCGCTTCGCGGATGTCGCAGGGGCGCAGGCCGCGTTCCAGCAGTTCGGCATCGTCGCCGGGGGTGAATGGCCGCACGTCAACCCGCAACATCCACCTCCAGTATCAGGGCGGTGATGACGCACGGAAGCGGCTGATCCTGGGCGAACCAGATCACGCCCTCCGGCGAATAGGCCACATCCGGATTGAACTCCCGGTCGCCGGTATAGGGGTCTATGGGTTCGCCGTAATGCGCGGGCACAAAGGGAACGTCGTACAAATTGTACGGATGCGGGCCGTAAGAGACTCCCACGGATTCGGAGAGGCGGATGCGCGAAGAGCCATAGGACCGCACGCGGCCGAGGCTGGCCCCTTCCTGCATGTCCGCCTCCGGGGTCTGCGGGCACATGAGCGAACGGTACGGCAGACCCACATGCGCCACCTTGACCGCAGTGGGCAGGGTCACGGCGCCGCTCTTCACGATCTGGTCCGGCAGGGGGCTGCCGTCTCCCAGGATGGAGACGATGCAGCCTTCCAGATGGCCCAGGCCGGTCAGCTTTTTCGTGGCCGCGCCGGAATACGAAAGGCCCGAGTCCACGAAAAAGGCGTTCGCTATGCCCTCGCTCTTTTTCCAGCGCGGCTCGAAGCGTTCCAGATACCAACGGGTTGTTCCCCCGATGTCCCGTTCCACCACCACAAAGGCGTCGTCCTCTTTGGCCCCGGCGGTGACGGCCACGGAGCGGAACCTGCCGTTTGTGGTGATGCGGCTCCAGCCCCAGATTTCATGCTCTTTGAGATAGGTCAACGCGAGGAGCATGCCGTCGTCCCGCACGCAGTAAATGGTGCTGCCCGGCGACTGCTGATAGTCCCACTGCTTGATAAGGTAGTCGTCAAAAAGGTGCGAGGCCAGAACAGACAGGTCGTTGCCGGCGTAGCCGTCTTTTTCCAGAGAGTAGCAGAGGTCGCGCACGCGGGAGCCCTGGCGCTGCACATGCAGCACGGAGTTGCCGATAATCAGCGGCCGGAGTCTGGCCGAGCCCCAGTAGCTTTGCTCCCGCACATTGAGGCTTGTGGGCGTGATCGTGCCCTGGTCCGCGCCGATGGCTTTGTATTCCCCGCCGGCCGTGCCCAGGAGCAGATCGCCGAACGCGGCCATCCATTGAATGATGTCGATACGGCCGGAGGCCAGCGTAAACTCCAGGGCGTCATCGTCCTTCAGGGGCTTGGACTTGGCAAAGTCCTCGTAGCTGCCGGTGCGCGACGCATGCCAGGTCTGGGGCTGCAAACGCGGGGAAGCCAGCACCAGCCGCTGCTGGTGAAAGGTCACAAGGCCGGGATGGTTGTCCTGGGTGAACGGGTCCTGCGGCTCCGCCGGGGTGTCCTTGATATCCGCCACGTAGCGGTCGTCGCGGAAAATGACCTGCCCGCCGGATGTCCTGGTCTGCCCGTCCGAAACCCCGATCAGCCCGTAAACGCCAGCGTCTTCACGGTACACGAGATAGCTTTCCGCCCCGGACACGGGGTACCAGGTGATGTTGGCGTAATCGCCCACGACCCAGTCCGAGGGATGCTTGCCCGCCGGCTGCGAACCGCTGGCCGCTTTCGACACCTCGCCCTTTTCGTTCACCGCCGCTATCTTGTAGCGCAGGTTGAAAGACCCGCCGCCGGAAGAAAAGGCCACCACAACGGTGGAGGGCGCGGCTATGGACGGGGTGAGCGACACCGTGCCCAGCCGCCAGTCCGTATGCCCGTAGCGCTGTATCTTGCGGAGGGCGTGGCCGTTGTGGGCGAGGTACACCACGTCCCCGCTCTGGGCGAAAGATATGTCGTACAGCTGCGCGGCGGTGTACGGCGCGGCCATGCTGACGGGAACGCCGTTCGTGCCTTTGACGAAACCGCCTTTCTGGGCCACGCGGATTTTCCCTTCCGAGAAGATCAGCACGTAGTTTTGCGAGGGGTCCGCGGAGAACTCAAAGGGGATCAGGATGGAGAAGGCCCCCAGGTCCTCCAGAAAGCGGGTGCCCATGCGGCGGCGCAGCGGGCCGTGCAGATCGGGCAGGAAATTTTCCAGATGGCGGCACGAGGATTTAAACTTGCCGAGGTCGTACCGGGCGGCGAGGGAGTTGGAAATCTCCCCGCCCGTAAAATTCGTATACGCGGCTTTCACGGCTACATCCTGTGCGTGTAGCAGCCCATGCGCGCCGCTATCCACGGGTTGTCATGCCCGCCGTTCCATTCGGAATCCGGGCAGGCGTAGGGTTTGCCCTCGCGCGCGTCCGCGGTCTTGGCTTTCGCCAGCAGCATCGTGTACTGCTTTTCCGCCAGTTGCAGCACCTGGCCGTGGCCTTTGAGGATGCAGGGCGCGACGTGGCAGGCCAGTTTCGCGGACAGGGCCCGGGCAAAGAGCGGGTCGAAACGGGCCGGGTCCGTGATGTGCGCGGTATAGGCGGCGATGGGCAGATCGATATGCGTCATAACCAGGGTGCGGTCGCCGTCCTGGGCCACGGTGAATTCCTGCGAGGGACGGCCGTCCTGATCGATCAGGGTGTGCAGGTGCAGGCAGTCCGCCGGGTAGGCGTAGGCGTGCGGATATTCTCGCGTCCATGTTTCCGGCGTGGGCGTTTGCGCGAGGGATTCACGGGCCTGGGCGAAATTCCAGGGGTAATCGCGCAGCGCCTCGTCAAGGGACAGTTCATAGTGCTGGTTGCAATACATGGCCTCCGGAGTACGTTCGTCCAACGAGGCCACGGCCCGCGTGCCGATGGACAGCAAAGCCATATTGCAGATTTGTACTTTGGAAAGCATGGTGCCCCCTGGAACGGGGCGGACGAGAGTCCGCCCGCCCCGCCTATGGTTATTCCGTTCCCAGCAGTTCCGCCGGAGTGATGCCGGGGGCGGAGTCGCCTGCCGGAGCAGCGGGCTCCGCCGGAGCCGTGGGCATCTGCGGAGAGGTGTCTTGCGCGGGCAACGCCTGCTCGAACACGTCCAGTTCTTCCAGGTGATCCGGGCAGGGGTCGAACCGCGCGTGGATGAATTCATCCCCCGGTTCGCGGAAATGGTCGATCCGGCAGCGGGAAAGCACGCGATACCTCGCAAGGGTCGCGGACCCTGCGAGGGTTTCCCTCTCCTGCCCGGCCGGAGGCGTTGCCTCCGCGAGAGGCGCGGCCCCTGCGGGAGCGCTGGCCCCGCTTTTAGCTTTGGCTGTTTTGGCGGCCGCCATTACTGAACCTTCTTCCCGGCCCTGATGTACTGGCCGGATTCATAGGGTTCCAGCGCGTCGCGGGTGATGCCGGTCCACAGTTTGCCGGTGGCGGGGGTGCCGCCCACGGTGTAGGCGAGACGCACGTACTTGCCGCGCAGGGTCGCGGGCAGGGCGAAGCTGAAGGCGCCGATGCGGGTCAACTTGGCTTTCGGCACATCGATGGCGCCCACGCTGGCGAACGTGGCATTATCGTTCGATTCCTGAACGGCGATGTTCAGGGTGGCGGCCGCCGGGTAGGCTTCCGTGACGGCCACGGAAACGAGAACCGGTTCCCCTTTGCCGATGAAGGGCATGATGGCAATGGCGTTGGAGTTGCCGTTCGCCTTGACGGCGGCGTTGTCGGTAAAGACGCAAAGCTGGTCGGTAATCATGGATGACTCCTGCTTGATTTGTTGCGCCCCCCTCCATGCGGAGAGGGGCGGTTTTCTTACGGCATCGGTTTACGGCGCGGTCACAAGCGCCGCTTCCGTGGTCAGGATGGCGTCGTTCTGGCGAACCGCCGCCCCGTGGAGGAAGGGCACGTTCTTGGAGTTGAACAACTCGCCGTAGTGCAGATGCACGTTGCCGGCGTCCGACGCCTGGAGTTCAAGGGCGGTCATCACTTCCTGGTTGCAGTACCACTTCAGGCGGGAACGCTTTTCCACGGGGATCATGTTCTTGGCCTGGATGGTCAGGCGGTGCAGGTCGATGAAGCCGGCCGCGCCCTTGGCAAGGGTGAGCTTGGACACGTCGATGTTGCAGACGCGGACCACGCAGCGCCAGTCGCGCACGGACAAGCCCACGTCCCAGGTGAAGATGTCGCCGACCGCGCGGAAGGCGTTGCCGTCTTCATCGTACTTGTCTTCTTCCGGCAGGGGTTTGTGCTTCAGCCCGGCGCTGGAATCTTTGGGGAAGATGCCGGAAACCTCGTTTTCGCCCCAGACCACGCCCCAGACGGAGGTGCAGGTCGCGCCGGAGCCCCCGGCGTCGATGACCTGGGGCGCGTTCTTGTAGGCGTAGCGCGGATCAAGACCGTGGATGCGGTCGGGCTGCGCGCCCACGTTGCCGTAGAAAACGGCGGTCGCCAGTTCCTGCCGCATGGATTCCATGAAGGCGCGGGCCTCGCCCTCGCGGTACGCCTTGGCCTGGGACTGATGGAGCTCCAGCATTTTCACGTCGATGATGCTGCGGCCTTCCAGCATGCCGACCGGGTCTTTGATGCGCGAAATCTGGCTTTTGCTGACGGGCGTGCCTTTGTACAGGCGGCGCCAGTAAACCTGCGGCAGGCCGTTGCGGATGGTGGTGGTGTGGCCGTCGTAGCCGTTGGCCTCGCGCCAGAGGATGTCGTCCAGAATGGAATTGTCCGCGTTCATCAGTTCGATGATGCGGTTGGGTTTGCCGTTCTTGTCGAAGAACTGGCCCCATTCGCCGAGGGTGCGCACGGTCGCGCCGTCATACTTGGGAGTAGTCGCCATAACTATCGTCTCCGTTGCGGTTTGTGGTTATATGGGCATGGTTTCATCGGGCCAGAGATCGTCGCGCAGGGGCTTGGCATCGGTTTTCTGTTCCCGGTCGGTGTACACCTTGCCCTCTGTGCGCAGATGCCTGCCGACGCGGGCCAGGAAACGGACAATGCCGGGATGGCTGCCGTATCCGCCCGCCGTCAGTTCCTTGATGAGCGTCTTCGAGGTGTCGAATTCCTCCAGCGCGGCATGGGCGTCGTTGCGGGTCATCTCCATGTTGTTGCCGCCGAATTCGGGGTCAGCCGCGATTTCCGCCCGCCATGCCTGCACGGTGGCGGCGAAGCGGTCCATGTTGGCCGTCACGTTCTTCACCTGAAGGTCCAGAATCTTGCGCGCGGCTTCAGGCGGAATCTTGTGCTGCACGGCCAGGGCCTTGAACTCGCCCAAAAGTTCCGTGTTGGCTTCCAGCCCTTCCGGCAGACTGACGTTGTAGCTTTCGGGCGTGAAGGCGGTGGGGGGCGCCCCGTCCTTGCCAGGTTCGCCGGGCTGTGCCGCGGGGCTTTTGCCGTCGCCTTCCGGCTTCGCGGCCTGGCTGTCCTGGTCGTTCAGAAAAGGCAGATCAGGCTTGGCGGCGGGCGCATCCGATCCGGCCGCGCCGGTCGCGTCCGTTTCCGTGCCGCTGGGGGTGACATCCTGCGCGGCGGAGATGTTACTGTCTTCCATGAGTGTCCTCGTTACGTTTGAAATTGACTATGTCCTGCAAGGCGTTAGGGTTTGCGGCCATCAGCAGCCGGTACAGGTCCAGCCCGATAGCCCGCTTGCCCTCCAAAAAGAACGTCGTGGAATTGCCGGTGAAGCAGGGCGCGAACACGCCGGTCTGGTCGATCAGCCAGCACAGCAGGCGCTTGCCCGCTTCAGTGCCCAGCACGTCCTGCGCCGCCAGCAGCAGAACGTCGCGGTCGCGTTTTTCCTTGGCCGTGAGCGCCCTCTGCTTGGCCGCTTCCGCGTGGAAGAGATCGTCCAGGGCGGGGTCGATGCCGGTGAGCGCGTTCATACGGGGCTACCTCCGGGCATGGCGCCTCCCTCCAAAGCCGAACCCATGCCCCCCATCAGGCCCTGCAAGGCGGAACCTGCGGAACCGGCCTTGCCCATCATGTCGATGGCTCCGGCCGCCTGCTGCATCTGCTGGGCTTGTTCCTGCTGCTGTTTTCTGCCAGCGCGCAGTTCGTCGCGCTCGTCCTGGCCGCGCAGGATGCCCGCTTCCACGCCCGTGTATTCGGCGTAGGCGTCGATGACTTTGTCCGGGTCGATGGCGTCCAAGGCTTCGGGGAAGAGTTGCGCGCTCTGGCCGACGAACCCGGCGAACTGTTCCACGGCGCTGGTCGCCACCATTTTCTGGGCCTGGGCCAGGACGGAGACAAACTCCACCCGCAGGGGCTGGCCCTGCATTTCTTTCGGCGGCTCGGGCACGCAGTTGGCCTCCAGCATGAGGTCGAAGGTCCGCCCGATCAGCGGGATGAAAAGCTCGTCGTGCAGGCGTTCCAGCACCGGGCCGATCAGGATCAGCTTTTCCTCTTCCCGCGCGGCCACTTCCCGCGCGGTAATCTGACGGCGGTCGGAGTTCAGCATCATCCTGAACAGGTTGTTGAAGAGCCCTTCCTTGACCTGTTCGCGGATGCCCAGAATGGCCTGCTGCGTGCCCTGGATGTTGTGGCGTATCTGCACGGCGGGATAGACGGCCTGGCCGGACCCGCCCGTGGAGTTCACGAAGTTGGCCCCGCCGGGCAGCAGGTTGATGCTCTTCAGGTCTTCCGGCGCGACCATGGGCGGGTTGATTTCCTTGTGCAGGGCCTGGAGCATGGAGGAAACCATTTGCTGCAACAGCACGGAATCGGGCAGCACGTCCATGCCGGGGCTGCGGCCGTAGACGTCCGTACCGGTCACGTCCCAGCGCGGCCCGAAGCCGGGAAAGGATTTGAAACCCGATTCGGCCAGAATGACGGGCGAGGCCCCGCCCCCGCCTTTGCCGGAAGAGCCCGATCCGCCCTCCAGATAATAGAAGGAAGCAAAGGGCATGGCGGCAGCGCCCGCGGCCTTGTCGTTGCGCGGCGAGACCGCGTAGCGGTCCTGTCTGGGAAAGACGGCGTGGATGACGCTGAAGCGTTCGTTCCAGTTGGACGCGTTCTCGAACATGGTGTGCATCCATTGCGGGATGCGGGATGCGGGAAAGCGCCGCACGATCTGCCGCAGGGTCATCTCAACGGAGCGGAAGATGCTGTCCACCCGGCCGTGCTCGTTGGTGTCCAGACAGTATTCCCCCACGGTGAGCGGCAGAAAGCGCACGCAGGTGCCTTCGTCCGCCAGGGCGAACATGAAGGCCGTGCCGAACGCGCCGAGTTCGCCGTATACATGGTGAATGGCGTTGTAAAAATTGGAGCGGTGCAGGATGGAGCGCATGCGCTTTTCCACCTCGTCCAGCCATTCGCGCACGGGTTTCGCGCCGGACAGGCCGGAATCCTCCAGGGCCAGCTTGAACCAGGGCCGGGCCGGACTGGTCATGCCGCCGTGCAGGCCCGCGGCCAGATCGCGCATGGCGAGGATGCCGGTGGAATCAAGGACCCCGCCGCGCAGCCCGCCCTGGTTGGTCTGGCTTGCATCCCGTTCCAGTCGGCATTTGCGCGGCAGGAAGTGTTTGGCCAGCACCTTCCAGTCCGCCTCCCAGCTTGACCGCTCGGTAAGCAGCGATTCGCGGCGGGACGCCAGTTCCGTGATATTCATCGGTAGTACCTGCCTTGCGGAATTTTCTTGCTGTTGCCGCATTCCCATCGCCCCCGGCCCTCTTTGAGCGGCTTTGAATCAGCTGCGTAGGGAACGCGTACGATCACGCCGTTGCAGCCCGTGGCTTCAAAAGCCCAATGCCCCTCTTGCAGCATGCGCAGCGTGTCTCCGGTGGGGGAATCCTCCGCGATAAAGCCCCAGTCGGAACCCGTGCAGTACGCGCCCGTCTTGAACCATGTGCCGCCCGACAGCGTGGACGGCGGGCCGAAGAGTTGCGCGACCCATGTTTTCGAGGCGTTGAGGGTGTTCTCGTTGTAAAGCCACTTGCAGGACCGGCGGGCCGGCGTTCCCACGTCGGAGAAGGCGCCGCCCTTGGGCCGCCACTGGTAATAGGGGCCGTTTTCGCCGCCGCCCCAGGACGGATTATAGAAACGCCAGCCGGGCGTTGAGGTCCCGCTTTCGCTGTCAGAGAGAGGGTAATCTTCCTGCGTGTAGCCGGAACCGAGATGCAGGTCGGAGTATCCGGCGACGCGATACCAGATGTCGGGTTGCCACTCCCAATAATGCCCGCCGCTTTCCTCCCGGCCGAACAGGATGTCCGCGGCGAACAGCCGGGCGAAACCGGCCTCCCGCCGCGCGCGTTCCATGGCCTGATAGACCGGAGCCCGCGAGGCGGGTATCCAGGCTCCAGAGCCCTGGCCGTAATCAACCTGCGGATAAACGCCCAATCAGCCCCCCAGCAGCGTCTTGCCCTGCTGTTGGTTCTGCGCGCTTTCCTGCGAACCGAAAGGAGAGGTCAGAACGCTGCCTTCCTGGCCGAGCGCCGCCTTGGCCTTTTTCAGTTGTGCCTCGCGCGCGGACTGGGCCGCGTCGTCCATGGCCTGTTCCTGCGCATAGGGCTTCGGAGCCTCCGCCACGGGAGGCGGACTCGACGCCGCCGAAGAACCGCTTTTACCGCCGCCACCACCGCCCATAGGATTATTCCTCGCTGTTGAGATTGAGTTGATAGACCACGGCGTCCGTCACGCGGATGCCGCTGTCCCTGATCAGCCGCAGCGCGCCGGGCAGGCGCATGCGTTCCACGAACCCGAAAGATTCCGACCAGCGGCGGGCGCCCCTGTAACAGCCGGGTAGTACGGCTATGAGGGTGTCTATCCCGCCGCCGTCCCGCAGCAGCCTGAACCATAACCGCCCCGCTTCCGCGAAACTGCCGTCCCGCCCGCCGCTGAAAGACGCCAGGTGCGCGTATGCCGTGTTGCCGCTGCTGCTGAAATTGTTGATGATGCCGATGCCGATGAACTCCCCGTCCCTTTTGGCGGCGTAGAACCACACCGCGGGGTCCGCCGCGCAGGCCGCGAACGCTTTGATGTCCCGAATGATCCCGTCATGGAAGAAGACGTCCACCAGGCTTTCCGCCCGGAGCAGCCCCCAGAGCGTGCCCAGGTCGTTCCAGGTCAGGTCGCCGGGCGTGGGGTGGGTGGAGAAACGGTGCAGGGTGACGTTGACTCGCCCCGTCCTGGGGCTCGCCCTGCGGGCGGGGTCGCTATCGCTCCCCCGTCTCATTTCTGCATCCTGCGAAATGTTCATGCGGGCGCTCCCGAAGAGGCCGCGCCTCCGAAGGCTGCGGGGTCGTAGTCGGTCATGCACATGCGGGGCTTCACCGATTCGTATGGCCGCTCCCGCAGCGGAAAGCGCGCGGGAAAAGCCGGGTCCATAATGCGGGAGGCGCAGTCCAGCATGTCGTCGTGCCCGGATACGGGAAAGGGCACATACTCCTCTTCCACAAATTCGTGAGTCAGATCGCGGGACCGGCGCTCGGAATCCAGCAGGGCAAGGCGGTCCGGCAGATAGAAGCGGCCCTTTTCAAAAGCGGGCACCAGACGGCGGATGCGGTCGTTCTTGGGCATGGAGCCGGAAAGCTCGGTGATGGTGAAGCGGTAGCCTTCCTGGTCCATCACGTAGCGGATATGTTCGATGTCCGCCTGCATGCCGTACTGCTCATAGCCCACGGCCAAGGGCCGCCATTTGCGGTGCAGGCGGAACAGATGCGCCGCCCGGTCCGTCAGGTTCAGCCGGTCGCGCACCCCGTCCAGCAGATAGATGTTGTGGTCGTCGCCAAGGGCCAGAACCCACATCACCGTGTAGTCGGAATCGCGTTTCTTCGCCCCGGCCGGGTCCACCAGGATGTAGATGTTGGAAACAGCCGGATGCTTGCCCAGCGTGTAAAAGCGCAGCCACTCGCGCTTGAAACCCATGGCCGCGTCCGCCAGCGGGTTTTGCAGCATCTGGCAGCCGAAGATATACGGCCCCATGTCCCGGCGCTTCGCGGCCAGGGTTTCCTGGTCAAGGAACACGCCGATCCCGGTATCCGTGCCGTCTTTCGTGGCCGGGTAGACGCGGGGCACGGCGGCCTTGCGGTCCATCACCGTTTTGTAGGTGTCGTTGAAATGGTAGCGCGTGCCGATCATGCGGCGGGCGCCGCCGTGCGCGCCCAAGTTCAGCGAGAGCGCCCAGGCGTCCGTTGTTTTGGCGATCATCTCCGGGGTGGAGACCGATTCGCGCGTGACCACGTCGTCGTAAACCAGCAGGGAAAAATGCTTGCCGATGGGCTGGCCGTCCACCAGGCCCCAGGCTTCGACGGTGGCTTCTTTGGGGTTGGTGGCCCGCTTGACCACAATGCCGGAATCTTCGGACCACTGCGGCGCCTCACGTTTGGGCGCGCTGAAAAGGATGTCCGGAAAGAGTTCCTTCATGGTTTCGTTGACTTCCAACTCCCGCTTGATCTGGCGGAGAAAGGATTTCGCAATCGGGCGGGTGTGGCTGAAAATGCCCACCGTGATTTCCGGGTTGTTCAGGATATCCTGAATCGTCCGGGCGAAAGTGATGGTGGAACTCTTGAAATGCTCACGCGCCCAGAGATCGAGATATCCGTCAGGGGCGGCCGCCACTTCGCGGCAGCGGGCGAAACACCAGTCGTTGTCCATGTCCGTCCGGCCCATGAGCACGACGGCCAGATAAAAGAGGTCCGTGCGCGCAAGGTAGCGCTTGACCTCGTAGGTGGCGGCGTCTTTGTACGCGATATGGGCGGCAGCGCGATCCATTCTATCCCCTGTGCGCGTGCATGGCCGCCCAGACGGCGAACCCGGCCAAAAGCAGCCAGCACATCCCTTTGACCAGCGCGCCGATGACTGTTTTCTTGGCGTGCAGGGTCAGGTGGAGGAATTGCTCTATGGCCTGGTGGTGGGCGATGTGCGTGGGACCGTCGATCAGGTTGGCCCCGCGCAGGGCTTCGGCCACGGCTTCCTTGACGGCTTCTTTCAGTTGCGCCTCGTTGATGGGCTTGCGGCGCTCCGGCCCGGCGTATGACACCGCCATTACGACAGCCCCAGCATGCCCAGCAGCAGGGTCAAAATTTCTTTGAGCATGGACGGAGGCAGTTTAAGGTCGGGCCAGTACGTGACGATGATCGTGCGGCCGACGACCTCCCATGCGAAGACCAGGGCCAGAATCCAGCCCAGAAAACCACGCCAGAGCCGGAGAAAGGATGCTCCGGCCCCGCCGACTTCCGCCTCGTTGATGCGGCTTTGCGCCTCGTTGATCTTGGAGCGGTCGGGAAAAATACGATCAAAGGCTTTGCCGATAAGCTGAGAAACCGCGCTGATGGGATTCATCTGGCCGCCTCCTGCCATTCACCGGTCTGCATTTGTTTCGCCAGTTCCCTGGCTCTGTTTCCGACCTGCCCCGCCCACTTGGACGAAAGCATGCCGACAGACGCGCCCGCATAGTTGCCCTTGCGGATCATCTCCAGGGTGTTCTTGAAGCCGAGCAGACCGCGGCCGGATGCCGCGCTGCCGAGCCCCATGTTGAACAGCATGTTCAGCAGTACACCGTAGCGGGGTTCGGCAAGGCTTGCGGCCCACGGGAGCGCCGTGTCCAGTTCCCTCTTGCAGATGGCGACGTCGGTTTCAAGCAGGCGCAGGGCCTGGTCCTCGTTCAGACGGGAGCCGATGCCGATGCCGGGCACGGGGTTGGCGTCAAGGTTGTGGCCGTAGCCGATGGTCCATGCGCCGGCCGAACATTTGTAGGCGACGTGCAGACCGTCAGCGTCGAGCTTTGTGCCCTCGTGGCGTTTCAACTGGGAAAAAAAGCGACTGTCCATGCCTTCCCCCTGTAGATTGACCAGAAGAGCAGCGGGAGGAAGGGAGTCTCAACGGCGTACCGATGAGGGGCGCTGCCCCCTGGTCAGGTTGACTCGGCCCGTCCTGGGCCTCGCCTTTCAGGCGGGGTCGGATGACCTCCCCCGTCTCGTTCCGCTGTCCTGCGGAACGGTAACCGGGGCGGCGCTTGGGGAGGCATCCGTCAGATGCGCCACGCCCGCGAAACGCCGCCCCCGGTTCACGAGGAACGTAGCATGGGGGTTTTGGCCGGGATAAGCTGGGGATAAGCTGGGGAGGGGCTGGGGATAAGCTGGGGAGGGGGTTGACAGGGTTTTCGAGAACGCGGGATTATACTTGCTTGCCCTCCCGCCAGAGCAACAGACGGGCCAGTTCGGCGCTGTAGCGGACCTTGGCTCCGTCGCCTTCAACGGCGATGGGCGCTCCTTGCCGCACCCATGCCTTGACCATTTTCGGCCCGACTTTCAACCTGTCGCATATTTCCGCCATGCTGCGCAGAGGAACCGGCACGTAGGCGAGGGTGATGTTGCGGCTGTTACTCATCGCGTTCCCCCTTGCGCCATTTCCAGGGGGCGACCGGCTTGCGCGGACCGTCCAGGTCCCTCCACAGGCCGCGGCGTTTATCCGCCGCTTCCTGCTGGAGTTTCATCCAGTTGGCGCACTCTTTGACCACGGAGGGCTTGCAGTAGCGCGGATCAATCCAGCCCAGGCCGGCGCGCACCAGTTCCTCCTGCACGGTCTTGCCGTCGCCGAGCTTGATGACCCCGCCGACAGTGCGGCCGTAAGATTCGCCCATCTCCCAGATGGTCACGTCCACACGGCTGCCGGGCTTGAACATGGCCTTCACAAAGTCCGTCGCCTTCCTGCCGTAGGGCTGCGTTTCCCAGCGGCCGGGCCAGGCCAGTTCGGGGCAGTCCACGCCGAACAGGCGGATTTTGACTTTTTCCCCCGTGTCCGTGCGGGCCACGGTGATGGAATCGCCGTCATGCACGGCGACCACCGTGCCGGGCCAGGCAAGGGCCTGAACGGCAAAGGCCAGGATCAGGAGCGGAACCAGAACAAAGGGCAGAAGTATGCGTTTCATATCAATTTTCCTGTGTACCCGTAATTTGCGGGATTGAAAATGAGTTAATGATCGTGCCGAGCGGCAGGGGACCGGTACCCGGTCCATGCCCTGCCGCACAGGCCGCGCCTGCCGTGAGGAGCGCCGGGCGGGCCGCGCCGATGCGGGCGACAGCGGCGGCCCCCAGTTCCATAATTTCCACCCGGCCGTGCGATTCCACCCAGAGGCGGATGAAATCCCGGCGTTTGAAATCCGCGTCCGAGTAGGTCCACAGACAGACCGCCCGCCAGCCGCCCAGCAGCCGCACCACATGTTCCGTCGTGGGATGCAGGGCGGGCTTGTTGTTGTGCCCGCATCTGGCTACGGCTTCCGAAAGCAGCCACCACTCGGACATGGCTTGCAGTTCCAAAGCCTTTTCGCTGGAACCCGCCAGATCGTCCAGCGCGGACTTGAGCACGGCGAAAGGCGGCAGGGTTTTGTAGGCGTAGTTTTCGATCACGTTCTTGACCGCGGCGCGCACCATGTCCGCCGGGTACGGCGCCAGCAGGTCCAGCCACAATTCCAGCAAAGGCTCGGGAAGCTCTTTGCCGAAGTTAGCGGCCAGGCCCACCAGGGCCATGCTCTTGTCCGTTTCCGCGTGGTCGCTCATATTTTCGCCGCTCCTTGTCGCTCGGACAGGCCGTGCCTGCGTGCCAGGACCCGGGCGACCGTGCCCATGTTCCCGGCCAGGGTCGGGTCAAGCCCGCCGGATGCCCAGTCCGGGGCGGCGGACCCTCCGGGCCGCGCCGCGCCCGCCACCGGTTTCTTCTGCCATTGCTGTTCGCGCAGAAAGCGGCCGAGTCCGGGCGCGAATCCGCGCTTCCAGTCGGCATCGTTTGCGGCCAGGGCGTCTATGGCCCGGTACACCGCATCCTGACCGGGCCAGGTTCGGGCCGCGCGGGCTTGCTTGTATTCCGCGAACCCGGCCAGAGGGGCTTCCGGCCGTGCGTGCTTGTCGTAGTATTGCCGCAGTTCCAGAAATTCGATGCCGGGCATGGATGAAAGATCACCCTCCCCGGACGCCTCTTTTGGCACAGCGAAAGAGGCAGGGGCCTCCCCTTCATTCCCAGGTATACTTACAGGAGGTGTTTCTTCTCTCTTCTCTTCTTCTCTTCTCTTATCTGTTCTAGGCGTTACCTGGCGTTTCAACGGCGTTACCGTGGCGTTACCGGGTGTACAGACGCCGTTACACGGCGATTCGCCAGCAGCGCGGCCAGCATCATCCTGTTTTTGCGCTTCTTTTTTCCGCGCCCTGTGGCTGCGCACACGGCCCGCGCTGTCGTCGTCACGCTCCCGCATGGGTTGGCGCTCGTTCCATTTGGCGATGCGGCCGTCCGCGATGCGCGGTTTTTTCCCTTCGCTCATGGCGGCCAGCACGGCGTGGCAGGTGCCGTCCTGAACCTGGAGCAGGGCATCCATGCTCTCAGGATCAAAGGCCGCGATGCTGCCGCGTTGGTCCGCCTGGGATGCGCATTCAAGCAGCGCGGCCCAGACCGCGACCACCACGGCCACGCTCTGCCCGGACCGCCGGGCGATGAGCGGCCATTTGTCGTCGGAAACAGCGCCGTGAAACCAGCGGAACCATTCCATATCAGTTCCTCCCGCACGCTTTCTTTTTTTTGTTTTCGCCATTGTAAAAAGCGTCCAGGGCGTCCATGCATGAGAGCAGCTTTTCCTTGGTTTTCGCCTTGCCCACCTGCCGTTTTTTATGCCGGTACAGCGTCAGATACAGGTCATACAGCAGTTGATGCTCCCTGACCTCGATAGTCATCAGGGCGTCAGGCTTGCGGCTGGGCCGCGCGTTGTATTCGTCGCGCGGATACTGGTCTGGCGGAATCATGGAGGGGGTCGTGTCGGACAGTACGATTGTGGGCATGGGCGGGCTCCGTCATGGTGCTATGGCGACAGGCGCGGCCTGCGCGAGTTGCAAAAGAGGCAGGGGCTCGTTCCCCTTGCCTTTGGGCTTGGATGTGGGCAGACCCTGGACCCGGCGCAAAGCCAGGTCGCAGTATTCCGGGTTCAGTTCGACGCCGACCCATTGGCGGCGCAGCTGGCGGGCGACCAGACCGGTGGTTCCAGACCCGAAAAACGGATCAAGCACGGTGCCGCCCATGGGGCTGCCCGCCAGGATGCACGGCTCAACCAATGCAGTGGGGAAGGTGGCGAAGTGCGCGCCGGGGAAAGGCTCCGTGGCTATGGTCCAGACGGAGCGGCGATTGCGCAGGCTCCCCTCCCACGGGATGGATGAGCGCACGTTGGAGCCTGTGCCCGCCGGGCATCCGCGTTCCGCTCCCGTCTTGCGCTGCTTGTTGCCGGACCTGCTGACCCTGTGCTGGCTGCGCGTCTGGCCCGGGCGGTCTGGTTCGGAGACTTCGCGGGCAAAGGAAAGGGAAACGGCGGATTGCCGGCGCTTGTTTTCGGCAAGGGCGGCCACGGGTTCCAGCACGGCCTTGTAGTCGTAGAAGTATTTCTCGGATTTGGAGAACAGGAAAAGGTACTCGTGGGCGCGGGTAGGCCTGTCCTCCACGCTTTCCGGCATGGGGTTGGGCTTGTTCCAGACGATGTCCTGACGCAAATACCAGCCCTGCGCCTGAAGGGCGAAGGCCACGCGCCAGGGTATGCCCACAAGGTTTTTCGGTTTCAGACCGCGCACTTCGCGGCTGGGGGCGGCCAGAGAACCGTTGTTGGATTGCTGCTTTGTCCCTGACGGGTCCCAGGATGAGCGCTTGCTGAAATAGGATGAGTAGCAGTCGCCAAGGTTCAGCCAGAGGGTGCCATCTTTTCTCAGGATGCGGCGCACCTCCTCAAACACGGCCACCAGGCGGGCGGTGTATTCCTCCGGTGTTTTCTCCAGCCCGATCTGCCCGGCCACGCCATAGTCGCGCAGGCCCCAGTACGGCGGTGAAGTCACGCAGCAATGCACGCATTCGTCCGGCAGGGCGCGCAGCGCATCAAGGACGTTTCCTTGGTGCAGGACGCCGTGGGGGAGATCGTGGCGGGAAAGTGCGGGCATTACTCAAAACCTCGATAATACGCTTCAAGATATTGTTCGGCTGTCTCTTCTTTGTGTGGTCGCTCAATCGTCCTTCTGTTCCAGTACCAGTCGGTCACAACTTTTTCGAAAATAGCAAACATCTTCGGCCAATGTGCTTTTGCCTTTTCAACTCGGGCTTGATTTCTGTGCATAATATAGGGGCAGATTACGCAGCCGATACGGTCAAACCCTTCGTCATACAGAGTCGGGTACGGCAATTCGTATTCACTGATAAAGTCCCACACATGCCATTCCTGCCAATGGAATATTGGTTTATAGATGTATTTGGGTTTTTTTTTGCCCTGCACTTCAAGTCGAGTCCGTGCAGCCCTGGCCGCGCTTTCCTCAGCCCTGACGCCAAGAACGCGATGTCCAAAAAGGCGATGCCCCTTAACCGGATTTTTTTTCAGCACATCGCAGCACCAGCGTTGGCAGCGCAGGGGAGGAGAATACCTTCTGATACCCTCCCAAAAGCTCATGCCGGGATATATCCACTGCACGTTCGGATAGTGCTGTTTGATGAACTGCACGACTTCAGGCGGATCAATGGTAGTACAAGAATAAACTGCCTCATGCTTGACCCCGGCCATGCGGCAGAGTTCCAGCGTGACAATGCTGTCCTTGCCGCCGCTGAAGCCCACGAAGTAGCCCTCTTCTGGCTCATGTTCGCGCAGGAACGCGATAGCCTCTGCGGTCACGTCACCCAAAGGGGTGAGCGACGGGATAAGGCGCGTTGAGCGTATGGCGAGAGCTTGATTCATTTCTCCTCACAAACACGCGGCCATGCGCCGGATGGCGTCCAAAATGCCGAAACCCTTTTTCGGCTGCTGCGCCGGCTCCGGATGTTTGGCCGATGACTGCATCATTCGCTTCCATCGTTCATGGTCCCGTTGGTATTCTTCCTCGACTTCCCGCTCCCGGTTCGTCACCGTGATGTCGAGCCGCCGCATTTCCGAAGCCAGGGTTCGGGAAAGGTCCCGGTAGAAATTCGGGATCACCTTGCCCAGTTGCGCCAGCATCATCAGGGTGTGCGCGCTTTCTTCAAGAATCTGTTTGCGCACGCTCCGGCCGGCAAGGGCGCGGGTCAGCGCCGCGGAAAGCTCCGCGCTTTCAGATGCCGCTTGCGCCAGGCGGTTCTCTGGGGTGAATACGCGCGCCGCGCGCTCCAAAATTTTGTGTCCGCGCGGCGAGATGGTGGGCAGAGTCACGTTGGACATGTTTCGTCCTCCTTACGCTTCTGCGCCGGGTAGATATTGTCCGGGCAAATCCCGGCCAATCCGGCTTGTCGCTTCAGGGGCCTGACGGCCCGGCCTGCGGCCCCTTCCGGGGGTATGCGGTCTTACGGGTGTAAGACCAAAATCTTACTGATCCGGATTCAGGGGCCGTATATCTTCGAGGTCAACACGGTCGAGCCCGCGCAGCGTCTCAATTTGCGGCATCGCCAAAATCAGGGCGGCGCGGGTCAGCTTGGATACGTCCAGGCCCGTGGCGACGGCCTTGCGGCCCAGCCATGCGCGGAACTCTTCGTCGCAGCGGACGGTAAAACTAGGTTTCTCCTGAGACATGACAGATTCCCGGTCGTCAAAAAGCATGGGCTGGCCTTTTGGTTAGGGGTTGGTGGGTGTGTCTGGGATGGATTGATTCCATATGTGTGGTTTGGGGTACCTGTGGCTCGATTGTTCTCATAGCAAAACAAAAACGTCAAGTTTTTATTCATGCTATGAAAACAATTAAATAGTATAGGAAAGCGCATGGACACAAAACAAAAATTGGCGTGGGACGCCATTCTGGCAAAAATAAACGAACTTCTGGCCGATCCCGGCGAAACCTACGAAAGCGTGGGCAAGCGCATCGGCGTGGGGCGGGCTACGGTTTTTGAATGGCGCAACAGCGGCAAAGGCGGCAAGCGCATCTCCTTTGACACCATGCTTCGCTATATGCGCGGGTTGGGGCTTGATCCCGAGGAGTTTTTCAGCATAGCGGAGGTCGAGTCCAGCGAGTTCTTCTATGTGCCCAAGGCCGACGCTAAGCTGGGCGCGGGGTCAAGCCTGCTGACCGGCAGCAAACACGGGGAGCCGCACGCCTTTCGCAAGGAGTTCATCCGCTCGCTGGGGCATGGCAGCGCCGCCAAACTGGTGATGTTCGACGTGCTGGGCGACAGCATGGAACCGCTGATTTTCAACGGCGACACCGTGCTGGTGGAGCTTGCCGAGCCGGATCACCTGCGGCATGGCGAGATATGGGCCGTCTGGCTGGAAGATGACGTGCTGATCAAGCAGATCCTCAAACGACCTGGCGGCGGGTATATTTTTCACAGCGAAAATCCGCGCTGGGCGGATATGGAAATACAACCGGAAATGGAAAACTTCGGACTCATCGGCCGGGTTCTCTGGTTGGGCAGAGTGTTCCGCCGGTAATCGAACGGGGGGTGGGCGTGCCTGAAAATTGTCTGAAATCCCGTGCTGTTTCCTACGCCGAATTCCTGCACGGCATGGCGGAAAACGCCGACGCCGGTACGGCCGCCCTGGATTCGATGGCGGCGTTGTCGCTAATCAAAAACGGTGTTGCCAGCCGCTTTCCCTCCCTGCTTTTTTCCTGGGGCACAATGGCATTTGTAGCCACGGCGTTCATCTTGCCTTTTTTCTTTTCCTGGGCGGCCGTCCCCATCTGCCTTTTCTTTGCCTATATGTCTCACAGGGCGGCCAAAATTTTTGTCATGCGCTCTGCATGGAGAACGCTGCTGGGCAGGGGCAAATGGCCGGTGCATGTGGTGGAGTGGCTTTACGCCGAACTTGTCGCCCGCGATCTTCTGTGGTCCAGATATTGGGATGTACAAGAGGATGACCGGCTGGAAATCATGCCGCATTTTGTTAACGCGCTGAATTCGTTTGAGGCTGACGCGGAAATGCGGATCGCGGTGATTGAAAGGGTCATTACGTACCGGGATCTGATCTGTCAGAAAATTGAGGAAAAGGATATGGACGGCGCGAATCACATACTTGTATCAAGCCTGGCGCAAGACAGCAGGCGGAACTCGTCCTCGGACGGCACTGAACTATTGTGCCTGATCACGGCGATAAGAACCATCGCCGAAGAAAGAGGCATCCCTCTTATGGCGTCAGGGAGTATGTGAGGGTTATAATGCGCACAATCTACCAGGCCGGCCCCCTGTTCACCGAGGCGGAAAAAGACTGGCACAAAAAATTGACCCTGCGCCTTGAAGCGGCCGGGCATACTGTCATCTGGCCAGGTGATCTTTTGACGGACGAACAGATCAAGGCCGCGGGCAAAGACGCCCCGGCCCTTATTTTCAATACCTGCAAGAACGCCATTGACCGCTGCGGCATAGTGGTGGCGCTTCTGGACGGCACGCAGGTTGACGACGGCACGGCCTGGGAGATCGGCTACGCCTACGCCCGTGGCCTGCCCATTTACGGCATCCGCACGGACTTTCGCCAGGGCGGGGATACGCCGTTCAACTTTGCCAACTCCATGATTGAGGGATGTTTGGCGGGGGCGGCAAGGAACGCAGAGGAGTTGGCACGCCTCATAGAACCTTTGGCCGGTAGGTGACGCCATGGACGCAACATTAGCCATAGGTATTTTTGCCGTGTGCGCTCTGGCTTTTATGCATGAAACTCATGCAAAGAAAAATAAAGAATTGCAAAATGAACTTCACAAATCAAAAAAAGAAATAAATAATCTTTTATCAAATACAAAACAATATAATAAAGAGATATATTCACTGCGAAAAGAAATAGAAGAGCAAGAAAAAAAACTTAATCACCCTCTTCATTCGCAAGCATATAAAAAAATAGAATTAAATTTTCTGCAATCGTTTAGCCGAGATGCGCGAATCTTTGTGGAAAATTTTTCTGATCGTGGAGGAATGCAACAATATCTTTATAATTCAAGTTCAATTATATCCGCGTATTTTTTTATGCATGGCAAAGATGTAATAGAAAATGATTGTAGGAATTATTTTGAATACTTAAGAGACGGAAAGAGAAAATGGTTTGATAGTAAATACAAAACTGAGGTGTTAGATGGCGTTTGCGTGTATACTGTGAAAGAAGAAGATGCGGAAAACTTTACGCCGCTCCATAGCGGGAAATTCAAAATAAAAGTCATAAATGATGCCGGAGAATTGATAAAAGAGGAATCTAGGCAGGTATTTATTGATTAATCAGGATTAGTGTATCCCTTCAGCATCTGTTTCCCCTTCTTTCTCTTGCCCCGCCCCGGCGGGGTTTCTTTTTGCCTGAATCCCTGATCGCATGATTCTGCACTGCCCGGAGTAGGCTGCTGTCCACTTCGCTGGTGGGGGGGGATTTTTTTTAAATCCTTTTCGTTTTCTTACGGAAACAAATTTTCTTGACCAATTTGTTCTATTATGAGAACTTTCATTTGTCACCCACTTTCACCCCCCCCCCCAAAAAAAAGGAGCCCCGCCATGTTCCGTTTTCGCGACAAAACCGGCCGCCAATGGCAAGTCAGCAGCCCAGAGCGCCTTTCCTGGCTGCTCAACTGGCTGCGGATAATTGGAAGGATTTGAACGCATGCCTGGGTAACGCACGGTTAAGCCGGGCAAGCCCGGGCACGGCACGGCAAGGTAAAGTCATAAATTTTTCTCAGTGAGACTCGGCAGGGCCGGGTGCGGCAAGGCGGGGCATGGCCCGGCTGGGCAAAGCATTCCATCGCAAGGCAATCATTTAACCACAGAGGTTCCCATGATTCTCATCCACGTCAAGATTGAAGGCCAGACCCCCCTGCTGATGAACCGTTTCACGGATGAAATGGCGATCAAAATTTCTTCCGGAAAATCCGCCGCCGTGAAAACCAAGTCGAAACTCGGCCCACGCGACCAGGCGGCAAGAAAGACTTATGCCGACCCGGACGGCAACCTGCATATCCCCGGCCCCAATATTTTTGCTTGCCTGATCCAAGCGGGGATCTTTCATAAGATCGGCAAAAAGAGCGCCACCACAGGAAAAAGCAGTCTCATCCCTGCCGGTCTGGCTGTGCTGGATGTCGTCTGCCCTCTCAACACCAAGGAATTCGAGGTGGACAGCCGTAGCGTGGTCATTCCCGCCACCGGCGGTCGTATCATGTGTCACCGACCGCGTCTCGATTCTTGGGGCTGCGGGTTCACCCTTGAAGTAGACGACGACATGTTTGACTCAGATTTCGTGCGGGAGCTTGTGGATGGCGCAGGAAAACAAGTGGGGCTTGGCGACTTTCGTCCCATAAAGAAGGGTCCCTTCGGAAAATTTGTAGTCACCAGCTGGCGCGTTGAAAAGAACGCGAAGCGGGCGGCAGCATAAATTAAGTCCACGGTGCAGCCAAGCGTAGCATGGCAAGGCTGTGCGCGGTTGTGCAAAGCAAAGCAAACCAAGGTTTCCAATAACAGGAGTTCCCATGAGCATCCGAACCGGCGCCGTTGCGCTCACCGCCTTCCGCATTCAGGAACCCATGTCCGTGGCTTCGGTCTTTCTCAACCCGGAGGCCCTGCTGATCCGGCGGTTCAACCCCATCGATGACATGCCGGAACTGCTGTCCGTGGGCTGGACCAGCTTTGACGACATGCTGGACACCACCTTCGGCAAAGTTCACCCGAAGATCGGGGAATATCTCGCCTTCGCCCTGCGCATCGACCAGCGCAAGATATCCGGCGCCGTGCTGAAAAAGCACTACGCCATGGCCCTGCAAAAAGAAGAAGCCATCAACCGGGAAGCGGGCAAAAAATACGTCAGCCGGGAACGGAAAAAGGAACTGAAGGAACAGGCCAAGATGCGGCTGCTGGCGAAAGCCGAGCCCGTTCCCGCTTCCCACGAAGTCGTTGTCAATCTGAGCACCGGCCTGGTCCTGCTGGGCTGCGCCAGCCCCAAAGTGGCGGACCTCTTCTCCGAACGCTTCACCGCCACCTTCAACCTGACCCTTCTGCCTCTGGACCCCGCCACCCTGACCGGAGAGCCGGAAGCGGGCCGCCATTTCCTGACCCGCGTGTTTTCCGAAGGCATGAGCATTCA
Source organism: Desulfovibrionaceae bacterium (assembly GCA_031550605.1). Taxonomy (GTDB): domain Bacteria; phylum Desulfobacterota; class Desulfovibrionia; order Desulfovibrionales; family Desulfovibrionaceae; genus FLUQ01. Next base: position 19,190 of record JAVBOK010000042.1, on the reverse strand, counting down.
TCCGCCGGTCGCACCGGCCGCGCCGGACGCGCCCGGCGAACCAACCCTGCCCGGTAACGAGATCACTCTCGCTTTCACCGACCGGGTTATTGTGGTGGACGACAAGGCGGAACTTTCTGGCACCTCGAAAAACGGCGCCGACATCGCGGAAATCGAAGCGGGCGTCACGGCCGGCAAGGAAGTGGTCAAGCTGGGCCTGCGTGTGGAGTGGGACCCGGACGCCTGGACCATGACCCTGGACCATGACCTGCGATTCACCGGCCTGCGCCTGCCGTCCGGCGCCGGGGAAGATTTTAAGGATGACGCTGACGGCGCTTTTCTCGAACGCATGTTCCTTCTCGAACGGGCCGCCTCCGCCGTCCATGCCGCCTGCAAAGACGCATGGGACCAGCGGCTGGACAGTGCGCCCCTTGCAGGCTTGGCCTGCGCTGCTGCCGCGTCCGTGCAGACCCTGGCGAGTTTGGACCATTTGTAGCCTGGGGTGCGACCCCTGCGGGGGCACAGCGTAACGGCGAATCGCGGGCCTCCTTCCCGCGCCCCGCGCCGCAGGGGGAGCTTTTCCGTCCCGGTCTCGGGAAAGCTGACTGCGGCAACCCCAAACCAAGTACGCATGGGAGGATCCATGTACGCAGTGATACCCGACAGGACGCCGTTCCGGGCCGCATGCACGTATGAGGCGCCCGTAACCTTTTGCGAAACGCACAGGGAAGCCGAATTGATCGCCCGCGAACTGGCGGACGACGACGGGGAAATGTACCTGATCCTGAAAGTAGTCTCTGATGTGCAGCCCCGCGCATACGACGCCTGCGCGGATCGCGGCGTCATCCCCGGCGTTGATTTTCCGGCGACGCTCAACCCCGGCTGCCCCGCGCACCGGATATAAAGGATGCCCATGAAATTTTACATCGCGTCAAAGTTTGAAAACGCCGCCCAGGTCCAGGCCGTACGCGACGTGCTTGTCGCCGCGGGGCACACTCACACCTTTGACTGGACGCGCTGCGGCCTGGCCACAAGCGCCCATGAACTTGCGGAAGTGGGCGCCGCGGAGATGGACGGCGTGGCGGCCGCCGACGTGGTGATCGTGCTGCTGCCCGGCGGCTTCGGCACGCACGTCGAACTGGGCGCGGCCAACGCGCTGGGCATTCCGGTCCTGCTGGTGGCCCCGACCGAGGACGACCTGAAGGGCGCGAAGCCCTGCCCCTTCTACTGGAACGCCAACGTCCGCCGCTTTTGGGGCGCATCCGACAGGCTGGGCGGCTTTCTGGCCGAACGCCTGGCGCGGATGGAACAGGGGCACATGGTTGAAGACACACCGCTCAAACACATTTTTGACACGATCTTTACGCCCCTTTCCGGCAAAGGAGGCCGGGCATGAAAGCCATCTCCGCCACAGAGCGCGCGCATATGCGCAGAATGATCTGCCTCGACGTCATAGGCATCAACAGAGTCATGGACGCCCTGGACGACGCCTACGCGGAAATCAAAATGCTTACTGAGGGGCTGACCATCGTCTACTTCAAGGGAGCGGCGGACGCCAGGGAACACTCCCGCGAAAAGATCGCCACGCTCGAATGCACCATCGACGCCATGGAGCATGTGCGCGAAGCGGCCCGGTATGCCTTGGCGGCATACGGCAACGTTCCCAACGCCACATATCGGGCGATCATGCACGACCTGCGGCAAAGCCTCCGGGCATTGGGGGATGAAATATGAGCATCATCACTCCGGAAGAGCGGGCACAGTGGCGCAAAGATGCGTTGGAGGCAATGGCGGCAAGGGCTGATTTTAACCTTTCTCCGGGTAAAAATTACGAAAGGATTCTGAGCCTCCTCGACGCCCTGGAATCCGCAGAATCCGACGCCGCCAAGTTTGAGGCCGATTATTACAAGCTCATGGCCGAAGCTGATGCGTTTGTTGAAATGATACACCAGAACAAGGCCCGCGCCGAGAAAGCGGAAGCGGAGCGGAACTGGGTAGCGGACAGGCTGGCCGATGTGTCCGACAAAATGAATCGGATCGATAAACCAGAAACAGATGTTTGTATCGCGTGCGGCATCTGCACAGATGAATTCGTCGAAACGCATGAGAATGAAGGTTACGGATGCTTTCATGCCATTCTTGATGCCGCCACCGAAGTGCAGCGGAAGGGGGGTGCGTGATGGGCCGCGACCTTGATAACCTTGAGAAATACCTTGAGCAGCAGAGCCTATTCAACCATTTGCACTGTCTGCGAAGGCTTCGTTCTGGAACCGCCACTCTCGTCAAAGAACTTTCCAGCCGGGGGCGCATCCTTGAACGCCTTGCCCAGGCCGGTTCCTGGGGCGTCATGGTCAACGCCGCCGACCTACAGAAACTTGAAGCCGAAAACGCCAAAATGAAGGTAAAAATCGAAGGGGCAGCCAGAGGTTGTCACTGCTCTGCCGCTTTTGAGTATAGGACCGGAGGAAGCTGGCGTCACCCGGCTTGCCACCCTGCGCCCTGTATCGGTCCGGTGATTTATCCTCTGTGCCCCAAGTGCCAACAAAAAGATGTAGAGATTGCCGCCCTGAAGGCGCAGCTTGCCCAAAAACGAGACGAATTTCGGCCATACATTACTTCAAATGCCCAGATATCAGATGACGAAAAGGGATATCTTGAAAAAGAGCGCCACATTTATGGCGTGCTCCGGTGTGCGACATGCGGCAAAAATCCAGAGCAAGAAGCCCTGTACAACGAAGGCTTACCTCCCCTGTATAGCATTCTGTGTTGTCGTTTTGTAGCCAGAGGGTACACGCCGGGCACCGCTGTGTTCACGTGGAACCAACAGCAAGAAAAGACAAGGAAGGAGCAAGACCACATCGACGGCGTGGAATACAGCCAGTTTCCGGAGGTGCGGCCGTGATCCTCCCCGTCATCTCCATCAAACAGCCGTGGGCCTGGGCCATCCTGCACGCCGGGAAAGACGTTGAGAACCGCACATGGGACATCCCCCGGCGCTTCATCGGCAAACCCGTCCTGATCCACGCGGGCAAGCAGATCGACCGCGAAGCCGTCATCCATCTGCTGCACCTGAACTACAGGCTGCCGGAGCGTCTGGAGACCGGCGGCATCGTCGGCGTGGCCGTGTTCGATGACTGCGCCAACGATACCGGCCAGTGGGCGGAGCCTGGTCTTTGCCACTGGGGCATACTGCGCGCCGCGCCGTTGCCCTTCTTCGCCTGCAATGGCCGGCTCGGTTTCTTCTCTGTGGATTACCCGCATTCCCTGCCGGCGGTGCGGCCGTGATCTCCATCTCCAAAGAAGAGCGGGCCGAAGCGCGCCGCCTTGCCTCCAGTTGGCCGGGCTACACGCGGGAGACTCTTCTCCGCCTGGTGGACTCCCTGGACGACGCGGACGCGCAAATCGCGCTCCTCAACGTGCAGGCTTCGCACGCGACGGACGCTCTGGGCAAGGGCAACGATCAACTGCAAGCCCGGCTTGCGGCCCTGGCTGTGGAACGCGACGAAGCCAAAGCCGCAGCTGCGGCGGCCGCCGCCCGGACGCAGGCCGTGGAGCTCCAGCGTACCAGCCTTATCCGCTATGCCGTCAAACGCCTTATATGCCCCCCTGTGAAAAGGCTGAACTGCCGGGAGCGTGATTGCGTTGACTGCTACACCGCTTGGCTTTCAGGGTGTGGCGCGGAGCATAGCGGACTTCCGGAGGCGCGCCCGTGAAGCTCTGCGTCAAATGCGGCATCCCCCTGTCCCGCCGCTCCATCCTGGCGAAAGAGGTTCTGTGCATCTACTGCCGGGACAAAGCGCCGCTGAAGAGCGCCAAGGCCGCGCCGAAAATCGCCCAGGCTCCCAAACTCCGCCGCTGCGACCAGGAAATAACCGTGAGCCGGGCCGAATTCTTTGCCTTGCAGGACGTCGCCAGACCGTTGTTCCTGTACGACTCCCGAAAGATAAACCGCGACCAGGCGATACAGGAAATCGAAAACGCTTACGCGCGACTGATGAAAGTGTACGGAGACGGAGAATGACCAAAACCATCACCTATCTCTCTGTTTGCTCTGGTATTGAGGCGGCGACCGTGGCGTGGTCCGTTTTCGGATGGGAGGCGGCCGCCTTCGCCGAGATAGAATCCTTCCCTTGCTCCGTGCTGGCCTACCGCTACCCGAACGTGCGGAACCTTGGCGACATGACGCAGATAAACGGCGCGGATTTCAAGGGTAAAATCGACCTGCTGGTCGGCGGCACGCCGTGCCAATCCTTCAGCGTGGCTGGGCTGCGCAAAGGACTTGAAGACGAACGGGGGAATCTCTCCCTGGAATTTGCGAGGATAGCCGATGAGTCAGACCCAGCTTTCATTGTTTGGGAAAACGTGCCTGGAGTACTCTCCGACAGGGGAAACGCTTTCGGATGCCTTCTTGCTGCATTGGCCGGCGAAGATGCGCCATTGGTCCCGCCAGGGGGAAGGTGGACGAACGCTGGTTATGTGCTTGGACCCCAGCGGACAATCGCTTTCTGCGTCCGAGATGCCCAATATTTCGGACTGGCCCAACGACGTAAGCGTGTGTTCCTTGTCGCATGTCCTCGAAACGGGACCGATCCGCGAAAGATTCTTTTTGAGTTCGACGGCATGCGCCGGGATTTTGCGCCGGGCAGAGAAGCGGGGGCGGACCTTGCCGGAACACTTGAGAGCGGCCTTGGCCGCAGTCGTGGAGCGGGAACGTCCCCAGCTGCAATAACGCAGGCCCTGACCGGTCGCCTCGGCGGCGGAGGCCCTGACGACAACAAGGCGCAGGGTGGGTTTTATGTGGCCGCATTCGGCGGCAACAACACGTCCGGCAGCATCGACGTTTCTCCGGCGCTCAATGCGCACGGCAGTGGATCAAGACGCCTTGATTTTGAGAGTGAAGCCTTCGTCTGCGGCACCCTCAACGCCAACGGCAAGGCGGCGGGTAGCGCCACGCAGCAGGATGCGGAGTGCGGGCTGTTGGTCGCCGGTCCACTGACGAATGTTTCCGGCACACGCGGATGGTCTGTCAACGCCGAGCAAGCGGCGTCCGGCTACCTTCAGGTGGCCCAAACGCTCCGCGCGGAAGGCTTCGACGCATCCGAGGACGGCACTGGACGGCAGAACCTGGTAGTGGTCCCGCCGCTGACGCATAAGGTATATGGCGACAACGCCAGCCGTGAAGGCGCGCTCATCCCGATAGCGTTTGACACCACGCAGATCACCAGTTCCGCCAACGGAAGCAATCCCCGCCCCGGCGATCCATGCCATCCGATTGCGGCGCAAGGCCATCCGCCAGCCATCGCCTTCCACGGTTCGCAAGACCCGTATGTTTCCGGCGACGTCACACATCCGCTCGGCACGAACCAAGGGATGGAAGCGTGCGTTATGGTCACGCCAATCAATACGCAAGTCGGCTTGCGGCATAACGCCCTTGGAGAGCGCACCGGGCTGGGAATCGGCGAAGTCGGCGATCCGGCGTTTACCTTGCAGGCCGGGCACCATCACGCCGTGTCTATTTCCTGTGCGCCCATGGCTTTCACGGAGCGCGGTCGCAAGGAAGGCCGCACCCTGGAAACGCAACCCGACCTCGCCTACGCCCTGACTAATCCGGGCAGCGGAGGCCGCACACATTCACGGCAGATACTGGACGCGCAGGCGGCCGTCCGCCGACTCACCCCGCGTGAATGCGAACGCCTGCAAGGTTTCCCTGACGATTACACTCTGATTCCCTATAAGCGCCCGTTCGCCGAATTGCCTAGACCTGTTCTTGATCGCTCATACAAGCGTTATCTCCGCCGCATGCGGAGGCAGGCTAAACCCGCTTTACCTCTGGACGAACTGATCAGGTGCGCCGATGGACCCCGCTACAAAGCGCTGGGCAACTCCATGGCCGTTCCGGTCATGCGGTGGATCGGGAGGCGGATAGATATGGCGGTACGCGCCGCCCATGCCCACGAAGCGGAGGCGGTATGCGGCCAGTAATCATCGTCGTCAATTCCCGCGAAGAAGCCGAGCGCGTGCAGCGGGATCTCCAGTCCGAAATCAAGAAGCGCGTCGGCTACGATCCCAAGCCCCCACGCGACGAGTGCTGCCGCTGCAAGCATTCCGGCCGTTACCAGGGCGCGCACTATCAGAACTACTACTTCTGCGGCCTGCATGGCTTCACCTGCACGGCCCGCGGCAAGTGCAACGATTTTTCGAGATAGGAGGAAGTATGCCCGTAGAAAAAATACAAAAATATATCTGCGATCTATGCGGTGAAACGAAAGTGCATCCAAATATACCCGAAGGCTGGGTCACTTTCGACATTGAAGATAGGCACTGCGAAAGAAAATTTCACTGCAAAGCCGTTTGCGGTCATTGCCTCAAATTGATCAACGCTGCAAGGCCGGGGATGGGGAAATGACATGCCCGATAAAAACTGCCTGACCTGCAAATGGGAACCAGAGTGGCGAGAGGATAAGGTTGGCCCTCTTGGTAATTGTAAATACCCCTTGCCCCCAGGGGCGGCCATGCCAGTCATATGGATATGCGAGGGGCAACTCTCCATCGGCTTCAGCAATATGCCTAGCTGCCCGGCTCACCAACCGAAACATGAACCGCAGATAGCGCGTATCGTCGCCTGCGCGATCCAAGACATGCACGGGCTGGTCTGTTCCCTTCCTGCTCCAGCCCGGCACCACCACATACTGCAAGCCCACGGTGGCCTCGCTGGTCAGGAACAAGGCTTTCTGACCAGCGAAGGCTTGTTTGTTGATCGCCGCAAGGCCCACGCCATAGCCACACGGGCGGGGCAAATCGTACACCGTTGCGGCGGTGATGACGAAACGCTGTACAGCGAAAACCTGTGGTAGCCCCTGTCCAATAAAAAATTAAAGAACATTAAGAGGTTGGGATATGTACACCGTAGAAAACGTCGCGGCCATCTTGGAAAGACCCCGTAGTTGGGTGTATAGGCATAAGACCGCGCTAGGGGGGTATCAGCCCTCCAAGGGTTGCGCCATATCCTTTCCTTGTAAACTAATCGACGGGATTAAGGAGGATGGGCGCTATGCCTTATCAACGGAAAGACGGCCGTTGGAGAGCTCACAAGATGATCAACGGGATAAGACACTCTCCGACGTTCAACACAAAAAAGGAGGCTCTAGCCTGGGAATCAGGCCAAACAGAGGAAAAGTGGAAGGTAAGCGAAACGATCCCTACGGTTTGCTTGCATGAAGTGGCAACGGCATATCTGGAATACTCCGAGGCCAGACACCACGAAGAGACGTTCAAGGCGAAACAAAGAGCGTTGAAGCGCCTCTTCGCGCAAGTGGGAAAAGATGCGAAACCCGAGCATATCACTGCCGGGGTCGCCCTGAAATACCACATGGAGAAGGCAAAGGAAGAGTCGAATGCCGCTGCGAACAAGTACAGGAAACACCTTTCCGCGTTCTGGGAGTATGGGAAAAAATACTACAAGCCCCATTTCCCAAAGGACAACCCTTTCATGGATGTAGAGAGGCTTCCGGAAAATTCGCAGCCGCATTATGTGCCGCCAGAGGATGATTTCTGGAAGGTGTACGCCGTTGCGACCGACGATACGGACCGGCTCTATCTTCTCTCGTATATCCATACGGGCGGAAGAAGAAGCGAACCGATCAGGTGGGACTGGGACGAGGACATCAACATGCGCGAAAAACGCATCAGGCTCAGCACGTGCAAAACAAAAGACGGCAGCAGAAAATACGAGTGGGTGTCCATGTCGAATGCTCTGCACGCCGCGCTTGTTGCGCACAGGGAAAAAACCGGCGGGCAGGGACGTGTGTTCACGTCAAAGACCACCGGAGAGCCGTATGTCACCCGGAAGCACTTTGTTTCCCGGTTGTGCGAAAAAGCCGGAGTCAAGCGGTTCAACTACCATGGGATTCGGGGCCTTCTTGCCACCATACTCGCCGCTGATGGCGTATCAAGAAAAGACATTCAGGTTATTCTCATGCACTCCAGCCTGAATGTGACCGATACCTACATCCGGAAAGTGGTCGGCTCCGAGGATCGCCTTGGGGCTTCTCTTGACCGCATCGGGCAAAAGAAGACGGCCTCGAAAGTGCTTGCTTTCAAGGCCGCCTGAAAAAGGGATTTTACACACCATTTTACACACGTGTAAAACCCGAGACTGTTTTGCTGGTGGGCAGTACAGGACTTGAACCTGTGGCCCCCGCCGTGTGAAGGCGGTGCTCTACCAGCTGAGCTAACTGCCCGCTTACCGGACCCGCCTTATAGTAAAATACCATGCCGGCTGTCAAGCGGAGCGGCGAACTTTTGCGCGCAATTTCGCCCGCATCTTGGCGGATAGCGCAGCTTGCGGGAAATTTCTGGACAAAGACCGTCGGGCCGGGTACATTCATGCGCGCATAAAATCAGGATATATTGATATGCAAATTATAAATGACCCCCAAGTGATTCAAGCTCTGTGCCATGGCTGGCGTTTTTCCGGGCTGCGTACGGCATTGGTGCCGACAATGGGCTATTTGCACGCCGGGCATGAAAGTCTGATCAGAAAAGCGCGGGAGATCGGTGACAAGGTCATCGTCAGCCTGTTCGTCAACCCGTCGCAGTTCGGTCCCAACGAAGACCTGGATTCGTATCCGCGCAGCTTTGACCGTGATGCCGCACGGGCCGGGGAACTGGGAGCGGATGCATTGTTCGCCCCGGCGGCGGGCGCCATGTACGCGGCCGACCACGCCACCTGGGTCGACGTTCCGGAACTGGCGAAGACCCTCTGCGGCCGCGATCGTCCCGGCCATTTTCGCGGCGTCTGCACCGTGGTGGCCAAGCTGTTCCAGCTTATCCTGCCCGCCGTCGCGGTGTTCGGCGAAAAAGACCGGCAGCAGCTGACCATTTTGCGTCGTATGGTGCGGGATCTGAACATTCCCGTGACGTTGATCGGATGCCCCATTGTGCGTGAAGCCAGCGGTCTGGCCATGTCTTCGCGCAATGCGTACCTGTCGGACGAAGAGAATGCCGCCGCCCCGCAGTTGTATGCAGGGTTGCAGTTGGCCAAGGCCATGGCCGACGCCGGGGAAACGGACACGGCCGTGCTGGGGCGCGCCGTTCTGGCCCACTGGGAAACGCATATGCCTTTGGGCCGGGTGGATTATCTGTCTTTTGTGGATCCGGAGAATCTGCAGCCCGTGGCCCGCATCGGCGGTCCGGCGCTGGTCGCCGCCGCCGTGCGGCTGGGCAAGACCCGTTTGATAGACAACCTCGTGCTTCGTTGACGCCATATCAAAAAAAATCTGCACGGCCGCGCGGCGGCCAGGAGGAACCATGATCCCTGCCAAAGGAAAGTACTACTTTACCTCGGAATCGGTCACCGAAGGACACCCGGACAAGATCGCGGACCAGATTTCAGATGCCGTGCTTGATTGCCTGCTCAGTCAGGACGCCGATTCCCGCGTGGCCTGCGAAACCCTGGTGACCACGGGCCTGGCGGTTATCGCCGGTGAAATCACCACCCGCGCCTACGCCGACCTGCCGGCCATCGTGCGCAGAACCATCAGGGACATCGGCTACACCAGCTCCGACATGGGGTTTGACGCCAGTACCTGCGCGGTAATATCCACCATAGACAAGCAGTCCACCGACATCGCGCAGGGCGTTGACCGCGCGAAAGATGAAGATCAGGGCGCCGGCGACCAGGGCATGATGTTCGGATACGCCTGCAACGAAACCCCCACCCTGATGCCTGCCCCCATCTATTGGGCGCACCGTCTGTCCGAACGGCTGACCGCCGTGCGCAAACAGGGCCTGGTCCCCTATCTGCGGCCCGACGGCAAGACCCAGGTCTCGTTTGAGTACGTGGATGGCAAACCCGTGCGCATCAACAATGTGGTGGTTTCCACCCAGCACGCGGACAGTGCTTCACAAAAAAAGATCATCGACGATGTGACGAAGCACGTTATCATCCCCACTCTGCCAAAGACTCTGTTCGATCCCCAAAAATGCGAAATATTCATCAACACCACCGGCCGTTTCGTCATCGGCGGCCCCATGGGCGACTGCGGCCTGACCGGGCGCAAGATCATCAATGACACCTATGGCGGCATGGGCCGTCACGGCGGCGGCGCATTTTCCGGAAAGGATCCGTCCAAGGTGGACCGCTCCGGCGCGTACATGGCCCGCTACATCGCGAAAAACGTGGTGGCTTCGGGCCTTGCCCCGCAGTGCGAAGTGCAGATCGCCTACTGCATCGGCGTGGCCAAACCCGTGTCCGTGCTCTGTTCCTCCCTGGGCACCGGCAGCATCTCCGACGAGATACTGACCCGTGCCGTCATGGAAGTTTTTGACCTGAGGCCCTTCCATATCATCAAACGTCTGGATCTCAAACGGCCTATCTATGGCAAGACGTCCTGCTATGGTCATTTCGGCCGCGAACTGCCGGAATTCACCTGGGAAAAAACGGATGCCGTGTCCGATCTGAAAAAAGCGGCCAAGGCTCCGGCCGCCGGCGCCGTGCCCGTAAAGGTCGTCGCGACAGCTGAGACCGCCAAGGCCGAAAAGAAGCCGGCCAGACCGGCGGCCAAAACCAAGGTCGCAGTGAAAACCGGCAAGAATACATAGCGAACGGGCGTGTCCCCGGACTCCACCGGGGCATCCCGCACCCTGTACATGACAAATCCGCGCCCCGCGCGGGTTTGTCCGTTTTGCACCATGATGTACCCCTGAACCGGGGGACAGCGCACCGGCCCGTCCGGTTTTCCGGCGGCGAATGCCTCCGGCCAGCCAGCGGAACCCCGGACCACGGACTCTCCGAACGGAAAACGCCGGCGCCAGCTTCGCCCGTCCGGCAACGCTTTGCATTTGCCGATCAATGTATTACATATGCACGGTACATCAAACAGCGGCGTTCTCGCCGCATTCCGGAGGACACCGTGACCCGTTATCGCGTTGCTGCCCTGGCCCTGCTGCTTGCAGCGGCCGTCTTCATACCGCATCTTGTTTTTGCGCCGGATGCCGAGGCCGCCCGCATGGGCGGCGGCCGTTCGTTCGGCGGTTCGCCTTCCTATTCGCGCAGCGCGCCCGCCCCCCGCGTTGTGCAGCCCGCCCCCGGCGCGCAGAATTATTCCCAGCGGCAACAGCCTGCCACCGCTTCCCGCACCGGCATGGGCGGCATGATGGGTGGCATGTTGGGCGGCCTGCTGGCCGGCAGTCTGCTGGGCGCGCTGTTCTTCGGCGGCCCGTATGCCGGATTCGGCTTTATGGACATGATCCTGTTTGCAGTCCTGGCTTTTTTGGCGCTGAAGCTGTTCCAGGCCTTCCGCCAGCGGGGACAGACGGCGCCTTTCGCAACGCGCCCCGCCCCGCCCGCCGCCGGGCAGGATGCCCCCCGCCCCGGACAGCCTGATCTGTGGGCGCGCATGCGCAGTGACGCGCTCTCGGGCCAGGGCGGCCAAGACGGCCAGTTTGCCCGCGACGCGGGCCGGGACGCCGGCGCGCCGGCCGGCAATGCATCCGTTCCCGCGGGTTTTGACCAGGCCGATTTTCTGCGCGGGGCGAAGATCGCCTACACGCGTTTGCAGGAGTCCTGGGACAAGCGCGATCTGGACGACATCGGCCGTTTTGCCACCCAAGCCATCATGGACGAAGTGCGGGCACAGGCCAAAACCGACCCGAACCCGTCGCGGACCGACATCCTGCTGATCAACGCCGACCTGATTTCCGTGGAACGCGAAGGCGTGAACGAAGTGGCGTCCGTATTCTTCGATGTGTTGCTGCGTGAAGATCCTAAGGCAGAGTCTCCGACCCAGGTACGCGAAATCTGGCATTTCATTCGCCCGGCTGACGGGTCCGCCAGCTGGAAACTGGACGGCATACAACAAGTGGAAGGATAAAGGATAGCTATGGCACGCACGGTTTGCGACGGCATCACGTCATTCCTGGTGATGGATGTTCTGGAAAAAGCGCAGGAGATGGAGAAGGCGGGCAAGCGCATCATTCATCTGGAAATCGGCCAGCCGGATTTCAACACCCCGGCCTGCATTACCGAGGCGGCGGTCAAGGCCCTGCGCGATGGGAAAACGGCCTACACGCACAGCCTGGGCATTCTGCCCCTGCGCGAAGCCATTGCCGCCTATTACAAACGCGAGTACGGAGTGGCGGTGTCGCCGGACCGCATCGTGGTTACCAACGGCACCTCGCCGGCCATGCTGCTGCTGTTTTCCGCGCTGTTCGATCCCGGCGATACGGCGATCATGCCGGACCCGACCTATGCCTGTTACGCCAGCTTCGTCAAATATGCCGGAGCGGAAGTCTGCGCCGTGCCCACGGTGGAGGAAAACGGCTTCCAACTACGCGTGGCTGACGTATCCGGCCGTGTCGACGCCACAACCCGCGCCATTCTGGTCAACTGCCCGTCCAACCCGGCGGGTACCCTGATCCCGCCGGACGATCTGGCGGCCCTCAGCCGTCTGGGACCGACTCTGGTTTCCGACGAAATCTACCACGGTCTGGTGTACGAAGGCCGGGCGGCAACGGCTCTGGAATTCAGCGATGACGCCTGTGTGCTGGACGGGTTTTCCAAACGCTACGCCATGACCGGTTGGCGTCTGGGCTGGATGGTCATTCCCCAATGCCTGATTCCGACAGTGCAGCGGCTGCAGCAGAATTTTTTCATCTGCGCCAACTCCGTGACCCAGTGGGCGGGCATTGCCGCCCTGAACGAAGCCGGACCGGACGTCAAACGCATGGCCGCCGAATACAACCGCCGCCGTCATGTGCTGCTTGACGGACTGCGCAAGCTGGGCTTCGCCATCACATCCACGCCGGTCGGCGCATTTTACGTGCTGGTCAATGCGCGGCATCTTTCCAACGACAGCCTGGCCCTGGCCTATGACATTCTGGAGAAAGCCGGGGTGGGGGTCGCGCCGGGCATCGACTTCGGCCCCGGCGCGGAAGGCTATATCCGGTTCAGCTACGCCAACTCCGTGGAAAACATCGAAGAAGCCATGAGCCGCCTGAAGAAATATTTGGAAAACCGGGGATGATAACCGCGTGAAACGCGCTGCGGCCAATTAACCTGTTGACATGCTTCCATGCATGACCTATTTATGCAGTCCCGGCACGGACAGGAACACCCCTGCCCCGACGGATAATGACGCGGGATGGAGCAGCTCGGTAGCTCGTCGGGCTCATAACCCGAAGGCCGCAGGTTCAAATCCTGCTCCCGCAACCAGAGAAATCAAGGGGTTACGATGAAAATCGTAACCCCTTTTCTGTTGGTCGATTTTGTTCCCACCATTATTCCCACCATACTTGGATCTACATCAGAAAGAGGTGAACCGTGCGGGGGAGAGACTCGGCCATAGCACAAACATTTGACCGACTTGCGGACTTTCTGTAGCATTTTTTTCTGTGTTGCTGGATCCGTTTGTTTTACTTTGGGGCCGTAACTGATGAAAAGAGCAATACTTATCATATGGTGTGTTTTTCTGTTCACTTGTGCCGCTCTAATAGAGCCCTCTCCCTTCGGTGCATTGGGTGCTCAGACTTTTGCGGCGCAACGAATTGCTATTGATAAGGAATTCGCGAAACGACTTATCGATACGGCCCTTGCGGCAAATACCGAAGAAGACCAATTCCAGTTTCTCATACGCAACCTGAACAGTCTTGATGCGGAGCAGCTTACACAACTGGCTGCGATCATCAAAGCAGATAGGGACAGCGGGGCCGGAGAAATTTTGCCACTAGACTACGCTATGCCGTGGCGCGTCGCCGGGTGGATATGCAACTATATTGACGATCGTTTTGGCCGCCTGCGGTATGATCTGGCGGTGGATGGCTATATCGGTCTTGTTGATTCAGCTTCGACCGTAAGGTTTTATTGGTTCAAACCGGAGTCCGGACCCAATCTTATTGTGGCCATAGGAGTATCGACCGTCCATGAATATAATGGCGCGATTGTGTCCTGGCACGACTGGGAGTGCTATTCTGGCCGTGTCCGCCTCTTGCTGCGTCGCGACAAGGAGCTTGGACCGCACCACTATTCCGCGTTGAAAATTTCGCCGTTCAATGAAGAACCGCCAGCCGCTGCCATTTGGCCGCAGTGCAACAAATAGAGTAAACTGCCCGCTGAAAGACAGCGGGCAGTTTACATTAGCGATTTCGTGGCCTGTTATGATGGGCTATGCCCGCATTTGCCGCTGTATTGAGCTGCGCATCAGTATAGCGGTCCGCCGTGGCGCGGCCATTTTCAAATTCGATCATGGCCCGCATCATTCGAGGGAGTACTGCCGGGTCTCGGACATTGACCACGGCCCCCGGTATTGTGCCCAGTTCACGGGCAACATGCTGTGCGTAGCGAACCTGCTCGGCTTCGGGGCTTGTGTTCGCATGGCGTGAAATAATTTCCTGAACAGTATTTCTGTCATGGCGGGCTTGATGCGATATGATAGTGATCGCACCGGCTCGCAATCCCGCTTCCGGGGTGTCAAATCTGGCGAAACTGCCATCTGTCCCTTCCTGGCCTTCCCAGGGACCGAGTCGGCCTATGTCGACTACATTCAATGGATTATTATTTCTGACGCCGCGAGGTAAATTGGCAGCGGGTTGTGCTGCCGGTTGCGCGGCCGGAACCGCCCCTCCCCCCGCGTCTGTCGCGATACGGGCATTCGCCGCCGCTGCGTATAAAGTGCCACCGGAAAGGGCGCTTGCCCCACTTCCACCAACTGTCCCAACAAAGTGTCCGCCACCGCCGCCACCGCCCATCACGCCACCTCCTTTCTGAGAGTTGCCGCGTAATAGGGGATTTCAATAATTTCCAGCCCTCGCTGTTTATGCTCGGCAAATATATCGTTCGGGGTGCGGCTGTAGGTGATGACGGTCTGAGGCTGAAGCCGTTCCACCATGCAAGCCAAGCCCTTTTTGAAGTAGTCCCTGTCTGCCTTTTTCTGTAAGGTTCCATGAGCGCTGACTGCCACCGTGCCGCCTGTAGGCAGCCCCTCAAAGGCAAACTCGTATGTGCGCTCATCCCCCCAGCGAACATTGGGCACAGTGGGCACCCCTTCGCGTTGCAACCAGAAGGCGATGGCTCGGTTGCGATATGTGTTCCATATCTGCATGGACAGCGGCATTTCGCGGTACAGACTGAAGTCCGGCGTGATTACCCCGGCGAAACGTTGGAAGACCGGCAGGTAGCGCCCGGGACTGTTCCAAACACACTCAAAATGACGATCATGGGTGTAGAAATGCACCCAATGGTTGCAATTTGTGGCCTTGTAGACCTTTTCAAAGGGAAGTGCCTGATTGGGCCTGAAATTCACCGGCTCCAGCAAAGGAAACTCATAAACCGGGCTGAAGCGCGCTCCTTGAACCAGTTCGGACTTGAAGACATCAAGCCGCGCGTGTGAAGATCGTTCCATCGTTGGAATCCTCAAAATTTAGGAAAAATGTTCTTGATTTTTCCCTCAAGATGCGTCAACGATGACTTTGTCGGGTGTTGTCATTGACACATCCTGAGGAGAGCCTCGCCAAAGGTTTTCCTATGAAAGCAAGCTATCGCCGCTGTAACGGCAGATAGCTTGCTTTTTTATGAGCATTTTTGATTTCAATCACCCCCTTCAATTGATTTTTTCAAGTTAAACTCAGCAGCGCCACGAGACACGCCGCACTCCCGCATTATCTGAACAACCGTCAACTGCCTGATATGGTTGGCCGGGCACATGATCTCCCCGGCCAATGCTTTGGCCTGCCATTCCGGGTCTCTGTACGCCTCAGCCGGAACCTCGCCAAAAGCCCGGCTGAATTTCACGCCACAAAGCACCAGCAGGAGATAATGTGCTATCTCATGCATGACAGTCATCCGGTGTTGGCCGTTGCCGTCCGCCGCCCCTTCGTAAACATCTTCTCTTATTCTGATGACACGATTAGCGACATCGATTTCCGCATGTCTTTCTGCAGGCAAATCGCATGCAGCGACAATTTCATAATGAAATCCCTCACAAATCGAAGGCATGACATGCTCCAAAAAGGGCATGACTGGAAAATAGAGTTCATCTTGAAGGCCGAAAAATTCTCGCAATCGAAGGGCAAACTCTCGAAGTTTGTTGCGGCTCACTGGTTCAGCGACATACTCCATGTTTACGATTCTCCATGGGGGCGCTTCTTCAACAGGTCTCGAATTTGGAGAATGGTTGCATCATCAAGATCTTTGAACTCTCTGGCAAATAAAATGGCCGCCTCTCTACGGTCAGCCGACACCTCATCCAGTCCGAGCTTGATGACTTTAGCGGAGTTGGCGGCAGCTTTGGTCAAATCGCTTTTTGCGGAGCCGTCCAGGCCGTATTTCGTCACGATTTCATCAACCCAGGCTTCCGGTATGTTTCTTTTACCGGTTTCCACCGCTGACAAATATGATGCTGTGACCCCCAGCTTATCGGCCATATCGCGGATGAGTTCCCCGCAGTCAATGCGGAGCTTCCGCAGGTAACGGCCAAAATCGGTCAACATAGTATCACCTCCTTTCGGCATATACATAACGCCTGGAGATTCGTGCGTCAACAATTTTTGTTGAATAAAAAATCAAAAATTGATTTTCAACACCGAAATACATGGAACGAACATTATTCATCGACAAAAACCTTTCTACGCTTGCCCCTCTCCTTCTCCCATGTCTTGCCTTGCCCCTGCCCGGTGCCGTGTTTTCATCAAATGTAGCTCTTTCATGTGGGTATTGAGCGATATTGTCCGGTATCGCGATCTCCCGTTGTACTTGACGAATCAAAAAGCCGCCATTTCCTTTCGGGGCATGGCGGCGAGTTACAATCGCGATACAGGAGCAGTGATATCTGGTGACCTCACAGCTTCATTTTTTGTCAGGAGCCCCAAAGCCAAACGTCGGCTCCTTTACCTTCTCAAATTTTCCGCCCAAAAAGATCCGCTCCGCCGCTTTCCGAGCGTTGACGCAGTTGGGCGTGTCTTTCAACTGGCCGGGATTGTTCTGGCACTCGGCGAGTTTGGCCTCCAGGGCGGGCTTGTTTTCCGGCTTCAAATACCACTCCACAGTCCTTGTTTCTTCCGAATTGCAGCCGGACAGCGCGAATGCTGCCGCCAGTAGTGCTGATACTAAAACTTTTTTCATGGCGAGTCCTTTCCTCCTATGGGTTGCCGTGATGTGCTGTATCTGCTTTCTCTTTATCTGTTGCGCTTCCGCCATTCCCACGGGGGAATCGGGCGTGGGTATTGCCATAGGCCTCGCCGATCACGGCGGGCAACATCTTCTAGCATTTTCCAGTCCCGGCACTCCGGGCGTTTACAATACCGGGGAGCTACCCAGGCGGCTCCGGCTTCCAACAGCGCCGCTTGAACCGTCGAACTATCGTCCAGGTAGAGGATGGCTACCGTGCGGCCATAGCGGTCACGCCCGAGATCCAGCATCCTCGCCGTTTTTTCATGCACCAGCAGAGCGGCTGTAGCCGTGGCCGCATCCCCTGCTTCCTGGCCGTCTTCCGGGCAGTCGATGCCGTAAAGCCTGACGCGGAACGGCGGCATATCCGCGCCACTCAGTACAAACGTATCTCCATCCACTACCCGGCTGACGCTGAATCTCCCTGCCTCGCTTTGGGCGGCGGATATATTATCCTGTATGCTAAATATATTTAGCATACAGGATAATAAAAAAACGCCAAATATATTTGGCATGAAGGAAGACTTACCCATCAAATTTGGGGCGTTGCTCAAGTCCCTGCGCACTGAAAGGCGGATTTCGCAGCAAAAGCTCGCGGAAGCTGCCGGGATTGAACGCAATTACATTTACTATCTTGAGAAAGGCACTTCCGAGCCAACGCTCGGCGTGCTTATGGGGCTGGCCTCCGGGCTTGGCCTGTCCTTCGCGGAGTTCGCCACGCTGATTGAGCAAGCATCTCGTGATACTAATAATATTTAGCAATTTAAAAATCAACCCCAAAAAAGACGCGGCCCCCGGCCCTGTGAAGAGGCGGGAAGGCCGCAGGATCAAGTTGAAGGCCGAAGCTGTCCCTTATTCCGCGAAAATCTGCTCATCAGGCCGAAGCCTCGCGTTTTCATCATAATCAAGCCACTGCGGGCCATAGACAAGCAGCGCCTCAAAGATATTGGACCTGCCCAATATCACCTCTTCAAAATACTTTTTGTCATGGCGACGTTTCATGTAGTCGAGAAATTCAGCGGGAAGCGGGACGGAACGGCGTATGGCCTCCATCCGCAATGTGTCTCCGGCTTCTTCGTAGACGTTCGACAGGTCGCGCAGGTCGTTTTTCATCTCACAAAACTCTTTGTAATGCATAAGGTTTTCCTGCTCCTCATGCAGTTCAGCAAGTTCCAGATGCAGTTCGGCGAGCTTGTTGAGTTCTTCCGCCAACGCCATATGTTGCGTGGCGCTTTCCGTTTCAATGGCGCGACTGAGGTCTTTCTTTTTGCCCATGGTATTCTCCTTATGGTTTGAATGTTGAGCCGATCATCGGGAAATGCCGAGGCTGCGCTCCCGGCCATGCGAGAAGGATTTTTCAGGGGTGAACTCTCTGGCTGCCGAACGGACGGTTTGAGCGGTCTGATCAAGGGACTGCGCCACGCATTCGCCGGTTACTTTTTCCACGCCGAAAGCATGGGCCAGCTCACCTATCGCTTTGGCTAAATCCCGCTGCCCATGGCCGCGCAAGGCCATGACAAGGTCGATGGCTCCCTTGCCGCGCTTGGCCGGGGGAATCTTCCAACTGGTATCGGAAATAAAGACCTCGCGTTTATCCGGCAGAATGTAGCGGTTCGGGTGTCCTTCGCCGGGGCCGTATGGGCCTTTGGCATTAAACAGCTTCTGCAGGACTTGGCCGATGTTGAGGCTGCGGATTTGATCCAGTTGCTTTTGCATCTCGGTTTTCTCCTTGGTTAGCCGCGAATTGGCTTTTTTAAGATTAAGGTTTTCCCGCTTGAGCAGGGCGTTTTCGTTGCGTGTGGCGGCGACAAGCGGCTCCAAAACTTCCCGCTGGGCCTTGGCTCCGCTGGTGGCGGCCTGCCGGGCATACTGCGTGAGGCGGTCATCTGACATACGCACCACCCTGTTCGGCATCTCCGGCGGGTCATAGCTGCGGGCCATGGGCAATTCCTGCACGGCCTTCGTCTGGGTAAGCGTGTAATACTGGCTGACCTTCTGGTGGGTGGCGCGGGAGTTTTCGATTCCCCGTTCTATGCCGATGCCGGCGACC
>JAVBOK010000106.1:0-10357 GCA_031550605.1 Desulfovibrionaceae bacterium | reverse complement strand
GGCCGATGCCGGCATTATCTTCAGGCCGAAAGGCTCCAATGATCCCCCCGCATGCCCCGCGCTGCGGGGGGATCGACTTGTTTCCCATACCCCCCCCAAAAAAAACGCTGCAACCGGCGCTCACCGCAACTGGCTGTCCTTCAGGAAACCGGGGCGGAATTTCGCTTGACAAATGTGGTAGTGAAAAATATTTTGTATTAAACAATACAAACTATCCATCCGGAGCGGCCATGGGAAAGTACGACGACCTGTTCAGGAACGCGAAAATACCCGTGATGTACCGTGTGCAGCAGGATTTCGATCCGGAGCGTATTGAGGACGTCGTTTCCGCGACGGCCGCGGAAATACGGGCCGGCGGCTTCCCGGAAGCCGTCCGGGGACGGGTTGTCGCCGTTGCCGTGGGAAGCAGGGGAATCGCGAACCTTTGCGAATTGACCCGGACCACTGTGGATACCCTCAGGCAGGCCGGGGCGGAGGTATTCATCGTTCCGGCCATGGGCAGCCAGGGGGGCGCGGTGGCGGAAAACCAGCGGGAAATGATCGCGCAGCTGGGCATAACGGAAGAAAGCATGGGGGTTCCCGTGCGGGCGACCATGGATACCGTCGTCCTGGGGCGTACGGCGTTGGGAGAGCCGGTGTATTTCGACAAACTCGCCGCGCGGGCCGATTATACGGTTTCCATCGTCCGCGTGAAGCCGCACACCAGCTTCAGGGGAAAGTACGAAAGCGGCATCGTCAAAATGAACGTCATCGGCCTTGGCAACCAGAAAGGCGCCGACGCCTGCCATCATCTCGGAATGCATGTCATGGGCGAGTCGCTGGAGCGGTTCGGCCCTGTTTCGCTGGAGAAGTCGAACCTGCTGTTCAGTCTTGCCGTTGTCGAGAACGCCTACGACGAAATCTGCGTGATCCGGGCGGTTCCCCAGGACCGGGTGCTGGAACGGGAACCGTTTTTGCTGCAAACGGCCTTTGAGAAGATGCCGCGGCTGCCGCTGGAAAATCTGGACGTGCTGCTGGTTGACGCGATGGGGAAAAACATCTCCGGGACGGGGGTGGACAGCAATATCGTACAGCGTTTCACCTCGCCCCACATGCCCGCGCGCAATGTCGCCAAATGCCTTGTGGTCCTGGACCTCACGAAGGAAACGACCGGCGTGGCCAGCGGAATGGGCCTAGTCAATATCGCCACGCAACGCTTTTTCGAGAAAATCGACTTTTTCAAAACATACCCCAATGCGATCACGTCCCGCACGCCGATGGCGGTGCGCATGCCGATAATAATGCCCAACGACTTTGATGCGATTCGCGCCGGGCTTGTGGCGGCATGGGGCGTGGACTATGAAAATCCGCGCATGATCCGGATCGCAAACACCATGTGCCTGGACAGCCTGCTTGTCTCCGAAGCCCTGCTGCCCCAGGCCCGGTTGCTCGAAAAGGCCCACATTGATGAAACGCCGGTCCGGTTGCGGTTTGACCGGGACGGCAATCTGACGGCTGTATAAATGAAAAGGAGTCGTTCGATGAAGTTGCAAAAATTGTTGTTCTTGTTCGTGGCGCTGGCGCTTTTGGGGACCGTGTTCCAGGCGCGGACCGCAAGCGCGGCCAAAGGCGGCTTTCCCTCCCGCGAGATCAAGCTCATCGTTCCCTGGAGCCCGGGCGGCGCCAATGATATCAACGCGCGTTTTCTGCAACCCCTCTTCAAGAAAATGTTCAACGTCGATCTGGTCGTCGAAAACGTGGCGGGCGGCAGCAGCGCCGTGGGCATCACCCAGGCCATGTCCGCCAGGCCGGACGGCTATACCCTCGGATACGCCTCCTCGTCCTACATTGCCCTGGTCGCCCAGGGCATGGTGGAACTGACTGTGGACAACATGGATCTTGTGGCCGTCGCCGTGGAAGAGCCCATTACCATGTATACGAAGGCCAAATCCACGTACACCGCGCTCAAGCAGGTGCTGGAGGCCAACAAGGCCAGGCCCGGTTCCGTGAAGTTCGGCAAATCCGGCACCTTCACCGCTTCGTATGTTTTCGCCAGTTTGCTGCAACGCCAGGCGGGAACGGCGTTCACGGTGGTTCCCTTTGACGGCGCTTCCCGCGTGGTGGCGGAAATTCTGGGCGGCCACATGGATGTCGGGATGTCCAACATCGGCGACATCATGACCCAGGTGAACGCGGGCGAGATTCTTCCGCTGGTGGTCTTCGCCAAGAAACGCTCGGCCGTCATTCCCGATACGCCCACGGCGGCGGAACTGGGCTACAACGTGTTCGCGTTGGGCGACATCACCCAGGCGAGTTTCGTCATGGCCCCCAGGGGACTCAAACCCGAGGTAAGGGCCGAATTGCGGCGGATGTTCACCGAGGCCATGGCGACGCAGGAATACCGCGACTTCTCCGCCAAGCGGGGCTTCTCCATCCCGCAACTGAACGAGGGCGAACTGCCGAAATATATCAACGGGATTAGCGACGGCTTCAAAGCGGCCGCCAAAGAATTCCCCATCCAGTAAATCCGCCAGTTCCCCCACACACGGCGCGGCCTGTTCCGGCGGCCGCCGTTGCACAAGGACAGACGCATGGAAAAAGACCAGAGGTTTTACGAACTGCTTGTTGCCCTGGGGCTGGCGCTGCTCTCCTGTTTCCTGCTGTACACGGCATTTACGACCAGGGCGACGGCTTCGCCGGGGATGATGTCGGCAATGGATTTCCCCAAGGCCGTTTTGTTCGGGATTCTGGCCCTGAGCCTGTATCTTGCCGTGCGCAATCTGCTCTTCTGGAAAAACGCGGCCGCCGGGATCACGGAAC
This sequence comes from Desulfovibrionaceae bacterium, assembly GCA_031550605.1. Classification (GTDB taxonomy): domain Bacteria; phylum Desulfobacterota; class Desulfovibrionia; order Desulfovibrionales; family Desulfovibrionaceae; genus FLUQ01. The sequence goes on along the minus strand of JAVBOK010000106.1, from coordinate 7,558 downwards.
GCGTCAGGACGGACCCGCGGGTCTGGGCCACCGCCGGCCTGATCATCGCGTACGCCCTGGCGTGGAGGTACATCAGCTTTTCGCTCGCGACGCTGGCCTATGTGTTCGTGCAGGCCAAGCTTCTGGACCGCGCGCTGCGATGGCGCAGATGCCTTCTTGTCAGCCTGGCCGCCACAGCCGTTGTGCTCCTGGTTTTTCGGGTAATTTTCAAGGTTTCCTTGTCCGAGAACCTGTTGGCCATGCTTGGTGTCGTGCACTAAGGATTTGTCCGCAAATCCTTGCGGCAAAATGGGCGCAGGCGCGCGTTCCCGCCGTCAAGCGGGTATTTCAAGCGGTACTTGCTCCAGGAGGGTATGGACGTGGTCGACTATGCCGCCATCTTCGGGGAAGCTCTCATGACCCTTGCCTCCCCGCAAATCCTTTTTCTTGTGACGGTGGGCACCCTGGTCGGACTCATCTTCGGTTCGCTGCCGGGACTGACGGCCACCATGGGCGTTGCCCTGTTCATTCCCCTCACCTACACGATGCCGGCGGCCCATGCCCTGGCAATGATGATCGGATGCTTTATCGGAGGCATCGCGGGCGGCGCCGTTTCCGCCATCTTGCTGCATATTCCCGGGACGCCGGCCGCCGTCTGCACCGTCCTGGACGGGCACCCGCTCGCCAGGCAGGGCCGGGGAGCGGAAGCTTTGGGATGGGCGGCGTTTTCCTCGGGCTGGGGCAGCATCATCTCCTGGCTCATCCTGATCACCATGGCGCCGGTTCTGGCCGGCGTCTGCGTCAGTTTCAGTTCGCCCGAATACGCGGCCCTGGCCCTGTTCGGCCTGACCATCATTGCCGCCGTGTCCGGCGATTCCGTGGCAAAGGGCCTTCTGGCCGGGCTGATCGGGCTCTTCATTTCCTGCGTGGGCCTGGACCCCGTTTACGGCAGCACGCGTTTTACCTTCCGCAACATCAACCTGCTCAGCGGAATCGACACCCTGCCCGCGATCATCGGCTTTTTCTCGCTGCCGGAGATTCTCAAAAGCTGCACCGGCAAAGGCAACCCCCAGCCGATGGGCCTCACGATCAAAAATTTCGTGCCTTCCGTCGGGAAACAGTTCAGGCATCTGGTCAACATCATACGGTCCAGCATCATCGGCACCTTTGTCGGCATTATCCCCGCCACCGGCAGCGGCATCGCCGCCTACATCGCTTACGACCAGGCCAAACGTTTCTCCGGGGATCCGGATTCCTTCGGGAAAGGGAACGTTGACGGCGTCATCGCGGCGGAGGCGGCCAACAACGGCGTGTGCGGCGGCGCGCTGATCCCCATGCTGACGCTCGGCATCCCCGGCGACAGCGTCACGGCGGTCATGATGGGGGGGCTGATGATACACGGCTATGCGCCGGGACCCGCCCTGTTCGCCAAAAATCCGGACATCATCGGCGCCATTTTCACCTGCGTGCTGCTCGCCAGCATTCTCATGGTCGTTCTGCAACTGGTCGGCATCAGGATGTTCGTCAAGATCCTCAGCGTGCCGGTCAGTTACCTGAGCGCCATTCTCGTGGTGCTCTCGCTCATCGGCTGCTTCGCCCTGCGGAACAATTTTTTCGACGTGACCGTCGGCATGGCTTTGGGCGGTTTGGGCTACCTGATGGTCCGGGGCGGGTTCCCCATCGCGCCCGCCGTGCTCGGGCTGGTCCTGGGGAGAATGTTCGAAAGCGAAATCCGCCGTTCGCTTCAGGTGAGCCAGGGGGATCTGCTCATTTTCTTTTCCCGTCCGGTGTCCCTTGCCGTGATCCTTGTTTCCGCGGCGGTCATTGCCGCCGCATTCATCAAAAACATCCGGAAAGCGAGAGCGAAGAAGCTGCTGCGAGGAAGCGCATGAAAATACGGAACCGGGACGAACTGCTGCGTTGCGGCGATATCGAAGCCAGACGCGTTCTGCTGGATATCGCCGAGGAAACGCTGACCAGGCTGGACGCGTACGGAAGGGTCAAGACCCTGATGCGCGTTGACGGCGGCCGGCTGATCATCGGGAAGCGCGTCTGGGATCTGCGGGAAAAACGGCGCATATTCCTGCTGGGCGCGGGCAAGGCCTGCAACGCCATGGCCATGGCCGTCGGGGAAATCCTGGGCGACTGCCTCACCGCAGGCGTGATTTCCGTAAAAATCCTCGAGCAGGGGGACCGGTTCGCCAAAACGGCCGTGTATGTCGGGGGACACCCGACCCCGAACGAGGAAGGGCAAAAAGCGGCCCTTGCCATGCTGGAACTGATCGAAACAGCCGGCCCGCACGACCTGTTCGTCTGCGTGGTCAGCGGCGGAAGCTCCGCGCTGCTGGGGTGCCCGGCGGAAGGCATTACGCTTTCGGATGAAATACGCGCCACGGATGTTCTTCTGAAAAGCGGCGCGGGCATCCGGGAAATCAACGCCGTGCGCAGGCATATTTCCCGCGCCAACGGCGGGCGGATCGCCGAGCGCATCGCCCGGAGGGGCGCGGATATGATCTGCCTGACCATACGGGACTCTCTCTCCGCCGGTCCGACCAATGATATTACGGAGCCCGTGGCCTACGCGGCGACCCAGTTCGGCAGCGACGACACCACCCTTGCAGACGCCAGGCGGACCATTGCCGATTACGGGCTTGGCAACAAGCTCCCCGCGAGCGTCATTGCCCATCTTGCGGAAAACGGGCCCGCGAAGGAGACGCCCAAGAGCTTTCCGCGCTTTTCCTACTACGTTCTCAACACCCTGCCCGATGCGTGCAATATCGCGCGGGAGGCGGCGCAACGCATGGGGATTTCCGCCGTGGTCCTTTCTTCTTTCATGGAGGGCGAGGCAAGCGAAGTCGGCAGGGTTTTCGCCGGCATAGCGCGGGAAATACACGCCTACGGGCAACCGGTGAAGCCGCCCTGCGTCCTGATAAGCGCCGGCGAGGCGGTGACCCGCATTGAGCCGGACGCCCCCCCGGAGGGGCACGGCGGGCCTTCGCAGGAAATGGCGGTCGGATTCGCGCTGATGGCGGACAAAATTCCGGGGGCGGCGCTCTTCTCCATCGATACGGAAGGCACCGACGGAACCACCGGGTACGCCGGGGGCCTGACGGATTCGACCACCCTGGCCCGCGCCAGGGAGGCCGGCGTGGATCTGCACCGGGCATTGCGCGGACACGCGACCAGTGAAGCGCTGGAAGCGCTGCAATCGTGCGTGTTCACCGGCAACACCGGAACGAATTTGTGCGATTTGAACCTGATGTACGTGAGCACTTCGGGCAAAAGAGGAGAATGAGACCATGAATGGTACACGGATCGCGGCGGTCCATGCGCGCCAGATTATGGATTGTCGCATGCGCCCCATGGTTGAGGTCGATATCGTGACACGGGACGGATTTCGCGGCAGGGGGGCGGCTCCGACGGGAAGCTCGGTGGGAATGCACGAGTCGCACGTCCTGCGGGACAACGACAAAAGCCGCTTTGAGGGATTGAGCGTCTACAGGGCGGTGCAGCTGATCCACGACGTCATCGGTCCGAAAATCATCGGGCTGGATGTGCTGGACCAAAAGGCCTTTGACGCCGCGTTGACGGAAATGGACGGCACGCCGACGAAATCGCGGCTGGGCGGCAATACGCTGTACAGCCTTTCCGTGGCCTGCGCCCGCGCCGGCGCGTGCAGCCTGAAACAGTCCCTTGCGGACTATGTGAGCGAGGGGCCGATCACGCAATTGCCCATACCCACGTTCAACAGCATCAACGGCGGGCACTCCGAGCGGGTCCGCATGGGCTTTCAGGAATTCACCTTTTCTCCTTACAAGGCCGCGACCATGACGGAAGCGATCGAAATCGCCGCCAAGGTTTTCAAAAGGGTGGGCGCCGTCATCGCCCGCCACAAATCCGACGGGTTTGCGGAAATCGGCCACGCGTACGGCTGGGCGCCGCCGTCCGCCGACCCCGCCGTGGTGATGGAGCTGTTGCACCAGGCGGTCCTTGACTGCGGCTGCGAGAATACGGTTGCGTATGCTCTGGACTGCGCGTCCAGTTCCCAATATGATCCCAGAAGCAAAACGTATGCCTATAACGGCCGGCGGATCGACCGCGACGAAATGATCGGCAGGGTCGGGGAACTCACCGAGCATTATCCGTTCCTGTATGTGGAAGACATTCTGGAGGAAAACGACTGGGAGGGATTCCAACTGGCGGTGAAAACGCTGGACCGGACGCTCGTCGTTGGAGACGACCTGATCGTGACCAGTTTGGAACGCCTGAAAAAAGCGCATGAAATCCGGGCGGCCGAGGGGTTTGTCTTCAAGCCGAACCAGATCGGGACGCTCACGGAATCGTTCGAGACGTTCCGCTACGCGCGGGAACGGGGAATGCTCGCGATTCCCAGCACGCGGGGGGGAGGAGTCGTCGACGACATCGTCATGGAACTGGCCGTGGGGCTTCAGGCGCCGATCGTAAAAAACAGCGCGCCGCGCGGCGGCGAGCGCATTTATTCGTTGAATTGCCTCTATCGGGCTTCGGACGACTATCCGGAGGCGAAAATGTTCGACTTCAGCGGGCATGTCAGGTTCTGAACGCCGCGCGGCACGCCGCCATCGCATGGAAAGTACCGGCGGTTCATGAGGTCAGCGGAGAGTGGTATGGAGTTTCAGCCTCTTGTGATGCAATATTATGAAAGCTTGTCGAAATCCAACAAGCTCGTTGCGGATTATTTTCTCGCGAACTGGGAAGCCGTCGCGTTCGCGACGCTTGAAGAGGCGGCGAAGCAGATAGGGGTCTCCACAACGACGGTGATCCGGTTTTCCAGGGCCATCGGGTTTCAGGGCTATTCCACGCTGCAGCAGTTGTTCCAGAACAATATCAGGAACAAGGTCGGCCTGCCGCAGCGGCTTGATCTTTCCATGGAACGCGCCCAGAGAGCGCAGCTGCTGGTGGATTCCTTCAACAACGATATCACGAACCTGAGCAAGACCCTGGAAACCATCCGGCCGGAAAAACTGGCGGAGGCCGTCCGCATGATTGTCGGCGCCAGGAACGTCTATTTGCTGGGTTCCCGCGCCTGTTTTTCCGTGGCGCACTATATGGCCGTGCGCCTGGGGCAGGTGCGCGAAAACGTCCGCCTCATCCAGGGGATCGGGGGAATCTACCCCGAAGAGACTGTTTCCATCGGACCGGAAGACGTCTGCATCGCCTACATGCTTCCCCGCTATTCGCGCATCATGATGAACGCGCTCGCGTGCGCGAAAAACCAGCAATCCAGGATAATTGTCATTACCGGCCCCTCCCACAAGAACTTTGACGATTTTGCCGATGTCGTTCTGCCCTGCTGGGTTCGCGGCGTGACGATCAAAAATTCGCTGGTTGTGCCAATCTGCCTGTCGCAATACCTGGTCGCGGAAGTGATGATGAGCGACTACGCGCGCTCGAAAGACGTCCTGAGCAAAATAGAAAACGCCCTGCAAAAGGGAAACTATTTTGCATTGTAAAAACCCTTCGCCCGAGTGCCCGATACCGTAAGCAATTTCGCGCGGTCAAAAATAGCGGCAACCCGCCAGCCGGGCAGTTTCGGCCATCGCCAAACACCCGGCCGGCCGGATGAAAAAGGCTGCCAGAGGAAGGCGGGCGGCCGGTATTTTCCGGCATCGCGTTTGCGCGGCCCGCCTTCCGGTTTGGCGAGATGCCCGATAGAGCATTTTCGCTTTGATAATCTGAAAATCAATTCCAAATAATTTTATGTTGTATGATTAACATTTAATTTCAATAAATTATCTGAAAATTATTTCTGTTTTCAGTCCAGTGAAAACCTCTGAAATCCGCAAAGTCCGTTGGTAGATTTGTTGGTAGGTTTTTGGTATTCCCGTTCTGGTGATTATCTTGTTTTTCCAGGCATGGCGCATTGTAACCCAGCTTGGAAAAATAAGGAAGAAGACACCGGGACGGGAGTACCCTTTTTATGCAATTCCCTTGAACGGCAGGGAGAACATGTAAATTGTTGGTAGTATCCCGGCAAAGCCTACCAAAAACACAGCCATACGGAGCAAGCCGGATGAAACTGACGGACACCTTTATACGGCGGGTGAGTGGCAACGGCAAGGTGCAGAAACACTCGGACGGCGGCGGGTTGTTCCTGTATGTCACGCCCACCGGCAAGAAGTCCTGGCGCATGGCCTACCGTTTCGCCGGGAAGCAAAAACTTCTGTCCATCGGCCCGTATCCGACTGTCGGGCTGCGCGAGGCGCGGGACAAGCGGGAAGAGGCGAAGAAGCAGCTTCTCGCCAACATCGACCCCAGCGGCGCAAAGCGCGAGGCCAAGGCCACGGCAGCAGAAGCGGCTCTCAACTCGTTTGAAGTCGTGGCGCGGGAATGGTTCGGCAGGTATTCGGCCTCATGGACATCGGCGTCCAAGCGCTACATGATGCAGCGCCTTGAAAAGAACATTTTTCCGTACATGGGCAAACGGCCCATAGGCGACATCACCGCAAGGGAACTTTTGGGTGTGTTGCGCCGCGCCGAGGATCGGGACGCTCTTTCGGTTGTCCATCTGGCCTTGCGGGAGTGCGGGCGGATATTCCGTTACGCTATCATTACAGGCAGAGCCGAGCGGGACGTTGCCGCCGACTTGCGCGGCGCGTTCGCCCCGGCTCCCAGAGGCCACCGCGCGGCCATCACCGAACCCGCCGCCGTGGACGAACTGCTGCGCCGGATAGACGCCTACGAGGGAAACTTTTTCGTATCCCGCGCCCTGCGTATCGCGCCCTTGGTCTTCGTCCGGGCCGGGGAACTGGTCAATGCCGCTGAATGGCGTATCCCGGCCTCAAAGATGAAAATGAAGCAGATGCACATCGTTCCGCTTTCTCGTCAATCTCTGGCGATTCTGGAGGAATTACGGGCGGTATCCGGCGGTGAGCGGTGCGTCTTTCCCGCCGCGCGAGGGGACGGGGACGCGCCTCACCTGCAAACGACCACGCCTCTCCGGGCTTTGCGGCGTCTGGGCTACGCCAAAGGGGAACTGACCTTTCACGGCTTCCGGTCAATGGCTTCGACCCTGCTTAACGAGTTGGGGTATAACCGGGATTGGATCGAGCGCCAGCTTGCCCACTCGGAGAGCAATAGCGTCCGGGCGGCATACAATTACGCCGAGTATCTGCCGGAGCGGCGGAAGATGATGCAGGAATGGAGCGATTATTTGTCGGCCCTGAAAGAAAAACGGTAGACCGGCATCAATGCTGACCCATCGGGGTGTCACGTTTTTTCGTATCCGCAAAACAAACGCAGTAGCCATAATCCCTCACAATGGTGAGGGCGCACTTACCGGTTTCCGGAGGAAACCGGGTGCGCTCTGTGAGGCTTTGAGCACGGAGAGTCAGCGCGGGCGGTCTGGGAAATGGCGGGCGTGTCTGCTCCGAGTCTTTGCAAAAGGCAAAAGCATAGCACTAGTGTTGTGTCCTTTAAATAAATCGATATAATGAATTCCAGACAAGGAGTTCATTATGAGGCCATGCATCCAGGTTGAGTTGACCGAAGAGCAGGAATCTACACTGAAGATGTGGGCGAATTCTGGAAAAACGGAGCA
>JAVBOK010000007.1:0-21871 GCA_031550605.1 Desulfovibrionaceae bacterium | reverse complement strand
GTTGTCGATTGTCGCGCCGGTCACGGTCTGGACCGCCGGGGCGTCCGCGCCGAAACTGTCGTTGGTCAGCACGTTGATGGTTTCGGAAGCGCCTTCCTTCACCAGAGCCATGGTGTCGTTGACCGCATGCGGCACGTCGTCAACGATGGCGACATTAATATTGGCGTTGCTGGTGTCGCCGTCGGCGTCCGTCACCACGACCTTGAACGCTTCGTTGCCGCGCGGGTCCACGATTTCCCGGTTGGTGCCGTCGGCGTTTTTGTGTTCGGCGCGCTGTTCGATGGTGTAGCGGTAGGTCACGCTGCCGGTGCCGTCGCCGTTGTCCGTCAGGGTCGCTTCCAGGAAGCCGTATTTGCCCGGGATGGTTTCGGTGACGCCGGGGGTCAGCTTCACGCCGTCGATGGTCACGGAATCCAGGCCGTCAGGGGCGTTGAAGGTGAAGGTCTTGGGATCGGTGAAGTCGTCGTGGCCCTTCTGGGTGCCGTCGGCAAGCCAGGCTTCGTTGGCTTCAAGGTTCAGGGCCGTGACTTCCGGATTTTCAGGATCGCGGATTTCCACGCCCTTGTCGCTGACGTCCAGGGTCAGGGTGCTGGAGGCGCGGTCGCCGTCGGCGTCCTCGATGGTGTAGGCGACCGTGATGCGGCCTTCAAAGGTGGATTCGGCGGGCTTGGAATAGCTGTAGCTGCCGGTCGCCTCGTCCAGGGTCAGGCTGCCGTAATTTTTGCCGTCGCTGCCGGTCAGTTCGCCGCTGTCGCCGAGGGACAGGGTGATCGTGCCGGTTTTCGCGTCCGTGAAGGTGATGGACACCTTGCCGTCGGCGTCGACCCAGTCGATTTTGTCGGCGGCTTCGCCGTCCGCGCCGAACAGGTCTTTGGCGCCTTCTTTGGCCGCGCCGTTCACGGTGCCGTCAACCACGTTGCCGAAAATGGAAACGGCTTCGTTGCCCAGATCGGCGACATCCGCGTTGGCCAGGGGAATGTCGTCCACGATATCAATATTGATAGTGGTGCTGCTTTCCGCGCCGTTCACGCTGACAGCGCCGAATTCGAAGCTGTTCGCGCCTTCGGCCGTGTCCGCGCCGTCGCCGCCGTGGCCGAATTCCTTGTCCAGCTCATAGTGGAAACGCACTTCGTACACGCCGGGGGCCACTTCCTGCACGCTGCCGCCGGTCAGGACGCCGTTGCCGGTGGCGACGGAAGGCTCGTTGCCGTCCGCGTCGACCAGACGGCCGCTGGGATCCACGGTGTACACCTGGCCGTTGATTCTGATGGCGGCAAGGCCGTCGTTGGAGGTGACGCGCAGGAAAATGTCCTGGCCGGTTTCGGCTTCGCCCGCGGCGGTGCCGTTGGCCAGATAGCGCTCATACACGGTCGCGCGGTCGCCGCTGCCGCTCAGATGGGGATTGCCGAAGGGATCCGTGGGATCCGTGGGATCCGTGGGATCGCCGCCGCCGGGATTGGAGGGATTGAAAGGGGTGATTTCGATGCCCGGCACGAACGGAGCGGCGGCCAGAGCCGGGGCGGGGCCGAAGTAGTTTTCGGGAACTTCGGTTTCGCGGCCCCAGTAGATGGTGCCCAGGCTTCCCAGGCGGTCGACGCCGTTCAGCAGATTGCCCGCGTCGTCGGCGTATTCGCCGGAGCCGCTGGAGGGGTTGCCGGGACCGGCGGCCGGGCCGGCGGCGGTCAGCAGGTCTTCACGCAAAGAGGCCAGACACTGTTCGCCCGGCAGCTGGTCGCCGCTTTCCGTGACCATCACGGGCAGGGTTTTGTTGGTGAAATGGTCGTAGTATCCCTGAAGAACGATTTTCCCCCCGTCTTCAAAGGAAAACACCAGATCCTGGCCGTCTTTGGCCACGTTGTTGGGGTCGGGCGCGAACCCGAGACCCAGCAGCATGTTGTCCGCGTTGATGGGCACGGTCGTGGTCTGACCGGCGGAAGGCTGAACCAGCTTGATCACGTTGGAAGCGGTTGCCTGAGACATACTCCCCCCTTGGGTAGCGTTGTGCGCAGCCATGCGCGGTTGCAAACAGAAAAACAACGGACAGCGCCCGCGCGGACAGGGGTATCCACGCCGTGGCGCACGCCGGTTGCAATGCTTTCGTGTACGGGATTTCGCCTTGCGGCTGCGATCCCCCCCGTGTCGCCCGTCCGCCAAAGCCGCGCGCGGCTTCCCCCTGGCGGAACGTGCCCCTGTGTAACCATAGAAGATACGGACATGCCGTTACAACGAATGCTGTAACAATATGTAACCGTATTTAGTTTTGTTCACAATACTATGGCCGAACTGCCTTGTCAAGGGGATCGGGCAAAAAAAATCATCTACACGATAATTTATTTTCCATAATAAAAGCAAATAAATACACAGGGCGCCGCAGGGGGCGCGGGAATCCGCCGCAGCCGGGGCAACAGCCGCGCAGCGAAGCGGCCGCGGAAACGGCCGGGGAAAAAGGCGTCGGCGCCCTGCGGGCGCTTGACACGGCGGCGCGGCGCGGCGTATAGAACCTCTTCCCTTTCGCGGGGGGCGGGAATGGTCCCGCTTTTCCGGCGGAAAGAACGGCTGTAGGCCCGCTGCCTCCTTAAGGCGGCTCCGCAGCGGGAAGCGTCCGCGTTGTCGCGGCGCGCTTCCACGCCGGCCCAAAATCTCAAACGGGGTCCGGCGTATCGCGCTCGGTCCGGCAAGTCCGGAACCGGCGCACCACAAGGAGTGTCAGAATGGCTACCCGCAGAGAACCCCGTTTCAAACTGTGCCGCCGCCTGGGCGTGAACGTGTGCGGCCATCCCAAGGCCATGAACCGCGCCGGCGCGAAAAAAGGCGTGCGCGGCGCCAAGAAGCTGTCCGATTACGGCCTGCAGCTTCTGGAAAAGCAGAAAATCAAAGCCTATTACGGCGTGCTGGAACGGCAGTTCGTCCGCTATCTCGAAAACGCGACCAAAAGTTCCGGCGTGACCGGCCACGTGCTGCTGCAGTCTCTGGAATGCCGTCTGGACAACATCGTGTACCGTCTGGGCATCGCCCGCTCCATCCGTCAGGCCCGCCAGGTCGTGAACCACGGGCATGTTCAGGTCAACGGCAGAAAGGTGGACATTCCTTCTTACGGCCTGAAGGAAGGCGACGAAGTCACCGTGAAGGAAAAATCCCGCAAGAACCAGCTGCTGCTGGACGCCTTTCAGGAATCGCGCTCTTTCGGCGTGCCCTACATTGAAAAGGGCGCGGAACTGTCCGGCAAGCTTCTGCGCATTCCGGCCCGCGAAGAGATCCCCATCGACGTGAACGAAATTCTGGTCATCGAATTGTACTCGAAGTAAGCGCGCATTCGACGGCAAAGGACACACCGGCCGCGCACCGCATGGTGGGCGGCCGGTTTTGTCGGGGGAAGACGGCTTCGGGCATGTTCGCGCTGAAAATGCCCGGGGGGGGACGGCGCGGCGGAGACGCGCGCGGTGAAAGGGAAATTGTTCCATGGGCAATGCCTTTGCCAAACTGCATGCCGCCATAGCCCTGGCGGGCCTGACGGCCATTTTCGGCAAGCTGATCCAGCTGCCCGAGGGCCCGCTCGTCTGGTACAGGATGCTTCTGACCTCCGCGCTGTTTTCCGGCTGGCTGCTGGCAACGGGGAAAATGCCGCGCATCCCCGCGCGCGAGGCGCTGGTTATCTGCGGGGTCGGCGTGCTGCTCGCCGTGCACTGGATATTCTTTTACGGCAGCATCAAATACGCCAACGTCTCCATCGCCGTGGTCTGCTTCGCCCTGGTCGGCTTTTTCACCGCGATCTTCGAGCCGTTGTTCAGCGGCGGGCGGGTCTCCCCGCGCGAGATTCTTTTCAGCCTGATCACGGTTTGCGGCATCGCCCTGATCTTCCATTTCGACGCCCGCCACCGGACCGGCATTGTGCTGGGCGTGCTGTCCGCCGCGCTTGCCGCGCTTTTCAACATCGCCACCAGGCGCGTGGGCAGAAAACATCCGTCCACGGCCATGCTGCTGTACCAGATGATCGGCGGCTTCGTCTTTCTGAGCCTGGCGGCGCCGGCCTATCTGGCCCTGTTTCCCGGCCAGGCGCTGCTGCCCGCCGCGCGGGATGCGCTGTACCTGTTTCTGCTCTCCTCGCTGTGCACCATCGGGCTGTTTTTGCTGCAAATACAGGCCTTGCAGAGCATTTCCGCCTTTACCGTCAGCCTGAGCTTCAACCTGGAGCCGGTGTACAGCATCGCGCTGGCCATGGTCCTTTTCGGCGAGGCCGGCGAACTGGGCGCGTCCTTTTTCATCGGCCTGGCCCTGATCTGCGCGTCCGTGCTGCTGCAGAGCGTCTGCGTCCTGCGGCGGACGCCTCGCTGACGGGCGACGCCCTTTCAGCATCATAGAGATCCATCATTCTATAGATACGCGCGGCAAACGGCGTTCCCGGCTTCGGGGCGGGAGCGCCGTTTGCGCAAAAAGAAATCCCGGTTCAAGCCGGGACTCTTTTCTCCGAGGGAAAACCGATATTACCAGTCGAGCGTTGCCTTGAACGCCGCTGCCAGGGCCTCCACCGGTTCGGCAAGCACGGTTTTCGCGCCGTGTCTGATGACCAGGCGGGGTCCGCCGTCCGTTTCGCCGATGCGGGCAAAGATCTGCCCCGCGAAAAGGCTCTCGAAGGCGGGCGCGTGTTTTGCGGGCACGGTGACCAGCAGGCGGGACGCGGATTCGCAATAGAGCAGTTCGGTCACGGTCATGGCGCCGGAGGCGGGCACGCGGGAAAGGTCGATTGCGCCGCCCGTGCGACCGCCGAGCGCCATTTCCGCCAGGGCGACGCCCAGGCCGCCGTCGGAAAGGTCGTGGCAGGCGCTGACCAGCCCGGCGCGGATGGCGCCAAACAGCGCGTGATAGCGGGCCGTTGCCCGCGCCGTGTCCACGCGGGGGGCCTGGAAGGCGTTTTTCCCCAGTTCCGCGGCGATTTCGCTGCCCGCCAGTTCCCGGAAGCTTTCGCCCAGAATGTACACGGCCTCGTCCGGCTTTTTCCAGTCGCTGGAAACCGCGCGGCCCACGTCGGGGATAAAGCCCAGCACGGTGAACAGCACCGTGGGCGGGATGGAAATCTTGACCCCGCCGCCGGTGTAGTCGTTCTTCATGGAGTCTTTGCCCGACACGCAGGGCACGCCGTAGGCCAGGCAGACGTCGGCCAGGGCCTTGTTGGCCCGCACCAGCTGGGCCAGTTTGTAGCGGCCGTCCGGAGTGCGTTCGGACTGCACCGGGTCGCACCAGCAGAAATTGTCCACCCCGGCCAGACGGGACGGGTCCGCGCCCACGGCCACCGCGCCGCGCACCCCTTCGTCAATGGCGTTGGCCATCATCAGGTAGGTGTCGTAATCGCTGAATTTGGGGCAGATGCCGTGCGAGACGGTGATGCCTTCCGCCCGGTCCAGCAGCGGGCGCAGCACGGCGGCATCGCCCGGCCCGTCGCGCAGAACGCCGACCAGGGGCTTGATCACGCTGCCGCCCTTGACCTCGTGGTCGTACTGGCGGATCAGGTATTCCTTGCTGCAGATGTTCAGCCGTCCCAGCATGGAGCGCAGCAGATCGCCCTGGCCGGACGCGGGCACGTCCAGCGTCTCGTCGTTGGCGGGTTTCGCGCGGTCGGGGGCGCGCCAGACAGCCTCAAGGCGCATCCGGGGCACGCCGTCGTGCATGAAATCCATGTGCAGCATGGCCACGGGGATGCCGTCGTATTCCACGCGGAAAAAGCCCGTGTCCGTGAATTCGCCCAGAGAGACGGCTTCCACGTCCATCTCGGCGGCCAGATCGAGGAACTGTTTCAGATGCCGCTGCGGCACGGCCAGGGTCATGCGTTCCTGCGCTTCGGAAAGCAGGATTTCCCAGGGCCGCAGGCCGTCGTATTTCAGGGGCGCTTGTGACAGATCCAGACGGCAGCCCCCGGTATCCCCGGCCATCTCGCCCACGGAGGAGGAGAGGCCGCCCGCGCCGTTGTCGGTGATGGCGCTGTACAGGCCCATGTCCCGCGCCCTGAGAATGAAGTCGTACAGTTTGCGCTGGGTGATGGGATCGCCGATCTGCACGGCGGTGGCCGGCGAATCCTCGTGCAGCTCTTCGGAAGAGAAGGTCGCGCCGTGGATGCCGTCCTTGCCGATGCGGCCCCCGGCCATGACCACGGCGTCGCCGACGCCGGCCTTTTTCCAGTGGCCGGGCCTGCCGTGGAGCGTTGCGGGCAGAATGCCCACGGTGCCGCAATACACCAGGGGTTTGCCCAGAAAACGCTCTTCGAAAACCACGGACCCGTTGACGGTCGGAATGCCCGACTTGTTGCCGCCGTGCTCCACCCCGGTCCGCACGCCTTCCATGACCCGGCGCGGGTGCAGCAGGCGGGGGGGCAGCTCCCCTTCGTGAAAGGGCGAGGCGAAACAGAACACGTCCGTGTTGCAGACCATGGACGCGCCCATGCCCACGCCCATCAGGTCGCGGTTGACGCCCACGATGCCGGTCAGCGCCCCGCCGTAAGGGTCAAGGGCGGAAGGGCTGTTGTGGGTTTCCACCTTGATGGCCACATCGTGGTCGTCGGTAAAGGCCACGACGCCCGCGTTGTCCGTGAACACCGAGCGGCAGAAGTCGCGCGGCCCCAGACGGTCGCGGATGGCTCTGGTGGAGCCTTTGATATAGGTTTTGTACAGGCCGTCGATGTCTTCCGTTGTTTTCGCGTCCGCGTCCTCGTACCGGATGGACGCGGCGAATATCTTGTGCTTGCAGTGCTCGGACCAGGTCTGGGCCAGCACTTCGATTTCCGCGTCCGTGGGGTCCGGGGGCAGAGCCGCCCCGGCCCTGGCGGCCCGCACGGCGGCGTCGGCGTAATGGGCCTTGATGGCGCGCATTTCCTCCAGCGACAGGGCCAGGGTGTTTTCCCGCGAAAAAGCCGCCATGGCCGCGTCATCCATGGACGAGAGGGGGATGGTCGCCACCTCGCGGATGGCCCGGCCCGACACCTGGGCCGCCTGGGCGGGAAAACCCGGTTCCCGCGCCCATTCCGCGGCGCTTTTGATCTGAAAGCGCTGGATCAGTTCGTTGGCCAGCAGGTCTTTGGCCATCCTGGCCACGTCATCGCGGGCCAGGGGCTTTTGCGGGTCGGCTTTGATATGGTACTGGACCGCCGTGTACACGGCCAGGGAACGGCGGTCCGCCACGGCAAGGGCGAGCGCCAGGGTGTCGCGGGCGGTGCGGCCTTCGTTGTCGGTGACGCCGGGCCGGAAGGACACTTCCAGAATCCAGTCCGCATCCGTCGGGGCCGGGCTCAGGCCGGCCTCGTGCAGCACCGGGTCGTGCAGCACGCCGCCGGCGACGCATTGTTCCAGATTCCGCGCGCCGTCAAGGCCGGCGACCGTGAATATCCGCCGGACGGACACCCGGAGCGCGCGCAGCGCAAGGGATGCCGCAACCGCGCGGGCGACGTTCTTGCCGACGGAATCATCGAGGCGGGGGCGAAGGCGGACTTCTAAACGCTGGAGCATTGGGTATCCCTTTCTTCTCTGTTCTCGGCCCAGGCCACGCGGCCCGGCGTCGTCCGCGCGCGGGCGCAGGCTCTTCTGGCGGCGTCCACGGCGTGGCCGGGGCCGGAGCACCCGCCGGGAAGCAGGATCAGGCCGCAGTTCACATCCACGGCGCCCTTGCAGGCGGCGTGCACGTTTTCCCGGATTTTGATGGCCATGTTGGCGGTCATTTCGCGGGACGCGTCGTTGACGACCACGGCAAAATCGTCGCCGCCGAAACGGGCGGCCAGATCGATGCCCTTGCGGGCGACGGCGCCGATGGCCGCGCCCGCGCGGCGCAGGATGGAGTCCCCCGTCTGGTAGCCGTACATGGCGTTGACCCGCTTGAACTGCTCAAGGTCGCAGAAAATGAAGCCCACCGTTTTTCCCAGCCGCTGCGCGTGGTCGATTTCCCGTTCCAGCGCCAGATACAACTGGGAATGGCTGGCAAGGCCGGTGAGGGAATCCAGAAAGTTCTGGGGACGGTTCTTGTCGTCCACGCGCTGCACGGCGGCCGGATCGCGGGCCACCACAAGCACGGCATGGCTGGTGGAATCCGGCATGGGCGTGAAGGACAGTTCCCAGAGCACGCCCTGCGTCTGGTCGATCTGCAGCCGCGCTTCCATCGCCGTGCTCTGGTTCAGTCCGGCCAGGAAGCTTTCATCCCAGGGGGCCTGGAAAAACGCGGTCGCGGGTTTGGCCAGGGTGAAGATGTTCTTGCCGGCAAGGGCGTTGCCCTTGGGCGCAGAGGCCCAGATGACCGTGCCCGCCGCGTCCAGCACCATGATGGTTTCGGGCAGGGCGGCGAAAATGCGGCTGACGAATTCGCCGTAGCGCGCGGAATTTTTTTGCAAACTGGCGTAATGCGCGGCGTTTTCAAGCAGCATCAGGAATTCGGGATTGCCGCCCGGCAGGCGGTGGACCAGAAGCGCCACCCCGTCGGGATATTCGGGGGAGGCGAGGCGCAGATGCATGATTTTGCTCAGGCGCGTTTCCCCGGAGGCGATGAAGGCTTCCCATTCCTGGCGGATATCCGTGACGAAGCGGTGCTGCAAAAGCGAGCCGACCTCCATGCGCTGGGGCACCGAGGGAAGCTGGAGCAGATGCAAAAAGGCCTCGTTGGCGTCGACGAACTGCCCCGAAGCGTCCAGCCTGGCCACGCCGGCGGGCAGCAGGGCCAGGGTTCTGGCCTGTTTTTCCTGCCGGGCGTGCCCCCTGTGGTACTGGTCCAGCATCATGGCGGCGAAATGGAAATACAGGGCCAGCGGTTCGCGCGTTTTCCGGGCGTCCGTGGGGGCCAGCCTGATCTGCCCCCAGTGGTTGCCGGAGGTGATGAAGGCGAAACGGTCCAGCCCCGGGGGCCAGATGATGTCGGCGGCGTCCGTGGGGCCGGTTTCTTCGAGCAAAAGGGCGTCATTGCGGCAGCGGTAATGGAAAACAAGCGGGCTTTCGGGAATGCGCAGGCTCATTTCCCACGCGTTGATGCCCCAGTGCAGATGCAGATGGCGGCGCATGCGCCGGGCCATGCCGGAAAGGCCGTCCTCGCCGGCGAACAGCTCGACCCCGAGGAAGTACAGGTTCTGCAGGGTCGGCAGCGTGTGCTCGTAAAACCGCGTGTGCGCGGGGCCTTCCTGAATGCCCAGTTGGGAAAGCAGCGTTTTGAACAGCATGGTGCACCGCTGGCGCAGGCCTTCCATTTCCGGCGCGGGCAGCGAAAGGGCGGCGGCCAGGGTCACCTCGAAAGCGGCCAGAGGCGCGATGTCGGACATGTTGCCGTGCAGCAGCTCGGCCCAGCGGGTGGCGAGGCAAATGCACCGGGCCAGGGGGTCCTGGTTCGGGATCTCGTCCGTTGCGTGGTGGGCCTGTATCGCCCGGATCAGTTCCGGGGGCAGGTTCCAGCGCTCCAGCATCCGCCCGGTAAGGGCCGCGTGCTCCGCGCCCCAGAGCCGGCGTTCTTTTTCGGCCTGGCCTTCGAGGGGCAAAGTGACGGCGGGGGCGCCGGCCAGCCAGTCCGGGGCGTCGTCGCGGCACAGGGCGAGCAGCAGCGGCAGGTCCTTGAGCAGTGTGCCGAGGTAGGCTTCGGCGGTTTTCTGCGGGGCCAGGGCCGATGCGATTTCTTCCGCCGCGATGGCCCCCCAGAGGGTGATGCGCCAGTCGGCGAACTGCGCCTCCGGCTTGCGCCTGGTCAGGCCGTGTATGCGTTTGTGCACGGCAAGGGCGATGACCAGCTTGAACATCTCGCGGGTGCCCAAAGCGATGGCCGCGCGCTGCAGGTCGGTTATTTTCAGGGAAAAGCCGTAGCTGGGCGAGTTGGCGACGTTCAGCACCGCCGTGGCCAGGGCCGGGTCCAGGGCCAGGTAGCGCGCGATGACGGAAAATTCCGGCATGGGGTCCAGCAGCGCCTGGGTCAGCTGGGCCAGGGCCGGGGGAAAGGCCAGTTGCAATGAATGATCCAGCGCGTCCAGAGGGGACGCGCAATGCGGCGATGCCTGCCGGGGATCGGGGTTTTCTGGCAACATGGTCGTTTCGCCGGGCTGAACGTCAATGATTGCGGGTTCTGATGAATTCCGGAACCATGGCGAGAGTATCGCGTCTTGCTCCGGCTGGCAACGTCGAAAGCGCTTTTTCCGCGCGCTCGAGGTGCGCGTCCGCCAGGGCGCGGGTTTTTTTCTCGCAGCCGGCCGCGCGCATGGCGGCGATGACGGCGGCGATCTCGGCGTCGGTGAAGGTTCCGGCGGTGAAGGCGGCCGTAAAGGCGGCGTCCGCCTCCGGCGTCAGTTCGTCGCGGTAAAAGCGGACCAGGGGCGTGCATTTGCCTTCGCGCAGGTCCCCTCCCGCCGGTTTGCCGATGGTGTCGGCCGGGGCGATATCCAGCGCGTCGTCCACGATCTGGAAGGCGATGCCCAGTTCCAGTCCGAACGCCGCCGCGGAGGCGATCTGCCCGTCCGATCCGCCCGCGCGGATGGCGGCCAGTTCGCAGGCCGCGCGCAGGCTCCAGGCTGTTTTGCCGGTGATGATCGCAAGATAGGTGGCGTGGTCGAGATCGCAGTTGCCCTGGTTGGCGAATTCCGCGATTTCGCCGGTGGCGGTCTGCAGCACGGCCTCGGCGAAGCAGCGCGACAGGCGCGTGTTGTTCAGGCCCGCCACCATGCGCGCGGCATGGGCCAGCATGGCGTCGCCGCCGAGGATGGCCTCTTTCGGGCTGAACTCGGCGTGCGCCGCGGCTTTCCCCCGGCGGGTGGCGGCATGGTCCAGAAAATCGTCGTGCATCAGGGTCGCCACGTGAAAAAATTCGATGGCCGCGGCCAGGGTATAGATGTCCGGATGCCCGCAGCCGAGCAGCTTGCTCATGAACACGGTCAGCAGGGGGCGCAGGCGTTTGCCCCCGGCGTTCAGGGTGTGGGCGGCCACGGGCCGCACCAGGTCCGGCAGGGCGGCGGTCTGCAACTGCAATTCGGCATGGATGCGGGGTTCTTCGGATCGCAGGGCGCGGGTGAACGTCAGCATGCGGTTTCTCCGTAAAATGCCCGGTTCACGGCCCGGCTGAGGGACGCCAGCGCGGCGGGCATGTTCCAGGCGTCAGGGCCGCGTTGCCCGACCACGTTGGATATGGAACGCATTTCAATGAAGGGGATGCCGGAAAGGCGCGCGGCCAGGGCCAGGGAAAAGCCCTCCATGTTTTCGGTCAGGGCGCCGTGGCGGGCGGCCAGCGCCCGCGCCCGGCCGCCGGTGCCCGAGGCGGCGGCCACGGTCAGGCTGGGGCCGAAGGCGACAAGGGGCGGGCCGGGATCGCGGCCCGGATTTACCGCGCGCGGCAGCGACAGGCCCAGGGCGGCGAACGAAGCCGCCGGGTCAAGGGGCAGGGTGTCCCAGACCGGCGGCGGGTCCGTGTCGTGCCGGCCGCCGATCAGGGGAAAGCCCAGGGCGGCGGCATCCACGCCCGTTTCCGTGGCCAGGCCGTATTCGGGCCAGATTTCCGCGTCCGCAACGGCCAGGGACCCCGGCGGGGCGGCGGCGGGAATATAGGTGCCGGCGATGCCGGCGCACAGCATGCCCGACGGGTTCAGCGTCTGCGCCCGGCCGGCGGCGATCGCCGCCAGCACGGGACCGACCCCCGTCAGCGCGAGGACAAGATGGCGCCCCCGGTGCGCGACGCGCAGCATCCCGCCGGGGGCGGGCGGTTCGCCGCCGCATTCCAGGCCCGCGATGACGGCCCGCATTTCCATGGCCGTCGCCGCGAAAAGGACGAGGGGCCGGGGCATGTCCGCCATTACAACCGCCAGTATGCGTGGCCCGCCTCACGCATGGTTTGCGCGTTCCAGCAGCTTTTCACGTCAAGGATCACGGCGGGGGCGCCCTCTGTAAAGCGCGCGCCCAGATCCCGCGGGTCAAGCGCGGCGAAATCGCTGTGCGCCACGGCCAGGATCAGGGCATCCAGGTCCCGCAGGTCCGCCATGGGGCGGAGCGTGATCCCGTATTCCTCCCGCGCCCCGGCCGGATCGGCCAGGGGATCGCAGACCAGAACCGCCGCGCCGTACTCCTCCAACTCCCGGATGATGGTGATGACTTTCGAATTGCGCAGGTCCGGCACGTTTTCCTTGAAGGTCAGGCCCAGCACGCCGACCCTGGCCCCCTTGACCGGCCGCCCGGCCTTGATCAGCATTTTGACCGCCGTCTGGACCACATGGCCGCCCATGCTGTCGTTGATGGCGCGGCCGGCCAGGATGACGCGCGGCGAATAGCCGGTTTCCTGCGCCTTGTACGTCAGGTAGTAGGGGTCGACCCCGATGCAGTGCCCGCCCACGAGGCCGGGGCGGAAAGGCAGAAAATTCCATTTCGTCCCGGCCGCTTCCAGCACGTCCAGGGTATCGATGCCCAGGTTGTGGAAAATGAGGGCCAACTCGTTCATCAGGGCGATGTTGAGGTCGCGCTGGGTGTTCTCGATGACCTTGGCCGCTTCCGCGACCCTGATGGACGGGGCCTTGTGGATGCCCGCCTTCACCGCCGCGCCGTAGATGGAAGCCAGCAGGTCCGTGGTGGCGGCGTTGTTTCCGGCCACGATCTTGATCACGTTTTCCAGGGTGTGCACGCGGTCGCCGGGGTTGATGCGCTCGGGCGAATAGCCGATCTGGAAATCCCCGCCGCAGACCAGCCCCGATTCCTTTTCCAGAATGGGCGCGCAGACCTCTTCGGTCACGCCGGGGTACACGGTGGATTCGAAAACGACGACGCAGTCCCTGCCCATGGCCTTGCCCACGGTGGCGCAGGCTTTTCGCACCGGAGAAAGGTCGGGGTTGTTGTGGGCGTCCACCGGGGTGGGCACGGCCACGATGATGATCCCGGCTTTTCCCAGGGCCGCCGGGTCCGTGGTGAAGGCGATGGAAGAGGCCCGCAGCGCGCGCGCGTCCACTTCGCGGGTATGGTCGCGGCCTTCGGCCAGCGCCGCCACTCTGGAGGGGGAAATGTCGAAACCGATGACGGAAAAGTGCCGGGCCAGGGCCACGGCCAGCGGCAGGCCCACGTACCCCAGGCCGACCACGGCCAGCGGTGTGCGTTTGTCGCGGAATTCGGCGAATGATCTGTTCATGCGGTATGTCCTGTCGTCGGGCGGCAATGTTTTTTTACCTATTTTTTCCCGTGGTGCAAGTACACGATGCCGCCGGCCAGCGCTTCCCACGAAACGTCGGCGTATCCGGCCCCCCGCATGGCCCGGCCCAGCGCATCCGCCGGGGGGAAATCCGCCACCGTGCGGGCCAGATAGGCGTAAGCTTCGCGGTCGCCGGAAATCAGCCCGCCGAGAAAGGGCAGAACGCGGCCCAGATACAGGTTGTACAACCCGCCCCACAGGGGACCGGATGCGGAGCCGAATTCCAGGACGAACAGACTGCCGCCGGGGACCAGAACCCGGCAGCATTCGGCCAGGGCCGTCTCGCGCGGCAGCATGTTGCGCAGGCCGAAGGCCACGGTCACCGCGTCCATGCTGGCGTCGGGCAGCGGCAGTGCCAGGCCGTCCCCGGCAGCGCGGGCGATACGGCCCCGCTCGTACGCGCCGGCCCGCCGCAGCTTGCCCTCGCCGGCCTGCAGCATGGGCAGGCAGAAATCAAGGGCCAGCACCTTGATGCCGGCGACATTGCGGGCAAGGCAGAGGGAAATGTCAAGCGTGCCCGCCGCGAGGTCAAGAACCCGGCGGCGCGAACCCGGCGCGAAGGACGCGGCCACGCGCCCGACCAGAAGCCTGCGCCACAGAATGTCCAGGCCGCAGCTGAGCAGGCGGTTGGCCCGGTCGTAGTCCGCCGCGATGCGGCCGAACATGGCCGCGACGGCGGCGGCATGGGCACGCCCGTTCCGGGCGTTTTCGCGGGGGGGGAAAGTCATCCGGAGGACGCCGCCCTTCCGCCTTTGCCGTCCCGTCCGGGAGAGGACGGCATGGAATCGGCCAGGGTCGCGCGCACCACCCGGTACACCGCCGGAAACACGTCCTCGAAGTTCGCCGGCGACACGCGGCCGCTTTCAATGAATTTGACCACGATTTCCTTGGTCACCTGAACGGCTTCCTTGTCCATTTTTTCCATCGGAGCTCCCTGGAGCTTGATACCAAACCCTGCAAGGCCGGGGTCGCCTTTTCCCCGCCTTTTCCCTTCGCGCGCTGCACAACCTCCGCGCGCTGCACAACCCTTTTTGCCTTTTCCCCGCGCGCGCTGCACAACCCGGCCCGCAGGACGCGGGCCTGCCGAGGGCCGGGGCGGTTGCGCGCCATCCCGCCGGGCAGCCCGACCTCTGGGCCCTGCGCTGCTTCCCGGCCCGACAGGCCGTGTCGCACAGGACGTGCGACCGGCCGTCATCTGCGCGGAGACTCAGTCAGCACAACCTGTCCCGTTTATCGCGGCCCGGCAGGGCCGCCCGGCGAGCCTTTCTCTTTGCCTTTTCTTCGCCATCCGGTCCGCCCGGCGAGCCTTTCTCTCCCCGCCTCTCACGCTTCCCCGCCGGACGCAAAAAACCCGTCCTGGGGAATGGCGCCCGCCACCGCGGCGGAAACCGGACGGGAAAAGGAAAGAACCTGTGCGGCCATCCCCTTTTTTTGTTTCGCGGCAGGGCCGGCGCGCTACATCCGCATCAGGGCGGCGATTTCCTCGCGGATGACCTTGGCCGCCGCGGAGGCGGCCATCTTGTCCAGATCCCGGCGGAAAGAGGCGGCGACCTCTTCACGGATGCGCTCCGCCGGTTCCGATCCCGGCGCGAGCAGGGCGGCCAGTTTCTCTTCCACAAGGGCCGCGACGGCGTCGGCCATGCCGGCGGCCAGCTGTTCCATCAGGGGGGAACCCGGCGCGAGCAGTTCGGCGGCCTTCGTCCCGGCCGCCGCCGCCGCCGCCGCTTCCATCGCGTCCGCCGCAGGCTGTCCGGCGCGCAGGGCGGCCAGTTCTTCCTCCAGCGCGGTCAGGCGGGCCGACAGGGTGTCGTCCGCCGGGGGCGGGGGGGCGTCCGCCGCGGCCTGCAGGGCGGCAAGATCGCGTTCCAGGTCGGCCAGCCGGAGCAGCAGGCCGTCCGGCATCGCTTCGGTTTCCGCCGTCTGCGGCGCGGGGTCCGCGAACGATCCGGCCGCCGCCGGCGCGGCCGGTCCGCCGGCGGGGGGGGCGGATGCCAGCATGCCGTCCAGAAGCGCGTCCAGTTCGTTCAGGTCAATGCCGTCGTCGGCCGGGGCTTCGTCCGCCGGCTCCGGAGCCGGCGGCGGTGAAGCGGGCGCGGCCGGAGCGGGCTGCATGACGACGGACGTGACCGCGATGGAAGGTTTTTTCGCCTGACCCCGGTCCGCGGGTTCCGGGGCCGGGCGTTCCGGGGGGGCGGAAGGGGCCGCGGCGATCATGGCCGCGAGGTCGTCGGGCAGACCGTCCAGTCCCGCCGTTGCGGCCGGGGCTTGCGCCGCCGCTTCGGGCCGCGGGGCGGCCGGGGGGGCGGAAGGGGCCGCGGCGATCATGGCCGCGAGGTCGTCGGGCAGATCGTCCAGTCCCGCCGTTGCGGCCGGGGCTTGCGCCGCCGCTTCGGGCCGCGGGGCGGCGGAAGGGGCCGCGGCGATCATGGCCGCGAGGTCGTCGGGCAGATCGTCCAGTCCCGCCGTTGCGGCCGGGGATTCCGGAACCGCCACGCCCAGTTCGGCCAGCAGGGCGTCGATGTCGGATATTTCGGGCATCGACAGTTCTTCGTTGGGGTCAACGGCATGGCTGACCGGGGTCTGGTCGGCTATGGGCGCGGCCACCGGCGCGGGGGGGGCGGACGGCGCGGCTTTGGCGGCCGGGGCGGCCGCGGGTGACGGCGCGCTGTCGGCGGCCAGACTGTCCAGCAGGGCGTCAAGGTCCGCCCCGAAATCGGCGCCGATGCTTCCGGACGCGGCGGGTCGCGCGGGCGCGGGTTCCACCACTTCCGTGAGGTCGAGAATGTCGTCGTCGTCCGGCGGCATCTGTTGCGTTGTCTTGGGCATATGCACCTTAGCCTGGTTGTCCCGCGCGTTTTTGCGGCACGGCCGGAGAACGCGCGGCGTGGACAAAACATTCGGCCTGATTCGGCAGAGAATAAGCATACATGAAAGGATAATGCAAGCCGTGGGGCTTTCGGCGCGGGGAGGGCGCGTTCCGGGCGGGGCGGAGTGTGCCGGGGCATCCCGGCCTTCGCGGGGGCGCGGCCGGCGCGGGATCACGCCAAATGCAGCCGCCGCCCGGCCTTCCCGTTCCGCAAGGGGGGTTGCAGGCGGGGGAAAAAGTTGTATATCTGTTGCCGATACAACAACGGGCGCTTGCCGGGAATTTCCCGTCTTTCTCCATAACGTCGCGTCCGCGTAAAGGGAATGCCATGTCACGGGTTGTTTTTTTAGAGGAACGCTGTAAGGGCTGCCTTTTGTGCACCACATTGTGTCCCAAGAAAATCATCAGAAAATCCGACAGATTCAATCGTCAGGGGTACACGGTTGTGGAAGTGGCGGACATGGATGCGTGCACCGGTTGCGCATCCTGCGCGCTGATCTGCCCCGATTGCGCCATCCGCGTATACCGGAGCAAAAAAGGAGGGGCCGCGTCATGAGCAAGGCCGAATCCAACCGCGTGTTCATCAAGGGGAACGAGGCCGTGGGCTACGGCGCCATCGCCGCCGGCTGCAAGTGCTATTTCGGCTATCCCATCACGCCCCAGAACGAAATTCCGGAAATGCTGTCCCGGGCGCTGCCCGAAAGCGGCGGTTCCTTCGTGCAGGCGGAAAGCGAGGTCGCGGCCGCCAACATGCTGCTGGGCGCGGTTTCCGCCGGGGTCCGGGCCATGACCAGTTCGTCCAGTCCCGGCATTTCGCTGATGCAGGAAGCCATTTCGTATATGGCCGGCAGCGAGCTGCCCGGCGTGATCGTGAACATGAACCGCGGCGGCCCGGGCCTGGGCGACATCGGCCCGGCCCAGGGAGATTATTATCAGAGCACGCGCGGCGGCGGGCACGGCGACTACCGTACCCTGGTGCTGGCGCCGTCCACCTGCCAGGAAGCCTACGACATGATGCAGCAGGCTTTTGACCTGGCCTTCAAATACCGCAACCCGGTCATCGTGCTGGGCGACGGCATCGTGGGCACCATGAAAGAGCCCGTGGTCCTGCGGGACATGGGCAAGCCCGACAACTACACGGCGTCCGAATGGGAAGTTTCCGGCGCGGGCGGCAGGCCCAAGCGCCTGATCAAATCCCTGCATCTGGAGGAAGGCGCCCTGGCGAATCACAACCGCAAGCTGGCCGCCAAATACGCGGCCATGCAGGCGGAAGCGCGGGCGGAACAGTTCCTGGCCGACGACGCGGAACTGATCATCGTGGCCTACGGTTCCATGGCCCGCATAGCCAAAAGCGCCATCCGCAAACTGCGGGAGGCCGGCCACAAGGTGGGCCTGGTGCGGCCGGTCACGCTGTACCCCTTTCCTTCCGCCGTGCTGCTGGACCTGGCGAAAAAAGGGCGGCGTTTCCTGACCATCGAACACAACACGGGCCAGATGGTGGACGACGTGCGTCTGGCCATCCGCACCGTGGCCGATTCCGCCTTTCACGGGATCATGCCGGGCAATATCCCCGGCGCCGACGATTTTATCGCGCCCATTCTGGACGCTCTGGGGAGGAAATAATGGCTCCGGACATCAACGAACTTTCCCTGCCCGAAGACGACGGCCCCGCCTGCGGCGCGGCCGGGGCCGACTGCTCCGTCCGGGAGGGGGAAACGCTGGCCTTCGGCGGCCCGGATTCGCTTATCGACCGGGCCACGCATTACTGCCCCGGCTGCCATCACGGGATTGCCCACCGCCTGGTGGCGGAACTGCTCGACGAAATGGACCTGCGCGAAAAAACCGTCTGCGTCAGCTCCATCGGCTGCTCCGTGTTCATCTACAACTACATCACCGTGGACGCGGTGGAAGCCCCCCACGGCCGCGGCCCGGCCGCGGCCACGGGCCTCAAGCACGCCCGTCCCGACGCTTTTGTTTTCACCTATCAGGGCGACGGCGACCTGGCTTCCATCGGCATGGCGGAAATCATGCACGCCGCCAACCGCGGGGAACGCATGTCCGTGGTTTTCGTCAACAACACCGTGTACGGCATGACCGGCGGCCAGATGGCCCCCACCACCCTGGTGGGCCAGAAAACCACCACCTGCCCCGCCGGCCGCTGCCTTGAACGCGAAGGCGGCCCCATCCGCATGGCGGAAATCATCGGCGGCCTGGGCGGCACGGCCTATGCCGCCCGCGTGTCCCTGGACAGCGTCAGGAACATCCGCGACGCCAAAAAAGCCCTGCGCCGGGCCTTTGAAGTGCAGGTGCAGGATATCGGTTTCGGTTTCGTGGAACTGCTTTCCGGCTGCCCGTCCAACTGGCACATGGATCCCGTCCAGGCCAACACCCGCATCCGCGAAGAGATGATCCCCTATTTCCCCCTGGGCACCTTCAAGGACGTCAACAGCATCGCGGAGGCCGGCGCATGAAACTCTACCAGGACGTGATAATGGCCGGTTTCGGCGGGCAGGGCGTCATGCTGATCGGCAACCTGCTGGCGTACGCCGGCATGGACGCGGGCCTCAACGTGACGTTCATTCCGGTCTACGGCCCGGAAATGCGCGGCGGCACATCGAACTGCACGGTGGTGGTGTCCGACGAGGAAATCGGGTCCCCCATCATCCTGAAACCCAAAAGCATCATCGTGCTCAACCAGCCGTCCCTGGAAAAATTCCAGCCCCGGCTGGAAGACGGCGGGGTGCAGGTGGTCAATTCCTCGCTGATCGATGAAAAGATGATTGAAAAAGGGCGCGTGCGCACCATCGCCCTGCCGTTCAACGATATGGCCCATGAACTGGGCAGCGCCCGCATGGTCAACATGGTGGCCATGGGCGCGTACATCAGGGCCACCAACGTGATGCCCCTGGAAGCGGTGGAAAGCGCCCTGCACCATGTGTTCCCCAAGGCCGGCCTTATCCCCGCCAACGTGAAAGCCCTGCGCGCCGGATACGAACGCGCGGCGTAAGCGCAACGGAACCCGGCCCCGACGGAAAAACGGCGCGCGCGCGCCGTTTTTCGTTGGGAAAGAGTTTCCGGCGCGGACCGCGAAAAAACCGGCCCGGCCGCGGGGCTGCTTCACGGGCTGCCCCGTGGCGACATCCACCACGGATCCGTTGCCGAGATCCATGCGGTAGAATTCGCGCAGCACGTTGCCGGAAAAAGCCAGTTCGACGATGGAAACGGTCCTGAACGTCAGCATGGTTTTTTTGCGAATGCACCGGGTTTTGAAATATCCCGTTGCCGCTATCCATGCGGAATTTTATCTCGCACGGCCGATTTTCCGCGGCGGCCCACGGGGAGAAGGAGGCGGGAGAAAACGCCGGCGGCGGGCGCGTCAGCCTGCGGCGACGATGCGGCGCATCACGTAATCATCCATGACGTAGCCGTTCCCGATATCGCTGACCTGTTCGCGTTCCACGGCGAAGCCCATTTTTTTATAGGCGGCGATGGACCCGGCGTTGTGCCTGTTGACGGTCAGCCAGACTTTGACGCCGCCTGTCATGACGAACGGCCCGACAGCGCGGCCCAGCAGCGCCCGGCCCAGGCCGCGTCCCCGGAACTCTTTGTGAATATAGAGCTTACTGAGAAAAAGGCTGCTGTCAGGCTGGGGCTGCACGCCGCAATAACCCGCAAGGCGGCCGTCCGCGTAAGCCTTCACATAGGTGTAGCCGTCATCGGCCTGTTGTTTCATGACTTTCGCGGACTGGAATTTTTCCAGCATATACTCCACCTGGGCGGCGCCGATGATGGGGGTGTAGTGCTCCCTCCATATTTCCCGTCCCAGAGCGGCGATTTCCAGAAAATCGGCATCGGTTGCGGCGGGGATGAAAAGCGGATTCATGCCGGTTTCCCTCCGGTTGCGGCGATTTTGGCGACGGCCCAGTCGGCGACGGCTTCGCCGGCCCGGCCGGGGCAGGCCATATGCCTGTCGCGGTAGCCGGCTATGGCGCCTGCCGGCATGGCCAGGGCCCGTTCCACCAGCGGCAGGACGGAGGCAAGCCCCCGCGCGGGAACCACGGGGCCGATCATGCGCGCGGCCTCGTCCTCCCAGATGTATTCCAGGTCGCTGGCGTCATAGGGGGCCATGTCCGCCTTTTCCGGGGCCAGGGTGATCACGGGCCGCTCGTCCAAAAAGGCGAAGTCGAAACGGACGCCGGACGCGTCGGAAACGAGCAGCCGGGCCCTGTTCATGGACGCCGTGCCGCTGAGGGCCGTGTCCAGCGCGAAGCGCGGATGGGCGGCGAAACGTTCCGTCAGCGCGTCGACCAGCGTTTTTTCGACGCGGAAACTCTGCGGGTGCGGCCGCAGGATGACCGCGAACCCGGCGTCCAGCAGTTCGCCGACGACCAGAGCGCCGCAGGGGCCAAGGCAGCTTTTGGCCCCCCAGGACGGCGCGAACAGCACGGTGGCCGGGTCGTCCGTGGCCGCGCCGGCGTCCACGCGCCGGGCCATCTCGTCGAAATAGGGCATGCCCACGCTGACGCATTCCTTTTCCGGAAGGCCGCGCAGGCGCTCGAGGCGGCGGATGGAATCCAGCATGAAATCGCCCATCATCAGCACCGCCTGGTGCCGGTCCAGCGAGTATTTGTGGTACATGCCCACGTCGCCGACCCCGTGCAGAATGTGGGCCAGGCAGTCCACCCCCCTGGGGGCGGGCATGGGATAGCCGGGGGTGCCGATGTTGGGGGTGGTGGCCAGCATGACCCTGGCCCTGACGGAACAGGCCCTGGCAAAGGCGGCGGAGCCTTCGCCGATGTAGCGCGAGCGCATGCGTTCGTCCTCGATTTCCAGAGCCGGGTCCTCGATGTCCATGCTCAGATAGCGGAAGGGGCGGTTCCGCCGCAGCAGGGCTTCAATGACGGGCTTGAAGGTGAGCCAGTATGGTTTGCCCTCGGAAAAGAGCACCAGTTCGTCATGCCCGGTGACCGCCTCTTTGCGCGTTCGGGAAAACCCGGCCAGGCCGCGCAGGCGGTACCACAGCCCCTTGATCAGGTATGCGGAGGCCCCCAGAATGCTGATGGCCGCGTAAATCAGCACATTGCCCGTGCCGGGGTCCAGATAGGCCCGGGCCGGAACCGGCAGCGCGGCCAGCAGCAGGCAGGCCAGCAGCAGCGGCAATATTCCCCGGCGGATCATGCGTTCCCCTGCGGCGGGCCCTTTTTCACCAGAGTCCGGCCAGCGTTTCCGCCCGGGCCCTGGGCAGCCCGGGGTCCGTGTGGTCCACGCGCACGGTGATGGCCGTGCCGCCGCGCACGTTGAACGCGCCTTCCACCGTCAGGCGGCGGGGGGCGAGCACGGCGATCAGGTCGTCGGCAATGGCGTTGGTCAGGCTCTCCATGAACGAGCCGTGGTTGCGGTATGCGGCCATGTACAGTTTGAAGGATTTCGATTCAACGCAGCGTTCGGCCGGCACGTAGCGCACGGTGACGGTCGCGAAATCCGGCTGGCCCGTCATGGGGCACAGGCTGGTGAATTCCGGATGGACGAAGGTGATGACGTAATCGCGGTTCGGATAGCGGTTGGCGAAGGCTTCCAGCAGGTCCGGTCCGGGTTTGTCGAAACGGTATTCGGCCGGCGAGCCCAGTTTGGTCAGTCCGGCGGTTTCCGGGCTTCCCGCGGCCGCGGGTTTTTTACGGGATGTCCCGGCGGATGAGGGCATGCGAAGGCTCCTGTGCGCGCATCGGCGCGTTCTTCCGGTCCTGGTCCCGCCATCGGCCGGCGGCCGGCGGATGAGGACCGCTTTGCCCGGAAACGCGGTTCCGGGCCCGTGTGCGCCGCCTCCGGCGGCGCGCCGGACGTCCGCCCGGC
>JAVBOK010000062.1:0-58828 GCA_031550605.1 Desulfovibrionaceae bacterium | reverse complement strand
ATCTTGTGTGATGTTCACGAAATAGCTTTACCTATTTCGTGAAAGATCGTTCGCCGAAAACCGTGGTTTTCGGCTCACTCACGCCGCCTTCGGCGGCGCGCCGGGCTGGCGCCCGGCGCGCCCAGTGTCGCTTGGGTCAGGTAAAATACATCAAATTCATTTCGTGAACGAGACACTAGGAAATTTCCCTGGTCGTCCGGAATTCCACTTTCGGGTACCGCTCTTCGGCCGATTCCAGCTTCCACGGATTGGGCGCGAGATAGGCCAGCGCCCCTTCGGCGTCCATGGCCAGATCCGAATGGTAATAATCCCTGAACTCGTCGAACTGGCGCCTGTCCTCGGAGTGAACCCAGCGGGCCGTGGCCACGCCGACCGGCTCGTACACGGCGTTAACGGAATATTCATCCGACAGGCGGGAAATAATCACGTCGAACTGCAACACCCCCACCGCGCCCAGGATATAGTCGTTGTTGACCAGCGGGCGGAACAGCTGCACCGCGCCTTCTTCGGCCAGCTGCTCCAGGCCTTTCTGCAGCTGTTTGCTCTTCAGGGGATCCTTCAGCCGCACCCGGCGGAAATGCTCGGGCGCAAAACTGGGTATGCCCACGAACTTCAGTTCCTCCCGGCTCTGGGTGAAGGTGTCGCCGATCTTGATGGTGCCGTGGTTGGGCAGGCCGATGATGTCGCCGGGCCAGGCTTCTTCCACCCCGGCCCGGTCCTGGGCCATGAACATGGTGGCCACGTTGACCGCGAACTCTTTGCCCGTGCGGTGATGGAACAGCTTCATGCCCCGGAAGAAACGGCCCGAGCAGACCCGCAAAAAAGCGATGCGGTCGCGGTGGGCTTTGTCCATGTTGGCCTGGATCTTGAACACCACGCCCGTGAAATCCGGCTCTTCCGGCGACACCATGCGGGTCGTGGTCGCACGCGGGCGGGGCGGAGGGGCCAGTTCCGCAAAGGTGTCCAAAAGTTCCTGCACCCCGAAATTGTTGACGGCGCTGCCGAAAAATACCGGCGTCTGCAGGCCGGCCAGATACGCTTCCACGTTGAAGGGCGTGCCCGCTTCCGCCAGCAGGGCCATGTCCAGGCGCAGCTGTTCCGCCTGATCGCCCAGGTGTTCGTCCAGCGCCGGGTCTTCCAGGCCGCGGATGCGCACCGCCGCGTCCAGCTTGCGGCCGCCGTGGGTCGGAGAAAACAGCAGCAGCTCTTCCCTGGCGATGTGGTACACGCCCCTGAAGCTCTGGCCCATGCCCACGGGCCAAGTCAGAGGCACGCATTCGATCTTCAGATGCTCCTCGATGTCGGCCATCACCTCAAGCGGGGTCAGCCCTTCGCGGTCCAGCTTGTTGATGAAGGTCATGATCGGCGTCGAACGCAGGCGGCAGACGTCCATCAGCTTGCGGGTCTGGGCCTCCACCCCCTTGGCGGAATCGATGACCAGCAGGGCGGAATCCACCGCCGTCAACACCCGGTAGGTATCTTCGGAAAAATCCTGGTGGCCCGGCGTGTCCAACAGGTTCACCTCATAGCCGGCATACGTGAACTTCATGACCGAAGTGGTCACGGAAATGCCGCGTTCCCTTTCCATGGCCATCCAGTCGGACGTGGCGTGGCGCGCGGCTTTCTTGGCTTTCACCGCGCCCGCCATCTGGATGGCCCCGCCGAACAGCAGCAGCTTTTCGGTCAGCGTGGTCTTGCCCGCGTCCGGGTGGCTGATGATGCCGAAGGTCCGGCGTCTGGCCGTTTCGGCGCGCAAGGTTTCTTCAAACGTCATGGTGATGATGCCTCCGTCCGGAGAGGCGCTGCCCTTTCCGGACTCTCCCGCCAGGGGGCGCGGCCCCCCGGAACCCGTATAGGTTACATATCGTCCGGGCTGTCGTCGCCCGCGCCGTCCGCATCGCCCAGGCCCAGGCGCTCGCGCCGGGCGGCTTCCTGCTTGCGTTCGCGCGTGCCCATGGGCTTTTGCGAATCAAAAGCCTCGTTCGTTTCCTGCTGGCGGGCGAAAACCAGAAAGCCCGTGTGCGCGACCATCCTGTCTTCCGGCCGCAGGCGGTCGGCCACGGCTTTCCAGCGGCGGACCAGAACCTCTTCCACCTCGATCTCGCCGAAAGCCCTGCTTTCCATGCCGCGCAAGAGTTCCGACACCTGGTCCACCGTGGGCACGAAAAACGCGAAACGGCCGCCTTTCTTCACCGCGGCCAGGGCCTGGTCCAGGTATTCCCAGGGCGTGCGCACATCCAGAAACAGCGCGTCCGCGTCCGTCTGGTCAAAGCCCGCGATGATGTCCCGGTTGTACTGGGTGACGTTGGCCCCAAGGCCCGCCCATTCCAGGTTGCGCCGCGTCAGGGCGAAAAATTCCTGCCGGGCTTCATACGCATGGACCTGCCCCCTTTCGCCCGAAAACCAGGACAGGGCCATGGTCAGCGTGCCGGACCCGGACCCGGCCTCAATGACCTTTGTGCCGTTGCCCACCCCCAGGCGCACGCAGATGTACCCGATGTCCTTGGGGTACAGCACCTGGGTCTGCCGGCGCACGAAACGCAGCAGGTCATACAGGGACGGCCGCAGGATCTGAAAGGGCGCGCCCTGGCGGGTGCACGCCACGGAACCGTATTCGGCGGCGGCCAGATCCGCCGCCGCCAGCACCCCGTGGGTGCCGTGGATGTCGCCGCCTTCCTCCAGGCGGCGCAGATAGCGCCTGCCCTTGGGGCTGACCAGAATGACGAGTTCTCCGTATGACGGCATGCGGCCTCCGTGAAAAGTATGGCATGGCGTACAGGCGCGGGGGAACGCTGTCAAGTGCGGCGTCTGGCCGCACGGCGCGGTTTCGTGCCTGTCCCGGACGCCCCGCTTTTCCGGGCTCTGGCGGCATTTCCTCCAATATCAAGATTCTGGTTGCTTTTTTTTTGAAAAACCGCTTTTATGCGCGCACGCTGAAGAGAATACCTGCGGACAGACGCTGCTCTTCGGCGTGTTCGCGCGGGCAGGCGCCGTGCCGCCCCGCGTATGAAAAATTTTTTCGGCCGCTCGCGTGTTGCGCGTTTGCGGTCCACAGGCCCACGGGCGCCCGTTTTGCACGCCATTTCGTGCCGGCTGCCCTTTTGCCTGACACCATTTTGTTGAGGATTTTCATGACACAGGAAAAGGATTCCGCCCCCGTCGCGAGCGATGCCGCTCCCGCGAAAGCTCCCCGAAAAACCCGCAAGACCGCGGCCAAAACGGCCGCCAGGCCGGCAGCGGCGAAAAAAACCGCCGCAAAGGCAAAAACACCCGCGAAAGCCGCGCTTTCCGCTGAAACCGCGCCGCCGGCCGAGGCCGCGCCCGCTGCCGCGGAAAAAACCGCCGGGCCGGCAGCGGCGAAAAAAACCGCCGCGCCGAAATCCCGCCGCGCCGCGGCGAAGAAAACGGCGGCCGCCGAATCCGCCGCACAGGATCAGCCCGCGCCCGCGGCACCCGTTGCCGGAACGCCCGCCCCCGCCGTCGCGGAAAAAGCCGCCGGGCCGGCAGCGGCGCCCGTCGCCGCGACGGAAACGCCCGCCCCCGCTGCGGAAGCGCAAAGCGCTTCTTCGGCCAAAAAACCTTCCCGCAGCCGTTCCCGCCGCAAAAAACCGGCCGGCAAAGCCGCGGCCCCGGAAGAAGCGGCGGCGCCGGCCCCGAAACCCGCGCCGCCCGTGGCGGAAACGCGGACCGAACCGGGGCGGAACGCCGAAAGAACGCCGTCCGAACCGGCGGAAAGCGCCGCCGCGCCCGAGGCGACCGCCGCCGTTGAAACCGCCGCCGGCGAAGGCCAGGCCCCTTCCCGCCGCCGCCGTTCCCGCCGGGGCGGACGGCGCCGCAACAAAAACAAGGCCGCGGGCCTTGCCGCCGGCCAGCCGCAGGACCCGGCGGCTGCCCAGGACCCGGCGGCCGCCCAGGACCCGGCAACGGCCCGGGACCCGGATTTCGCCGGGGATGCCGCTTCCCCTGCCGACGCTTTCGAGGCGGATGACGAAGACGAATCCATGCTTGAGGACGACGCGCGGGACGCCGAAGACGCGCCCGGGGCCAGACCCGCCCCCGCCAGGGGCAGGGGCAAAAAGGCCGCGGCCAGGGACGCGGAGGAAGAGAGCGCGCCCTCGGCCAGACGCAAGATGTTCATCAGCGTACTGTCCGGCGAGCAGGTGGAAGTCGTGCTGACCGAAGAAGGCATGGTGCAGGAATATTATATCGAAATGCAGCACCAGGCCAAGGTCAAGGGCAACATTTACAAGGGCACCGTCAGCAACATCGACGCCAACCTGCAGGCCGCCTTCATTTCATACGCGGGAGGGGTCAAGAACGGCTTTCTGCAGATCGACGAAGTGCATCCGGAATATTACCTGACCCCCCACGACCCCAACAAGGGCCGCAAATATCCCCTGATCCAGAAAGCCCTGAAGCCGGGCCAGGAAATCCTGGTGCAGGTGGTCAAGGAACCCGCGGGGACCAAGGGCGCGTTCGTCACCTCGTATCTGTCCTTGCCGGGCCGTTTTCTGGTGCTGACCCCCGGCCGCGAGCAGATCGGCGTGTCGCGCAAAGTGGAAAACGAAGAGGAGCGCGCCCGCCTGCGCGAACTGCTGGAAGGCCTGACCCCCGGCAAGGGCCTGGGCGTCATCATCCGCACCGTGAGCATGGGCGCGAGCAAGACCAGCCTGCAGCGCGACCTGCAATTTTTGAAACGCCTGTGGAAGGAAGTGCGGGACAGGGGCAAGAAAGCCCCCGTTCCCAGCCTGATCTATCAGGAACTGGGCCTTGCCGCCCGCGCCGTGCGCGATTATCTGACCGACGAAGTGCAGGAAGTGTGGGTGGACGACGAGGCCACGGCCAAACAGGTGGCGGATTTCGCGATTCTGCAGTTCCCCAGGAAGCAGAACCTGGTGCAGGCGCACAAGGACGCGGCCCATACCCTGTTCGAACGCTTTTCCCTGCAGAAACAGCTGGACCAGATCCAGTCGCGCGAAGTGGCCCTGCCCTCGGGCGGGCGTCTGGTTTTCGACAACACCGAAGCGTTGACCGCCATTGACATCAACTCCGGCCGCAGCGGCGGCAAGAGCAATTTCGAGGACATGGCCTACCGCACCAACCTCGAGGCCGCAAAAATGATCCCCCTTCAGCTGCGCCTGCGGGACATCGGCGGCCAGGTGGTGGCGGACTTCATTGAAATGCGCGACCGCGACCACTGGCGCGAGGTGGAAAAGGCCGTCCGCAACGGCATGAAGGGCGACCGCGCCCGGTACGACGTGGGCAAGATCGGCCCCTTCGGCATGCTGGAAATCGTGCGCCAGCGCCTGGGGTCGTCCGCCATCTCCCTGAGCACCGAACCCTGCCCCTGCTGCAAAGGCACGGGCATCCGGCGCAACATGGAATGGCAGGCCCTGCAGGCCTTGCGCGACATCCACAAGCAGCTGCGCCAGGCCGTGGCCGGCAACCAGGCCGCAACCACCGTGCAGCTTGAGACGGAACTGGCCTTCTATCTGCTGAACGTCAAGCGCACCGTGCTGCAGGACATGGAAAAGCAGTTCGGCGTCAGTGTGAACATCCGGCCGCTGGCGGGATAAGGCTCTCAACCGAGAATACACCCTTGCCGCGTCCGGCGCCCGGTTTGCCCCGGGACGCCGGACGCGGGCAAAGGACGGCACATCGTGAACGTTCTGCTGCATGTCTGCTGCGGCCCCTGCGCCATCATGCCCGTCCGGCGGCTGCTGGATGAAGGGCACCGCGTCACGGGCTATTTCGACAACCCCAACATCCACCCCCTGGCCGAATACCTGCGCCGCCGCGAAGGGGCGTTGCGCGTCGCGGCCGAATCGGGCATCGGCATCCTGTTTCCCGAATCCGGCGCGGAATACGACGCGGCGGCATGGTGCCGGGCCGCCCTTGCCCATCCGCGGGGCCGCTGCGCCCATTGCCGCGAATCGCGTTTCGCCCGCGCGGCGGCATTCGCCAAGGCCAACGGCTTTGAGGCCTTCACCTCGTCCCTGCTCTATTCCCGCCGCCAGAACCACGAAGGCATGATCGAAGCCGGCCGGGCCGCGCAGGATGCGGCCGGCATTCCTTTTTTCTATCGGGATTTCCGGACCGGCTGGCAGGAAGGCATCGCGCGCTCGAAGGAATGGGGCATCTACCGCCAGCAATACTGCGGCTGCCTGTTCAGCGAAGAGGAACGCCACGCGAAGGATCTGGCCGCCGCCGCCAAGAGCGGGTAACGCTTGAAACAGTCGCTTGCCGGCGGGCGAAGCCCGCCTGCGCCTGTTTCACGGCAAGGATGTGCGGACAGATCCTTGCAAGCATTTCAAGTATGAAATGCTCAAGGCGTGAGCGGCGGCTTTTCCATACAAGCGCGCGCAACGATCCGCCGCGCTTCTCAGCGCTTTTTCAACACCATCTGCGTACAGCGAAACAGGGTGATGGTTTTGCCCGTGGCTTCGGAAACCACTGCCGCGTCCCAGACGTGGGTGCTGCCCCCCGCGTGCGGCGCGGTCGCCCGGCAGTGCAGCACGCCTGCCAGAGCCGTGCCCAGGTGGTTGGTCTTGATCTCAATGGTGGTGATCCGGTCGCCGGGATCGGTCAGCAGCACGACGGAGCCGAAACCGCAGGTCAGATCCGCCAGGGCGATGCCCACGCTGGCGTGCAGAAAGCCGTTGGGCGCGATATGCTTGGGTTCCACCGTCATCCGCGCCGCCACCCGTCCGGGGGCCAACTCGTCCAGTTGATACCCTATCCAGCAGGCCAGAGGGTCCCGGCTCAGCCGTTCGCGGGCGGCCTCCAGGGTAAGAGGCCATACTTTTTCATGGGCCATGACGCATTCCTTCTGTTGGCGATATTCAAGCCTGCATCCTTACACCGGCGCGGCGGCGTTGACAAGGAACCCAACTGAAACCTCCTCGAGCCCCGGCGCAGCGGACCGCCGCTCCCCCGGCTTGACCCGGATTGTGATGTCCTGCATGGTCCACACCTATGCTGCTGTATATCCACGTGCCCTTCTGCCGGTCCAAATGCCGGTACTGCGCCTTCCACTCCCTGCCTCTGGA
The DNA here is from genome assembly GCA_031550605.1 of Desulfovibrionaceae bacterium. GTDB lineage: Bacteria > Desulfobacterota > Desulfovibrionia > Desulfovibrionales > Desulfovibrionaceae > FLUQ01. The sequence goes on along the minus strand of JAVBOK010000062.1, from coordinate 51,779 downwards.
CCAGGCCGGGCCGGATGCGGCGCAGCGCTACACGGACACCCTGCTGGCGGAGATCGCCTTCTGGGCCGACCGTCTGGGCGCGGTCCGCCCGGATACCGTGTTTTTCGGCGGCGGCACCCCCAGCCTGCTGCCCGCCAAGGCCGTTTCCGCCATCCTGAACCGGCTGCGCAAGGCATTCGGCCTGCCGTCCGGGGCGGAAATCAGCTTTGAGGCCAACCCCGAATCCCTGCTGGCCGCCGGCTATGCCCGCGATATCGCGTCCGCGGGCGTCACCCGCCTGTCCCTCGGCGTGCAGAGCCTGGACGAGGAGTCGCTCCGGCTTCTGGGCCGGCCGCACACCGAACGCCAGGCCCTTGAGGCCTTTCGCGCGGCCCGGGCCGCGAACTTCGCCAGCATCAACCTGGATCTGATCTGGGGCCTGCCGGGCCAGAAAACACGCCGCTGGCTGCACGAACTGGCCCGCGTGGTCAGGATGCAGCCCGACCATCTGTCCTGTTACGGCCTGACCCTCGAAGACGGCACCCCCCTGGCCGACGCCTGGCACAGCGGAAAAATCATCCTGCCGCCGGAAAGCGAACAGGCCGGAATGTACATGCACGGCGCGGAATATCTGGAAGAGGCCGGATACCTGCAATACGAGATATCCAACTATGCCCGCCTGGGCTTTCAGTGCCGCCACAATCTGGGGTACTGGGAAGGGTGCGACTATCTGGGGCTGGGGCCCGCGGCCGTGTCCACCCTGAACGGCCTGCGCTGGACCAATCCCGAGGACATGGCGGAATGGGACGGTCTGGTGCGTTCCGGCCTTTGCGGCCGGGATGCCGAACGCCTGAGCCGTCGGACCCGCGTGCTGGAAAGCGTGATGCTGCGCCTGCGCACCGCCAGGGGGTTGCGGGTCGGGGCCTACCGCGGCCTGACCGGCCGCGACTTCATGCAGGACAACCAGGCCCTGCTGCGCCTGCTGCACGGGAAACGGCTGGTACGCATCCGCCAGGGCTACGTGCGCCTGACCCGCGCGGGCATGCTGGTTTCCACCTCCATTCTGGAGCGCCTGTTCGATTCCATTGAGGAAAAACTGGGCCGGGCGGAAGACGGCGGCGCGCCGCCGTCCTGAAATTGCCGTTGACATTCGCGGCATCCGGGCCTACTTCGCGTGGATGCGGGCGCGGTCCGCCCCCCCATACGCCGCTTCACAGGAGAAAGCATGTACCCCAACACCAAAAACGTTCCCTTCTATATGCTCGGCCGGGGGGCTTTCGACCAGCTCGGCGATCTGATCGCGCCCCGGCGGGACGCGGGCCGTCCGGGCGCGGCCGTGTTCTACGTGGACCATTTCTTTGAGGGGAAAGAGCTGATGCGCCGCCTGCCCCTTGAAAAGGGCGATCAGGTCATTTTCGTGGACACCGGGCACGAGCCCACGGTGGAAGACATCGACATGTACGCGGCCGCCCTGAAAAGGTCCCTGGGCGGGGCCCTGCCCTGCTGCATCACGGGCATCGGCGGCGGCGCCACCCTGGACGTGGCCAAAGCCGTGGGCAACATGATGACCAACCCCGGCATCGCGGCGGACTACCAGGGCTGGGACCTGGTCAGAAACGCCCCCCCGTGCAAGATCGGCGTGCCCACCCTGTCCGGCACCGGGGCGGAAGCCTCGCGCACCTGCGTGCTGACCAACATGGCCAAACGCCTGAAAATGGGCATGAATTCCAACCTGACCATGTATGACCAGTTGATCCTGGACCCGGAACTGACCCGCACCGTGCCCAGGGACCAGTTCTTTTACTCCGGCATGGACACCTTCATGCACTGCATCGAATCGCGGGCCGGCAGTTACCGCCATGTGATCATCGACACCCTGTCCCTGGCCGCCATCAACCTGTGCGAGGACATTTTCCTCAATTCCGGCGACATGATGGACGACGCCAACCGGGAAAAAATGATGGTCGCCTCCTATCTCGGCGGGCTGGCCGCCGGCAACACGGGCCTGGTGCATCCCTTTTCCGCCGGGTTGGCCATCGTGCTCCATCTGCCCCACGGCCTGGCCAACTGCTACGCCCTCAGCGTGATGGAAGAATTCTATCCCAAAGAACACGCCCAGTTCACGGCCATGATGGAAAAGCAGAAGGTTTCCCTGCCCGAAGGCATCTGCCGGAACCTGTCCGACGACCAGCTGGAATCGTTGTATCTGGGCTCCATTGTGCACGAAAAGCCCCTGACCAACGCCCTGGGTCCTGACTTCAAAAAAATCCTGACCAAAGAAAAGGTTATCGGCCTTTTCAAAAAAATGTAGGTACGCCATGAACCTTCAGGTCAATTTCAGCGGCCGCGCCCTTGACTACACGCAGGAAGAAATCAATGTGGTGCTCGAGGCGCTGCGAAACGCCGATCCCCTGACCCAGGGCCGCTATCAACTGGCCTTTCAGGAAAAATTTTGCGCCTGGAACAGCGCGCCGCACGCCTTCGCCATGATGAACGGCACAGCCGCCCTGGACATCGCGGCCCAGCTCTGCCGCCTGAAAGACGGCGACGAAGTGGTCTGCCCCAGCCATACCTTCACCTCAACGGCCTATCCCTTCGCCAAACGGGGGGGCACGCTGGTCTGGGCCGACATCGACCTGAAAACCCGCGTGATCACTGCCGAAACGATTGAAAAAGTCCTGACCCCCCGGACAAAGGTCATCCTGGTGGTGCACCTGTACGGCTATGTGGCGGACATGCCCGCCATCATGGACCTGGCGAGGAAGCACGGCATCCTGGTGGTGGAAGACGCCTGCCAGGCCATCGGCGCGGATATCGACGGCGTCATGGCCGGCAATTTCGCCGACTTCGGCATCTTTTCCTTCCACTCGCACAAGAACCTGACCACCATGGGCGAAGGCGGCATGCTGACCGTCAGGGACAAGAAGTACGCCGACATCATCCCCATGCTGCGCCACAACGGGCATTGCGCCTTCCCCTTCGAACGGGCCGACTACTGGACGCCGGCCATGGGCAACGTGGATTTTCCCGAGCTGGACGGCGAACGGCTGTGGCCCAACAACTACTGCCTGGGCGAAGTGGAATGCGCCCTGGGGGCGAAGCAGCTGGACCGGGTCAAGACCATCAACGCGGAAAAACGCGCCAGGGCTCTGGCCTTCATCGACGCCCTGGCGGACTTCCCCGAACTGGAATTCCACCGGGTCGATTCCACCCGCCACAACTACCACCTGCTGCCCGCGCGCATGGCGGATTCCGCCGCCCGGCGCGACGACTTCATCCGCCGCATGCACAACGAGCACGGGGTCAAATGCGTGGTGCAGTACTATCCCCTGAACCGGTACCCCTTCTACCAGAAGCTGGGCCTCGGCCAGGCGGACTGCCCCAACGCCGACCTTTTTTACGACCACATGATTTCGTTCCCCTTCCAGCACAATCTGGCGGAATCCGAATTCGCGCACATGCTGTCCGCCACCCGGACCGTGCTGACCGGCCAGCGGGCCGGCGGCAGGGCGTGCTGAAAAGCGGCTGAAGCCGCCTGGCGGAAGCGGGGCGCCGTCTCGCGCTCCGCCAGGGCCCCGTCCCCCCGGCCCCTCAACAGGGGGGCGGAGGGGGGCGCTTTGCAGGAAAGCGGAACGGGACGGGGAAGCGACCCCGCCCGAAAGGCGAGGGCCGGGACGGCCCGAGCCGCCGTGCCCCCGCCGGATTTTCCAAAGGGGCAGCGCCCCCTTGGCCGCCGGAGGCATACGCGCGCCATGCCCATGAAAAACGTCTGCGTCGTCATACCGGCCATCAAGAAGAGCGCCGTCATTCCCGACCAGCTGGTCAAGAAGCTGGCGGGGAAAACGCTTATCCAGCGGGCGCTGGACACGGCGAAGGATTTCGCCGCCCTGAGCGGGATTGCCGCGTCCGACGTGCACGTGGTCACCGACTCCGAGGAAATCAGCCTGATCTGCGAACGGGCCGGGGTGCGCGTTTTTTTCAACCGGGCCTATGCCATCGCCAGCCTGAACATCGTGCGCGAACTGCACGATGTGCTGGAAAAACTCGGGCGGGAGTATGCGCGGCTGATCATTTACCGGGCCAGTTCGCCCCTGGTCACGGCCTGCGACATCGCCGACGCCTACGGCCGCTTTCTGGCCGAGGGCTCCGATTGCCTGGTGTCGCTCAAAAGCGCGCGCCACAGGCTGTGGACGGCGAAAGGCGGCGACATTGACGCCCTGTTGTTCGGCGAGGACGGGGAAGAGGTCTATATCGAGACCAAATCCCTGATCATGCTGCGCGCCGGGGCTCTGGCCGCGCCCGGCCCGGGCCGGGCCCTGAAGGTGACCCCGTATTTTCTCAACGACCGGGCCATCGAAATCGGCAGCTACCAGGACTGGTGGATTTGCGAAAAGCTGCTGCTGCGCAGGCACATCGTTTTTGTGGTGGCGGGGTACCCGGCCATCGGCATGGGGCATATCTTCCGGGCGCTGATGCTGGCCCACGAGGTGGCCGACCACCGCATCACCTTCGTCTGCACCAAAGAAAGCGAACTGGCCGCGTCCAGCATCGCCGCCCGCGACTACCGCACCAAGATCCAGACCGGCGACGATCTGGCGGAAACCGTGCTGGCCCAGCGGCCGGATCTGGTGGTCAACGACATTCTGAACACTTCGTACGCTTACGTGCGCCGGCTCAGGGACGCCGGCTGCCGGGTGGTCAATTTCGAGGACGAAGGACCGGGCGCGGCCCTGGCGGATCTTGCGGTCAACGCCCTGTACGAGGAAAAAGCCGGCCCGCACACCCTTTCCGGATACCGCTATTTCTGCCTGCGCGACGAATTCCTGCAGGCGCGGCAGAACACGTTCAGGCCCCGGGCGCGCAAGGTGCTGGTGACCTTCGGCGGCACGGACGATTCGGACTTCACCCGCAAGACGATACAGGTCATCCGGCCTGTCTGCGCGGCGGAAAATATCGCGCTGCATGTGGTGGCCGGACCCGGGTACGCCCACAGGCGGGAGCTGGAAACGCACCTGGCCGCGAGCGGCTGGAACAACGTGCACTTCACCGCAGCCACCAACGTCATGTCCCGGGTCATGGAAGACACGGACCTGGCCGTCTGTTCCGCCGGCCGCACCGTGTACGAACTGGCGCACATGCGCATTCCCGCCATCGTTCTTGCCCATCACGAGCGGGAAGCCATGCACACTTTCGCCCGGCCCCGGAACGGCTTCGCCTACCTCGGCTGCATGGCCGACTTCGATGGCCGGGCCCTGTTCGCGGCTTTCACCAGGCTGCTGAAAAGCGAAGAGCGGCGGGAATTGTTCGACCGCATGGCCCGCTTCGATTTTTCCCGCAACAAGGCCAGGGTGGTGCGCGGCATCCTGGCGCTGCTGCACCGGAGCGCATAATTTTTTTCCGCTGCCGGGAGCTGCGGCCGTATTGCCGCATAGTAAATGTTTTCTCCGCAGGAAATGCTTTCCATTGCCCATACGCGCGCGAATCTGCTATACAGGGGTGAATTCCCTGCACCATCCGACCCGCGCAAAGGAGTGGGCATGAGCAAACAAGTTTCGATCAAAGATGTGGCGCTGCACGCGGGAACCTCCATCGCGACCGTCTCCCGCATCCTGAACGATGTGGGGTACCCCATTTCCGAAGCATTGCGCCTGCGCGTCGAATCGGCCATCCGCGAACTGGGGTACCGCCCCAACCGCATGGCCCAGAACCTGCGCAGCAAACAGACCCAGTCCATCGGCCTGGTTGTGCGCGACATATCGGACAGTTATTTCGGGGCCATCGCCCAGGGCGTGACCGAAGAAGCATCCGCCAGGGGGCTTATGCCGCTGGTCTGTTCCTCGAAACGCAACCCCAAGCTGGAGATCGAATACCTGCGCCTGCTGGCGCAGTATCAGGTCGCGGGCGTCATCCTGGCCGGCGCGGGCTGGGTGGACGAGGATTTCCGCGTGCGCATGAAGCGCACCGTGCAGGATCTGGCCAAGCAGGGCATCCGCGTCGTGGGCTGCGCCCCGCAGGAAGTGCCCCTGCCCTGCGCCCTTGTCGACAACACCGCCATAGGCCGCGAAGCGCACCAGCTGCTGCACGAACTGGGGCATACGAGCTTCGGCGTCCTGGCCGGGGACGACATCAACTATTCGAACCTGCTGCGCGTCAAAGGATTTCGGGAAGCGGCCGCCGCCGCCGGAACGACCTGGTTTGAATCCACCGGCGCGTTTTCGTGGCAGCACGGCTATTCCGCCGTGCGCGAACTGTTGACGCCGCACCCTGAAATAACCGCTTTTTTTGCGACAAACGACAATATTGCCGTCGGAGCCTTGCGTTGTCTGGAAGAAATGGGCCAAAAAGTTCCAGCGCAGGTTTCCGTTCTGGGGGTCGGCGACATCGCCGTGGCCCAGTACACCTCGCCCGCCCTGTCCACGTTCCGTCTGCCCTTCTACGACCTGGGAACCACGGCGGTGAAGATGATCTTTGACGCGCGTCTGCGTGAGGATTCCGTTATCCCCTTCGCCAGCGACTATGTCCGGAGGGAAAGCGTCGGACCCGCGCCGCGCCGGTAACCACTGGGGCGATCTATGCTGACACGCCGTTTCATTGCCTCGCTCGCTCTGAGTCTTCTGTTTTTCCAGGCCGCTCCGGCGGGGGCTGCCGGCCGGGACGCGCTGCTGACCATCGGCGCGGCCCCGCTGGGCGGCACCTATTACCCCGCGGCCATCGCCATCGCCGACCTGATCAAAAAGCACGCCCCCGGCCTGGAAGCCAGGGTGGAAGTGACCGGCGGCACCATGGAAAACCCCGTGCTGATGGAGCAGGACGAACTGCAGCTGGGGCTCGCCAATACGGACGTGGCCTATTTCGCGGCCTCGGGCAAACCGCCGTTCAAGACCCCGCTGGTCAAGCCGCGCGGACTGTTCACCGGCCTGGCCCCCGGCGTCGTGCAGTACGCGGTGCGCGGCGATTCCTCCATCCGTTCCATCGCCGACCTGAAGGGCAAACGCGTCGCCGTCGGCCCGCAGGGCAACAGTTCGGGCCTGCTGTTCCTGAAAGTGCTCCGGTTCCACAACGTCAATCCTTCCGAGTTGTCCTTCAGCTACATCTCTTTTTCCGACGGGGTCAACGAACTGCTCGACGGGCACGTGGACATGGCCATCGTCCAGGCGGGGCTGCCCGCGCCGGGCCTGCAGGAGGCTTTCGCGGGACCGCGCCCCGTGCGCATCCTGTCCTTCCCGGAAAAAGAGCGCGATGCGTTTCTGCGGGAACATCCCTATTACCTTCCCGTGACCATCCCCAAAGAAACGTACGCCAACATGGATTCCGCCGTGACCACCTTCGCGACCAGCAACATGGTGCTGGTCCACAGGGATATGCCGGCGGACCAGGTGTACGCCGTGACCAGGGCGGTGTTCGAACATCTGCCCGAACTGCATGCCGCGCATCCGTCCCTGCGCTCCGTCGTGCTGGAATCGGCGGCCAGAACTCCCATTCCGCTGCATGAAGGAGCGAAAAGGTATTTCGCGGAAAAGAACGTCCTGCCCCCGTCAGCGCCATGACCGCAATGGGGTCCGCCCTGTCCGGACTTCTTCCGCCGTCCCTGTCCAGGCCGCGGGGATACTGCGTGCTGGCGCTGTCGCTGGCGGTTTCCGCGTTTCATCTGTACGCCGGCCTGTTCGGGCTGTTTTCCGCCACCGTGCAGCGCTGCGTGCACTGGTGGCTGCTGGGCGGCCTGTTGTTCCTGACCTGCCCCGGCCGGCGGGACGCGCAGGCCGCCCCTTCCCGCGCGGCCGCCCTCTGGGACTGGTTCTGCGCCGCCGCGTTCTCCGCCGCTTCGCTGTATCTTCTCCTGCACTGGGAGGACATGGTATTCCGGGTCAGCGCGCCGGGCTGGCCCGAGCTGTTCTGGGGCGGGATCATGCTGCTGATGACCCTGGAAGGGGCCCGCCGCTGCACGGGGCTTTTTCTGCCCCTGACCGCCGTCGCCTTTCTGGCTTACGCCCATCTCGGCCCGCACATGCCGGGCCTGTTGCGGCACAAGGGGTATTCCGCCAGCCGCATCATCTCCTACCTCTTCAGCACCTCATCGGGCATTTACGGCATCCCCCTGGGCATTTCCGCCAGCTACATCATCCTGTTCGTCTTTTTCGGGGCCTTTCTGAACGCCAGCGGCGCGGGCAAACTGCTGATGCAGGGCAGCCTGGCCCTGACCGGGCGCTTTGTCGGCGGCGCGGCGAAAACGGCGGTGCTGGCCAGCGCGCTGATGGGCACCCTGTCCGGTTCTCCCATCGCCAACGCCGTGACCACGGGTACCATCACCATACCCCTGATGCGCAAAAGCGGTTTTGAAAAGAACATGGCCTGCGCGGTGGAAGCCGTCTCTTCCACCGGCGGCATGCTGATGCCGCCGGTCATGGGCGCCGCGGCCTTCATTATGGCCGAGTATCTGCGCGTGGACTACGCCGCCATCATGAAAGCCGCCCTGCTGCCCGCGCTGATCTATTTCGCCAGCATCTATTTCACCGTCGACCTGTACGCCCGCAAGCAGAACCTGGGCGCGCAGCCCGCCGCCGCGGAAAGTTTCACCGCCACGTTTCTGCATCTGGGGCATCTGGCCCTGCCCATTGTCTGCCTGATCGCCTTCCTGATCTGGCGCATATCGCCCATGACCGCCGTGGTCTGGTCGCTGCTGCTCCTGTTCGCCGTTTCCTTTCTGCGGCCGCAAAGCCGCCTCACCCCGCCCCGCCTGTTCGCGGCCCTGCTGGACGGGGCGCGAAACGCCGTCCCCGTATCCTGCGCCTGCGCCACCTCGGGAATAATCCTGGGCGTGGTCAGCCTGACGGGGGTGGGCTCGACCCTGTCCAGCGAGCTGTTCGACCATTTCGCCTCGTTCCTGCCCGGCGCCCTGTTCTGCTGCATGGCCATATCCCTGGTTCTGGGCATGGGGCTGCCCGCCACCGCCGTGTATCTGATTCTGGCCACCCTGCTTGCCCCTTCGCTGGTCAACCTGGGGGTCATGCCCATTGCCGCGCACATGTTTGTCTTCTATTTCGGCATCATCAGCACCATCACCCCGCCCGTGGCCCTGACGGCATACGCGGCGGCGGCGGTCGGCGGCGGCGACAGCATGCGCGTGGGGATCATCGCGTTTCGCCTGGGGCTTGCGGCCTACAGCATCCCCTTTACCCTGGTGTACGCGCCGGAACTGCTTCTTTTCGGCAGCACCGCGGACATCGTGTTGCGTTTCGCGCTCAGCCTGGCGGCCGTTTACGCCCTGGCCATCGCCTGCATCGGCCATCTGCGGCAAAAACTGGACGCGCCCAGCCGCCTGATGGCGGCGGCGTCCGGCGTCCTGCTCATCACGCCCGATCTGGTCACGGACGTCCTCGGTTCCCTTCTGCTGGCGAGCCTTTTGTTTTTCCACCGGTCCCGGAAGCCCCGTTTTCTTCCCCCTTCGCATTCCCGGCCTTGACATTTTTCCATTTCCTATCAAAATAGAACATAATCTATCAATCCCGGAGCATGCGGACGCCGCATGGTCTTGTTCGTTTTTTGTGAGGATGTATGCTGCCCGCACGGCGCCGGTCCGAAATGGCCCTTTTCATCCAGCAGCAAGGCGGTACGGATACCGAAACCCTGGCCCGCCGCTTTGCCATTTCCGTGATGACCGCCCGCCGGGATCTGAAAATCCTGGAGCAGCAGAACTTCCTGAAAGTCACCTGGGGCGGGGCCGTGCCCCTGAATTTCCGGCCCCACGACGTGCCTTACGCCAGCAAGGCCGTGGCCATGCTGGAGGCGAAAAAATCCATCACCGCCATGGCGGTGGACATGATCAAGGATGACAGCTGCATTCTGCTGGACGCCGGCACGACGACCCTGGAACTGGCGAAACGGCTGCTTGACCGGCGCCTGACCGTGATCACCACGGATCTGCAGATCGCGCTGCTGCTCGCCGCATCCGCCACCGTTTCCGTGCATCTGGCCGGGGGCCGGGTCGACCCGGTCAGCCGCGCCTGCAGCGACGTGAGCACCGTGGACTATCTTACCCCCGTCTGCGCCACGCAGGCCTTCATCGGCACCAACGTCTGGGATGCCGAACGCGGGGTGACCACCAGTTCCGCCGTCAAAATGCAGATCAAAAGCCGGATGATCGCCTGCGCGGAACAGAGCATTCTGCTTGCGGATTCGTCGAAATACGGCACGTTCAGCCCCTGGGCGGTGGCCGGGCTGCGGGATTTCGCCTGCGTGCTGACCGATTCGAACCTGCCCGACGCCGCGAGGGAAGCCGCGGAGCAAAGCGGCGCGACGCTGCGCGTGGCGGAGATGCCTTCCGCCGGCGTCCCCCGTTCCGGCAACCGGCGCCGCGAAGCGCGCAAGGCCGGAGGGAAAGCATGAACATCGCCGTCATCGCCGACGATCTTACCGGCGCCAACGTCAACGGTTCGCTCCTGACCGCCAAGGGTTTCTTCAGCGCCACCTGCCTGGGCACGGACCAGTGGAACCCGGCGGATTTCGCCGCCTGCGCCGCCGTGTCCGTCAGCACGGACAGCCGCCTGCTGCCGCGCGACGAGGCGTGGAGCAAGGTGTACGCGGCGGTCAGGCTGTTCGCGGCGGAAAAGCCCGCCCTGTTCTCCAAGCGCATTGACAGCACGTTGCGCGGCAACATCGGGGCCGAAGTCGAAGCCGCCCTGGCGGCCATGGACGATGCGAACGGCCCGGCATCCGATCCGGCCGTGGCCGTGGTGGTGCCGGTGTATCCTTCTTCCGGCCGCATCGCGGCCGGGGGCTATCTGATCGTGCACGGCATCCCGCTGGAGCGGTCCCCCATCGCCAGGGACGCGGCAACGCCCATCACCGCCACCTCGGTTCCCGAGATCATCGCGCGGCAGACAGACCTGCGCATCGGGTTCATCCCCCTTTCCACCGTGCTGGAAGGGCCGGCGCGCATCCGCGAAGCCCTGCTGCGGGGCCGGCGGGACGGCTGCCGCATTCTGGTCTGCGACGCCGTGACGGACGAGGACATCGCCGCCATCGCCGAATCCCTGCGGGACGCGCCTTTTCCCCTGCTGGCCGTGGATCCCGGCCCCTTTACCGCCGAAGTGGCGGCGGCCACCGTCACCGCCCCCAGGGCGCAATTCGAGGACCGCGTCCTGGCGGTCATCGGCAGCGTGTCCGAGTTGACCCGCCGCCAGATAGAAGCCCTGCGCCTGGACCGTCCCGTATGCCTGACCCGGACCGACTGCGCGAAACTGCTTGAACCCGCGAGCCGGGACGCGGAAATTGCCCGCGTGGTGCGCGGCCTGCGCGCATCCTGCGCCGATTCCGGGGTGCTGATGGTCTGCACGGCGGAAACGGCGGACGACGTGCTGTCCATGGACGACACGGCCGCCAGGCTGGGGCTTTCCTTCAGCGAAATTTCCGGACGCATCAACACCGCCCTGGCCCGTATGGCAAAAGAGCTGCTCGCGACCCCCGGACTGCGCATCGGCGGGCTGTACACTTCCGGCGGGGAAGTCACGGTCGCCACCATCCGGGCTCTGAACGCCAAGGGCTTTTCCGTGCGCAGCGCGGTGCTGCCTCTGGCGGTGTACGGCCACATTCTGGGGGGCGACCACGCGGAACTGTCCATGGTGACCAAGGGCGGCTTTGTGGGCGACACCGGCAGCCTCGTCCAGTGCATCGAGTATCTGTTCACCAAGATAGCCGCCCGGACGCAGCGGTAGCGCGTTTTCACCGCGGAATGCTCCGGCGGCGGACGCGGCGCGGCCCGCCGCATCCGGGGAAAGAGTGTTTCCGGTCTTGCCGGGACCGGAGGAGAAGAGAATCCCAACGTCAATCCGTTCCAGAGGATACCGAAGATGAAACCGCTGATCTGCGTTCCCATGGGCGATGCCGCGGGCATCGGCCCCGAAATACTGGCCGCGTCCCTCGCCGATCCCGTCGTGGCCGATTCCGCCCGGGTGCTGGCCGTGGGGCACGAGGAAATTCTGCGCCGCGCCGCGAAACTCCAGCGCGCCGGCACGCGCATCAAGCGCGTGGAAGACGATCTGGCCGGCCTTGAGGACGGGGCCCTGAACCTTCTGCACGTGGACAACCTGGATCTGGACGCGTTCCGCTACGGCGCGGTAAGCGCGAACTGCGGCAGGGCGGCCTTCGAATACATCGCCAAAGCCGTGGACCTGGCCCTGGCCGGGCAGGTGGACGCGCTGGCCACGACCCCCATCAACAAGGAATCGCTGAAAGCCGCCGCGGTGCCGTATATCGGCCACACGGAAATCCTGGCCGACCTGACCGGAAGCAGCCACCCCCTGACCATGTTCCAGGTGCGCGATCTGCGCGTGTTTTTTCTGACCCGGCACCTTTCGTTGCTGGACGCGTGCAGGGCCATCACCCGCGACCGGGTTCTCCGCCACATCCGCAGTTGCGTGGAATCGCTGAAACTGCTGGGCATCGACAATCCGAAGCTGGCCGTGGCCGGCCTCAACCCGCACAGCGGCGAACACGGGCTGTTCGGCGACGAGGAAGACAGGGAAATAACCCCGGCCATCGAGGCCGCCCGCGCGGAAGGATACCGCGTGGACGGTCCCAAGCCCGCGGATTCCGTCTTTCATTTCGCGTTGCAGGGCGCGTGGGACGCGGTGCTTTCCCTGTACCACGACCAGGGGCACATCGCGACCAAGATGGTGGATTTCGAGCGCACCATTTCCCTGACCCTGGGCCTGCCGTTCCTGCGCACCTCCGTCGACCACGGCACCGCTTTCGACATCGCGGGCACGGGCAGGGCCGGTTCTGTCAGCATGATTGAGGCCATCCGCCTGGCGGCCGTGTACGCTCCGAATTTTCGGAAGAAAAAGTCGTCCTGACGCTGTTCCGTTCTTTCCCGGGAAAGCGTACTATGGGGCACAAACTGACAGAAGGAGTGCATCTATGGTCAACGGTTCCGCATTTTTTTCCCCTTCCTGCGTCCGGGTCGGCAAAGGCCTGTCCCGCCGCCTGGGCGAACTGGTGAAACCCTGGAACGTCCGCAAGGTCATGCTGGTCACCGATCCGGGCATCGCCGCGCTGAAACTGCACATTCCCGCCAAGGAATCCCTTGAGGCGGAAAAGATCAGTGTCGCCGTGTACGACAAGACCGAGGCCGACCCCCCGGTGTCCCAGGCTCTGGAACTGGTCGGGATCCTCAAGCAGGACCGCCCCGACCTGGTCATCGGCTTCGGCGGCGGCAGTTCCATCGACCTGGCCAAAGCCGCCGCGATCCTGGTCAACAACGACGGCGACCTGCGCAAGTATTTCGGGGTCAACCTGGTGCCCAATCCGGGCATTCCCACCATGTTCATCCCCACCACGGCCGGCACCGGGTCCGAAGCCACCCACATCAGCATCCTGAACGATGTGGAAAACCAGGTCAAAAGCGGCATCGTTTCCGAATTCATGTACACCAAGAACGTGGTGCTCGACCCGGAACTGACCGCGGGCCTGCCGCCCAAGGGCACCTGCTGGACCGGCCTTGACGCCATGATCCACGCCATTGAATCCTACGTCAGCCGCGCGGCCACCCCCATCACCGAAACACTGGCCATCCGTTCACTGGAACTGATCAGCAAATACCTGCGCCGGGCCTACGCCTGGGGCGGCGACATGGAAGCGCGCGAAAACATGCAGATCGCCAGCCTGCTGGCGGGCATGGCCTTTTCCAACACCCAGTGCGGCGGGGCGCACGCCTGCGCGCTGGCCGTGGGGTCGCGCTACCATCTGGCGCACGGCCTGGCCACAACCCTGATGCTGCCGGCCACCATGGAATTCAACCTGATCGCGGCGCCGGAAAAGTACAGCCGCATCGCCGAAATATTCGGCTATGACGCCTGCGGCCTGACCCTGTACGAAGGCGCGGCCCTGGCCGTGACCGCGGTGGTCGAACTGGCGAAGGATATGGACTTTGAATTCGGGCTTGAGCAGTACGGCGCGGACAGGGACCATATCCCCGCCCTGGCCGAACGGAGCCTGCTGGGCGTGCGCCTGTGGAACAGCAACCCCCGCCCGGCCGACCTGAAACAGGTCACCCGCATTCTGGAACGCAGTTTCGGCGACTGGCCGAAATAAGATACGCCTCTTCCGGCCTCCGCGCGCCGCGCGCGGAGGCCGCAACCCGAAAAGGAGGACAGACCGCCACCGTTTTTCCTGACGTACTGAGTTCAGGCATCCTGCCTTGATACCCATACCGACCCAACAAGGAGAAACAGCATGAAAAAACGTTTTGCCCTGCTTCTCACGGCCGCTCTTCTCGCCGTATTCTTCGCCGGCACGGCCCATGCCGCAAAAATGACGTTCCGCGTCAACCACACCCTTGATCCCACTTCGCACTATCACAAGGGCCTTCTGAAACTGGACGAGTTGCTGAAAGAAAAAACCAAGGGCGAACTGAGCCTGGACATCTACCACTCGTCCCAGCTCGGTTCCGAACGCGACGCCATTGAAGGCGTGACCATGGGCACCCTGGAAATGACGCTGGTTTCTTCCGCGCCGCTGGCCAACTTCACCAAGTCCTTCATGGTTTTCGACCTGCCCTTCATCGTCAAGGACCGCAAAAAGGCCTACGCATGGATGGACGGCCCCGAAGGCAAAAAAATTCTCGACTCCGTGCTCGGCAAAAACATGGTGGCCCTTTCCATCTGGGAAAACGGCTTCCGCAACCTGACCAACTCCAAAAAGCCCGTGGTCAAGCCCGAAGACGTGCAGGGCATGAAAATACGGCTGATGGAAAACCCCATCCACCTGGCCACCTTCAAGCTTATCGGCGCGTACCCGACGCCCATGCCCATGGGCGAACTGTTCACCGCCCTGCAGCAGAAGACCGTGGACGGCCAGGAAAACCCCCTGGTCATCATCTACACCTCGAAACTGTATGAAGTGCAGAAATACCTGACCCTGTCCGGCCATTTTTACGCCCCCGCCATTTTGCTGATCAACAAGGAAGTGTGGGACAAGAAAATGACCGCCGAACAGCGCAAGATCATGACCGAGTGCGTGGCCCGGGCGCGGGACTGGGAACGCAACTACTGCCAGGAAGTGGAAACCAAAATGCTCGCCGAACTGAAGTCCAAGGGCATGGAAGTGTCCGCCCCCGACAAGGCTCTGTGGGCCAAGGCCCTGGCCCCCGTGTACAAGGAATTTGAGCCGGTCATCGGCAAGGCCCCCATCGACAGCCTGATCAACGCCCAGAAATAACCGGCCGAACCGGCCGCAACGCCGGGACGGGAAAGCCCGTCCCGGCATCCTGCGGGGTCCCATGCTAAAACTTTTCGCCAACTTCGAAGAATACGCGATCCTCGTCCTGTTTCCGCTGATGGTCACCGTGGTGCTGCTGGCCACCATCGCCCGGTATTTCCAGTTCTTCACCATGTTCTGGGGCGAGGAACTGGCCCGGTATACCATGGTCTATCTCGGGTACATCGGCATGGCGCTGGCCATGAAACGCCGCGCCCACATCGGGGTGACCGCGCTGACGGGCATGGCCCAGTCAAAATCCGCGAAAAAAACCGTGCTGGCCGTGCAGACCGCCATCATTCTGGCCTTTTGCGCCATCATCTCCTTTTTTCTGTTCAGCCTGATTGCCAAACAGCTGGTCATCGGCCAGACCTCCCCCGCGCTGGAGTTGCCCATCTGGGTGCCTTACGCGGCCGTGCCCCTGGGCATGATTCTGCTGGCCGTCCGGACCTGCCAGGTTTTCCGGGCCGACTGGAGCGCCATTGAGGCGCAATAGCGCAACCTGTAACCAGGAGGAGCACATGGGTTTTGCAATGTTCGGAACCCTGCTTGCGCTGCTCGCCCTTGGCGTGCCGATCGCCGTGTGCATCGGCTTTTCCGCCATCGTGGGCATCCTGGGCGGATCCTTGCCCATCAGCCCCATTGTCGTCGGGCAGCGCATGTTCACGGCCATCGACTCCTTTCCGTTCATGGCCATTCCTTTTTTCATGCTGGCCGGCGGCCTGATGGAGCACGGCGGCATATCACGCCGCCTGATCCGTCTGGCTTCCGCCCTGGTCGGGTCGCTGCGGGGCAGCCTGGGGGTGATCACCGTGGTGGCGTCCGCTTTTTTCGGGGCCATCAGCGGATCCAACCCGGCGACGGTCGCGGCCATCGGCGGCTTTATGGTGCCCTCGATGATCAAGCAGGGCTATGCCCCGCCCTTTGCCGCCGCCACGGCCGCCGCCGCCGGCACGCTGGGCGTGGTCATTCCCCCGTCCATACCCATGATCACGTACGGCGTTGTGGCCGGGGTTTCCATCGGCGACCTCTTCCTTTCCGGCATCGTGCCCGGCCTGATCCTGGCCCTGTGCCTGTCGTTCTGCGTGACCTTCCTGGCCCGGCGCATGAACATCCCCATCAGCGGCGCCTTTTCTCTGCCCGAACTGGGGGCCGCCTTCGTGGACGCCATTTTCGCCCTGTTCATGCCCGGCATCATTCTGGGCGGCATCTACGGCGGCATCTTCACGCCCACGGAAGCCGGGGCCGTGGCCGCCGCGTACAGTCTGGTCATCAGCACCTTCGTCTACCGGGAAATGACGCTGGAAAAACTGAGGACCATCATCATCGGCGCGGGGGTGAGCACGGCCATCGTGTTCTTCGTCATCGCCTGCTCCCAGTCTTTCGCCTGGCTGCTCAACGTGGGCAAAATATCCGAGGCCATCGTCGAAGGCATGCTGACCATCACCTCCAGCGCCTTCGGGCTGGTTCTTCTGATCAACCTGATTCTGCTGTTCCTCGGCGTGATTCTGGAAACCCAGGCCATCATCCTGCTGGTAACCCCCATCCTGCTGCCCATCGCCGCGAAAATCGGCATGGATCCGCTGCTGCTGGGCATCATCATCATCGTGAACACCTCGCTGGGCATGATCACCCCGCCCATGGCCGTCAACCTCTTCGTGGCCCAGGGCCTGGTGCGCGAACACGGCGTGAAGCTGGAAGCCATCAGCCGCCATATCGTGCCCTTCTTCTTCGTCGAACTGGCTGTGGTCCTGCTGCTGAGCTACGTTCCCCCGCTTTCCGTGGGGCTTGTCTCCCTGCTCAAATAACCCTGTTTTCGAAGAGCGGCACCGCCGCTCCCGAGCCGGACAGAAAACGTTATGCGCAAAAATTTCACCTCCGACACGACAGTTCGCAGCGCGGCCCGCCACGCCGGCGCGAGCGCGCTCCTTTCGTTTCGGATCAGAAAACGTTTTTTGACGGTATAACCGACAGCCGGACCATAAGGGAGTGACGTATGGGTTTCGCAATGTTCGGGACATTGTTCGCACTGCTCGCCCTGGGCGTGCCGATCGCCGTGTGCATCGGGTTCGCCGCCATCGTGGGCATTCTGGCCGGGCCTTTGCCCATCAGCCCCATAGTTGTGGGCCAGCGCATGTTCACGGCCATCGATTCCTTTCCGTTCATGGCCATCCCCTTTTTCATGCTGGCCGGGGGCATCATGGAGCACGGCGGCATATCCAAGCGGTTGATCCATCTGGCGTCCGCCATTGTGGGTTCCCTGCGCGGCGGACTGGGGCTGATCACCGTGGTGGCCTCCGCCTTCTTCGGGGCCATCAGCGGGTCCAACCCGGCGACGGTGGCGGCCATCGGCGGCATTATGGCCCCGTCCATGATCAAGCAGGGGTACAAACCGCCCTTTGCCGCCGCCACCGCGGCGGCGGCTGGCACCCTGGGGGTCATCATCCCCCCGTCCATTCCCCTGATCACCTACGGTGTGGTGGCCGGGGTGTCCATCGGCGATCTGTTCATCGCGGGCATCACGCCCGGCCTGATCCTGGCCACGGCCCTGTGCTGCTGCGTGAGCGCCATGGCCCGCAAGCTGGACGTGCCCGCCGGCGACCCCTTTTCGCTGCGCGAACTGGTGTCCGCCTTTTTCGAATCCGTTCTGGCCCTGTTCATGCCCGGCATCATCCTGGGCGGCATTTACGGCGGCGTCTTCACCCCGACGGAAGCCGGCGCCGTGGCCGTCGCCTACAGCCTTATCGTCAGTTTCTGCGTCTATCGCGAAATGGACATGGGAAAGATGAAAACCATCATCCTCAACGCCGGGGTCAGCACGGCCATCGTGT
Organism: Desulfovibrionaceae bacterium; assembly: GCA_031550605.1. Lineage (GTDB taxonomy): Bacteria > Desulfobacterota > Desulfovibrionia > Desulfovibrionales > Desulfovibrionaceae > FLUQ01. Next base: position 33,717 of record JAVBOK010000062.1, on the reverse strand, counting down.
TCTTCGTCATCGCCTGTTCCCAGTCCTTCGCCTGGCTGGTCAACGTGGGCAAGGTATCCGAAGCCATCGTCAACGGCATGCTCGGCGTGACCGGCAGCCCCGTCGTCCTGGTGCTGCTGATCAACCTGATTCTGCTCGTTCTGGGGGTGTTTCTGGAAACCCAGGCCATCATTCTGCTGGTCACCCCCATCCTGCTGCCCATCGTGGCGAAAATCGGCATGGACCCGCTGCTTCTGGGCATTATCATCATCGTGAACACCTCGCTGGGCATGATCACCCCGCCCATGGCCGTCAACCTTTTCGTGGCCCAGGGCCTGGTGCGCGAACACAACGTGGGCCTGGAAGCCATCAGCCGCTACATCGTGCCTTTCTTTTTCACCGAACTGGCCGTTGTGCTGCTGCTCAGCTATTTCCCCGGCCTGTCCATGGGGTTGCTGCATCTGATCCGGTAGGCGGGCGGGCCACGGCCGCCCGCCCGGAACCGCCGCCGTTCGCAAGTCTCTTGTGTTTTTCCGTAACTTTGGCATGGTGCGCCCATGCGCACTGCACACGTCGTCGCCCTGATCCAGGCCCGCATGGGTTCCACCCGCCTGCCCTGCAAGATGATGCTCCATCTGGCGGGGCATCCCCTCATCGACTGGGTCGTGCGGCGCGTATCCGGCGCAAACCTGGTGGACAACGTGGTGGTCGCCACCTCCGTGAACCCGGAAAACGACGTGCTGGAACGGCATCTGGCGCCCCGGGGCGTCGCGGTGTTCCGGGGGCCGGAAAACGACGTGCTGGAACGCTTCCGGCTGGCCGGCAAACAGTACGGGGCCACCCACGTGGTGCGCGTCTGCGCGGACAACCCCCTGATCTGGGGCGGGGCCATTGACGATCTGGTCCGCTTCTACCTCGGGGCCGGCTGCGACTACGCCTACAACCACATTCCCCGCGCCAACCTGTGGCCCGACGGCCTGGGCGCGGAGATGGTCTCCTACCCTCTGCTCGAACGCCTGGCGGCGGCCGCCGCGAACCCCGCCCACCGCGAGCACTGCCTCTCGTATATCTGGGACAACGCGGAAAAGTTCTCCATCCGCACTTTCGATCCGGCGGATGAACGGCTGCGCCGGCCGGATCTGAAACTGGATGTGGACACGCCCGAGGATTACCGTAAACTGGCCCTGATGCCGCTGCACATCGGCATCACGCCCCTGGACCTGCTTGCCGCCTGCGATCAGGCCTGACCGCCGGCACTGTGAGGCTGCCATGACCCTATCCGAATTTATGCGCGCGCCCCTGCACCTGGACAGGGGACTGCCCATGCCCTTCATCATCGCCGAAGCCGGCGTGAACCACGAAGGCCGCATGGACCTGGCCAAACGCCTGGTGGACGAAGCCAGACAGGGCGGCGCCGACGCCATCAAATTCCAGACCTACAAGGCCGGAAAAATCGCGTCCAGGCATTCCCCGGCCTATTGGGACACCGACAAGGAACCCACCTCCAGCCAGTACGAACTGTTCCGGAAATACGACCAGTTCGGCGAGGAGGAATTCCGCGAAATCAAGGCCTATTGCGACGAGACGGGCATTGAATTCCTGTCCACCCCCTTTGACGTGGACGCCGCCGAATACCTGAACGGCATGATGAGCGTCTTCAAGATTTCCTCCTCCGACATCACCAACAAGCCGTTCATCCAGGATATGGCCAAGTACGGGAAACCCCTGCTGCTTTCCACCGGGGCCTCCACCCTGGCGGAAATCGCGGAAGCGGTCTCGTGGATAGAGCCCTTCGGCGTGCCGCTCGCCCTGCTGCACTGCGTGCTCAACTACCCCACCCCCGACGCCAACGCCACTCTGGGTTCCATCCCCATACTCTGCCGCCATTTCCCGCAGCACATCATCGGCTATTCGGACCATACCGAACCCGGGGACATGAAAACCCTGGAAGTGGCCGCCCTGCTGGGCGCGCGCATTCTGGAAAAGCACTTCACCTTCGACAAGACCCTGCCCGGCAACGACCATTACCACGCCATGGACAAGGAAGACCTCAAACGCTTCCGCGCCTCCATGGACCGCATCCGGCAACTGGTCGGTCCCATCGCCCTGGGCGCGCTGGACGCGGAAAAACCGGCCATCATCAACGCCCGCCGCAGCCTGGTGGCCATCCGCCGCATCCCGGCGGGCAAGGTCATCACCCGCGAGGACCTTACCTGGAAACGCCCGGCCCACGGCATCAGCCCCCGCGACATTGATGCCGTGCTGGGCATGAAAGCCCGCGCCGACATCGACGAGGACACCGTGCTGCGCTGGGGGTTGCTGGAGTAACAGCCGGTTCTGCCGCGGCCGTTTTCCGGAAGCGGGGCTTCGCCCCACGCCCCGTGGCGAACCGGCCGTTCCGCAGAACAGCGGAGCGAGACGGGGAAGAGAAGCGCCCGCCCGCAAGGCGAAACGCGGGGCGCGGCGAACCATGCCCCCTTGCCCCCGCGACGGGGGCCGCACCGAAGATGCGGGGGCCCCGGGGCGGAGCCCCAAAATCACGCAGGAAACCTATGCCGCGTTGCCTTGTTTTCGGTCCCATGCCCGCCGGCGCGACGCCGCACACGCACATCGCGTCCGGCCCCTGGTGCTTTGCCGGCCGGGAAGAATTATTTCCCGGCTGGGACGAGGCCTTTCCTCTGCCGCCGGACCCCTATCCCTCCGCTGCGGACATGGACCGCGCGGCCAATGCGGCCAACGCGGAAATGCTGCGGCTGATCCCGATCATGGCGGAGCGCCTGAACGCGGAACGGGGCATCGGCCGCGGCCTGATCTTCTGGGAAACGGCCCTGGCCCCCTGGCTGATCACCAGCCTGCACAGCCTGCGCGAACGCCATGACCGGCTGCGCGGCCTGATCCGCCTGTACGCGGATGCAGCCCTGACGGTTCCCCTGCTGCCGGAGGACTGCGAATACGGCTTCCGCCATTCGCTGGACTACATGGTCCACGGCGTGCAGGATGCGGGGTACAACCACTTCGTCTTTTCCCGCCTGCTGGAAGGCATGGACATCCCCGCCGGATGGGCTCTGCAATATCAGGACGCCCGCGTCCTGCACCGGCCCGCTCCGGCGCGGCGGGGCTGGAAAGACCGGTTGCGCGGCCTGCTGCGGCACCTGCCCTTTCCCAGGGTCAAGGGTTTCACGTTGCGGCAGAGCCTGCTTCTTTCCCTGGCGCTCGCGGGCAACGTCAGGGACGACGACAGGACCATCCCCCTGGCCGCGTATGCCGCGCCGGCCGGGACGCCGTTCACGGACCCGCCCTTCGACCCGCTGCCCCTGCTGCTGCGCTGCCTGCCCCTGGACCTTCTGGAAGCGCCCATCCCCGCGTCCCCGGCGCGCCGGGGGCGCATCCGGATCATGGCCGGCGAATTCATGCAGAACGAGGAGTACGGCCTGCAACTGGCCGCCTGGCGCGAAGGCGGGGGCCGGCTGGCCGACATCCAGCACGGCGGCAACAACGGCAACCTGCACTGCCCGGGCTCCACCATCCTGGATTACCGCCAGCACAGCCACCTGACCTGGGGCTGGACCAGGCACGCGCCGCACCCGGTCAACGCGACCCCCGCGCCCCATCCCCTGGTCGCGGCCGTGGCGGACAAACACCGGGAAGGCGCGCCGGCCCTGATCCTGGTGGGCACGGAGATGAGCAGCTTCGCCTATCGCCTCAAATCCCGGCCCCTGGCCGCCGGACTGACGGCGTACCGTAAGGCCAAGAGAGATTTTTTCGCGGCCCTGCCGGCAAACATCCGCGAATGTTCGCTGTACCGCCCCTATTTCCCCACCGCCGGCGGCCTGGCTGATGCGCCGTATGTGCAGGCGGCCTTTCCGGACCTGCCCCTGTGTCCCGGCGATCTGACGGCGCATCTGCTGTCCTGCCGCCTGGCCGTGCTCGACCATTACGGCACCACCATGCTGCTGGCGCTGGCCGCCAATATTCCCCTGGTCTGCTATTGGGATCAAACGCTCTGGGGCATGGGACCGGAGACGGAGGAACGCCTGCAGCCCCTGCGGGACGCGGGCATTCTGCACCCGGACGCGAAACGCGCCGCCGCGCACGCGGCAGCGGTGTGGGACGACGTTCCCGCGTGGTGGACGCGGCCGGACGTGCAGGCCGCCCGCCGGCAGTGGACGGATGCATACGGCCGGGCCGACGTTCGCGGTCCTTCGGAACTCACCCGGAACTGGCAACGGATATTGCGGGAGCTGTGATGGCCGGAATGTCGGAGATGCGCCCCGGCATGGCGCCGTTCCGCGGCACGGGCAGCGCGGCCTCCCGCCGTGGCGGATCGCGGGGGCGCCATGCCTGAAGCCTCCCTGAAAAGACGCTATGCCGTGAAACTGGCTTCGAACATCGCCTCCATCCCGCTGTTCTTCGCCATGGAGGCCATTTTGCCCCGGGCCCTGGGACCGGCCGGGTACGGCAACTTTTCCTTTGCCACGAATCTGTTCCAACAGCTGACCAATTTTCTGGACATGGGCTCGTCCAACTGCCTGTACGCCGCCCTGTCCCGCCGCCAGACGGAATTCGGGCTGGTGGCCTTTTACGGCCGCGTCGCGGTTCTGGTCCTGGCCGCCTGCCTCATCCTGGGCCTGGCCCTGCTGGTCCCGGCGGCGGGAAAGGCCGCCATGCCGGGCGTGCCGGGCCATCTGGGCATCGGGGCCGCCATCCTGGCCTATCTGATCTGGGCGGCCCGCATCGCCAGGGGCATGGACGACGCCCTGGGCCTGACCACCACCAGCGAGATCATCCGTATCGGCCTGAATCTGGTCGCCATGGCCGCCCTGATGGCCCTGTATTACGCCGGCATCCTGAATCTGGCCCTGCTGTTCTGCCACCAGTACGCCCTGTATCTGGCCCTGTTCGGCGGGTACCTGTGGTGCCTGCGCGGGGCCTGGCCGGGCTTTTCCTTCCGCCTGGAGCGGGAAAAAAACCGCGCCTACACGCGGGAATTCGCGGACTACTGCCTGCCGCTGCTCACGCTGGCCCTGGCCTCGGTGGTGTTTCTGGCCGGGGAACGCTGGCTGCTGCAGTATTTCGACGGCAGCGCGGCCCAGGGCTATTTTTCGCTGTCCCAGAAAGTGGGCATGGCCTGCTTTTTGTTCGTCACGGCCATGACCCCGCTGATCATGCGCGAATTTTCCCTGGCCCACGTGACGCACGACGTGAAGCGCATGGCGGCCCTGCTCGACAGGCACGGCCCCATGCTGTACGCGGTGGCCGCCTATTTTTCCTGCTTCGCCGCGGTGGAAGCGGAAGCCGTGGTGCGCATCCTGGGCGGCGACGGTTTCGACGCGGCGGTTCTGCCCGTGCGGATCATGGCCCTGTACCCCATGCACCAGTCGTACGGCCAGCTTGTGGGCTCGCTGTTTTACGCCACGGGCGAAACCAGGGTCCTGCGCAACAACACCATCGCCTCGCTGGTCACGGGCATCGCCGCGACCTGGATCATGCTGGCCCCGGCCCGCATGTGCGGCCTGGACCTGGGGGCCGTGGGCCTGGCGGTCAAAATGGTCGCGGTGCAGTGCCTGTTCGCCAACATCCTGCTTGTGCTGGCCAGACGGACCATCCCCCTGAACCTGACGGCCAACCTCGTCCATCAGGCCGTCTGTCCGGCCCTGTTTCTGGGCCTGTCCTGGCTGTGCGGGGCGGGGGCCGCCGCGGCCGGGCTCACGGGTCTGATCCGCTTTTTCGCCTCGGGCGTCGCCTATACCGCCGCCTGCACGGTTCTTGTGTCCGCCATGCCCCGGCTGGGCGGCCTTTCGCGCCACGAAGTGCGGTACGTGTGGGCCAGAATCGGGGATGCCGCGCGGAAAATCGCGCGGTGAAAACCCCGCGGCTTCCCTGCCGCATCGACCTTGCAGCGCCCCCGTGTCTTTCATCCCCTTGCTCTTGCCCTCTTCCGCGCATATACTGCCCATCCGGAATATCTTTTGACATACAGAGGACCCTATGCCTTCAACCAGCAGCGACATCCGCGCCAGACTGCGCGCCGGCGAGCCCACGGTGGGCACATGGCTGCAGATCCCCAGCAGCGACGTGGCCGAAATCATCGCCCGCATGGGCTATGACTGGGCCGCCGTGGACATGGAGCACGGCGCGTTCACCCGCGCGGACCTTCCCGATATCTTCCGCGCCTTGGAACGCTGGGGCACGCTTCCCTTCGCCCGCCTGGCGGAGGCGACCAAATCGGAAATCAAGGCCGCCCTTGATTCCGGCGCGCGCGGCCTGATCTTCCCCATGATCGAATCGCGCGGACAACTCGACGAGGCCGTCGGCTACGCCCTGTATCCGGGCGGGGCGGAATACGCCGGGGGCCGCCGCGGGGTGGGCTTTTCCCGCGCGAATCTCTATGGTCTTGACTTTCCCGCCCATATCCACAAGGACACGGGCCTGGGCCGGGACATCGTGATCGTGGCCCAGATCGAGCACGTCAACGCCGTGCCCGAACTGGACGCGATTTTCAGCCATCCCCGGCTGGATGCGTATATGGTCGGCCCCTACGACCTTTCCGCGTCCATGAATCTGACCGGCGATTTCGCCAACCCCGCCTTCACCGCCGTGCTGGACCGGATCAAGGCCAAAGGCGCGGAACACGGCGTGGCCCGCGGCTACCACGTGGTGGCCCCGGATCCGGCGGAACTGGCGGCCAGGGCCGGCGAAGGCTATTCGTTCCTGGCCTACGGCATCGACGCCGTGTTTCTCGCTTCACGCGGCCAATGCCCCGCGCTTCCCCGGCAGGATCGCCCATGAACGTCACCGTTTTCGGAGCCGCCGGGTTTCTGGGCTCCCACGTTTGCGACAAGCTGTCCGAAGCCGGCCACTCGGTCACCCTGGTGGACATCCGGCCTTCCCCCTGGCTGCGCTCCGGCCAGAGCATGATCACCGGCGACATTCTGGACGAGGCCATGGTGGCCCGCGCCGTGGCCGGCGCGGACGCGGTGTACAACTTCGCGGGCATCGCGGATATCGGCGAAGCCGGCGACCGGCCCATCGACACGGTCAAATACAACGTGCTGGGCAACGTCGTCATTCTGGAAGCCTGCCGCCGGGAAAAGACCCCCCGTTTCATGTTCGCCAGTTCGCTCTACGTCTACAGCAAGGACGGCGGCTTTTACCGCTGCAGCAAGCAGGCGTCCGAACTGTACATTGAAAACTACCACCGCATGCACGGCCAGGAATACACCATCCTGCGGTACGGATCGCTGTACGGCCCGCGCACGGACAAACGCAACGCCATTTACCGTTTCGTGCGCGAAGCCCTGGAAACGGGCCGCATCAGCTATTTCGGCAAACCCACGGCCCTGCGCGAGTACATCCACGTGGAGGACGCGGCTCTGTGCACCGTGGAAGCGCTGCAGCCCCAGTACGCCAACGAGCACCTCGTCCTGTCCGGCACCCAGCCCATGCGCGTGGGCGACCTGCTGAAAATGATCGCCGAAATGCTGGGCAGGGACATTCCCTTTGATTTTCTGGCCGAAGGGCAGACCGGGCATTACGAGATCACGCCCTATTCCTTCAATCCCCAGATCGGCAAAAAGATGACCCCGCGCCTGACCATGGACCTGGGCCAGGGCATTTTGCATATGATCGAACAGGTGCACAAGGAACTGCACCCCGACTACACCACAACCCTGGGCTATCTTGTCAAAAAGGACGACGCATGAACATCATCGCCATAATCCCCGCCCGCATGGGCTCTTCCCGTTTTCCCGGCAAACCCCTGGCCGACATCCACGGCGTGCCCATGGTCGGGCATGTGGCCATCCGTTCCGCCATGTCCAGAACCGTCAGCGCGACCCATATCGCCACCTGCGACCAGGTGATTATGGAGTATGCGGCCAAGGCCGGCCTGCACGCCGTGATGACCGCCGACACCCACACCCGCTGCACGGACCGCACCGCCGAAGCCCTGTTGAAAATCGAACGGGAAACCGGCAAAAAAGCCGACATCGTGGTCATGATCCAGGGCGACGAGCCCATGGTCACGCCGGAGATGATCGACGCCGCGGTTTCCCCCATGCTGAAGGATCCCTCCATCCAGGTGGTCAACCTGATGGCGGATCTGGCCGACGAGGCGGAATTCGAGGACCCCAACGAAGTGAAGGTGGTCACGGACCTCAAGGGCGACGCCCTGTATTTTTCGCGCGAGCCCATCCCCTCGCGCCGCAAGGGCACGCCAACGGTGCCCATGAAAAAACAGGTCTGCATCATCCCCTTCCGCCGCGACTATCTGCTGCACTTCAACGCCATGCCGGAAGCGCCCCTGGAAATCATCGAATCCGTGGACATGATGCGCATTCTTGAAAACGGCGAAAAAGTGCGCATGGTCCAGATCGGCGACCGCACCCTCAGCGTGGATACGCCCGAGGATCTGGCCCGCGTGCGCGAAATGATGCGGGACGACCCCCTGCGCAAAAAGTACTCGTAAGGCAAAAACCGTTCGCGGGCGCGGGGGGCCTGGACCGGCCTGGCCGGAACGCCCCCCGGCGGAAAAGGACGGAGAGGACGGCATCCTCTCCGGACGCCGGAGGCCGAATCACCATGGACATCAAAACACGCATGGCCCTGCAGGGCGCGGAACTGTGGCGCGGCATCTTCGGCTGGCTGCCCGGCGGGCCGGGCACGGTGCTGCGCCGTCTGGCCTATACGCCGCTGTTCCGCTCCACCGGACCCTTCCGCAGCGGCGTGGGGGTGGCGATCCAGGGATTTCGCAACATCCGCATGGGCCGGGGCTGCGGGCTGAACCGCCATTCCTCGCTGTACGCCGCGCGGGGCGAAATCATCCTGGGCGACAACGTGTTCCTGGGCGATTTCTCGTCCATCAACGCCAACGACGCCAGCATCCGCATCGGCAGCAACGTGGCCATCGGGCCCATGACCATTATTCAGGGCGCCAACCACCGCTTCGATCGCCTGGATATCCCCATCACCGAGCAGGGGCACATCGAATCGACCGTGGTGATTGAGGACGACGTGTGGATCAGCGCGCACGTGACCATCCTGCCCGGCTCGCATATCCGCAGCGGCGCGGTGGTGGGCGCGGGCGCGGTGGTGCGGGGCGAAGTGCCGCCGCTGGCCGTGGTGGGCGGGGTTCCCGCGAAAATTCTGAAATATCGGGGAGTGCAAGCATGAAAGCAGCCGTCACCACCTCAACCTTCGCCGAATTCAGCGATGAACCCCTGCGTTTGCTGCGGGAAAAAGGGGTGGACATCATCATGAACCCCCACGGCCGGGCTTTGACCGAAGACGAGGCCATCGGCCTGCTTGCCGGTTGCGCCGGGGTGGCCGCGGGCACGGAACCCCTGACCCGCCGGGTGCTGGACGCCCTGCCGGACTTGCGCGCCATCGCCCGCTGCGGGGTGGGCATGGACAACGTGGACCTGGAAGCGGCCAGGGAAAAAGGCATCGCCGTCACCAGCACCCCTGACGGTCCCACGCGGGCGGTGGCGGAACTGACCCTGGGATTCGCTCTGGACCTTTGCCGCCGCATCCGCCTGATGGACGCCGAACTGCGGGCCGGGATCTGGAAAAAGCGCATGGGCAACCTGCTCGAGGGCAAACGCGTGGGCGTGGTCGGGTACGGCCGCATCGGCCGGGCCGTGGCCGCCCTGTTCACGCTGATGGGCTGCGACGTGGCTTTCAGCGATCCCTTTGTGGATGCGGGCGCGCATTCAAAATACGAACTTGCCGCCCTGCTGGAGAGGTCGGACATCCTCACCCTGCACTGCGCCAGGCCCAAGGACGGCAAGCCCGTGCTGGCGGCGGCGGAACTGGCCCGCCTGCCGCGGGGGGCCCTCGTCATCAACGCCGCGCGCGGCGGGCTGATTGATGAAACAGCCCTGGCGCAGGCGCTGCAAAGCGGCCGCCTGGACGGCGCGGCCCTGGACGTGTTCGAGCGCGAGCCCTATGCCGGCCCCCTGGCCGCGCTGCCCAACGTGATTCTGACCCCGCACGCGGGCTCGTACGCAAAAGAAGCGCGCATCAACATGGAAATCGGCACGGTGAAGAACCTGCTGCAATCTTTGGGTTTGTGAGGGAAAAATGGCGTTGGCCTGCATTGTTTTCGACTGCGACGGCATCATTCTGGACAGCGTGGACGTCAAAACCCAGGCCTTCGGCCGGGTGGCCGATCCGTTTGGAAAAGAAGCCCGCAAGGCCCTGGTGGACTACCATACCCTGCACGGCGGGGTCAGCCGCTACGAAAAATTCGCCTGGCTGGTCCGGCGGGAAAAGGGCCGGGACATCACCCCGGATGAATCGCGCCGCATGGGCGAAGCTTTTGTCGCCTACTGCCTGGAGGCGGTGGCAAACGCGCCGCTGGTGCCCGGCTTTCTGGACGTGGCGGAGCGCTGGTTCGGCCGCGTGCCCTTGTACGTGGCTTCCGGCACCCCGCACGAAGAACTGGTGCAGGTGCTGACCGACCGGAATCTCGCCCCGAAATTCGCGGGCATTTACGGCACGCCCCCGGCCAAGGCCGCGTTGCTGCAGACCATCGTGCACAGGGACGCCAAGGTCGACCCCAAAGCCACGGTCATGGTCGGCGATTCCCAAACCGACATGGACGCGGCCCTGATCGTGGGCACAAAGTTCTACGGCCGGGGCGGGTATTTCGCGAACAGCCCCTGGCCCTGGCACGAGGATCTGACCAAACTGAACGACTATCTGGAAGAACTATGGCAAGCTACCTTGTAACCGGCGTCGCCGGGTTCATCGGCGCGGCAGTGGCCAGGGCCCTGCTGGCGGAAGGCCACGAGGTCGTCGGCGTGGACAACCTGAGCACCGGCTTTGCGGAAAATATCCCCGAGGGCGTCGAATTTTACAAATCCGACTGCCAGGATGCGGCGCTGTACGCATCCGCGCTGCCCGGAAAGCCGTATGCGGCCATCTTCCACATCGCCGGCCAGAGCAGCGGGGAAATCAGCTTTGACGACCCGGCGTACGATTTGCGCACCAACGCCGAATCCACCCTGCACCTTCTGAAATTCGCCCTGGCCGTGAACTGCCGCCGCCTGGTCTACGCCAGCACCATGTCCGTGTATGGCATCCGGCCCGACGCGCCCGTGCGCGAAGACGCGCCGACCTTCCCGCAGTCCTTTTACGGGGTGGGAAAACTGGCCAGCGAGCAGTACCTGCGCATTTACGAACAGTATGGCATCCGCTCCACGGCGCTCAGGCTGTTCAACGTCTACGGGCCGGGCCAGAACATGAAGAACATGCGCCAGGGCATGGTCAGCATCTTTCTGGCCATGCTGGCGGACACGGGGCATGTCCACGTCAAGGGCAGCCCCGACCGGCACCGTGATTTCGTCTACATCGACGACGTGGTCCGCGCCTTTCTGCTCTGCCTCGACCACCCGGCCTCGGCAGGCAGGGTCCTGAACATCGGCGGATCGGGCCGCGTGACGGTCGGAACCCTGATCGACATGCTCCGCCGCGCCCACGGCGGCGGCAGCGTGGAGTATTCCGGCTCCACCGCCGGGGACATCCACGGCATCCACGCGGACATCGCCGCGGCCAGGGCCGCCCTGGGATACGAACCGCGGGTTTCGCTGGAAGAAGGCCTGCGCCGCATGTACGCATGGCATGCCGGAACAAGGAACCCTCAGGAAAGGACAGGCCCATGAAACCACAGGGCAAAGCCAAAGAACTGTTTGATGCCTATTCGCGCATCAACGCCAAGGCATTCAGGAACGAACGCCTGGTTTCCTGCCAGGTGCTCAGCAAGGGACCCAACTACGACGACGTGCTGCGCCGCTTTCTGGTCCGGGCGCCCATCCGCCGCGTCAGCGCGCTGCAGGCCGTGGATCTGACCCTGCGCCATTACCTGGTCAACGCCGCCCACCTGCTGGCCCTGATCCTGGGCGCGCTCGCCCTCCGCCTGTCCGGCTGGAAAGCGCCGGACCTGAAAGCGGGCATCAAGAAGCTGCTGCTGCTCGACACTTTCCTGGTCATGCCCAAGGTCATCGAGCGCAAACGCTTCACGGAACTGTACCTGCCCGGCCTGGCGGACGCCGCCGCGCAGCGCGGCAGGAAGTGCGTGTACCTGTTCCGCCTGTACGGCAGCCGCGATCCCCGCCTGTTGTACCGGGCCTTTTGCGTGCTGCGCGACGAAAAGGTGGCCGGCCTGACCGAACTGCACCTGTTCACCGTCGGGGACTGGCTGCGCCTGGTCAGACACTGGCTGCTCTATCCCCTTGCCCACTGGAAGCTGATCCGCTCGCTGAAAGGCGCGGCCCCCGGCTCTCCGGAAAGCTACATCCGCGACGCGCTGCTGCACTGCCTGCCCGCCTGCCACATGATCGGCGAGGGCAGACGCCTGGCCGCCCTGCGCCTGGCCGCCCTGCTGCCCGAGGAAACGCGGAGGGAAACCCGCGTCATCGCCTGGTATGAAAACCAGACCGTGAACAAGGCCTTCCATCTGGGGCTGTCCCAGGCCGCGGGCATCGCCGGCAAGCCCATCCCGGTCATCGGCGCGCAGTTGCTGGTCTGGCCCGACACGCTTCTCAACAACCACGCCGACGACGCCGAGGCGCCCCACCATCTGACCCCGGACAAGGTGCTGGTCAACGGCGCGTATTTCCTGCCGGAAGGATCGAACCAGAACTACGCCGTCGGCCCCTCCCTGCGGTACGGCGAACTGTTCAGCCAGCCCCTGCCGGCCCCTGACCCGCAAAAACCCGTTCTGGTGCTGCTTTCGTACCACCCCGAAGAAACCGAACGCGTTCTGCGCCTGGTCAGGGACGCCGGCATGGCCGAAAAAGCGGCCTACAAGTTCCACCCGACCACCCGGCCGGATACGTACCGGCATCTTTTGCCCGCCAAACCCGTTCTGGTGGACGGCCCCCTGTATTCCACCCTGGCCGACGCCTCCCTGGTGCTGGGGGCCGGTTCCGGCTCCCTGGCCGAAGCCGCCGCCCTGGGCCTGCCGGTCATCGCCGTGGAAGACCCCCTGGGTATTCCCGGCCTGGGACTGAACTACCTGCCGGAACAGGGGCGCGGCTCCCTGTGGACCAGCGTGCGCGAGGCGTCCGAGCTGCCCGCGGCCATTGAATCCCTGCGGACCGCCATGCCCCCGGCCAGGCGGAAAAAAGAAGTCGCGGCTTTCCGCGACCTGCTGTTCACGGAACCCACCCCGGAACGCATCGCCGAAGCGTTTGAACTGGAGTAGACCGATGCGGGGTTCCGCCCCACGCCCCGCCGGGGGATGATCCCCCGGTCCCCATCGGGGGCGCAGGGGCATCATGCCCCGCCGGGGGAGCTTGGGGGGACGGCGTCCCCTCGGATTGACGGCAGACCCCGCACGTCCGGGGTTTGCCAAGGCACGCCCGCTCCGGCGCTTTGCGGCGGCAATGAATGCCGCCCGCGCCCGCGTGGCGGGCGGTTGCCAAAGAAGACCGCGGCAACCGCCTCGGGGGACAGCGTCCCCTCAATAACCGGAAAACGAGAAACCAACCATGCACGTCGTCATTTTCTGCGGGGGCAAGGGCACCCGCCTGCGCGAGGAAACGGAGAGCAAACCCAAACCCATGGTCGAGGTGGGCGGCCGTCCCATCATCTGGCACATCATGCAGCGCTATGCGAAGTTCGGGCACAAGGATTTCGTGCTCCCGCTGGGGTACAAGGGCGAGGTCATCAAGCAGTATTTTCTGGAATACCGTTTCCGCAACGCGGATTTCACCGTGGATCTGGCCAGCGGCGAGGCAGCCTTCCACCGCGGCGGCGCGCACATGGCCGACTGGCGGGTGACGCTGTGCGACACCGGGGAAGAAACCCAGAAGGGCGCCCGGCTCAAACGGGTGGCCCAGTACCTGAAAGGCGACCGCTTCATGGTCACTTACGGCGACGGGGTGGCGGACATCAACCTGGACGACCTGCTGGCCTTTCACAAAAGCCACGGCAAATTGGGCACCTTCACCGGGGTGCGCATGCCTTCGCGGTTCGGCACGGTGACCACCGATGACCAGGGCCGGGTAACCAGCTGGCAGGAAAAGCCGGTGCTGAACCAGCACACCAACTGCGGCTTTTTCGTGTTCGAACGGGCCGTTCTGGACTACCTGTGGGAAGAGGAAGACTGCGACCTGGAAAAAGCGCCCATGGAACGCCTGGCCAGCGAAGGCCAGCTGGCCATGTACCGGCACCCCGGATTCTGGCAGTGCATGGACACCCTGCGCGACTACCAGTTGCTGAACGAATTGTGGGACAAGGGCGCCACGCCCTGGATGCAATAATCAAGGACCTGTCATGTTCAACAACGCGTATACCGGCAAACGGGTTTTCGTCACCGGCCATACGGGCTTCAAAGGCTCCTGGCTGGTGGAATGGCTGCTGTCCCTCGGGGCGGAGGTGGCGGGGTACGCCCTGGGCCCCCCTTCGGACCCGGCCAATTCCACGGTGCTGGGCCAGAAAGGGCGCATCCGCCACCACGAAGGCGACGTGCGCGACGCATCCGCCCTGGCCAAGGCCGTCGGGGATTTCAGGCCCCGGATCATTTTCCACATGGCGGCCCAGGCTCTGGTGCGGCCTTCGTACGAGGACGCGCCCGGCACCTTCGCCACCAACGCCATGGGCACCCTGAACCTGCTGGAAGCCGTGCGCCGCACGCCGGGCGTCGAAGCGGCCGTATGCGTCACCAGCGACAAATGCTACCGCAACGACGAATGGATCTGGGGGTACCGCGAGACCGACCATCTGGGCGGCGAGGATCCCTACAGCGCATCCAAGGCCTGCGCGGAAATCATCGCCCGTTCGTATTTCACCTCCTTCTTCAAGAATGGCCCGCGGATGGCAACCGTCCGCGCGGGCAACGTCATCGGCGGCGGCGACTGGGCGGCCGACCGCATCGTGCCCGACTGCGCCAGGGCCTGGGCCGCCGGACAGCCGGTGCCCATCCGCAGCCCCTGGGCCACGCGGCCCTGGCAGCACGTGCTCGAACCCCTGTCCGGGTATCTGTGGCTGGGGGCGAAACTGCTGCAAAACGACCCCGCATCCTGCGTCCTGCCCCTGGATAAAGAAGCCTTCAACTTCGGCCCGGCTTCCGACGTCAACGCCACCGTGGCGGAAGTGGCCGGGGCGCTGGGCGCGTACTGGCCCGGTTTTTCCGTGGAAATCGACGCCGCGGCCGCGGCCGGCAAGAAGGAATGCACGCTGTTGAAGCTGTGCTGCGACAAGGCGCTGGCCCATCTGGACTGGAAAGCCACGCTGCCTTTCGCTGAAACCGTCCGTTTCACCGCCGAATGGTACCGGACCTATTACACCGAAGGCGCATCCGCCATGCCCGCCTTCACCGTCGGCCAGATTGCCGAATACGGCCGGGCCGCCGCCGCCGGGGGGCTGGCATGGGCGCTCTGACCTCTCCCGCGATGGACGGCGCGCGCCTTGTCCCACTCAGGCAAATCCCCACGGAGGGCGGGGCCGTGCTGCATGTCCTGCGCGCCGATTCCCCGGACTGCTCCGGCTTCGGCGAGGTCTACTGTTCCGAGGTGCGGCCCGGCGCGGTGCGGGCCTGGAAACGCCACCGCGAACAGACCCAGCGCCTTGCCGTGCCGGCCGGCCTGCTCCGCGTCGCGCTGTACGACGACAGACCCTCATCCCCGGCCAGGGGCGCGGTGAAAGAAATTCTGCTCGGCAGGCCGGATCACTACAACCTGCTGGTCATTCCGCCCGGCCTCTGGTACGGCTTTGCCGCGGCCGGCCCCGATACGGCGCTTATCGTCAACTGTACGGACATACCCCATCATCCGGACGAAACCGACCGCCTTCCCCCGGACGCTCCGGAAATTCCCTACGCCTGGGGAGCGCCGTGCGCTGCCTGATCACAGGCGGCCTGGGATTTGTGGGTTCCTGGGTAACCCGGCATTTGTCCCGCGCCGGGCACAAGGTTGTCGTGCTTTCGCGCGGCGCGGCCCGGCCGGACCTGGGCGCGCCCTACGCCCTGCTCAGCCTGGACCTGACCGCGCCGCGCGCGGAACTGGCCGCGGCCCTGGCCCCTCTTGCCGCGCAGGGCCTGGACGGGGTCGTGCATCTGGCCAGCGCCAACGATGCGACCGGTTCCGACTACGGCCGCGCGGCCCTGGCCGCCAACGCCCTGGGCACGCGCAATCTGCTGGAAGCGCTGGCGGATGCGGCGGATGCGGCGAAAACGCCGCCGCCCGCCGTGATTTACGGCAGCACCTTTCACGTTTACGGCCGCGCCGAGGGGGAAGTGAGTGAAGAAACCCCCCCTGCCCCACGAAACGAATACGCCCTGACCCACCTCATGGGTGAGGAGTATTGCCGCTTTTTCGCCCGCACCGCCGGGCTGGGCGCGCTCAGCCTGCGCCTGACCAACGGGTACGGCGCGCCCCTGACCCGGCCTTTCGGCAAATGGCATCTGCTGCTGCCCGATCTCTGCCGCATGGCGCTGCGGGAAAAGCGCATCCGCCTGCGCTCGAACCCCGGCATCCGGCGGGATTTCGTCTGGCTGGGCGATGCGGCGGCCGTCTGCGAACGCCTGCTGGCTCTTGCGGCGCGGCGGGGCGGCGTTTTCCCGGACGGCGCCGGGCAGATCCTGAACCTGGCATCCGGCATGGCCCCTTCCATCGGCGAAATAGCGGCCCTTGTCGCCCGGGTCCATGAACAACGCTACGGCCGGCCCGTTCCCGTGATTCATGAAACGCCGGAAACGGCGCTGCCCCCCCTGACCGTGCGGACGGACAAGCTGCGCGCCCTGCTGGACGGCCATGTTTTCAGCGATCGCGCGGAGAGGGAGGCCGACGGCATATTCGCCGCGCTGGAACGGGAACAGCGATTTCCCCTGTGAGGATGCCCCGGCGGATACGCGGCGCGGCCGTTCGCCGGCGGGCGGAATCCGTCCGCGCCTCTTTGGCGGCGGGGATTCGCGGACAAATCCCCGCGGACATTCCGGGCGCGGGATGTTTTGGCCAAATATCCGCTTGGAAACTGCACGGCTGTAGTGTATGGTATCTCGCAGCGGGCGAATGCGCCCGCTTCTCCATTCTGCGCGGCCGGCTTGCGCCGCGACGGCGAGGCGCCACCCGGCGCAGGCGGGCCAATGCGCGCCGCGCGGGCGGGACGGTTTTTATGTCCGGAACCCGTTCCTTTCATTACCAATGCTCAGGAAGCAGTGATGACCGAACTCGAAAAAAACCAGATCAGTGAAAAAACCGTCGCGGAAATCGCCCGGCTGAAAGAAGACATCGAAAACCTGAAAGAGGTGACCAAACCCGTGGTTTTCGAGGACATGGACGACATCACCCGCATGGACTCCATCGTCAACAAAAGCGTCAACGACGCGGCTCTGGCGCAGGCGAAATCGCGGCTGGCCGGGCTGGAATACACCCTCAAACGCCTTGACGATCCGGAGTTCGGCTATTGCGCCGACTGCGGCGAGGCCATCCCCTTCAAGCGCCTGCTGTCCATGCCGGAGAGCACACTGTGCGTCAACTGCGCGGAATGACGGGCAACGCCGCAACGCGCGCATAAGGAACAGCCATGGATGCCGCCCGTTACGCCAGCCGCCGCGAAAAACTCCGCCGCCTGCTTCATCGGGAAAAACTGGGCGGCCTTCTGGTTTCTCTTGACGCCAACCGCTTTTATCTGAGCGGTTTCGAACTGATCGACCACCAGAGCAACGAAAGCGCCGGGCATCTTCTCATCCTGCCCGACGGCAGGGACTGGCTGTGCACCGACGCCCGGTACCTGGATGCGGCAAAGCGCCTGTGGGACGAAGACCGCATCTTCATCTACAGCGGCGACGCTCCGGCGCAGATCGGCGCCTTGGCGCGGGACAGGGCCGGGGGCGAAATCGGCTTTGAGGCCAAAATCATCAGCGTGCATTTCCATGCCGCCTTGGGGCAGGGCCTTTCCCTGCGGGCCGCCGACGGTCTGGTGGAAGAGCTGCGCGCCATCAAGGAGCCGGAGGAGATCGCCCGTCTGGAAGCGGCCGTCGCCCTGAACCACAAACTGATGGAATGGGTGCCCGGCGCGCTTCTTGTCGGGCGCACGGAAGCGGAACTGGCCTGGGAAATCGAGCGCTTTTTCCGCGAACGCGGGGCGCAGGCCCTGTCCTTTCCCTGCATCGCCGCCGTGGGCGAAAACGCCGCCCTGCCGCATGCCGTCCCCGGTTCCGAACCGATCCGCGAGAACGCCTGCGTGCTGGTGGACGTGGGCTGCCGCCTGAACGAGTATTGTTCCGACCAGACCCGCACGTTCTGGGTGGGCGGGAAACCCTCCGGACAGTTCCTGGACACCCTGTCCCGGGTCCGTACGGCGCAGGAAAAAGCCATCAAGGCCATCCGGCCCGGCGCGGGCATGGCCGACGTGTACCACGCCGCCAGAAAATACCTGGACGCCAAAGGCGTGGGCCGGCATTTCACCCACGGCCTGGGGCACGGCATCGGGCTGCAGACCCATGAGGCCCCGACCCTGAGCCCCAGAGCCGCGGCGAACCTGCAGGCGGGCATGGTGGTCACCGTGGAGCCGGGCCTGTATTACCCCGAATGGGGCGGCGTGCGCTGGGAATACATGGTGCTGGTCACGGAAGACGGCTGTAGAGTTTTGTAGCGGCGATCGCCGCGGACTGTCCCCCTCATTTTCGCAACGCAAGGAGTGCCCATGAAAACATTGCTGGTCATGAACGCCGCCGACAACGTCGGCAACGCCATAGAGGACATGAAGGCCGGGGACCAGGCCGGTTATGACCTTGACGGCGCGACCCGCACCCTGACCTGCCGCACGGATGTGCCTTACGGGTTCAAGATGGCGGTCAAAGACATCCCCGAAGGCTCGGACGTGATCAAATACAAGGAAGTCATCGGCGTGGCCTCTCGGGATATCGCGGCCGGGGACTGCGTGCATGTGCACAACATCGCGGGCAAACGCGGCCGGGGCGACCTGGAAGGAGCGAAATAATGAACTTCTTGGGATATAAACGCGCCGACGGCAAAATCGGCATCCGCAACCACACCCTGATCATCGCCAACGGCCGGGGTTCCGCCAATCTGGGCGTGCTCATCAGCAAGGCAGTCAAGGGCGCCACCTCCTTCGTCGCCCCCAACGAAAACGGCCGGGGCGAAACCGACCGGGCGACCATCGCCCGCACCCTGCGGGGCCTGGCCCGCAACGCCAACACGGGCTCCGTGCTGATCGTCGGCACGCACCGCGAAGGCACCCACGAGGAATTTTCCTACGAAAACCTTATCGCGCCCATCATCGCAACCGGCAAACCCGTGGACATGGTTTTCATGGATCAGCACGGCGGGCTTGACGGCGCCCTGGGCGCGGGGGTGCGCAAGGCCCGCAACCTGCTGATCGAGGCCAGCCGGGCCCCCCGCTGCCAGGCGGGCCTGGGCGATCTGTGCATGGGCGTGAAGTGCGGCTATTCCGACGCCAGTTCGGGCATGGCCGGCAACCCCGCGGTGGGCTATCTTTTCGACCGCATCGTGGACGGGGGAGGCTCGGCCATCTTCGCGGAAACCACCGAGGTCATCGGCGCGGAACACCTTCTGGTCAAGCGTTTCGTTTCCGAAAGCGAGGCCGCCGCGTTTCTGGCGGCCGTGCGCAAGGTGGAAGACGACGCCAAGGCCATGGGCAAGGACATCCGCACCATCAACCCCATCCCCGCCAACATCGAGGCAGGCCTGAGCACCCTGGAGGAAAAATCCCTGGGAGCCATCGCCAAGGCCGGAACGAAACCCCTGCAGAGCTGCCTGAAGTCCGGCGAGGAACCGCGCTGCAAGGGCCTGCATTTCATGGACGCCTGGATGTCCTCCTCCACCCTGTTCCTGGGTTTCGCGGCGGCCGGGTCCGTGCTGAACATCTTCCAGGTGGGCGGCGGCAACTTCATCAAGGGCCAGATCATGCCGGTGGCCAACGCCGGGGTGATCACCCCGACCTTTTTCATGACCGGCAACCCGCGCACGTTCGCCAACGCCGGGGAAGACATGGACTTTTCGGCGGCCGGCATCCTGTCGGAACGCAAAAGCATCAAGGAAACGGGCGAAGCCCTGTGCGCCAAAGTCTGTTCCGTCGCTTCCGGGGAACTGACCAAAGGCGAAACCCTCAACGTCGATGAAACCGTGGAAGTCTATCTGCGGGAAGCGTGCTTTTAGGACGGACCGCATGCGCCCCCCGGCGCCACAGTGAAAATGGTAACGGTATCACAGCGAAAGGACAGGTATGGCAGACGCACACGCGAAAGGAACGGCAAATCCCGCCCCGCTGGGGCTTTTCGGTTTCGGGCTGACGACCATTCTGCTCAACATCCACAACGCGGGATTTTATCCCCTGAGCGTGATGATCATGAGCCTGGGCGTCTTTTACGGCGGCATCGCGCAGATCATCGCCGGCATTATGGAATGGCGGCAGGGCAACACTTTCGGCGCGGTGGCTTTCGCATCCTACGGCTCGTTCTGGCTGTCCCTGGTCTTCATCTGGGTCATGCCGCGCTTCGGCCTGCCGGCGGCGGATCCGGTATCCATGGGATTTTATCTCGGCCTGTGGGGCGTGTTCACCCTGGCCTTTTTCATCGGCACCCTGAAAGGCCCGCTGATCGGCAAACTGGTCTTCGGCTCCCTGACCGTGCTCTTCTTCCTGCTGGCGCTGGCCAACTTCACCGGCAGCCATGCCGTGCACACCATCGCCGGGTACGAGGGCATCCTCTGCGGCTTTTTCGCTTTTTATGAAGCCGCCGCCCTGGTGATCAACGAGAAACGCGGCGAGGTTCTGCTGCCGCTGTAGAGCGGTTTCGCTTGAAGGCGGATCAGCGGGAACGGGGCTTCCCCCATGCCCCGCGCGGGGGACTGCCTCCCCCGGCCCCATACGGCGAAACGACCGGAACGGCATGACGCTCCGGTCGTTTCGCATTCGCGGCAGGCGGCTATTTTTCTTCAATCCCCAGCAGCGCCCCGGCGAAATCCCCGCCGTCAAAGGGGCGCAGGTCTTCCATCTTTTCGCCCAGGCCCACGAAGGTGATGGGAATGCCGAACTGCATGGCCACGGCCGCCACGATGCCGCCCTTGGCCGTGCCGTCCAGCTTGGTCAGCACGATTTCGTCCACCCCGCAGGCCTCCTGAAACAGTTTGGTCTGCGACAGGGCGTTCTGGCCGGTGGTGGCGTCGATGACCAGAATGCTGCGGTGCGGCGCGCCGGGGTGGCGTTTGGCCAGCACCCGCTTGATCTTGTTCAGTTCTTCCATCAGGTTGGTCTTGGTATGCAGCCGGCCGGCCGTATCCACCAGCAGCAGGTCGTAGCCTTCGGCCACGGCTTTTTCCACGGCCTCAAAGGCCACGGCCGCCGGGTCGGCATTGGCGCCCTTGGAATGGAACCCCGCGTCCGCCCGTTTGGCCCAGATTGCAAGCTGCTCGACAGCCGCCGCGCGAAAGGTGTCCGCGGCCGCGACCAGCACTTTTCTGCCCTGCAGCCGCGCCCGGTAGGCCAGTTTGGCAATGGTGGTGGTCTTGCCCACGCCGTTGACCCCGACGATCAACACCACCTCCGGCGGGTTCACGGCCTGGATGCGCTTCACCGGGGCGAAGGCCGCGCAAAGTTCGGCATGCAGCAGGGACCGCAGCTTCGCCGGATCCGTGACCTTTTCGCGGAACGCCCGGCGCTTCAAACGGGCGGTCAGGTCCCGCGCGGCGTTCACCCCCACGTCCCCGGCGATGAGGATCTCTTCCATTTCTTCCCACAAGGCCTCGGTCACCGTGGCGTGGGAAGCGAACAACTGGTCCAGGCCGCGGCCGATCTGCTCGCGGGTTTTGGCCAGCCCGTCGGACAGTTTCAGCAGCAGGCGGCTGCGCTCGTCCTCTTCGTCTTCCAGATCCAGGGCCAGGGCCAGGCGGTACTGCAACTCGGAACGGAACTCGTCCACCGCCGCATAGCCCATGGCGTCCAGCCAGTCGGCAAAGGCTTTGATGAAGGCGTCTTTCTCGGCGGGCGGCGCTTCCAGCGCGTCAAACAGAAAACCCAGCCGTTCCCAGAGCAGCGGCCCGGCGCAGGGCACGTCCTGCAGGATCAGATTCAGCCAGACGGAAAGGCGCGGTTCCGCCCGGCGCAGGGACAGGGTCAGATTCTGGCGCCAGTCGCCGGAAGAGGGAAGGTCCAAAGCGGCGGCCGCGGTTTCCGGGGCCGCCTGCGGCGCGTCACCCTGTGATGCGCCGCCCCACAATTTTTTGATCGAAGAGAAAAAACCCATGCAATCCTCTTATTTACTGAAAAGATACCGGTACTTGACAGCGATCCCGTCGGTTTTTTCCGCCAGACGGCTGACCAGGGCGTCCACCTCGTCGGCGGCCAGCAGGCCCACCTCGCGGGCCAGCAGAAAACTCAGGGTGCCTTCGGCCTGGGAAAAGGTCCAGACCACGGCATACGCGGAAGAAAGCCCCGGCCGGCCGGGAAATTCCGGCACGGTGGACAGGAAAATCTTGATCCTGGGGCCGTCCCTCTCCGTCAGGGTGAACAGGGAACTGGTGTTGAACGCGCCTTTGAGCTGAAAGGCCAGTTTCGAACCCACGGCATCGGCGCCTTCATGCTCCACGCTGATGGGCGTGGTCCGCTCCGTCTGGGCGGCGGGTTTGTCGGCCGGCGCTTTGGCCGCCGCCGCGGGTTCGGCCGCCGCCGTGGGCAGAGCCGCCGCCAGAAGGAAAAGAAACAGCAGAACACAACAATACGGGCGTCGATGCATACAATGCCTCCTGTGGCCGGCGTGGCCCAGCATAAGGAATGATGAAAGGACTTCTAAATGATCACCGCTTCAAACCAGTGGAATTCCGTGCCCGGGTCCTTCCAGGCGTCCGGAGCGAGTCCCGCCTTGCGGCAGGTCTGCGCTATGAAGGTCTGCCGGTCCCAGCCCCATTCCACGGGCACCTGCGGCAGCAGCAGGCCCTGGCGGCCGCCCTTGCGCGCGATCAGGCCGTGGCGGCCGATGACCACGGCGGCGAGGTCCGGACAGCGGGTGATGGGCCCCATGATGGAAATTTCGATTTCGATATCCGCGAACTCTTCGGCGCTCAGGGGCGGAAAGCGCGGATCCCCGAAAGCCGCCGCCCCGGCCATTTCCGCCACCGTCAGGTACAGCGGCCCCGTGCCCGCCAGGTTGCCGATGCAGCCGCGCAAGCGTCCGCCGCGCTTGAGGGTCACGAACGCCCCCAGTTGCCGGCGCAGCACGCCGCCGTCGTCGAACCGGGGCGGCGGAAGATCGGCGTCCTCTCCCCGCAGCCGCTGTTCTATGCGCAAGCGCGCCAGGTCCCGCAGGCAGTTTTTCTCCGCGTCCGTCAGGGTCAGGGCAAAAGGCTGCGACATGGGCATTGCCTCCGGTGTTTGCAGCGGCTATACAACGCGGATGCATCCTATCACAGCAACGCGCGCGGCACAAACAGCCGGCGCACCCGGCGATTTCCGCATCGAGGCCGAGGACGGCGCGGCCAGGGCCGGCGTCCTGCACACGGGGCACGGCCCCGTGCCCACGCCCATTTTCATGCCCGTGGGCACGGTGGGATCGGTCAAGGCGCTTGCGCCCGACGATCTGAACGCCCTGAACGCCCGCATCATTCTGGGCAACACCTACCACCTGTACCTGCGCCCCGGCGACGAGATTGTCGCCCGGCGGGGGGGGCTGCACCGCTTCGCCGCCTGGGACAAACCCATTCTGACCGACAGCGGCGGGTACCAGGCCTTCAGCCTGTCGGGCCTGCGCAAGATTTCCGAGGAAGGGGTCCTGTTCCGTTCCCACCTGGACGGGTCGAAGCATCTGTTCACTCCGGAAAAAGTGCTGGACATCCAGCGCAACCTGGGTTCGGACATCATGATGGTGCTGGACGAGTGCGTGCCCTACGGCACGGATCACGACTACACGGCCAGGTCCATCAGGCTGACCACCCGCTGGGCGCTGCGTTCGCGCGCCGCCTTCCCGGCGGAGATGACCCGCGGCGGCGCGGCGCACAACCTGCTTTTCGCCATCACCCAGGGCGGATTTTTCCGAGACCTGCGCACTGCCTCCGTGGAAGAGCTGGCGCCCCACGATTTTGACGGTTTCGCCATCGGCGGGCTGTCCGTGGGCGAGCCCAAGCCGGAAATGTACGAACTGCTGGCCCACACGGCCCCGCAGCTGCCCGCGGGCAAGCCGCGCTATCTGATGGGGGTCGGCACCCCCCTGGACATCATGGCCGGCATCCGGTGCGGGGTGGACATGTTCGACTGCGTGCTGCCCACGCGCAACGCGCGCAACGGCACGCTGTACACCTCGCTGGGCAAGGTCAACATCAAGCGCAGGGAATTCGCCGAAGACGACGGCCCCCTGGACCCGGCCTGTTCCTGCTACGCCTGCCGCACTTTCAGCCGCGCCTATCTGCGGCATTTGTACGTGTCCGGAGAGCTGTTGTCCTTCCGCCTCAATTCCCTGCACAACCTGACCCATTACCTGGATCTGGTGACCAGGGCGCGGCAACACATCCTTGCGGGGACCTTCGAAGATCTGTACGCCGCGACAGCGGCCCTGTATCCGGACGACGCGGCGTGACCGCCCGGGGAACGCCGCCCCCGGACTGACGGCGGCGGTCAAGGAGTGCGCCATGTTTCGTTTCGTCACGAAAAAAGAGTACTGGGCCGTGGAAAATTCCGGCATTCTGGCGGGCGTGCCCAGGCCGCGGGACTGGCACCTGAAATCCATTCAGGACGCCGTGGCGTTTTCGCTTCTGCACCGTTTCCGGGGCAAACATATCGCGGAGGTGGGCGGCGGGAACTCCCGGATTTTGCCGGCGCTGGCCAGACACAACGCCTGCTGCAACATCGAGCCCTTCGAAGGCGCGGACGGCGGGCCCCAGGCCAATGCGCTGCCGCCGGAAATAGCCAACCTGCGCACGTACCTGGGCGAGCATTCGCCCGTGCTGCAGCCCGGCGTTTTTGACGCCGTCTTTTCCGTTTCCGTTTTGGAGCATGTGCCGACGCCGGCGCTGCCGGCCTTTTTTCAGGACAACCGCAGAATCATGAAAACGGGCGGCCTGTGCCTGCATCTTGTCGACATCTACTGCGCGGAGCGGCCCTCGCCCGCGAACACGGAACGCTTTGCCGCCGTCAAGACGCTTTTCTTCGCCGCCTTTGCGCCGTTGTCCGAAACGGTCATCGGCGAAGACGAGCTGGTTTTCCGCTGCGCATACGCTTCGAACCCCGACAATCTCATGAACGCCTGGAACGCGATCGTCCCGTCCCTGCGCGAAACGCGCGAAACGCACCAGAGCTGTTCCCTGATCCTGGCCGGAACGGCAAAACGGCCGTAAGCGCCGTTCACGCCCCTTCGTGCCGCGTCCGGCCTGTTTTTCCTCCAGAGCGTTTTCACGTTGACAACGCTTTGAAAGTATTCTCGACGGATGCCGCGATCCGGTGTATAGGGGGAGAATGGGGCTGTCCCCTGACGAGGCGGCCGCGCCGGGGGGTTGTTTCCGGCGCGCGGACACGCGCGCCGCTTCCGTGGCCGGCGCAACGGAGAGGGCCATGCGCGGACTGAAAATACGGCACCCTGCGGCGCCCCGGCCCGGCAGGCGCGGCAGAACCGGAAGGTTGCTGGTCCTGTGGGCCGGCGCGGTGGGCATTGGCTGCGCGGCCGTGCTGCTGGCCGCGGCGGCCGGAAAATCCTTCGCCCTGTTTGAACATCTGCGCGGCCGCTGGCCGTGGTGGCCTTTTCTTGCCCTGCCGCTGGGCGGCCTGGCCCTGACCTGGTTCATGCGCCGCGTCGGGCCGGGCGCCGAAGGCAGCGGAATCCAGCAGGCCATCGCCGCCCTGGAAGAGGCCGGGGACCCCGCCATGCCGGGACGGCTGGTCAATCTCCGTCTGGCCGCCGCCAAATTCGCGGCCATCACCGGCGGCATGGGTTCCGGCTTTGTCCTGGGGCTGGAAGGTCCCACCGTGCAGATCGGCGCAAGCATCTTCTATTCCCTGCGCCGTTTTTTCCCCCATACCACGCCGCTGCTGCGCCGCCAGCTTATTCTGGCGGGTGGAGCGGCGGGCATCGCGGCGGCTTTCAACGCGCCGCTGGCCGGGCTGATTTTCGCTTTCGAAGAAATGAGCCATTCCCGGAAGGGGCACACGCCGGCCAAACTGGCCATGGCCATCATCCTGGCCGGGGTCGTGGCCCAACCGGTTTTCGGCTATCAAAGCTATTTCGGCCGCATCGCCCTGGCCGGCAACATGCCCCCGATGTATGCGCCCCTGCTGGCGCTGCTGGCCGTTCTGGGCGGGCTGGCGGGCGGGGCGTTCACCTGGCTGGCCCTGCGCCTGCATCTCTGGGTGCCCGCCCCCATTCTGCGGATGCGGGTGGAAAGGCCCTATTTGTTCGTGGCCTGCTGCGGCATCCTGATCGCCGTTGCCGGACTGGCCGCGCCCATTTACGGCAGCGGCGCGGAAACCACCCGCCTGATGCTGGACGGCCGACTGGATGTGCCCCGGCTGTACCTGCCCTGCAAATTCGCGGGATTGCTGCTGACCTTCGCCACCGGCCTGCCCGGCGGCATCTTTTCGCCGTCCCTGTCCATCGGCGCGGGACTGGGCAGCTGGTTCCTCCCCTTCGTGGAGTCCCCCTGGCACGGCGAGTTCCTTACCGTGGGCATGACCGCCGTGCTGGCCGGCGTCACCCGCGCGCCGATGACGGCCGCCTTTATCCTGATCGAAATGACCGACGGCCACGCCATCGTGCTGGCCGCACTGGGCGCGGCATTTCTGGCTGAATACACGGCCCGCTTTTTCCACGTCCGCTTTTACCACGAACTGGCGGCGCGCATCGTGCGGCAGGACGAGACGGGCGGATGACGAAGCGCCGCCCGTGCAGGCGCCCGGACAAGCGCGTCGCGAAGCGTCCGGCGAACGCGCAGTGCCGTCCGGAAATCTCGCGCTCCGGCCGGCGGCGGAAATCCCGCGGATGCCCGGACCGTTGTGCCGGCGGCCCGGGCGGGGGCAGACAGACGGGGGACGGATTTTTTATTTCAACAATACGTGAAATATTGAAACAATGCATGCCGCTTTCCCGACATTATTTCTGGCAGCGGTCGCAATAGACCGTAGTGCGGCCCGCCACCACGGTTTTGCGCAATTTTCCGCCGCAGGCGGTACAGGGTTCCCCCCCTCTGCCGTAGACCCGGAACAGATTCTGGAAAGCCCCGGCATCGCCGTTGGCGTCGCGGTAATCACGGATGGAGGAGCCGCACTGCTCGATGGATTCGGCCAGCACGTCCTTGACGCGGCCGAGCAGGACGGAAAACCTTTCCGGCGTCTGGTCCGCGGCGGGCGCGTCCGGCCGGATGCCCGCGCGGAAACAGGCTTCATCCGCATAGATGTTGCCGATGCCCGCAATGACGGTCTGGTCCAGCAGCAGGGCTTTCACGGCGCCGCGCCGGCCGCGCAGGCGGGCGGCGAAGGCGTCCGGCTCCAGGGACAGCGGTTCCGGCCCCAGATTCCGCCAGAAAGGCCAGTCCGCGAAATCCTCCGGCCGCAGCAGGCGGCAGTAGCCGAAAGTGCGCGCGTCGTCAAAGAACAGGCGGGCCGCCGGCGCAGGCGGCGCGCTTTTCCCTTTGCCCTCCGTTCCGGGTTCGGCCCCCTCTTCCGACAGGTCGAAAAGCATCCGCGTGTGCCTGCCCGGCTCGTCCCGAGGCCCGCGCACAAACAGCCTGCCGGTCATTTTCAGATGAAAAGCCAGAACATACGGCGCCCCGCCTTTCCCCTCAAGGTCGACCAGCAGCAGTTTCGCCCGCCGGCGCGCGCCGGTCACGCGCGCGCCGGGGGCAATTTCCGGCAGCAGCGCGCCCCCCGCTTCCAGCGTCTTGGGCAGCAGCACGCGGACGGCAAGAACAACGCGCCCCGCAATCTGCGGGGCCAGGGTTCGCGCGATGGTTTCGACTTCGGGCAGTTCGGGCACGTTCCCCCCCGTCTTCCGCTGGAGTTTGTTGAAAAAGGAGGGGGCCGGGGAGAGAAAAACCTTTTTGCCGAAAAGTCTTACCCTCCCCGCTTCCTCTTCAATCCCACACCCGTTTGTCTTCGATCAGCTTGATCTGCGCGGGCAGGGTGCCCGGGGTCAGCACCTTGAGTTCCGGCCGCAGTTTGATGCGTTCGCGGAACTGGTGCAGCAGTTCTTCCTCACGTTTGAAGTTGGACACTTCGATGAACAGGGTCATTTCGTCGATGCCGCCGGGGTTGGTGACTTCGATCTGCCAGCGCTTGATTTCCTCGAAGCGGGCAATGACCTGCTCCACCTGGTGCGGGTACACGAACATGCCCTTGATGCGGGCGGTGGTGTCCACGCGGCCCACGATGTTGGACAGGCGCGGGCTGGTGCGGCCGCAGGGGCAGGGCGCGCGGTCGATGTACGACAGATCGCCGGTGGCCAGACGGATCAGGGGGTAGGTCTTGTTGAAGGCCGTGACCACCACTTCGCCCACTTCGCCGTCCTTGAGCGGGATGCCCGTGTCGGGGTGGCAGATTTCCACGAAGGCGCGGTTGGCGATGTGCAGGCCGGTCTTGTGGAAGCATTCATAGCCGATGCAGCCCACATCCGCCGTGCCGTAGCCCTGGCGCATGATGAGGTCGAATTTCTTTTCCAGCTGGCTGCGCATTTTTTCGGAAAATTTTTCGCCGGTGACGAAAGCCACTTCCAGAAACAGGTCCTTGCGCAGGTTCAGGCCTTTTTCCTCTCCTTTCTGGGCGAGGTGCAGCAGATAGCTGGGAGTGCCCACGTAACCGGAAACCCGCAGCTTCTGCATGATCTCGATCTGGGTGGTGGCGTTGCCGGGCCCGGCGGGCACCACCGCGCAGCCGAGATTGCGCAGGGGCTCTTCAAACATCAGGCCGGCCGGGGCCAGATGATAGTTGAAGGTCACCTGGGCCACGTCGCCGGGGCGGAACCCGATGGAATAAAAGGCTTCGGTATAGCCCCAGTAGTCGTCAACGCGGTCTTCGGGGTCGAAGATGGGGCCGGGGGACAAAAACACGCGCTTGAGTTCCCCCAGGTCCTTGGTCAGAAGCCCCCCCAGGCGCGGCCCCATGGACTGCAAAAAGATCAGCTCTTTCTTTTTCAGGATGGGAATGTGCTTGAGGTCCGAAAGGGTCCTGAGCTTGTCCACGTTGAACTGGGCGCGGTCAAAGCGCTTTTTCACATCCTCGGACTAGCGGTAGGCATAGCCGAGCAGCTCTTTGAGCTGGATCAGGTAATACTGCTTGCGCTCGCCTTCATCCAGCACTTCGCGCCGGCTGTAAATGCCTTCTGTGCGGTCTTTGCGGGTCATGGCCTCTCCATAACGGGTAGTTTCGCCGGTCATAGCCATTCGCGGGGCATTTGGCAAGAGAAATATTTTAAAGTAAATATTTTCACATAATTATAGTGATTTTGTTTTTCAATAAAAGCCGCTTGCCGCATTCCGTTCCAGGCGGTATGTCTGCGGGCATGAGAATACACCGCACCACCCCGCAGGAAATTGTCGGCCGCGCCCTTGCGGGACGCAGGCTTTTCCGCCGCGTGCGCAGGCCGGCCGCCAGCCTGCACGGGTTCTGGGGCAGGCTGCGTTCGCGCGCCCTCGCCTATGCGCAGAAGATGAAAGGAACGCCGCAGACCGCCGGGGAACTGTATCCGGTGGAGATCCTCTGGTCCTTCGCGGGATCGTTCATCGGCATGGGGCTGCTCAGCTGGTGCAACTACGGCGTGCTGTCCCGCACGGACAATCTGCTCCTGCTGAGCACTTTCGGCGCCTCCTCCATGCTGCTGTTCGGCGCGCCGGCGGCGGCTTTCGCCCAACCGCGCAACGTGCTGGGCGGGCATGTGATCTCCGCGCTGATCGGCATCAGCGCGTACAAGATTTTCCCCTCATCCCCGCACCTGACGGCGGCGCTGGCCGTATCCTGCGCCATCGCGGCCATGCACGCCACCGGCACCCTGCACCCGCCCGGCGGCGGCACTGCCCTGATCATGGTCACCAGCGGGCCGGAAATAACGGAACTGGGATACGGCGCGGCGTTTTTTCCCGTGGCCGCCGGAGCCTCCATTCTTGTCGCCGTGGCCCTGGTCACCAACAATCTGTCCCGGCGGCGGCGGTATCCCGCCTTCTGGTGGTAGGCGCCGCCCTGCCGGACCAGCCATGCAAAAGGACAAAGGATTTTCCATGAACACATTTCCGGCTGTCGCCCGGGAACTGCTGGCGGCTGTCAGACGGCAGGCGCCCCTGGTGCACAACATCACCAACCTGGTGGTCATGCAGACCACGGCCAACGCCCTGCTGGCGCTTGGCGCCTCGCCCGTGATGGCCCACGCGGCCGAAGAAATGGAGGAGATCACGGGCATCGCCTCCGCCCTGGTGCTCAACATCGGCACCCTGTCGCCGCCCTGGGTCGCGTCCATGCACATGGCTCTGGCGGCCGCCAACGACCGCAACCTGCCGGTGGTCATCGACCCGGTCGGCGCGGGCGCCAGCGCCTACCGCACGCGGACCGCGCGTGAGCTGCTCGCGGCCTCGCGGGGCGCCATTCTGCGCGGCAACGCCTCGGAAATCGCCGCCCTGGCGGGCGACGCGGCAAAAACCAGGGGCGTGGACAGCAGCATGGACGCGATCGCGGCGCGGCCCGCAGCCCTTGAGCTGGCCTCCCGCCACGGCTGCATCGTTTGCGTGAGCGGTGCGGAAGATATCGTCACCGACGGCGGCGCATGCGTCTGCCTGACCGGCGGAAGCGAACTGATGACCAGGGTCACGGGCATGGGCTGCACGGCTTCCGCCTATTGCGCGGCCTTTGCCGCGGCGGCCGGCAACGGCGCGGAAGAAAGCCGGAAACAAACCCGTCTGAACGCGGTTGTCGCCGCCATGGCCGTGATGTCGGCCGCGGGTTCCCTTGCCGCCGCGGACGCGGCCGGTCCGGGGTCTTTTCCCTCGGCCTTTCTGGACCGGGTCAGCACTCTTTCGCCTGCGGACCTGGACAGGGCGGTCGCGATCCGCATCCTGCCGTGAACGGACAGGCGCGGCATCGGTCACAGAGCCCGACGCGCCGTGATCGGGGGACCGGCGGGTTTCCGCCCGCACGGCATTGACTGCATCGCGGGGCAAACCGCCCGTGCGGCTCTCCCGCCGCAGGATACGGCGGACGCCCCGCCTGAAGCCGGATCAGATGCGCACATGCCGCGGGTAACGCGCCGGCGGGCAAACGAACATCCGTCCGCAAAAAAAACTTGCCATCCCGCGCGAGTTTGGGTACACGAACGGTTCGACACGCCAGGGTAGCTCAGTTGGTAGAGCGATGGACTGAAAATCCATGTGTCGGCGGTTCAATCCCGTCCCCTGGCACCACGAAATCAAAGGCTTACGCATAACAGCGTAAGCCTTTTTTTGTGGAGTGAGACTCTGGTACAAGGATGGTACAAGGTTTTTACGGGATGCAGCCTGGACGGGATAACCCCGGAGCGCCGCTACCATGAGGGATTGTTAAAGGCAGCCTGATAAGGGAAAAGGCAAGCTAAGAAACCGCTGTTACCTGTCCGAACAACCGGGACCACCTCTGGGACTCAGTCGGAAATGATTGGTCAGAAATTCATAGCGTCTGCCACTTTCCGGGTCCCGGCAGCCGATACGCCGTAGGCGCAGAGACGTTTTTCCGCTGAAGACCTCGATAATGTGGTCAGATGTGTCGCCTGTCCCGCGGTTGTTCGAGTTTCTGGAAAACATGTCTGGGAATGAACGATAACGTCTGGGAGAAGAGTGTGGTATGGTGACTCAAGTCCGAAATCTCCTTGCGTGGCAGATGTTGTACAAGATTTTTTTACCACACTTCCCTGAGATTTTGGACTTTTTTATTACCACTTAGCCGGACAGCAATGATCAAAGAGGACCAACCCGTGATCATTATCACCGAGGATGCCCTGGCCGAAGCCCTGCTTACCGCCGTTGCTCCGTCATCCGAAACCCTGGCGGAAAAACGGAAACGTTATGTCCGGCTTGTCGCGGCGGGCGACCTTACAGCCGAAGAGGCGGACCAGTTACGCCGGAGCTTTGCCACGCCAGGCGCGATATCTTTGCTCTGACAGCACGGGAGAAGCCCCCGGCCATGCGCAGCGCTTGACCGCCAACTGCCCTCTTTCGCATCCATGGCGGAACAAAATGACAAAAACGCCCAAACGAATAAAGCATAGGAGGCTCTCATGAATCTCACAGAAAACTTGGACCTTTACCTGTCTGAAACCGGAAGCAACGCCAACAACGGCTTGGCGCCGGGAACGGCAAAAGCTACGTGGACGGGTGTGAGCGGCATCGAGAATCTTCTGCAGACAATAACGCCGAATGAGTACTCAGTCACAGTGCATGTCTCGGGCATGATTAATGATGATCTGTACCGCCGCGCCGACGGCCTGCTTACATGCTACAATCTCACTGTCGCCGGCGCCGAGGGAAGCAATATCGCCAGCACCGGATTCAGGAAACGCGTTGTGGTGTCCGGAGGGGCAAGCATAACAATAAAAAATATCCGATGCACAAAGCTGTATGCGTCACGGGGAGGATTCATCGACGCCTCAAACACCACAATAATGGTAGGCGGCTTGGCCGCGAACACGCCGGATGAAAATTTCGTCAACGCCATTATCGGTTCATATATCCAGTTGCAAAATACGACCATAAAATACCAGGGGACCGCCTACTGCCTGCTGTATGGATCGCGGGGCGGCATCGTGAACGCGCGCAATTGTATCCTTGAGGCTGTTGAAAACTCCACTTTTTCTGTGGCCTTGTTCGATTTCACCAGCGGTTCCGCGCTCTACAATTACGAGGCCAGCCATACACAGCAAAACGGGGCAAGCGCCACGGCGCTTGTAACATACAGGCTGTATGGCGGTGCAAGTGTTGACCAGTTGTTGCCCGGCCTGCCTGGCTCCAGCTTGCTTGAGCTCAACACCGACGGCATGGCAGCGTTGCGAGGCACAACTATCGCCCAGGGCCGCGTCGGCTCCATCGGTGTTTTGTCAAGCGGGTCTTTTGGTTTTGCAAGCATCGAAAAAACCAGAACCGGCCAATACACACTTATCACAAGCCTGCCCATATCAGGCAACACGATCGCGCAAATCACTCCAATAGGAAGTTCGCCGCATTATGCAACAGCAACATTAACAAATCCGGACATCATAAAGGTGTATATGTTTGCCATGTCCGGCACGGCCGCTGATTATGGGTTTTCCATTACCGTTTTGTAAGAAGGTGAGATAGGTCGTCAAATTCGGACGCCAAGTTAAGCGGCAATTGCCAAGTTTGCTCCGTGTAGTACTTTTCTTACAAATGCCGCCGGTGAGAGATAGCCGAGCGCGGCCTGTCTTCTCTGCCTGTTGTAAAAAACTTCAATATATTCAGTCAGAACAGTAACGGCTTCGCGATGCGTTCCAAACTCCCTGTGATGCACCAGTTCGTTTTTCAGTAAGCTCCAAAAGCTTTCCATGGGCGCATTGTCATAGCAATCGCCTTTTCTGCTCATGGAGCAGGCCACGCCGTACTCTTTGAGGGTATCCTGGTAGGCGGCGCTGCAATACTGACTTCCGCGATCCGAGTGCAGAATCAGCCCGGCTGACGGACGATGAAGACGCATCGCTTTGGTCAGCGCATCCAGCACCAGGCCGGTGTCCATACGCGCGGACAGGCTGAAGCCGACGATCTCGCGGCTGTGCACGTCTTTGATCCCGGCAAGATATAACCAGCCCTGCCG
>JAVBOK010000003.1:0-27950 GCA_031550605.1 Desulfovibrionaceae bacterium | reverse complement strand
CGTCTCGCCCTGTCGGGGGGCTTCGTGGAACGGCCCGATATTCGGGACGAGGGGTCCCTGGCCGGGGCAGGCCGGGCTGCGGGTGCGCGGGGGTTCCCCCCTTGGAGGGCTATGCGCCGCTGGCTGTTGGTAAGATCTTTTTTGCAACAGCCCGCCGCGCGGGCGCAGGCGGCATTCATTGCCGCCGGAAAACGCCGGAGCGGGCGTGCGCGTCAATCCAGACGCTTTCCCGTCCATGCGGGAAAGCGTCTCTGCATGTATTCTTGTTTTTATCTTGCGCCCACATCGCATCCGTATTATCAAATCGGGTACACTCCCAGTAGTCGCCCAACGGCGGGCAACGCGCGACCCTGTCCATTCGGCGGCAAGGATTTGCAGGCAACTCCTCGTACCCGTTCCAACCGTGCAATATTCCGGGGTCCATACAAAAAATCCACAGCAAGGAGCATCGATGAGCACCACCCCCATAACCAGCGCCAGAAACCAGTTCAGCGGCAAAATCGTCCGAATCACAACAGGCGCGGTAAACAGCGAAGTCGTGCTTGACATCGGCGGCAGCCAGATCGTGGCGATCATCACGAACGAAAGCGTGAAAAACCTGGGCCTGGCCGTCGGCGGCGCCGCATACGCCCTGATCAAGGCTTCGTGGGTGCTGCTGGTCAAAAGCGGCCTGAAAACCAGCGCCCGGAACCAGTTTGCCGGCACCGTCGCCAGTTGCAAGACCGGCGCGGTCAACGCCGAAGTGGTCGTCAGCCTGCCGGACGGCAAAGCCATCACCGCTATCGTGACCAATGAGAGCGTCGCGAAAATGGATCTGAAAAAAGGCGATGCCGCAAGCGCCCTGATCAAGGCTTCGCACGTGATTATCGCTGTGGCGTAACGGAAGCGGACAAAGCCCCGCTCTGCCGGAACGCAAGCCTTCCGTGCCAATAAGGGCCGCCTGTATCCGGTGTGAAGCGCGCCGGAACAGGCGGCCCTCGGCGGTACTGCGCGGTCGTCGCCGGATCGGTGCCGCAGCCACATGTCATCGGGCAGCTGTTTGCTGAACTGGACGCACACAACTGCCCCCCACGACGAGGCCCCGGACTTTTCCTCATACCGGGAAAAAACCCTCCGGCATGCTCCAGAGACCGCGCCGCGTCGGCAGGGCAAGGGCCGACGCCAACTGCTTCATGAAGTCCGCTCTGGGGATGGGACGGGCGCCGAAACGCAGAAGATTGTCCGTCACCTGCTGGCAGTCGATAAGGGTGAAACCCCAAGCATGCAGCAGTCTGACCAGCCAGACCAGACAGATTTTCGAAGCGTCGGGCCGGCTGAAAAACATGGATTCGCCGAAAAATATCCCGCCCAGGGATACGCCGTACACGCCCCCAACCAGACCGCCATCCTGCCAGGCTTCCACGGAATGCGCCCAGCCCGCGCGGTGCAGATTGCTGTATGCCCCGATCATTTCCCGCGTCAGCCAGGTGCCCTTCTGCCCCGGCCGGGGGGTTCCCGCACAACTGCGGATCACGTCCAGGAAAGCCCTGTCCAGGGTGATTGCAAACGGCCGCGCCCGAATGGCGCGCCGGAGCGACCGTGGGACATGCAGTTCCGCCGGCGGCAGCACGCAACGCTGCGGCGGCGCCCACCAGAGAATGGGGGTCGTTTCGTCATACCAGGGAAAAATGCCGCTGGCATAAGCCTGCAGAAGCCGTCTGCGGGAAAGGTCCCCCCCCACCGCGAGCAGGCCCTCGGCCGAAGCGTGGCGCAACGGGGGAAAACCGGTCTGGCCCGGTTCCAGAAACACCGGCATGGTTATTCCTGTTAGTCAGCCCGAGTTCCGCCCTTGTCGCCGTTTTTCTTTTTACGCGCGCCGCCGGGCTTCACCGCATCCGGCCGGACCGTCAAGGCCGTCTTGTCCGATTTGACGGTCAGGGCCTTTTTGCCGGATTGGGCAGTGGCCAAAGCCGTCTTGTTTGATCTGACCGCCACAGCCGTTTTGCCGGATTTGAGAACCAGAGCTTTTTTGCCTGTTTTGGCCGGCAGCGTCCCGTCGTTCCCCGAGGGCGGCAATTGCCGCGGCGCGGCGGCGGGTCTGGCCTCCGCCGGGGTACAGACGAAACGGAGCGCGTCCGCTTTGGCCGCCGCCGCATCCACAACCACGTCACCGCCGCCGGCCAGCTTGCCGAACAGAACTTCGCGGGCCAGTTCGTCTTCTATGGATTCACGCAGCACCCGGGCCAGGGGCCGCGCGCCAAAAGCCGGGTCATAGCCTTTTTTCGCCAACCAGACGCGGGCGGCCTCGGTCAGCGTCAGGCGGACCCGCTTTTCGTTCAGGGATGCGGCCAGTTCCGCGATGAACTTGTCCACGATCCGGCCCATGACGTCCTGGGACAGGTTGGAAAAAGCCACCATGGCGTCCAGCCGGTTACGGAATTCCGGCGCGAACAGCTTTTCCAAAGCCTTTCTGCCCTTGCCCGCCGCGTCCAGCGCGCCGGAAGGGGTAAAGCCGATGCCCCTGGCGCTCATCTCAAAAGCCCCGGCGTTGGAGGTCATGATCAGAATTGCGTTGCGAAAATCCGTCTTGCGGCCGGAATTGTCCGTCAGCGTGGCGTAATCCATGACCTGCAGCAGAATATTGAAAATGTCCGGATGGGCTTTTTCGATTTCGTCGAGCAGGATGACGCAATGCGGGGTCTTGCGCACCGCCTCGGTCAGAAGCCCCCCCTGGTCGAAACCCACATAGCCGGGGGGAGCGCCGATCAGCCGCGATACCGCGTGCTTCTCCATATATTCGCTCATGTCGTAGCGCAGAAAGGCCACGGACAGCGACGCGGCCAGTTGCCTGGCCAGTTCCGTCTTTCCCACGCCGGTGGGGCCATAGAACAGGAACGAACCCTGGGGCCTCCCGCGCGAGGTAAAGCCGGCCCTGGCCCGCAACACGGCGCGGGTCACAATTCTGACCGCTTCATCCTGACCGAACACGGCCCTGCCCATGTCTTCTTCCAGAGTGCTCAGTCGGTCGCGGTCGGAAGTGCTGACTTTGACCGAGGGGATGCGGGCCATGGCGGCCACAACCTTTTCAATATCCGTGACCCCCACGGTAAAGACCGGCACCAGGGCGTCCTGCTCCCTCCCCGCCGCCTTTCCGGCCAGACGGCTTTTGCAGGTGCCGCCTTTGCTCAGGCGGACGGCGGCCCCGGCCTCGTCCAGCACGTCGATGGCCTTGTCCGGCAGCAGCTTGTCCTGCAGGTGCCGTACGGAAAGAGTCACGGCGGCTTTCAGCGCGGACATGGTGTAGCGTACGCCATGATGCGCCTCGTAATGGCCTTTCAGTCCCTTGAGTATTGCCACGCATTCGTCTTCCGTGGGCTCCGTGATGTCGATTTTCTGGAACCTGCGGGACAGGGCGCGGTCTTTTTCAAAATGGTTGCGGAATTCCTCGTGGGTGGTGGATCCGATGCAGCGCAATTTGCCTGACGCCAGCAGCGGCTTGAGGATGTTCGAAGCGTCCATGGACCCGCCGCTGGTGGCCCCGGCCCCGACAATGGTATGGATTTCGTCGATGACCATGATGGAATTGTCCAGGCTTTGCAAAGCCGCGACGACCGCTTTCAGGCGGGATTCAAAATCGCCCCGGTATTTGCTGCCCGCGAGCAGAGCCCCCATATCCAGGGCGAAAACCCTGGCCCCGGCAAAAGCCGGAGGGACTTCGCCCGCCACGATTCGCAGGGAAAGGCCTTCCGCCAGAGCCGTTTTCCCCACCCCCGGGTCCCCCACATACAGGGGGTTGTTCTTGCGCCGCCGGGACAGCACCTGGATGGTGCGCGTCAACTCGGCGTTGCGGCCGATCAGGGGGTCGATTTTCCCCTCCAGAGCCTTGGCCGTCAGGTCGGAAGCGTATTTTTCCAGAACCGCGCCCAGATTTTCCGCGCCGTCGGCATCCGCTTTGCTTTCTTTGCCGGCTTCGCCCCTGGCCGGTTTGACGTGCGAGATAACCTCCAGCAGGGCCACGCGGGTCAGACCCTGCGACAGCAGAAAAAAACCGGCGTAGGAATCTTCTTCCAGCATGGCGGCCAGCACGTCGCCGATTTCCATGCTGTCCCGGCCCGCGTCCTTGATCTGGCGCATGGCCCGCTGCATCACCCGCTGCACGGCCAGGGTCTGCACCACCTCCACCTTGGACCCTTCGGGCAGCGCGCTCAGATAGGCGGCAAAAAAATCCTCCAACCGGCGCTGCAGAGCCAGCACATCAACACCGCAGGATTCCAGAATTTCTTCGCCGTAACGCTCTTCGGTGATGGCCATGAGCAGATGTTCAAGGGTCAGGTATTCATGCCGCCTGGCCTGCACGTCGGCCACGGCGGCGGCCAGCACGGCCTCCAGATGTTTGCCCAGCATAACGCTCTTCCCGGCAAAAGGTTAGAGTCTTTTCACGTTGAAAATGCTCCGGCGGATACGCAGCGCGGCGAAGCATCCGCCCGCAGGCGGACAACGCAACGCGCCTCAGAGCCGTTGACGCTTCAAACACGCACGGAACGGCGGGCAAACCCCGCCTGCGTCCATTGGGCGCAGGAATCTGAAGGCAGATCCTTGCATGCGTTTCACGTCGGGAATTCCCCAGGGCACGCTGCCCCGGCTAATGCATTTGAAACGGGAGCGCTTTGGCATTTTCAAAGCTGGCTCCGCGGGAAGTCTCAAAAATAATTCCATGTTCAGGCTTCCTCCAGGGAACAGCGCAGCGGATACCCTGCCGCGCGGGCCCGGCTGTGTACAATGGCGACCTTGGTTTCCGCCACTTCGGCGGGATAGACCCCGCATTCGCAACGGCCTTTTTCGTGCACGGCCAAGGTGATGCGGTTGGCTTCGGCCGGGTTTTTCCGGAACACTTCGCACAGAATCCGCACAACGAATTCCATGGTCGTGTAATCGTCATTATGCAAGAACACGCGGAAATGACGGGGCTCGCGCACTTTCTGCTCGGCCAGGGCCTCCACCTGAGGCGATGCGCCAAAGGATCGCGGGGAAGTCATGCTCTTTCTTTCCATTGCAAAATGTTGCACGGATCGGAACTCGTCAAGCCTGCCGGCATGGTGCCCCGTAATCCGGCATGAAGTCAAGCGAAGGATGAAAAGGCCATAATTGACATCCGACGCGCTCCGCTTAGTGTATCAGTATACGAGCCCTCACAAGGAGGACCCAATGAGACGTTTTGTCATTCTTTACGCACTTGCCGCCGCCGGAATCGCGCTCTTTTCGTCCGAGGCCCTTGCCCGGACCGGCCACGGCGCTGGCGCTCCCCATACCGACAGGACATTTTTATCCGCCATGATCGGCCACCACGAGGAAGCGGTGACCATGGCCCGGGACGTGCTGCAAACGACCAAGGACCCCGATATCACCCGCTGGGCCAAGGCG
The DNA here is from genome assembly GCA_031550605.1 of Desulfovibrionaceae bacterium. GTDB lineage: Bacteria > Desulfobacterota > Desulfovibrionia > Desulfovibrionales > Desulfovibrionaceae > FLUQ01. The sequence continues at coordinate 22,550 of JAVBOK010000003.1, read as the reverse complement.
ATCATCGCGGACCAGAACAAGGAAATCGCCCTGATGCGGGACATGCTGCGGCCCCTGGGCGGCGTTGACGAAAAGGCCCTGGAAAGCGGACGCATGAGCATGTCCGGACACAAGGGGCACATGGCGGACGCGGATGCCGCCTTCATTGTCGACATGCTGGCGCACCACAACGACGCGCTGACCATGTCGGGAAAGGCGCTGGTCTGGTCGTCCGACCCCAATGTGCTGGACCTGGCCAAGAACATCGTCACGGCGCAGGCCGCGGAAATGCGCGAATACAAAACCTGGCTGCGCGCCAAAAAGCGCTGACGCCCCGCGCCGTCCGGATCTGACCGGACGGCGCCTTGCAAATAATAATGCCCCGCGTCTTCACGGTATGCTACGGTGAACTCAATACCCTTCATCACACAGGAGCATGCGCATGAAAACCTTGCCGGGCCTCACGTTTGCCGCTTGCCTTATCGGTCTGGCCGCCTGTTCGACCATGAACGCCGGCAGCGCCGCCCTTGACGGCAAAACGCTTTTTGCGAACAACTGCGCCGGCTGCCATGGGCCGGAAGGCTTCGGGGGACGGGCACCGGTCTTGAAAGGCCAGAGCGCGGCCGACCTGACGCGAAAGCTCGACGGGTACCGCGCGGGCACGTACGGCGGAGCAAAAAAACAGGTCATGGCGGGCGTGGTGCAAAAGCGCAGTTCTCAGGAACTGAACGCCGTGGCGCAGTATCTGGGGGCGTTGTAAAGCCTTTCACTACCGGCGCAGAGAAATCTCAACGGGACGCTGTCCCGTATACCCGGGGCAGACGCTCCGCCAGCAGCAAAAATTCCCGCGGAGCCAGGGATTCCGGTCTGAGCGCCGGGTCGACGCCCGCCCCGCGCAGGGCTTCGGAAGAAAATATCCCCCTCAGAATGGTGCCCAGCTGCTTGCGCCGCTGCTGGAAACAACGGTGCACAAGGTCCGCCAGGGCGGCCCGGGCCGCAGGGCCGGGAATATCCCGCGCCGCCAGCGGCGCAAAGGAGACTACCGCCGAATCCACTTTGGGCCGAGGGATGAAAACCTGCGGCGGCACGATGAATTCCAGTTTCGGCCGCACAAAGGTCCGGGTCCAGACGGTCAGCGCGCCGTACGCGGATGTTCCCGGCTGCGCGGTCAGTCGCTGGCCCACTTCTTTCTGGATCATGAACACTGCCCGGACCAGACCCGGCATGCGGCTGAACATATCCCACATCAGGGGGGAAGCGATATTGTAGGGCAGGTTGCCGACGACCTTCCAGGGGGCGGCAAAGCGCTCCCAGGAAAGCGTCAGGGCGTCGGCGATGACCACCCCGGGCCGCACGCCGCCTGCCGCCGCCTTGTGCCGCTCCACAGCCCAGTGCCCGTCTTTTTCAACCAGCAGCAGGTATCCGGGGGTCTGTTCCGCAATCAGGCCGGTCAGCGCGCCGGGGCCGGGGCCGATTTCCAGCACCCTGTCGCCGGGCGCGATATCAAGGGCCTGCACGATCTTGCGGGCGATATTGCGGTCCGTCAAAAAATTCTGACCGAGGCTTTTTTTGGCCCTGGGCTGTTCCATGGTCACGCCAGATCGAATTTTTCAAACCGCAGCATCATCCCCGCCCTGCCCTGCGTCGCGGAACGCAAGGATGTGGAAAATCCGAACAGGCTGCGCATGGGGGCAAGGGCGCGTACCAGCTTTTGCCCGGCTTCGTCGCGAATTTCCTCCACCTTGCCGCCCCTGGCGTTCAGAAGGGCGATGACCGATCCGACCATGGGCTCCGGCGTTGCCAGTTCCACATCCATGATCGGCTCCAGCAAGGCGGGAGAAGCTTCCTGCAAAGCCGCCTTCAGGGCCACGGCCGCGGCCATGCGGTATCCCGGCGGGGAAGAGAGCCCCTCTTTGCGCGCGCAGTTCGTCACCACGACCGACACGTCCTGCACCGCATAGCCCAGAGGGCCGCACTGCAGGGCGTCTGTCAGGCCCTGTTCCATGGCCTCCAGCAGCGATTTATGCCAACCTTCGGTATCGGCGGCTATCGCGATGGAATTGCCCGTGCCGCGCGGCACGGGCGATACCGCCACGGAAACAAAACCGTAATGGCGCACCTTGCCCAGCTCACGGTCGAATTCGCCGTCCGCCGCGCCCGGTTTTCGCACGGTTTCCCGGTGCACCACCTGGGGATTGCCCGCGCGCGGAGCCACGTCGCATTCGCGTTTCATGCGCTCAAGCAGCACCTCCAGGTGCAGCTCGCCCATGCCGGAGATGATGCGCTGGCCCGAAGCCTCGTCCAGAACCGCGCTCAAGGTCGGATCCTCCAGCAGAAACCGGGCCAGGGCGTCATCCAGTTTTTTGCCTTCTTCGGTGTTGCGCGGCTCAAGGGCCAGAGAAATGACCGGCAGATAGTCCGCGATGTTTTCCAGAAGCACGGGGCTCACGGGATCACTGATGGAATCGCCGGTGCGCGCGGAACGCAGCCCCTGCACCTCGACGATATCCCCGGCCACGGCCTGTTCGATCTGTTCGCGCCGGCCGGCCTGCACGCGATAGATGCGGCCGGCTTTTTCCATCTCGTTCCGCGAGACGTTGCGGCAAGACGCCCCTTCGCGCAGCGTGCCGGAATACAGGCGCAGCAGGGCCTGTTTGCGTCCACCCTCAAGACGTACTTTAAAAACCAGAGCGGCCAGGGGAGACGCCGGGTCCGGCCGCAAGGTGACGGATTCGCCGCTCAGCGGGTTATGCCCGGCAGGAAGAGCGACGTCCAGAGGGCTGGGCAGATACGCTTCCACCGCGTCCAACAGGGGCTGCACCCCCGCGTTGCGCAGGGCCGATCCGGCGAATACCGGGGTCAGCCGCCGTTCCAGAGTGCCCTGGCGCAGGGCCGCGTGGATCGTGTTTTCCGCTACCGCCTCGCCCGCGAGGTACTGCTCCAGCACGGCGTCGTCGCCTTCGGCCAGGGTTTCCAGCAGGTTTTCACGCCAGGGAGCCGCCAGGGCGGCGTCTTCCTCCGTAAAAGGCGCGCGCGTCACCGTGCGGCCCTGGTCGGCCTCGCTGAACAGCACCCGCTGGCGGCGGACCAGGTCCAGCACGCCGGCAAAGGCTTCGCCTTCGCCCAGCGGAATGGTCACCGCCGCGGGGTTCGCGCCCAGACGCCGGCGCATGGCGCCCAGCACCATGCCGAAATCCGCGCCCGGCCTGTCCATTTTGTTGACGAACGCCAGTTTGGGAATGCCGAATTTTTCCGACTGCCGCCACACGGTTTCCGACTGCGGCTCCACACCGCCCACGGCGCAGAACACGCCGACCGCGCCGTCCAGCACGCGCAGAGCCCGTTCAACCTCAATGGTGAAATCCACGTGCCCCGGCGTATCAATCAGGTTGACGGTCACCGCGTTCCAGGAACAGGTGGTGCAGGCGGAAGCGATGGTGATGCCGCGTTCCTGCTCTTCGGGCATGAAGTCCATGGTGGCGGCGCCCTCATGCACTTCACCCATGCGGTGGATTTTGTCGGTATAGAAAAGGATGCGCTCGGAAAGCGTGGTCTTGCCAGCGTCGATGTGGGCGATGATTCCGATATTGCGAAGAGCGGCCAGCGCGCCGGACATATGAATTCCCGATTCCTTACGGGCAGATGCCCAGGCTGCGGTCCATAAAAAATTCCGGCGTCAGGCCGGGCCATATCCAGCACGCCTCATGCCCCGGAGCCAGAGTCAGAGGGCATCGTGAAAGCCATTTGTCCACAGTTCCTTCGGCGCAGAACACCGCATCAAAGGGACCGGCGGTTTCCGCATCGGCGGGAACGAACCGCGCGTCAGGATGGGCGAAGCCCAGTATGCCGCCCGTTTTGCCTTCCCGAAAGGCGGCGGTCCCGGCAGGCGGATCTGACCCGGCAACGCCGATGGTGACGGGACCGGCAAAGGCTTGCGCGGGGATTCCCTCCTCCAGCGCCAGACGTTCCATGTCCGCGGCAAAGACGGCGGCGCCAAGGAACACCGCCCTGCCCGCCTGCCCGGCACGGCGCAACGCGCCGCAGTGGCGCATCAGGTCGCGGGCCTGATCCGGGCTGATATCAGCCGTCAGTTCCTGACTGGCCAGCTCCAGCGCCGCCAGCACCGGAGCCGGAAACGGCGCCGCATCGCCGGCGGCGCGCACGCGGCAGGCCAGAATGTGCGGCACCCCGGCCAGGATGGCGGGCATCAGCGCCGCCAGAATGCGCGTGGGACCGGCGTATGGCGCATCCCAGAATATGACCGTGAAATCCGCGGTCCGGCGCGCTTCCATCAGGTGGAACCCCTGGCGCATGGCCCGCGAAGACACGTCCACCCCCGCCGGGATTTCGCCAAGACAGGCCGCCAGACGGGCGAGGGCCAGCTTCAGTTCCGCGCGACGCGGCGCGCCGACCGCGTCATAGGCGGCGGCAAACGCCGCGTCCGCCACAAGGCATTCTTCCGTCCAGTCCGGAAAAGGGGTCTGCTCCGTCATACGGCGAAATCGCCCTACTGCAGCGGCCCGGCCAATTGGGGCTTGCCGAGTTTGCCCTTGATGAAGTTCACGACCATGGCCGCGATGATCTCTTCCTTGGTCAGGCTTTTGCCGTAGCCGCCGTCCTTGATGACCTTCTGGAAATCGTCGCTTTGCAGGACCTTATTGGTTGCGGCCGCTTCCGACACCTTCGCCGAATACGGCGCGAAACGCTGCTGCAGCGCGGGCAGGTCAAGGGCGCGCAAGGACGCCGCGTACGTTTCAATTTCCCGAGGCGACGGCCGCCTGGGGGATCCCATAAAGGATTTAAGGCCGGCGAAGGACCGCTCCGCTCCGTCTTTAATGTGGCTCTGCTTGACCATGTTCATGCTCGCCCAGCCGGCATCCAGCCATTTGAACATGGAATAGCCCGTGCTGTTGCTGCCCGGCGCGTCTTCATACAGCACCAGGATGGAACAGGAAGCGTACATGTAGGTTTCGGCCCAGCCGATGCCGCTGGCCAAGGTGCCCGGCACGCCGGAATACACGAAATCCCAGTCCTCGTACTTGCCGACGGGCGTAGCCTTTTTGCCGGTATTGGATTTGCCCCGCTGCCAGGTCAGGGAGACAATCGCCTGCTGGCCCTCGTATTCCGTGACCAGCACGGCCCTGTCCATCGTATAGCTGTAATAGCTGCCGCTGAAGGTGTCCGGGGTTATTTCCTCGAACTCCACCCCGCGGACAAGCATGGGGGTGTCCTTGTGCTTGCCGAGCTGTTCCCAGAGGGGAGGGGCCAGGGACGTAAAAGGGCCCGGTTCCCAGTAAGCCCTGCGGATGGACGCGGGGTACACCGCCTCGCTGGGCAATTTGGGATTGTACAGATACTGCAGACAGAGGGAAAGCGGCGCCGCCAGTTTGGCCCGCCAGAAAATGCCCACCCCTTCCTTGCGTTTGGCAGGATAGGGATCCTTGCCGTCAGCACTGAGGTTCAAGGGGGACATCGCGTAATCCAGAAATCCGCGCAGGGTGGCCGCGTCCGGAACCGGCGCCTTGGGGTTCTGCATGGCCAGCAGAGCGTCAACGCCCTTTTGCACTTCCGGGGGCAGCGTGCCCGCGGCCTCGTTCGCAAAGCATACCGGCACGGCCAGGGTCAGGGAAAAAAGGCAGGCCAGCAACGCAAAACCGGCACAGAACCGCACGCCGCGCGGACGTACCGGTGAAATACGGAAAATGGCGATCATATTGTGGTACATCCTGAAAAAAGATACAAAACCATGAGAGTGGCACAGAATACGTTCCTCTACGCATCAGGTCAAGCCCAGCAGGAGGCGCCATGCTTACCGTCATGTTCTTCGTTTTTGTCCTTTACGCCATGGCCATATTCATCAGCATCCTGCCGTTCTGGTACGAAACGCCGAACAGCCCGTGCAGGGATATCCCCGCCGCGCCCCCGGGCGTTCTGCCCGTGACCAGGATGTGGTGGGCGGCCATGTGGGCCGCGCTGCTGGTCATTCTGGCCCATCCCCTTGATCTGATCTTGCGGCGTTTCATGGCGGGAAAAAATCAGGACGGACCGGCGGAGTATCCCCCGCTGCTGCTCGTCCACGGGTTGTACCACAACGCCACCGGCTGGTTTTTTTTCCGGCGGCGTCTGCAGAAAGCCGGCTTTTCGCGCATCCACAGGTATACATACGACAGCTGGAACACCACCATCACGCAGGTGACCAACCGGATGGAAGAAACCGTCGCGGACATGGAAGCGCGTTATCCCGGCGAAAAACCCATCCTGGTGGGACACAGCCTGGGCGGGGTCATTATCAGAAACTGGCTGGCGGACAGGGGCAACCCTGAACGCGTCCGTGGGGCGCTGACCCTGGGCGCGCCGCACAAAGGCAGCAAAATGGCGGCATTCGCGCTCCGCGAACTGGGCAGGACATTGCTGCCGTCCAATCCTTTTTTTGCCGATCTGGCCCGCAGGGAAAGCCCCGCGTCCATCCCCTGCCTGTCTCTGGCTTCTGAAGCGGACGGCATGGTCCTGCCTCAGGAGAACCTGCTTCCGGTGACGCCCGGCTGGAATTTCCGCCTGACCCCGTACTGCACCCATGTGGGCTTGCTGACATCCCCTGCGGTGGCCCGCATGGTGGCTTGGGAACTGCACCGCATGGCCGAGGCGGATGCCGCGCGGTCCGCGCCCCGGACGGCGGAAGACGCGGCGCCGGCTCCTCCGGCCGAATCCGAACAACCGGCTGCCGAGGCGGAAAAGCCCGATGCGCCTGCGGCCTCTCCGGGTACGGAACCCGCCCCCGCCGAATCGGCCGCCCCTGGTGCGTCGGCGAAAAAAGGAAAAACGGCGAAACCGGCCGAACCCAAAATCGCCGTAAAAAAAACGGCTGCAAAGTCTGCCGCGAAACCCGTGCCCAAACGGGAAAAAACCGCCGCAAAAAAGACAACGGCCAGGGCCGTGAAAAAATAACCGGGAAAACGGCGCTTCCGGCCATATGCCGGAAGCGCCGTCCCGTGTTTTTTTGCGCGGCCAGCGCACTGCACAAAATATTTTATTGCTTCACGCTATTCCGGCGAAGAATATCTTCAGCCAGCGCCACCATTTCCACGATGCCCGCGCCCCTGGGTTCCAGCGGCGGAGCCGCCTCTCCGCTCGCGCGCGCCTCCGCCACCATGCGGGCAATGGCCGCCGGATCGTCCGGGTGCCGCAAAATCCGGTTTTCCGGCAAAAAGACCGCTGCTCCGGCCCGGTCCGAGCATATGACCGGCAGGCCGCTGCCCAGGGCTTCCAGCACCACGTTGCCCAACGTGTCATAAAAAGTCGGCAGCACGAACAGATCCGCGGCATGGTAAAATCCCTGCATATCCGTAATCTTGCCGTGAAAATGCACCCGTTCCGCCACCCCCAGCCGCCGCGCCTGCTCCTGATACGGGCGGGGGTTGCGGCCGCCCGCCACATGCAGATGTATGTCGGCATCCAGCAGGGCGAGAGCGTCAACAAGCTGCGCCACGCCTTTCAGCGCAAAATTCGTGGTCGCCAGAGCCAGCGCGTATGTGCCGGGGGCCACGCCGAAACGCATTTTCGCCGTGTTCTTTTCTGCCGGAGCGGGCGGGTGGAAACGGGAAACATCAGGGCAGTTGTAAATGGTATGCACCGCCTGCGATATGCCGCCCGCCGCGGGAGTCGCGTTTGCGGCCAGATGCGGATAGGCTTCTTCCACCCAGCCGCGCACGGCGTCTGAAATGGCCACGATAGAGGGAGTGGTCGTGAACATGCGTTTTTCGATGAAAAGGGTCAGCCAGTTGGCCGGCTGCAGCAGGCGGGCGATACGTTTGGCGATCCGGGCCGGTCCCGGGGGCCAGGCTTGTTCCGAAAGCCGCCAGAACACCTGCAGCGGCCCGCCGCCAACACGCGTGACATCCTGATTCCAGGTCTTGCCCAGGCTGATGGTCAGATCATAGGCCCCGCGCCGCCGCAATTGCTCGACCCGGATCAGAAACCAGAGCATTTTCAGAACCCTGAATCCTCCCAACCGCCCCACGGCAAGCACACGCACGCCTTCCGGCGCGGGCGTTTCCTGGCGGGCGCAGAGAAAATCCACGGCATGCCCTGCCTGGACAAAAGCCTCCGCCAGGCGACAGCCAAATTGCTCCACGCCGCCGTAACGGCTAAACCGGGGCAGCATGAGGGCGATGCGTTTTTTCTCCATGCCCTGCAATAGCCCGAGCAGCCGGGCTTGGCAAGTTCACGGGAACGGCGCTACACGGCCTTGTCCATCGCGTCCTGCACACGGCGCAGCAACTCGTGCAGCACGGCAACCGGCAGTTGGACGTAATACGCATCCGTCACCAGCGTGCCGTCCCCGGCCCGCCAATGGCCGCTGCCCTCGAAAAAGGCCATCAGTTCCGTTTCGGCGGCGCAGGCTCCGGCGCAGCCGCTACGCAATATTTTCTCCCGCATGATGACGGCCATGTCCTCTGTCAGGCAGAATGCGCGTTCCCGCAACGCCGTTGCGGACGCGGAACACGCGCCACCGGGCAGGGAAAACTGCCCGCACAGGCGATGCAGTTCCTCATGCAAATGCGTCATGAACGCCTTGCTGCACCGCGTGGCATTTTCATATGCCGCGTGCTGTTCGGCGATGGCCCGCAACCCGGCGGCACAGACACGCACAAGTCCGTCATCCTGGGTATGCGCGTTGCCGGCAAGCAGACCGGCCCCTTCCACCAGAAGTTGTTTTGGGATATGTATAGCCATCGGACGCTCGATTATTTGTTTTTCTATTTAATATAAAATAATCTATATACTCTCTTTTGGTCAAGCCTCTTTTCAGGAGTACTCTTTTGCGCAGCCTCTTCCGTCTGACAAATTTTGTGGTCATACTCATCCTTCTGGCTTCCTGCGGGGGAAAAGAACCGCTGAAGCCGGCAAATCCCATGGGGCTGTCCGGCAAGCTGAACTCCGAAGCCGAAGCCTCCTTTGCCCTGGCCCATGTGCTGTGGCGCAACAGCGACATTTGTTCCGATCCCCGGCAGGCCATAGATCTGCTGGATAAAGCCATCCGCCTTGAACCCGGATATGCCGACGCCTATCTGCGCCGGGGACTCGCCAAAAGCGACCTGCGCGACTGGGACGGGGCCTTCGACGATCTGTCCCGGGCCATCCGGCTGAAGCCCACGGCGGAAGCGTACGCTTACCGCGGGCTGATCTCCATGCGCGGCGGCAATGCCCTTGGCGCACGAAAAGACTACGAGCGGTCCCTGGCGATGAACCCCAGACAGCACAGGGCCTGGAATTTCCGGGCGGCCCTGAGCCTTCTGGAAGGCAACCGTGAGGACGCCTGCCGTGATTTCGCCAGAGGCTGCGACAACGGCGACTGCGTCGGCCTTGAATCCGCCGTCAGCCACGGCGAGTGTCCCAAGTGACCCCGGTTTCGGCACGCATGATGCATGCCCCTGTTCGTCAGTCGTTTTTTTGGCTGTGAAACAAAAGGGGGACAGGACATGAAACTGCCGCGCGCGGCTATTGCGCTTTTCTGCAGTATTGCGGCGGTGGCCGGCATCTGGTGGTTGTCTTCCTCGGGCGCCGTCAGGACCCTGAACGCATCGGTGGACGGACGGGTCATCACTGTGGCCGCGAAAATTCCGGGCTATGTGGAGGAAGTGGCCGTGCGGCCCGGAGACGCCGTGCACAAAGGACAGATTTTGTTCCGGCTGGACAGGGCGGAATACGACCTTGCCGTATCCGAAGCCAAGTCGGAACTGGCGAAAATCGCCGCCTCCCTGCCGCCGCAGGTTCTGGTGCCGCACCCGGACAAGGCCCCGGCGCCTTCGGGCATCAGCCTGGCCCAGGCCAGAGCGGAAGAAAACGCTCTGCGCAAAGCTGTGGAAGCCGCATCCGAAACGCAGGCCCGAAGCGGCGTCGCCCTTGCGATGCTGCGGCAAAACACGCCGCCCGGCGACCCGAAAGGCGATTTGCGAGCCGCCCTGCAGGCCGATGCCGCGGCAAAAGCCGCTCTGGAAAAAGCCAGGGCCGGCTTTGAAAAGGCCAGCTACCTGCGCGCCACGCTGGAAGCCGAAGAGCGCAGAAGCCGCGCCGCCGGGCAGATTCCTGCCCAACTCGCCGCGCAACTCGCGGCGTATGACGCGCAGCGCGCACGGGTGCGCCAGACCGAAGAAAATCTTGCCGCCACGGTGGTCGTCTCGCCGCAGTCAGGCCGGGTGCTTGACGTCGGCGTGCAGGACGGGCAGACCGTCGCCGCCGGCAGTCCGGGGGTCGGCATTCTGCCCGACGGCGAAAACGGCCTGTGGATCACGGCGGATTTCGCCCCGGAACAGGCTTCACGCCTGAACATCGGCCAGGAATGCGACATTGTCCTGCCCGGCAGGAACAATCTGGCGCTTAAAGGCCGCCTGGTTTCCATGCAGCCCGGCGGGCAGGACCGGAACAATGCGACCGCCCGTATCGCGTTTGCACAATACGGCGATGCGCTGCCGCCAGCCCTTGCCCCGGGAGAAGCCGCCCGGGTCACCTTCACGGTGCGGCCGGCCGCCAAAACGCAGCTTTCGGCCGTCAACGCGACGATCGCAACCCCGAAACAGACGCCGGAAACGGAAAAGGTTCCGAACGCCGAAACAAAAGGCCGATAAAGACAAAACGCGCCGGGCGCCACGGGGACCGGACGTCAAAACCCCGTCCGAAACCAGACGCGCGGCGACAAAACGCACAGGAAACAACGGACCATGCGCATCACCGTGCTCGGCGGCGGCAGTTGGGGTACAGCCCTGGGCCACGCCCTTGCCGAAAAAAAACATACCGTGACACTGCTGGTGCGCGACCGCGCCGTTGCCGACGCCGTCAGCATCACACGGGAAAACCCCCGCTACCTGCCTGGCTGCGCCCTGCATCCCGCCCTGAGCGCCACAACCAATCCCGAAACCGCCTTGCGGAACGCGGAACTGTGCATTCTGGCCATTCCCTGCCAGCATCTGCGGTTGCGGCTGCGCGAACTCTTTCGCCTGTTCCCCCCGTTCGCTCCGCTTGTCTGCGCCAGCAAAGGCATCGAACGCGGCAGCCAGGCCCTGATGTCGCAGGTCGTGCGGGAAGAATTGCCCGGCCTGGCCGGCCGCTACGCCATGCTTTCCGGCCCTTCGTTCGCGCGCGAGGTCATGGCCGGCCTGCCCACGGCCCTGGTGCTGGGCTGTGAGGATCGCTTGCTGGGCGAACATTTGCGCGGGCAACTGGCGACGCCGGTTCTGCGCATCTATTCCAGCGCGGACCGCGCCGGTGTGGAGTGCGGGGGCGCGTTGAAAAACGTTATCGCCCTTGCCGCCGGCATTTCGGACGGGCTGGGGTTGGGGCACAATTCCCGCGCCGCCATCATCACCCGCGGACTCGCGGAAATGAGTCGCCTGGGCGAAGCCCTGGGAGCCAGAACCGCGACGTTCATGGGCCTGTCCGGCATGGGAGATCTGGTCCTGACCTGCACCGGCGATTTGTCGCGCAACCGCCAGGTGGGGTTGCGCCTCGGCCGGGGCGAAGCACTGGGCGCCATCATCGATTCCATGTCCAGCGTGGCCGAAGGCGTACCCACAACGGAAGCCGCCCACGATCTGGCGGGCCGCCTGGGCGTGGAACTGCCCATCACCGCCGCCATGCGCTCCATCCTCAACGGTTCTGTGGAACCGGAAGCCGCCGTTCGCGCGCTGATGACCCGCAGTTTGAAGGAAGAATGAATCGGGGAGGATCCGCCCTTCCGGATTGATGGCAAACCCGGTTTACCGGGTTTGCCGGAGCGCGCCCGCTCCGGCGCGTAACAGGCAATGAATGCCGCCTGCTCCTGCGGGGCAGCCTGTTGCCAAAGAAGGCTGCGCCCCTGTCGCGCAGCCGCCCGCGTTCGCCGGCGGCTTCTTCGTGCCCCGCCCCCGCGATATGGCGGCAACAGGGCCGGCCGCACGCCCGTGTACGCCGGCTACGACGCGATGTTCTGCGCCGCCGGAGACACGATGCCGCTTGATGCGGCTTCTTCCGCGTCCTTGTTGCGGATTTCCGCGCGCTTGATTTTGCCGCTGATGGTTTTGGGCAATTCCGCCACGTATTCGATGATACGGGGATACTTGTACGGAGCGGTCACGCTTTTGACGTGATCCTGCAGTTCCCCGGTCAACGCGTCCGACGGCGTGTAGCCGGCGGCCAGCACGATCGTCGCCTTTACCGCATGGCCGCGCAAGGGATCGGGCACGCCGGTGACGGCCGCCTCGATCACGGCCGGATGCGAAACCAACGCGCTTTCCACCTCAAAAGGACCCACGCGATATCCGGATGTTTTGATCAGATCGTCCACCCGGCCCAGGAACCAGTAATACCCGTCCTCATCCACCCAGGCCTTGTCGCCGGTATGGTACCAGCCGCCGCGCACGGCCCTGGCCATTAATTCCGATTCGTCCAGGTATCCGGTGAACAGGCCGCAGTGGTGCGATTCCGCCACACGGATGCACAGCTCGCCCTCTTCGCCGGCGGGGCAGACTTCGCCCTCTTCGTTCAGCACCCGCACGTCCCAGCCGGGAACGGGCTTGCCGATGGAACCGGGTTTCGGGGTCATGCAGGGGATGGTCGCCACCTGCAGCGTGGTTTCCGTCTGACCGAACCCTTCGTAAATATTCATGCCGGTGGCGGCTTTCCAGGCATGGAACACGCTTTCGTTGAGCAGTTCCCCGGCGGTGGTGCAATGGCGCAGGCGGGAGAGGTCATACCGGGACAGGTCTTCACGCACCAGAAAACGGTACACAGTCGGCGGCGCGCAGAAGGTGGTCACCCCGTATTCCGAAATCACCTTCAACAAGGTGGCGGGGTCAAACTTGCCTCGATAGTCGTAGACGAAGACGGCGGCACCGGCCATCCACTGTCCGTAGGATTTGCCCCACACGGCTTTGCCCCAGCCCGTGTCGGCCACGGTCAGGTGGATGTCGTTCTCTTCCAGGTCATGCCAATACAGGCCCGTGAACAGATGGGCCATGGGGTATTCATGGGTGTGTTCCACCATTTTCGGCAAGCCGGTAGTGCCGGATGAGAAAAAAATCAGCAGGGGGTCCTTGCCGCAGGCCAGTTTGTCCGCTTCCGCCGGACGGGGAAAGGACGCCGGCGCGGCGTTGACCAGGGTATGATAGTCCACCCACTTCGGGGGCATGGGGGCCGGTCCCACCTGCACGCACAGTTCCAGACCGGTACAGGCCGGCCGGGCGGCCTCCACCCGGTCCGTCAGCGTAAAGTCGCAGATCACGGCCCTGGCCTTTGCCTTGAGGCAGCGGAACTCTATGTCCTTCACCGTCAGCTGCGCCGGGGAGGGAATGGCCACAGCGCCCAGCTTGTGCAGGCCGAGAAGGACGTGCCACCATTCCAGACGGCGGTACAGAATAAGCAGAACCCGGTCCCCCTTGCGGATGCCCACGGCGGCCAGTGCGGCGGCCACCCGGGAAGAGGCGTCGGCAATGTCGCGGAAACTCTGGTCCCTCAGGGTGAAGTCGTCGCCGACATGGCGGATGCAGAGTTTGTCCGGCGTTTCGTTCGCCATGCGGTCCAGAACGTCAAAGGCGAAATTGAAATTTTTCGGCACATCCAGGAAAAAACGACGACAGAAATCTTCGTAACTGGTTGCTCTGAGCTTGTTCATACAAAAATCCTTGGAAAAAGCGGTGACAGCGCACGCAGCGTATTGCCCTTTGCCAGCCTGATCCGGGAGCCGCCCGGCAACGCGGCCCCCTAAATAATCACGCTGAGGAACACCGCTTCCTGGTCGTCCAGCCCGCGCAATCCATGGGGAATCTGCGAATTGAAATAGATGCAGTCGCCCGTTTCCATCACCACGATGTCCTTGTTCAGATGCAGTTCCAGCCGGCCTTCCAGCAAATAGGAGAATTCCTGCCCCTTGTGGGATATCAGGGTGACCTCCTCCCGTTTTTTCGGCGGCACGCGCACCAGAAACGGCTCCATCAGCCTGCCGGTGAAACGGGAAGCCAGATTGCGGTAATCGTAGTCTTTTCTGCGGGCTACCGAGAGCCCCTCCCCTTTGCGCACAACGGTATAGTGCTGCAAATGCGCCTGCCCGCCGGAAAGCAGATCGGTCAGACCCACCCCGCAGACATGGGCCACATCCATCAGGTGGCTGACGGGAATTTCCGTCTCGCCGCTTTCATACCGGGCCACCAGTTCCGGAGTGGACCCGATCCCGGACGCCAGTTCCGCCTGGGTCATGCCCACGCTTTCGCGCAGTCCCACCAGCCGGGGGGCAACTTCCTTGTACCGGGGTGCCATATTCTGTTCCGCCATACTACCGTCCTTTTTCGTTCAGGAAAAAAAACACGGCTCTCCCTTGGGGGAAAGCCGTGTCAGTCACACATGGTTTCGTTTCGCACGCAAACCGCTCCCCCGTTACAACGAGGGGCTAATAATGCCTCCGGTCCGTTCGATGATCGCGATGGCGCCGGCCATCTGCCTGCCAAGCGAGCTTTCGCGGGTGATTTCGCGCTCCAGAGCGGTGATGCCTTTGATCACGGTGGAATGACTCCTGCCGAGGCGGCTGCCTATCTCTCCCAGAGACAGGTCGGTATGCTTGCGGGCCAGATAAAATACCGTGTTCCTGGCCACGACCAGATCCTGCTTGCGGCTGCGGGAACACATCGATTCCGCCGAGATGCCGTACCCTTGGCAGACATAGCGGATTATTCGCTCAAGATCAAGCTTTTTTTCACGGGTCGTGTAATTTCGCACCGCCTCCCAAGCCAGCTGCATGGTAATGCCCGTTTTCAAAATCTTGGCTTTCAGAACCAGATTCTGCAGGCAGCTTTCTATCTGGCGCACGTCGCTTTCAATGCTTTCCGCCAGAAAATCGGACACGTCATCCGGCAACGGCACCTGGTGCAGTTTGGCTTTTTCCTGGAAAATGCGCTTGCGGGTTTCACGGTTCGGCCGTTCGATGACCGCCAGAAACCCCGCGCCCAGACGCGAAAGCAACTGCTCGGATATGCCCCGCATGTCGCGGGGAATGAACGAACTGGAAAAAATGATTTTACTGCCCCTGTCCTGCAGGGTGTTCAGGGTGGACAGCAGTTCATCCTGCATTTTTTCCTTGCCCTGCAGAAAATGCACATCTTCCAGCAGCAAAACGTCCACGTCGCGGTATCTGGCCTTGAACCTGTCCGTTTCATTGCTTTTGAACGCCATGACCAGCCGGGTGGTGAATTCTTCGGCGGTCAGATATTCAACTCTGGGCAGGCGGCGGTTGCACGCCCGGCACAAGGCCTGGCCCGCGGCCTGCATCAGGTGGGTCTTGCCCAGCCCCGGCGCAGAACTCAGAAACAGGACGTCAGCCCATTTGTTCTCGCGGCACATGCTGCGGGAAGCGGCAAAGGCCATTTCGTTGCAGGGCCCCACCACAAAATCATCAAAAGAATACCGCCAGGAGCGGGCAGTCAGGCTGGACGACATGTCCGCGTAACGCAAGGGAAGCGCATGCTGTCTTGAAGACGAAGGGGTTATGGAGGGTACGCTTTCAGGGCCGTTTTCCGCCGGGGCGCTTCGCGTCTGCAGAGCAAGCCCGGTCTGGGCGGCAGACGCGGCCTGGCCATCGGCCCGGCTTTGCGTGCCGGTCACCAGCGGAGGGCGCTCCGCGGTAACGCGCACGGGCACGCTTTCGCCCAGCGCTTCGGCAACGGCTTCCCGAATGGCCGGCAGCAAACGCGAACGCACGAATCCCGCCACAAAATCGTTCAGGGCGTGCACCGCATAGCCGTCCGCTTCCCGGCAGCCCACAAGAGGGGCGACCCACACCTTGTAATAGCCGGGATCAAGACGCTGCTGCAGCAGAGAAGAAATGTGGGACCAGACCGCATCCATGGGGTGGTTCTATAGCCCCGTCCTTGTGCCGACAAGGGCCGAATCCTGTTTTTGCTCCGGGGATCCTCCTGGTTCTGTGCACAGAGGATGTATCCGAATAATATATTGATATAATTACATATCATCGTAAAAACAAAGAAGTTCAAGGAACCCATAAAGCATTGCGCGGCCTGATCTTCCCCGAAAGCAAGTGTTTTTTCCACGCTTTGATAAAAATACTCTGAACATGACTAAAATAGAAAATTGCCATTTTTCGCAAAATTACTCCGATTTTCTTTATTTCATTGATTCAATGTCATAAAAAAATCCAAATGCTCCGCGCCTCCGCCCCCTTCTAAGCATGAAGCCCGACCCCCTCCCGAATGGCGGCTGAAAATGAATCACTCTTGCACCAGTAGGATTTTTTGCTTTTTTCCTGACAAGAAACAAAAAAACGGCAGGTCGGAGCATGCCCCGACCTGCCGAATGGAAAAAGGGAAAATTCACCGTTTCTCGGGCAATGGATAGCGACCACAGGTGAATTTCTCTCCTTCGGGACAATATCCCAGGCGTTCGCACCGGGCTCCCGCGCGCAGGAATACGGCCGGCAGAACCCCCGCGCACAGGGTCAGCATTCTGTCCGCCAGGGCGCGTATTTCCCACTGCGCGCGCTGGCAGCAGCGGTGTTCAAAAAAATTCAGCAAACTCCGGCAGTTCATGGTCAGCAGCAGGCGGCTGGCCGCTGCCTGGGGCAGTACGAAGCGCGCGTCTTCGTTGGCCCGGCTGCCCGTCCGGCCGTCCCGCTCCAACAGGGTTTTGATTTCGGCATAGGCCGCGCCGATCTCCCGCATGCAGGCCAGAAAGCGCGCTTTCGCCGCCGTGTTGGCCGCGATGGCCGGCGGCAGGATGTACTCAAAGGCGCTGCCGTCCACATACCGCTGGCTCTGCTGGGAATAGGACGCGATGCGGTGCCGCACCAACTGGTGGGTCAGGGCGCGGGACACCCCGGACACCGCGAAGGTGAAGCTGACATGCTCGACCGGGCTGACATGGCCGGAATCCATGATCCCGGCGATGAATTCCGCCTGCTTTTCGCGGGAAACGGCGCCGCTGCACAGTTTCGGCCACATGTCGGCCACGAATCCGGCGTGGTAGCACTGGCGGAACGCCGCGTACACCAGGGGCAGCGGTTCCGGGGTATGCGCCAGCAGTTCCACCTGCAATGTAGTCTCAGACATCGCGTATCCTTGTTCCGAAAGTCCGGTCCTTATCCCAGCATATTCATATGCCGGTAAGCCTTGGAAGTCGCCACGCGCCCCTGGGGGGTCCGCTTCAGAAAACCGCACTGGATAAGGTAGGGCTCGTATATTTCCTCAATGGTCCTGACGTCTTCGGAGCAGGCCACGGCCAGCGTCTTCAGCCCCACCGGACCGCCGCCGTAATGTTCGATGATTACGGACAGCAGTTTGCGGTCAAGCTGGTCCAGCCCGGCATCATCCACGTCCATGCGGGCCAGTGCATGGTCCGCCTGCCCCGCGTCCACGCAATCATGCCCATGCACCAGGCAGAAATCCCGCACCCGGCGCAGCAGACGGTTGGCGATGCGCGGGGTGCCCCGCGAACGGCGGCCTATTTCCAGCGCGCCTTCCGGAGTGATGCCCACGCCGAGGATCCGGGCGGTCCGGGCCACAATCCGGGCCAGCTCTTCCGGCGAATAGAATTCCAGGCGCAGGGTCACGCCGAAACGGTCCCGCAATGGCGAAGACAGCAGCCCGAAGCGGGTCGTGGCCCCCACCAGGGTAAAAGGTTCCAGGTCTATTTTGACGGTGCGCGCGCCCGGTCCCTGGCCGATCACAAGGTCGAGCTTGAAATCTTCCAGAGCCGGATACAGGACTTCTTCCACCGCAATGGGCATGCGGTGGATTTCGTCGACGAACAGGATGTCGTTGCGCTGCAAATTGGTAAGAATGGCGGCCAGATCGCCGCTGCGTTCCAGCACCGGACCGGAAGTGGCGACCATGTTCACCCCCAGTTCGGCGGCCATGATCTGGGCCAGGGTGGTCTTGCCCAGGCCGGGGTTGCCGAAGAACAGGGTATGGTCAAGGGCCTGGCCCCGTTCTCTGGCTGCCCGCAGATACACCCGCAGATTGGCGCGCAGATCGTCGTGCCCGATGAAATCATCCAGACTGCGGGGCCGGACCGAATCTTCCCCCGCACCGCCGGCTGCGGCCGCGCAGGACGGATCGTCAGCGCCGGCCGGCTCCGCGAAAACCGCGTCCTTCGCGGGGGGCGCGCTTCTGTCGGGCCTCAGGGCATGGCCGGGCGGCAACGGGCCGAACGGGTCTTTCGTGCTCATGAGCGTCCTTTGCCCAAGGTTTTCAGGGCGGCCCGCAGCAGCCCGCCGACATCAAGGTCGGGTTCGTCCGTCAGAATGCTCTTCACAACCCGCACCGCCTCTTCTTCCGCGTAGCCCAAGTTGACCAGTCCGGCCACCGCGTCGCGGGAAACAGTACCCGCAGAACCCGCTCCCAGGGCGGGCAAGGCCGCCGCCCCGTCAATCTTCAATTTGTACTTTAACTCCAGAAACAGCTGCTGGGCGGTCTTTTTTCCGATGCCGGGCACGCGGGTCAGGGACAGCACGTCTTCGACCGCCACCAGCGACCGCAAGTCATCCGGACGAAACACGGACAGGATGGACAGGGCGGTTTTCGCTCCGATACGGCTGATGGAGGTCAGAACAATAAAGGTCTGCCGCTCGTCCCAGGTGGGGAAGCCGTACAATTCCAGGGCGTCTTCACGCACCACCGTGCAGGTGTAGCAAAACAGGGTTTCCCCGCGCGCCGGCAGGCGGGACAGGAAATGCCCCGGCATGAACACCTCGTATCCGACCCCGCCTCCGGTCACCAGCAGGCAGGCGTCATCCATGATTTCCGCAAGACGTCCTTCGATATATGCGATCACGTTGCCTCCATCTGCCAAAATTCTGCCCGGGCCGGCAAGGGAACACGCCGGCATGGCCGGACCGGGTTTCCCGCGCCCGCGAACGGCCCCCCGCCTTTACGGACGGATTCCAACGGGACGCCGCCCATGGTCCGTCTTCACCCCTGTGCGCCACACAACCTTATTGCGCCAACCGGCGCAAACGCCGCATGTTCAGGTGGCAGATGGCGCAGCCCAAGGCGTCGCCCGCATCCACGGGCCAGTCGGGCTTGATTCCCAGGATGCGGCCGACCATAAAACCGACCTGGCCTTTTTCCGCCTGGCCGGTGCCGACCAGATTTTTTTTGACCACTGCCGGCTCATACCCGGCCACCGGAATATTGGCGGCGGCACAGGCCGCAATGGCCGCGCCCCTGGCCTGCCCCAGCTTCAGGGCGGACAGCGCGTTTTTCTGCACGAACACGTTCTCGACCGCCGCCTCATCCGGGGCCAGCCGGGCAATGACGGCTGCCAGGCCGTGAAAAATCTGGCCCAGCCGCTGTTCGAATTCTTCCGCCCTGGGCCGGATGGTGCCGCATTCCACAAGGCGGGCCACCCCGGACACTTCGCGTACCACTCCCCATCCCAGACACTGCGATCCGGGGTCAATGCCCAGGACGGTGACGCCGCCGGGCGCGGGGCTTTGCGCATCCGTCATCCGGCATCCAGCTGAGCCATGACTTCGTCGTTGATATCGAAGTTGGCGTACACGTTCTGCACGTCGTCATTGTCTTCCAGCGTTTCCACGAGGTTCATCAGCTTTCTGGCGGCGTCGGCGTCCACGGCGATAGTGTTCTGGGGGATCATGGACAAACCGGCGTCCTGCGCTTCCAGTCCCGCGCTCTCAAAAGCCTGGCGCACGGCGTCAAAGTCGGCGACGGCCGTGTGCACTTCCCAGGCATCCTCGTTGTCCACGATATCTTCGGCCCCGGCTTCCAATCCCACTTCCATCAGCTGGTCTTCGGTGTATTTCTGGCGGTCAAAGGTAAATACGCCTTTTTTGTCGAACATCCAGCCCACACAGCCGGATTCGCCCATGGACCCGCCGCCCTTGAGGAAAAGATGGCGGATTTCGGCCACCGTGCGGTTTCTGTTGTCCGTGGCGGCTTCCACCAGGATGGCAATGCCGCCCGGGCCGTAGCCTTCGTACATCACTTCGGCCAGATCGCCTCCGGCTTCTTCCCCCGTGCCCTTGCGGATGGCGGAATCGATTTTGTCCTTGGGCAGGTTCACGGCCTTGGCCGCCGCAATGGCGCTGCGCAGGCGGGCATTATAGTTCGGATCGCCGCCGCCTTTGGCCGCTATGATGATTTCTTTGGCCGCTTTGGTGAAGGCCTTGCCGCGTTTCGCGTCCTGAGCGCCCTTGCGGTATTTTGTGGTTTTCCATTTGCTGTGTCCGGACATTGCTGCAACCTTTTGTTTCAAAAATTCTACACGCATGCGCCCTCAACCGAAAACCGGCGCGTTCCGCGCCGGAACGTCACGACGCGCGCCCTCCCGGATCATGGGGGGGCAGGCCTTTAAAGCCGAGGGCGACATAGAATGTTTCCATGCTTTCCGACCGGGAACTGTTGGGTTTGAACGATCTGACCGCGGTAAAATGCTCGCGCATGGTTGCAACCAGAGCCTGCACGTCAGGCCCCATGAACACCTTGACCACGAAACTGCCGCCCTTTATCAGGTATTGCAGGGCAAGGGCAAGGGCTTCTTCCACCAGGGCGGCGGAACGGGCCTGATCCGTGCCCCGGTGTCCCGTGGTGCTGGGTGCCATGTCGGACAGGACCACATGGAACGGCGCGCGTTTTTCCAGTTCGGCCTCAAAAGCCGGACTGCGGCGGAAGACATCCTCGCGCATAAAGGTTACCATGACGGGAAACGACGTGTTCGTATCCTGAATGTCCGCCCCCAGAACGCTGCCGGCGGGGCCGACCAGTTCGGCCGCCCCCAGGCACCAGGAACCGGGCGCGGCGCCCAGATCCAGAACCCGCATGCCGGGCTTGAAAACAGGAAAGCGTTTGGCGATTTCCTGCAGTTTGTACACGGACCGGGCGGGATAATTCTCCTGCTTGGCTTTCAGAAAATAGTGGTCCCGGTATTTTTTCATCATCGGCTCTGAAAAAGCGAATTTCGACTTCTGATACACCAAAACAATGCTGCCGCCAAGAATGCCATGCCTGCAACTTTCGCAGTTCCCCCATCTTCCGCCCGCCTGCTGCTGACCCCCGATCCGCAGCGGCGTCTGGTGGCGGCCGAAGCGGTCCGGGCATTCACCCGTCTGGGCTGGTCCGCGGCGCCCCGTCCGGAAGCGGACCTTGGCCCGCAAGCCCTGGCCAGGTTGTTCGCCCTGCCGCCGCAACGCTCGAATCTTCCCGCACACCCTTCCCTGTTTTTCTGCGTCAATTTTCACGGCCTGGACAGGCATGGCGAGTCCTTTTCCCGTTTTGAGGCGGCCGGCGTGCCCGTGGCGGTCTGGGCGGTGGACAATCCCTGGAACCTGCTGGCCGGGATGCGGAATGATTTCTGGAAACGGGCCTGGCTGTTTGTGACAGATCCGTCTTTTATTCCGGGTTTACGCGAACATGGTGCACGGCATGTCACGTACCTGCCCCTGGGCACGGACCCGGCACTGTTCTCTCCCCCGCCGCCGGGCAGCCCCCCCCCCGAACAGATACGCGGCCTGAAACCGGTCGTGTTCGCGGGACGTTCGCATTTTCCCGACAAGGAGCGTTTTTTTGTCGGCCAAAGCGTGGATCCGGCACTGCTGGCCGAAGCGGAACACGCTCTGGCCGACGGAGGCCGGCCGGATTTTTTCTGGTGGCAAAAACGGCTGATCCCCGAACCGTGCCCCGCCCTGTGGCCCGGCAGCGCCGCGCGCAGGATAAGTTTCGGCGCGGAAGAAAGTTCCGCCCGCTGGCGCCCGGCCTGTCTGCGCGCCGCTTCGGGCCGCGGCCTGACCCTGTTCGGCGACGAGGGCTGGCGGGACCATTTCCCGCCGGACATGGCTGGCGCCCCTGACCTTCGGCCGCCGGTGGACTATTACGGATCCCTGGGGCGCATTTACCATGCGGCGGAATTTTCGCTGGCCATGACCAGCCTTCTACTGCCGCAGGGCCTGAACCAGCGCCATTTCGACGTCTGGGCCGCCGGGGGGTTCTGCCTGACCGACGCCACGCCGGGGCTGGACCTGTTTCCGCCGGAACTGACCGGCCCGGTAACCTTTGTCCGGCCGGAAGACATCGGCGGCATGATCCGCCGCTTCCGGGACGAGCCGGCGGAAAAAACCACCCTGGCCCGAACATGGCGGGAACATGTCCTGAGCCACCATACGTATGGGCATCGAATCCAGACCCTGCTGGCCGAAATTTTTTCCTTCCCCGCAAATTTGCGCTGATTTCTTCTTGCCAGAGGAATCAAAGCGCGCTATATACCGCGCCTCTGGGGGTGTAGCTCAGCTGGGAGAGCGCCGCGTTCGCAATGCGGAGGCCAGGAGTTCAATCCTCCTCACCTCCACCAGGAATTTCAGGGTGTTAGCCTCATGCCGAGGATAACACCCTTTCTATTCCCGCTATCAATCCGATAACATCCGTTGTTTCAAGGGTATTTATGGGTCTACACCAAAGAAAGGGGCATTTGGCAAACGGGAGTGTTTCCGACGAGTTTTCATGACCACTATCCGCAAAGCACCCGGACCCGCAAGCGGTAGTTTTCAAAGTTCCGAAATCCATACGCCCGGCGCTGAATAAGCT
>JAVBOK010000009.1:0-62499 GCA_031550605.1 Desulfovibrionaceae bacterium | reverse complement strand
CAAACGCGGCGGATTCGAACAGGACCGGCTGCTGGTGGTCGACCTTGTCGGACCGGACGGCCGGCCGCAGGGCGACACCCACGTCGCCGCCGACGGCATCGGCGCCGGCAACGGCGAATGGGTGCTGGTCGTGCAGGGCAGTTCCGCGCGCAAGACCATCAACAACGACGTTCCCATCGACATGAGCGTTATCGGCATCGTCGATGAAGTGGTGATACAGGACGCGGTTGTGTACCACAAATAGCCGGCGCAGCCGGACTGCCGCGACGACGCGGCGCAACACAAGGCCAGGGAGTGAACCGTGGATATCAACGCACAAAATATCGAACGCATTGTCCGCGCCGTGCTGGCGTCCATGAACGACGGAGCGCCGGCGCCGGCCCGCAGGCAGACGACGGCCCCCGGCGTGTTTCAGGAGCTTGACGACGCCGTCGCCGAGGCGCATGCCGCGCAAAAAACGCTGAACACCGTTTCCATGCGCGAATGCGTCGTGGCCGCCATCCGTCAGACAGGCGAACGCCATGCCCGCGAACTGGCCGAACTGGCCGTTTCCGAAACCGGCATGGGCAGAGTCGACGATAAAATCGCCAAAAATATTTCCCAGGCCCGCCACACGCCGGGGCCGGAATGCCTGGCCCCTCTGGCGCTCAGCGGGGACAGGGGTCTGACCCTGATCGAAAACGCCGCCTGGGGCGTCATCGCCTCCGTCACGCCGTCCACCAACCCGGCGGCCACGGTCATCAACAACGCCATCAGCATGATCTCCGCGGGCAACACGGTGGTCTTCGCCCCGCACCCGGCGGCGAAACGCGTGTCCCAACGCGCGGTTTCCCTGATCAACGAAGCGGTCGTCGCCGGGGGCGGCCCGGCCAACGTCATCACCACGGTGGCCGATCCCAACATTGAAACCGCGCAGCGCCTGTTCCGCTATCCGGGCGTCAACCTGCTGACGGTCACCGGCGGCGAGGCCGTGGTCCACGCCGCCCGCAAGCACACGGACAAGCGCCTTATCGCCGCCGGCGCCGGCAACCCGCCCGTGGTGGTCGACGAAACCGCCGACATTCCGCGCGCGGCCCGCGACATCGTCTGGGGCGCGTCCTTTGACAACAATATCATCTGCGCCGACGAAAAAGAGATCATCGCCGTCGCGTCCATCTGCGACCAGCTCAAATCCGAAATGAAAAAGCACAAGGCCGTGGAACTGGGCGCGGATCAGGTCAAAAAGCTGGAATCCGTCCTGCTTAAAGACATCGGCCCCGACGGCAAGGGCACGGTCAGCCGCGATCACGTCGGCCGGGACGCGGCGAAAATCGCCGCGGCCATCGGTCTGAGCGTTCCGGAAGACACGCGGCTTCTGTTCGCGGAAACCGGACCGGACCATCCCTTTGCGGTGACGGAACTGATGATGCCGGTCATTTCGGTCATCCGCGCGGACAACGCCGATCAGGCCATCGACCTGGCGGTGAAGCTTGAAGGCGGCTGCCGCCATACGGCGGCCATGCATTCGAAAGACCTGGACAACCTGGACCGGATGGCGAATGCGATCAACACCAGCATTTTCGTCAAGAACGGCCCCTGCCTTGCGGGCCTCGGCTTCGGCGGCGAAGGCTGGACGAGCATGACCATCTCCACCCCCACGGGCGAAGGCGTGACTTCCGCGCGCACCTTTGTCCGCCTGCGGCGCTGCGTGATGGTGGACCATTTCCGCATCGTGTGATGCGCGGAACAAGGAAAGAAGCGGCATGACCCGGCCCCATGATGTCCCTGACTGGCTCGCCGCCTGCCTGAACCGGGCGGCCGCCGTCGTCAACGACCCGACGCCGGCGCCGGCGTCCGGGGCGCTCCGGCTGGGCATCGACCTGGGCACCAGCGACGTGGTCAGCATGGCGCTGGACGAAAACAACCGCCCGGTGGCCGTGTGCCTTGAATGGGCGGATGTGGTGCGCGACGGGGTGGTGCTCAACTTCTTCGGCGCGGCCGACATCGTGCGGCGGCAGCTGGCCGCCCTGCGGGACAAGCTGGGGGTGGAATTCGCAACCGCCTCCACCTCGTACCCGCCCGGCACGGACCCGCGCATTTCGGTCAACGTGCTGGAGGCGGCCGGGCTGGAAGTGGAAGCGGTCATCGACGAGCCTTCCGCCGTGGCCAATCTGCTGGCCCTTGACCGCGCGGCGGTGGTGGACATCGGCGGCGGGACCACGGGCATCGCGGTGCTGCGCGGCGGCAGGGTCGTCTATTCCGGCGACGAACCCACGGGCGGCCGCCACGCCTCGCTGACCATCGCGGGCAGCAACAAGCTGTCCCTGGAAGAGGCAGAGGCGCTGAAAATCGCGCAGGGCAAGGCCGTGTGGCCCATCGTGCGCCCGGTGTTCGAAAAAATGGCGGACATCGTGCGCCAGCATATCAAAGGCCATGATGTGGACGCCCTGTATCTGTCCGGCGGTTCCTGCGCGCTGCCCGGCGTGCGGGACTTGTTCCGGCAGGAATTTCCGGACCATGCGGTGGTGCTTCCGGACAACCCCATATACCTGACGCCGCTGGCCATCGCGGCGTACCGCCCGGCGGCGGCGAAAGAAAAACGGCAACGGCGCGCGTAAGCGCGAGAACCCGGATATCCGGACCGGATGGCCCGGATATCGGAACGCGGCAGGCGGAAACGGCCGGCGGACAGTGCGGCAGGCGGGAACATCTCATGCTGAAAGAACAGGAAGTAAGCCAGATCGTCCACCGGACCCTGGACCTGATGAGCGCGCAGGCGGTCAGGGAATTCCGGCTGCCCCCCGACACCTATCTCGGCGCGGGCGCCATCGCCCGCACCGGCGAGGCGCTGGCCGCAAAGGGCATCCGCACCGTCTTCGTCGTGATCGACGAGGTCGTGGACAGCCTGGGGCTGGCGGAAGGACTGTACCGCTCGCTGGAAAGCGGCGGCATCTGCCCGTGCAACTGCCGTCCGCCCGCCGGGGAACCGCAGAGCGACATGGTGGAAGAAGAAGCGAAGCGCTTCACCGAATCGGGCTGCGACGGCATGATCGCCATCGGCGGCGGATCGGCCATCGACGCGGCCAAAGCCATCGCCCTGCTGGCCGCCAACCCCGGCCTGAGAGTGAACGACCTGCTTGACCCTTCCCGCGTGCGCAACGCGCGCGCGCCGCTGATCGCCGCGCCCACCACGGCCGGCACGGGGTCCGAAGCCACCAACGTCACGGTGATCACCGATTCCGGCAACCATCACAAACGGGTCATCGCGCACCCCAGCATCGTGCCCGATCTGGCCCTGATCGACGCCTGCCTGATGCTGCGCGTGCCGCCCCGCGTCACCGCGGCCACGGGCGTCGACGCCCTGACCCACTCCGTCGAGGCGTACGTGGCGACCCGGGCCACGCCCCTGACCAGGGCCCTGGCCTACCAGGCCATCCGGCTGATCGGCGAGGCCCTGCCCGTGGCCGTCGGCCGGGGCGACAACGTGGAAGCCCGCGAATCCATGGCGCTCGCCTCCTACATGGCCGGGGTGGCCTTTTCCAACGCGGGCCTCGGCCTGACCCATTCCATGGCCCATCAGATCGGCCCGCGCTACAACCTGCCGCACGGGGTCGCCAATTCGATCCTGCTGCCGTCGGTCATGCGCTTTAACGAGCTGGTCTGCAAAAAGGCCTTCTGCGACGTGGGCCTGGCCCTGACCGGAGAAATCATGCCGCCGCGCGAGGTTATCAACGTGGTGCAGCAGTTCATCATTGATGTGGGCCTGCCGGCCAATCTGGCGGAAGCCGGCGGCAGGGCGGAAGATTTCGACGCTTTCGCCGAGGACGCGCTGAAGGACTACTGCCTTCCCACCAACCCGCGCACGGTATCCAAAGCGCAAATCGTCCAGGTTTACCAGCACGCGCTGCAGCGCTGACTGTCAGGCAACACAAGGAGCAACACCCTATGGACCATATCAACACGATTATCCTGTGGATCATGATGGTATTCATGCTTGTCGCCGCGCTGGACCGCATTTTCGACCAGTTCGGCGGCGCGGAGTCCGTGCTGGGAAAAATCGGCCTGGGCTCTTTCGGACGGCAGATCGAAGGGGCCGGCAAGCAGTTCGAGGAAGGCTTCATGGCCATGGGCGCGCTGGCGCTGGCCATGGTCGGGGTCATCGCCCTGGCCCCGGTCCTGGCCAAGCTGCTGGGCGCGGTCGTCACCCCCATCTATACGGCTCTGGGAGCCAGCCCGGCCATGTTCGCCACAACGCTGCTGGCCTGCGACATGGGCGGCTTTCCCCTGGCCAAGGAACTGGCGGGGGGCGACGTCGCGGCCTGGATGTATGCCGGGGTGATCCTCGGCGCCATGATGGGCCCCACCATCGTGTTCTCCATCCCGGTCGGGCTGGGCATCATCGATAAAGCCGACCGCCGCTTTCTGGCCATGGGCATCCTGGCCGGAATCGTCACCATCCCGCTGGGCTGCATCGCGGGCGGCCTGACGGCCATGGCCTCCGGCGTGGTCATTGACGGGCAGCCGGTCAACTTCACCCTGTCCATGATCTTCATGAACATGATCCCGGTGATCATTGTGGCGGTGCTGATCGCCATCGGCCTGAAAATCATGCCGGAAAAACTGATCTCCGGATTCCAGGTTTTCGCCAAGATCCTGGTGGGCATCATCACCGTCGGCCTTGCCGCCGCCGTGTTCCAGGACCAGTTGGGCGTCACCCTGATTCCGGGCATGGACCCGATTTTTTCCGACGTCAAAGTGGCCGTGGGCGACATCCGGGCCGTCGAGGTCATCGGCAAGATCGCCTGCGTGTTGTTGGGCGCGTATCCCATGGTGTTCCTGATCACCCGCTGGTTCGGCGAGCCGCTGATGAAGATCGGCTCCGTTCTGAAAATGAACGAGGCCGCCGCCGCGGGCATGGTCGCGTCCCTGGCGAACAACATCCCCATGTTCGGCATGCTGAACAAGATGGACGACCGCGGCAAGGTGCTGAACGTTGCTTTTTGCGTGTCCGCGGCCTTCACCTTCGGCGATCACCTCGGCTTTGTGGCGGCGGTGGCTTCCCCGATGATCTTTCCGATGATCGTCGGCAAACTGGTGGGCGGCATCACCGCGGTATTCTTCGCCATGATGATCGCGCCCAAGCCCACCGTGGGACAGGGCGCCCCGGCGCAAACCGCCGCGGCCGCCGAATAGGGACGGAGTTGATGAGCGCGCGCGTTATCCGCAGTGTCGGTATTGATATCGGCACGACCACCACGCAGGTGATTTTCTCCAGGCTGGAGCTCGTAAACCGCGCGCCCGTCTCGCAGGTGCCGCATTACGAGTTCTCCAGCCGGGAAATCACGTACGTCAGCCCGGTGATCTTCACACCGCTGGATGACGACGGCCGCGTGCGCCAGAACGATCTGGACCGCTTCATCCGCTCGCAGTACGAAGCGGCCGGCCTGACCGTGGAAGAGGTCGAATCCGGGGCCATCATCATCACCGGCGAGACATCGAAAGCCGCAAACGCCCGCGGCACGATCATGGACCTGGCCCGCGCGCTGGGCGACTTCGTCGTGGCCACCGCCGGCCCGCATCTGGAATCGATCATCGCCGGGCACGGCTCCGGCGCCGGGGAGTATTCGAAAGAGCGCGCCTGCCGCGCGTGCAACATCGACGTCGGCGGGGGCACGTCCAATTACGCCGTGTTCGAGGCCGGACGGGTCACGGACACGGCCTGTCTGAACGTGGGGGGGCACCTGATCGAGACTTTCGGCGACGGCACGGTCAAAACCCTGCGCGAACCGGCGCAGATCATCTGCCAGGCCTGCTTCGGCACGCGGGCGGACCCGCTCCGGCTTGGCAGGCGGGAGCTGGAAACCCTCATCGGAAAAATGGCCGACCTGATCCTGGAAGTGCTGCGCGGCACGCCTTCCGATCTGGCGCGCTCGCTGCTGATGACCGACAGCCTGCGGCCGGGGCAGCGTTTCGACCGGGTGTTCATTTCCGGCGGGGTCGGCGAATGCTACTACCACCCGGAAAGCCTCAAAGATCCGTTCATCTACGGCGACACCGGTCCGCTGCTGGCCGACGCGCTGCGCCGCCGGGCCGAACTGGCGGCAATGACCACGCAACCGCCGCGGCAGACCGTGCGCGCAACGGTCATCGGGGCCGGGGCCCATACCCTGTCCCTGTCCGGCAGCACCATCTGGCTGAACGCGGAACGGCTGCCCATCCGCAACGTTCCCGTCCTGCAGCCCGGCCTGCGGTGGGACAACACCGCGCCGGAACGGCTGGCCGCCGCGTGGCTGAGCGCCGCGCGGCGCATGGACCTGGACCCCGCGACGGATTTATACGCCCTGGCTTTGCCGGAGGATCTGCCCGTGGCGTACAGGGAAGTCCTCGCGGTCAGCCGGGCTCTGCGGCAATTCAACGAGGGCAGCCCCAACCGGCTTCATCCGCTGATCGTCATCGCCAGGCAGGACATGGGCAAGGTTCTGGGCATGGAACTGCAGCCGCAACTGGCCGGCCGCGAACTGGCGGTCATCGACGAGGTCGCGACCCGCGACGGCGATTACGTCGACATCGGCAAACCGTTCTTCGGCGGACAGATCGTTCCGCTTACCGTCAAATCGTTAGCGTTTCCATCTTAAGGCAGGAGATACCATGAAATTGTCAACCCGGCTGTTCGGACAGAGTTACCAGTTCAAAGACGTCAAAGACGTCCTGGCCAAGGCAGGCGATGCCCGTTCCGGCGACGTGCTGGCCGGCGTGGCCGCCCAGACCGCGCAGGAACGCGTCGCGGCAAAGTACGTGCTTGCCGAAATGGCGCTGTCTGACCTGCGCATGAACCCGGTGGTGCCGTACGAAGAGGACTGCGTGACCCGCGTCATCCAGGACGGCGTCAACGAAACGGCGTACGAGCGCATCCGCAACTGGACGGTCAGCGAACTGCGCGAATTTGTGCTCTGCGACCAGGCCGACTACGCGGAACTTGAGTTCCTGCGCAAAGGCCTGACCGCCGAAATGGTGGCCGCGGTGGCCAAAATATGCTCCAACAGCGACCTGATCTACGGCGCGAAAAAAATGCCCGTGGTCAAGCGCGCCAACACGACCATCGGCCTGCCGGGCACTTTTTCCGCCCGTCTGCAGCCCAACGACACGCGCGACGACGTGACCAGCATCACGGCCCAGATTTACGAAGGGCTTTCTTACGGCGTGGGCGACGCGGTGATCGGCACCAATCCGGTGACCGACAACGTGGAAAACGTCAAACGCATCCTGGGCGCCATTCAGGAAGTCATCGACAAGTTCGGCATTCCCGCGCAGCCCTGCGTGCTGGCCCACGTGTCCACCCAGATCGAGGCCATCCGCCAGGGCGCGCCCGGCGGCCTGATTTTCCAGAGCATCTGCGGCAGCGAAAAAGGCCTGAAAGAATTCGGCGTGACCATCGAGCTTCTGGACGAAGCGCTTGAAGTGGGCCGCGCCTACAACAGGCTGTCCGGGTCCAACTGCATGTACTTTGAAACGGGCCAGGGTTCGGCCCTGTCCGCCGACGCGCACAACGGCGCCGACCAGATGACCCTGGAAGCCCGCAACTACGGACTGGCCCGCCGCTACGACCCCTTCCTGGTCAACACCGTGGTCGGCTTCATCGGCCCCGAATATCTGTACAACGACCGCCAGATCACCCGCGCCGGCCTGGAAGACCATTTCATGGGCAAGCTGTCCGGCATTTCCATGGGCTGCGACGCCTGCTCCACCAACCATGCGGACGCGGACCAGAACTCCAACGAAAACCTGATGATCCTGCTGGCCGCGGCGGGCTGCAACTACATCATGGGCATGCCGCTGGGCGACGACATCATGCTGAACTACCAGACTTCGGCCTTCCACGACACGGCGACCATACGGCAGCTTCTGAACCTGCGGCCCTCGCCCGAATTCGAGGTCTGGCTGGAGAAAATGGGCATCATGGAAAACGGCCGCCTGACGCCACGCGCCGGCGACGCTTCACTCTTCTTCTGATCGAGGAGCAACAACAATGGATCAACGCCAAATTGAAGATATCGTCCGCACCGTTCTGAGTCAGATCGCGGCGCCAGCTTCCCCCGGCGCGAACGGCAAACCGCCCGCCGCGCAGGCCCCCGCCGCCGACGGCGGCAGCCTGCCCGACCTGGGCGGCGACGAATTCCAAAGAGCCTGGATCGGCGTGCAGAACCCCAAACGCCGCGAAGTGCTGGAAGAGTTGCGCAAAAGCACGGGCGCCCGCGTGTGCAGCGGCCGCGTCGGCCCCCGGCCGCGCACGCTTTCGCTGCTGCGTTTTCTGGCCGACCATTCCCGTTCCAAGGATACGGTGCTGAAGGAAATCCCCGCCGAATGGGTGAGCAAGGTCGGCCTGTTCGAAGTGCGGACCGAAATTTCGGACAAGGACCGCTATCTGACCCGGCCGGACCTGGGACGCCGCCTGTCCAAGGAAGCCGTGGACACCGTCCTGTCCAAATGCAAGAAAAACCCGAAAGTGCAGCTGGTGGTTTCCGACGGCCTGTCCACGGACGCCGTGACCGCCAACCTGGACGAAATCATGCCCCCCCTGATGAAGGGCCTGCAGAACGCCGGCCTGGACGTGGGCACGCCGTTCTTCGTGCGCTACGGCCGGGTCAAGGTCGAAGACCAGATCGGCGAGCTTCTGGGCGCGGACGTGGTGATACTGCTGGTCGGCGAACGCCCGGGCCTGGGGCAGTCGGAAAGCCTGTCCTGCTACATGGTGTACCGCCCGACGGCCGCCACCGTGGAAGCCGACCGCACCTGCATTTCGAACATCTACCACGGCGGCACGCCCCCGGTCGAAGCGGCGGCGGTCATTGTGGACATGGCGAAAAGGATGCTGGAGAAAAAAGCCTCCGGCATCGCACTCAACCGTTAGTCAGGAAGGAGAATGCATCATGCCGACTCTTGATTTCATTAAGCCCAACGTCACTTCCGTCCGGTTGATCGCCTCTTTGCACCCGGACCTGAAAGCCAAGCTGGAACTGCCCGCGGGCATGAACAGCCTGGGCCTGATTTCCGCCGATTCCGACGACGTGGCCTACATCGCCGCCGACGAAGCCACCAAACAGGCGCAGGTGGAAGTGGTATACGGCCGTTCGCTGTACGCGGGCGCGGCGCATTCGTGCTCGCCCAACGCCGGCGAAGTCATCATCATGCTGGCCGGCCCGAACCCCGCCGAAGTCAAGGCGGGCCTGGACGCGGCCATCGCGACCATCGGTTCCGGCCCGGCCTTCCAGTGGGCCAACGACAAGGAAGACACCGCCTTTCTGTCCTATCTGATCTCGCGCACCGGCAGCTATCTGTCGAAAACCGCGGGCATCCCCCTGGGCGCGCCCATGGCGTACCTGATCGCGCCGCCGCTGGAGGCCGCCTTCGGCATCGACGCCGCGCTCAAAGCCGCGGAAGTGGAACTGGCGACCTATATCCCGCCGCCGTCCGAAACCAACTATTCCGGCGCGTTCCTGACCGGCAGCCAGGCGGCCTGCCAGGCGGCCTGCGCCGCGTTTACCTCGGCGGTGCTCGACGTGGGCCGGACGCCGATCAAAATGCTGTAAGGCGTTTTCACCGCGAAAATGCCTGGCGGATGCGCGGCGCAGTGGTGCGTCCGCCCGCAGGCGGGCGGCGTGGGGTGCCTTCCCGGAACAGGCGCTTTGGCTTTCCCGCATGCGGGGAAAGACGTATTTCCGGCTTTCCGCGTTTTCCCGTGTGCGGCAGTGCAACGGTCATTGCCCTAACTGATTGGAGTCGCCGTGGAAACAATCGACGCTCTCGGTTTTGTTGAAGTGTACGGCCTGGTGGCGGGCATCGAAGCCGCCGACGCCATGCTGAAAAGCGCGCGGGTCCGCCTGCTGCGGCAGCACGAGGTAAACCCCGGCCTGATCACCGTGGTGGTCGAGGGCGACCTGGCGGCATGCCGGGCCGCCGTCAACGCAGGGGTCGCGGCGGCGGAACGCGTGGGGAAAGTGATTTCCAGCCACGTCATCGGCCGGCCGGACCCGGATACGGAAACTCTGGTGGTGGATCTCGCTTCCGCCCCTTCCGGCGGCAAAGCCGCTGCGGCGGGACAGGCGGCGGCGAAACCGGAGGCCGGCGCAGCCGGGGCGGACACGGCGGCAACGCCGAGGCCCGCCGCCGTGGACGGGGCGCTCGCCTTCATCGCCGGGACGGCGAAAGGGCGCAGCTGGAACGAAATAGCCAGGCGCTTTCCGGACGGCGCGGAGCAGTTGCGCGCCCAGCTTGACGCCTGCGTCGAATCCGGCGCGTTGCACAAGGTTGGATCGCGTTACCGCAAACCCGAGGAGCAATAATGAGCGAGGCTCAGACCATACGGGACAAGGTGCGGGCCGCGGGAGTGGTCGGCGCCGGCGGCGCGGGCTTTCCCGCGCATGTCAAGTTCGCGGCCGCGGCGGACACCTTTCTGGTCAACGGCGCGGAATGCGAACCGCTTCTGAAGGTGGACCAGCAACTGGCCGAAAAATACGCGGACCAGCTGGTCCGCGGGCTTGAACTGGGCATGCTGGCCGTCGGCGCGCGGGAAGGCGTCATCGTGCTGAAGGCCAAATACGAGCACGCCATCGAAGCGCTGACCCCGCGCCTGCGCGCGAACATGCGGATTCACATCATGCCGGACGTGTACCCTTCGGGCGATGAATTCATCACCGTCTGGGCGACCACCGGCCGGCGCATCCCCCCGGCGGGCCTGCCGCTGGATGTGGGCGTGGTGGTCAACAACGTGCAGACGCTGATCAACGTCGCCCGCGCGGTGGACGAGGACCGGCCGGTCACGCGGCGCACGCTGACGGTGGCCGGCGCGGTGCGCCGCCCCGTCACGCTGACCGTGCCCGTCGGCACGCCGATCGACGAATTGCTGGATCTGGCCGGCGGCGTGACCGTACCGGACCCGGCGTACATCAACGGCGGCCCGATGATGGGCAAGCTGCTGACGGACCTGTCGGAACCGGTGACCAAAACCACCGGCGGGATCATCGCGCTGCCGTCCGGGCATATTCTGATCCGCCGCCACACGCAGCCGCAGCAGGTGCAGTTGCGCATCGCGCGCACGGTCTGCGAGCAGTGCTGCCTGTGCACGGAACTGTGCCCCCGGCACATGATCGGGCACGAACTGCCGCCGCACCTGATCGTGCGTTCGGTCAACTACAACCACATCGGCCGGCCGTCGGTGCTGCTGTCCGCTCTGACCTGCTCGGAATGCGCGGTCTGCGAGGCCTGGTCCTGTCCCGTCGACATATCCCCCATGCGGTTGAACCAGATGCTGAAAGCCGAGTTCCGCAAGCAGGGCGCCAAATACACCGGCGCATTGCGCGACGCGGACCCCATGGCGGCCCACCGTCTGGTGCCCATTTCCCGCCTGATCTCCCGGCTGAACCTTGGCGAATACAACCGCAAGGCCCCGCTGGACGAAACCGAACACAAACCGCAACGGGTGGCGCTGAAACTGCGCCAGCACATCGGCGCGCCCGCCGTGCCGGTGGTGAAAGCCGGCGACCGGGTGGAGCCGGGCCAGCTTGTGGCCGATATTCCCGAAAAGGCTCTCGGCGCCCGCGTGCATGCCAGCATCGCGGGCACGGTCGAATCCGTCGATGAAAACGCCGTCCGCCTGAGCGCCGTATAAAAGGAGCCGAACCGTGCACGCTATCGGTTTGATTGAATCCAACAGCATCGCCAAAGGCATCGAGTTTTCGGACGTGATGGCCAAAACCGCCGACGTGACCCTGCTGGTGGCCAAGACCATATGCCCGGGCAAATACATCATCCTGATCGGCGGCGACGTGGCCGCGGTGCGCCAATCCGTGGCCGCCGGCCTGGAAGTCGCGCCGGAAGTGGTGGTGGACCATTTCGTCATCCCCAACATCCATCCGTCCATTCTGCCGGCCATCAGCGGCGGCACCGTGGTGGACAAGGTCGACGCCGTGGGCGTGCTGGAAACATACAGCGTGGCGGCGACCATCGAAGCGGCGGATGTGGCGGTCAAAGCGGCTTCGGTCACCCCGATCCGCATGCACCTGGCTTTCGGCATCGGCGGCAAAAGCTATGTCGTCGTGACCGGCGACGTGGCCGCCGTGAACGCGTCCATTGAGGCGGGCGCGGCGTCGGCGGGCGAAAAGGGCTTTCTGGTGCAGCGGGTCGTCATACCGCGGCCGCACGATCAGGTCGTCAACAGCCTGCTGTAAGCGTATCGCGCGCGGGGCGGCCTTTCCGGCTGTTGCTTTCCGCGCGCCGGTAGCATAATGAGAATATATGGAAACCTTAACCCCAAAGGAGTGGTCTCATGAGGCATACATTAGGTTTGATGGCGGCAGCGGTTCTTCTGGTTTTCACCGTGCAGGGCTGCGCGCAGAAACAGGCCGCCGTCGCCGACGTGCCGCAGCTGCCCGCGTCGAAACAGCTGATCAAAGGCAACTGGGATCCGTTCAACCGGGCGCAGATAGACAAGATGCTGGCCATGTACGGCAACAGCAGCCCGACCTACAACCCGGCCAAGAAACCCTATGCCGTCTTTGACTGGGACAACACCTCCGTTTTTCTGGACATCCAGGAAGCCTCGCTGATCTATCAGCTGGAAAACCTGGTCTTCGGCATGACGCCGAAACAGCTCGACAAGGCCATCCGCATGGGCCTGAGCAACAAGGACTTCTCCAAGGATTACAACAACGCCGCCGGCCAGCCGGTGAACATCGACAAGATCGCCCCGGACATCGTGGCCAGCTACACCTGGCTGTATAACAACTACAAGGGCCTGAAAGGCAAGAAGTCGCTGGAAGAAGTCAAGAAAAACCCCAACTACATGGCCTTCATCACCAAGGTGCGCTATCTGTACGAAGCCATCGGCGACACCTTTGACCACGCGGTTTCCTATCCCTGGGTGACCTATCTGGGCACCGGCCTGACCGAAGCCCAGATCCGGGACATGACCAAGAAGACGGTGGAATGGCAGATGACGCAGCCGGTGCAGTCCGTGAAGTGGACCAGCCCGGCGTCCTTGCCCGGCAAGGCCGGCGTCCTGACCATCAGCTGGAAGAACGGCCTGCGCCTGGTGCCCGAAATGCAGGACCTGTACCACAAGCTGCGCGCCAACGGCTTTGACTTGTGGGTGTGCTCCGCCTCTTTTGTCGACGTGATCAAGGAAATCTCCTCCAATCCGGAATTCAAGTACAACAACTCGGACAAGCAGGTTCTGGCCATGGAACTGGAACGCGACTCCAAAGGTCGCATCATGACCGAATTCCGCAAGGGCTATGACCAGACCCAGGGCAAGGGCAAGACGAAGACCATCGAACGCTTCCTGGTGTCCAAGTACGGCTACGGTCCGACCCTTGTGGCCGGCGACAGCGAGGGCGACCAGAACATGCTGCAGGACTTCCCCGACATGAAGATCGGCCTGATCATCAACCGCCTGCGCAGCCCCAAAACCCTCATCGGCGCCCAGTCGAAGATCGCCGTGGACATGTACGGCAAACCCGCCGCCGTTTACCTGCTGCAGGGCCGCGACGACAACAAGGGCGTGTTCGTGCCCTCCCAGCTGCATTACAAGCTCGGCTCCACCGAAGGCAAGGCTCTGCGCTAAGCCTGTAACTATCCATGTTCCGCAAGGAACCGGGATAGCATGACCAACGACACCCCCCGGCGGTTTCGACCGCCAGGGGGTTCTTCTTTCTTGTGGTGAGCGGCAAGCTGCGCCCCCGAAAACACGACTGCTGTGTCTCCGGGGGATCGGGATGGTTTGAACTGCGTAGCGTGATTTCTATTGAGAATGTGGATGCACGCTATCAATCGCCGTCAGGCCTGGCGGCGCCCAGGGGGCGGAAAGATTCCGGAGGCCGGGCAAGAGCTTCGTCTATGACGCCCAGAGCCAACCTTTTGTCCCCGGGCAGGACCCCGAATACCGGAGCGAAGTTGGTCCAGTGGTCGCTGCGCAATTCGGTCGCGCAGACCAGGGAACTCACCATCACGCGCAGTTCGAACAGGGCCGCGTGGGGATCCAGCAGTTTGAATTCCCCCCGCAGGTATTCGTCGCCCATGGGGGTGCCCAGCTTGGGAACAAAAGTGCGGATGCGCACCGTGGCGGGGGCGCATGCGTTCAGCAGGACGCCCGTGTCCTGGGCATTGGCGTCGGACAGGGCATAACCGCCTATGCCGATCATGATGGACCCGTCAAGTTCTATGCCCGCGTCGAACAATACTTCGCCGGTCCGCAGCAGGTCAGCTCTGGTGCAGCCTTTGTTGATGCGCCGGAGAATTTCGTCGTTTCCCGATTCGATCCCGCAGTGGATGCGGCGCAGGCCAAGGCCGCGCAAAGCGCGCAATTCCGCCGGTGTTTTGCGGATGATATGCTGGGCCGCACCGTAGCAGGCAATCCGTTCAAGATTCGGGAAACAGCGGTGCGCGTGTTCCATGACGCGCAGCAGTTGTTCCGCGCGCATGACGATGGCGCTGCCGTCGCCCAGGAACAGGCTGGTCACAGCCGAAGCCAGATCGCCGAGTTCAGCGACATCCGCATCCATGCTTGCAATGATGTCCGCAACGCGCAGGATGCGGAACCGGGTGCGCGTGTACATGCTGCAGAACCGGCATTTATTGTGGGCGCAGCCCAGGCTTGTTTGGATGATGAAACTGCCCGCTTCCGAAGGAGGGCGGTAGTAAATCGTCTGCTGGCCCATGGATCGCTCCGCTGTTGCCGTGTTTTCTGCCGCGGGGGTATGGCGACAGGGCATAATGCCGCCCGACGTTCTTCCCCGAAATGTCCATGCCCTCCATACCGCCAACGCGCCGCCCTTTTGCAAAAACGCGGGGCGCCGCAAACTACGGAACGGGCGCGTTCCCCTCCCGCATTTCCGCGCCGCCGCCATACGCCGCGACCCGCCGCCGGACGGCGAAAATGCGCAGCAACAGCAGCGCCAGCAGCCCCGCGCCGATAAGATCGGTAATCCATCCGGGTTTGATCATAAGCAGCGCCACAGCGGCGAAACCTACCTGTTCCAACATGCTGATCGGGATGATGCAATAGCCTTCGATGGCTATGGCCAGGGCCATTATGCCTATCAGGGCGGTCACCAGCATCAGAAGAATTTCGAAAACGGCCATGCCGCTGAAATCCATGAGAAGGCCTGGAGAATACAGGAACATCATGGGCACGATGAACCCCGCGGCCCCGAGTTTGAGCGCCACGACTGAGACCTTATTGACCGAGCTTTCGGCAATGCCCGCAGCGGTGAAAGACGCCAGGGCCACGGGCGGCGTGATGCTGGACAGCACCGCGTAATAGAGCACGAAAAGGTGGGCCGCTATGGGCGGCACGCCCAGTTTGATCAGCGCGGGCGCGGCGATGGTGGCGGCGGTAATGTAGCAGGCGGCCGTGGGCAGGCCCATGCCGAGAATGAGACAGGCCACCATGGTCAGCACCATGGCGACCGCCAAATTGCTTCCGGAAAACTCAATGATGCTGCCGATCATCATAGGCCCGAACCCCGTCATGGCGGAAACGCCCACGATGATGCCCACGATGGCGCAGGCCATGGCGGGACCGAGGGACTGGATGGCGCCGTCGCGCAGCGCCATCAGGAGACCGGTCGTCGACAAACGGGTCTCCTTGCGCAGCGAACTGGCGATGACGGCGAAGATAATGCCCCAAAACGCGCAGAACAGCGGCGTCCTCCCGCTGACAAGCATCGCTATGACAAAAAGAATCGGCAGCAGCAGATGCCCGCGCGTCACCGCAACCCGTTTCAGGTTAGGCAACTGCTCGCGGGGAAGGCCCGAAAGCTTCATCTTGCGCGCCCTGATGTCCAGCATGATCCACAAGGCGAGGTAATACAGCAAGGCCGGTATGAGCGCCGCCTTGATTATCACGACATAGGGGACGCCAAGGATTTCGGACATGATGAAAGCCGCGGAAGCCATGATCGGCGGCATAATGGAGCCGCCCGTGGAAGCCACCGCCTCGACCCCGCCCGCAAAATGCGGCGTATAGCCGACGCGTTTCATCAGGGGAATCGTAATGGTGCCCGTGGTCGCCACGTTGGCCACGGCGCTGCCGGAAATGGTTCCCATGATCATGCTGGCGATGACCGCCACCTTGGCCGGGCCGCCAGGCTTATGCCCGGCAATGGCCAGCGAGAGGTCGTTGAAAAATTCCGATGACTTGGTCTCTCCCAGAAAGGATCCGAAAAGAATGAACATGAAAATAAACGTCGACGAAACCCCGAGCACCATGCCGAATATGCCGTTATCGGAATAAAACATCTGATACACGACCCGGTTGAAGGAAAAGGGGGCTATCTTGAGCCCCACGGGCGCGTAGTTCCCGACCAGAGGGTAGATAAAAAAAACGGCGCACAGAATGACCAGGGGCCAGCCCGTTGTACGGCGACAGGCTTCGAACATGACCAGAATCGCCCCAAAGGCCAGGGCCAGGTCCGTCGTGTCCGGCATTTCGCCCTCAAAAGCGAATATTTCATACATGTAAAACATATAGATGCTCATCCCGGAACCTGCCAGCGCAAGCGCGATGTCCGGAACGGACGGCGCCGTCTTCGGGCCGGAAGACTTTCGCGCCGGAAACAGCAGAAAGACGAGGAGCAGAACAAAAGCCAGATGCAAAGCCCGTTTGTCTATGGACACCATCTCCCAGTAGCTGTTGAACAAAAGGTGGGTCACGGACATGCCGATGCACAACAAACTGACGCACACCGCCCAAAACCCGCTCAACCTGGTTTTGGAGGTATTTATGGCGCACAGCGATTCAAACCGGGAGAGGAGCTTGGATTTCATAAAATTTCTCCGAGAGAACAGGCCCACGTGTTACTTCAGCATGCCTTTTTCCTTGAGATACTTCTCCGCTCCCTTGTGCAGGGGAATGCTCATGCCGTCTCCGGCTGTTTCCATTGTGATCATCTTGGCCGCCTGGTGGACGGAATACAATTCCGACAAATGCTCAAAAATGGTCTTTGTCAGGGTGTAGACCACATCGTCCGGCGTGGATTCAAGAGTCACCAAAAGCACAGGGCAGGCGGAGAGCGCCACCGGTTCGGGTTGGTTGGGGTAGGTGTTGGCGGGCAGGGTGAACCGGGAGAAATACGGGTATTTTTTCTGCAGCGTGGCCAGATAGTCCGGGGTCATGGGAAGAATGTGATACGCCCCGCCCGTCATCAGTTCAGAAATGGCGGATCCGGGCGGAAAGGCCTGGAACAGACCTCCCTCGGCCTGGCGGTTGCTCATGCTTTCCACGGCTTCGTTATAGGCGAGCCAGACGGGGATAAAGTCGTTCTTGCTCTTGTCTTTGTTGCGATATGTCAGGCCCGCCGCGTCCATCATGGCGTAGGTGATGACTTCCGTGCCGCCGCGGGCCGCACCCACGACGAAACGCTTTCCCTTCAGGTCGCCGAAGGTTTTGATATCCTTGGTCACCACCAGGTGCTGGATATTGGGCCAAAGCGCGGTGACACCCCGCAG
Source organism: Desulfovibrionaceae bacterium (assembly GCA_031550605.1). Classification (GTDB taxonomy): domain Bacteria; phylum Desulfobacterota; class Desulfovibrionia; order Desulfovibrionales; family Desulfovibrionaceae; genus FLUQ01. Next base: position 45,018 of record JAVBOK010000009.1, on the reverse strand, counting down.
GTTGGCGTATTTTTGTTTGAAGGGCTTCTCTCCGGTGACGGCGTCTTCCACCACGTTGGACTGGATCATGGCAAGCTGCGCCTCTCCCGTCTGCAGCAGAGTGACGTTTTCCACGGAACCCGCCGTGGCCATGGCCGAAGAGATGTAACCCGTCGATTTCTGGATAAGCTGCCCCATGCCCACGCCGACGGGGTAATACACGCCGCCCACGTTCCCCGTGGCTATCTTCACAAAGGTGTCGGCGGCCTGGGCCGCGCCGGACAGCGCAAGGACAAAAGTCAGCGCGCAGCAGGCAACCATCAGTTTGTTGGTGAAACGTCTGCCATTCATAAGCACTCCCGAGGTTGAAAGTTACGCGCAACCAAGCTGAAGAAACCGCCGTAACACAACCATGACGCGCCGTGACGCCCGAGCGGCCATTAAGCGCAAAGCGTGGTGTTACGAACCAACCGCATACCGTTCGACAAGTTCCGCATTGAGCTCAAGCCCCAGACCCGGAGCCTGGGGAACATTCACGTACCCGTCCCGGACTTCCCGCAGTTCCCGCGGCTCCACAAAGAGCCTGGAAAGGAAGGACTGCAGGTAATGATCCGGCGAAAAATATTCCATCAGCGGCGCGTTGGAAACCGCCGCCGACAGGGAAATGTGCACTTCCTGCACGGCGTGCGTCGCGCAGGGCATATTCCAGGCCGCCGCCATGCCGGCGACTTTGATCCACTCGGAAATGCCGCCGACCCTGGTCACATCCGGCTGGACGACATGGACCGCCTTGTTCTGGATGAGATCCCGGAAGCCGTAACGGGCATATTCGTTTTCTCCGGCGGCGATGCACACCTTGCCCGACGCCGTCAAGCGGATGTAGCCGTCAATGTCGTCCGGGGCAACGGGTTCTTCAAGCCAGTAAAGGCCATACTCCGCCACCCTGTCTATAAAGCGCGCGGCCGTGGAACTATCCCAGGCCTCATTGGCATCCACAAGCAGGTCAATATCCTGGCCAAGACTCTTGCGCACCGCGCCGACACGGTCCGCGTCAAGGCGCACGTCACGCCCCACCTTCATCTTGACGGAACGGAAGCCTTGCTCGACGTAGCCAAGCATCTCTTCCACCAGTTCACCGACATCGTTGCGCTGCGTATAAAACCCGCCGCTGGCATAGACTTTCACTTTGTCGGCATACCCGCCAAGAAGCTTGTGCACGGGCATGTTCGCGGCCTTGCCGATCAGATCCCACAAGGCGATGTCCACACCGCTGATAGCCCGGACCGCCGCGCCTTTGCGCCCGAACCGGGTCGTGCCGCGGTACATCGTTTCCCACAGGCGGTTATAGTTGCGCGGATCCTCGCCAAGCAGCATGGGCCGCAATGCCTGTGTGACAATAGCGTTGATGACCGGGATCTCGCTGCCATGGGCGACGCCGAGCCCGGTCAGAAAACCCAGCCCGATCAGGCCGTTGTCGGCGAGCACTTCAAGCAGCAGAACGTCGCGTCCCACCACCGCCCTGGCCGAATCGTGTATGGTTTCTTTGAAAGGACAGAATAAATGCCGCGTACGCAGGTCGACAATACGCATTCCATATCCTCGCGGTTTCTTTGTTCACAGGCTTCCAATGCGCCGCCGCGCGGGAAACGTCAGCGTTTCCCGCGCGGCTTCAATCGTTATACCGCCTGCCCTTCCATCAGGGGGAACAGGGTCGTGGCCTGCACGTCTCTCTGCAACAGATCAAGCGCGCGCAGCACGTATTGGGTCTGGAGCTCGCGCTCTTTTTCCTTGGGCAGTTCGCCGTTGCCGAAGGGGTTGGGAATTTCCGTTCCGATCAGGATACGAGCCAGGCCGACCATTTGGGCGGCGGAGGGAACAGCGGTAATCTGCACAACAGGGATACCGGCCTTTTCGATCTGAAAACCGACCGTTGCACCGCAACGGGAGCTCGTCCCTCAGGTGGATGTGAGGATTACACCGTCAACTTTCTCCTGCTGGAGGTCTTCAGCTATTTCCTGCCCGATGCGTTCACACCATTTGGCAACGCTGGCATTGCCCGTCAGGGCGTAATAGTCCCGGTGAAGGACAACTTTGCCGGATGCCTCCAGCGACTTCATGATATCATAGGGAACCATGCGGTTCCGGTCTGCCAGCACTTGATCGTGGAAGTATCCGTTGTGCGAGATGCAGTAATCCGCCGACGTCTTGCCCGGGGACATGAACTCGTCCAGATTGAACTTGGTCCACACATTGGAAGCGCGACCCTTGAGTCCCGCCTTGTTGCCCTTTTCCACCAGACCGGCGTCGGAAACAATGGCGATGCGGGCCTTGCGGATATCCCTGATCGGAGCCGGGCGAACGATGTCTTCGAATTCCGCGTAGCCCTGTTCCGTTTCAAAGGGCTGTTTATGGATTTTCGCCAGCAGCATATCCAGCGCCCTGTCGCCCCCGCTCTTCTCGGTGAAGATGTTGCGCACGCGCATCATGGGGAAATAGCCGTCTTCTTCCGGGGTTCCAAGCCCCAGGCCGTCCACGAACCTGTGGCTGTGCTTTCCGGTAAGCACGTTCCGCGCCAGACGGATCATGCCGTCGATGGCTTCGCCCATTTTCTTGGCGCTGTCCGGCGTTTTAAGAATCACCGCGCTGGACCGGTAGAGCTCGACGCCCGGGTTCTCTTCGTGCATGCCCGTGAAGACGGGTATGTTCAGATTTTCCGAGACAGTCTTGCAGGCCTGCCCGCAGGCGATGCCGTATCGCCCCGCGTTGAAGGCCGGTCCCGCGAAGAACAGGTCCGGCTTGTACGGCCTTACCAGTTCTAACAGTTCCTTGGCCGCCTCCGCCAGATGAGATGTGAAATAGTTGTCGCCGCAAATAATGGTGGCCACGATTTCGATATCGTCGCCAAGGGCCTTTTGCAGCAGCAGGCCCGGTCCCACGGGCCCGGCCTTGACGGAAAAACGCGCGTCGGCCGCTTCCTCTCCGCCAATCTGTCCGAAGAACTGATTAATGTAATGAACCGCTTTCAACTTTCCCGCTACCATTGGTATCTCCTGTTCTGTAAACGCCAGCGTGCAGCGTTCTGTTTCTTGACCTTATCCGCGCATGCGCGGGAGTACCCGTCAACAGTCAACCCCGGTTATGCGGGAACCGCCGCTGTGGTCGTGGATGCCGCTGCAGGAAAACTCCTCGCCCCAGAGCACCTTGTCCTTGGCCTGCAGCAGGTCGTTGTATGGAGAGAAAATCACGCTGTCCATGGTGCCGCCAAGCACCCTGTCCACGTCGAACTCAAGCTTCACACGGCTGATGGTCGCGCCCATATACCAGATGGCGTCGAGCAGTTCGCTTTTGAAGAGCGCGCTGTCCGCCTTGGTTCCGGTGCTGACCACGCCCGCGACCTGCACCACGGTTTTTATGCCCAACCGCTCGCAGGCTTCCCCGTTGGAGGCGAGGTCCATATGGGCCATGCCCCCGTGGACCTTGGTCATCACGATGCCGTCCGCCTGAAGGACATCTTTTGCCAGACGGGCGAGAAGGTTGGCCCGGCGCTCGCGTTCCAGGGGGTTGTTGTGGGCGCAGCCGGCGATGACGCCGCAAAAGATCAGGTCCTTGCCGTGGCGCTCGTACAATGAATTGATAAGGCCGTGGTTCTGCAGCGACCACGTGTTCAACGCCTTGTTGGGGATGTAGCCGACGACGCCGCCGTCCAGCACCTCGTTGGGATGAATGATGGTGGGCAGCATGTTCTTGACGTTGGAACTGTAGTATATGGGTTCGGGAATACCCTTGTAGTCATACTGCGGCACATACATCTGGTAATGGTAGGCCACGCGCGGCAGGTGGGATTTTTTCGGCAGGTCGGCAAACTCATGATCATATATCTTGGTCTCCGATACGGGATGCCCCTCGCCGGCCCTGGCCAGATAGACGCACAACCGGAACAGCGCCCGTTGCAGCGAATATTCATAATCCCTGTCATTAAGCTCGGGGGCGGGCTTGGGCGTGACCACAACGGCCGGCATGACCGATATCCTGCTCAGGCGGTGCATCGTGCCGCCCATATCCAAAAAAGCCAGATATTGGCGCAGATTGTCCGGGTTGGTCATGACCACGGTCATGCCCTTCAAAGCCCGGGTGACGCCGCTGCCGGCGGTCTGAATCTTTCCGATCCAGCCCGGAAAATCGGCGCCTTCCGGCGTGACCTTGCAGCGGGGTTCGGCGATATCCACCACGTTGACAATGCGCGTGCCGGTTCCGGGGTACGCTATATCAAGCGTGCAGGAGGCGATCCGACGGTCTTCGCGGATGTATTGTTCCGCCTCTTCTTTATTGATATGCAAAACTCCGTCTTTGACGCAGGTTCTCGCGCCGAACCGGATATCTTTGATATCAATGCAATCCAATTGCAATTTCATGCAATAGCTCCTTTTTTATAAACAATCTCGCAAGATACGAAAACACGCCGCGCATGCGCATACGCGGGCAGACCCCGGCTGGCCGCCGGCTGCAAAGGAATATGCCAAGGGGAATTTCCGGAAAATGGCGGCGCGCATCCCGCCGGACGATCCCGAGGGCGGAAGCCGTTCCGGGATATCCCGAACCGCGGGAGCTCTCCACGGTCCGCCCGGATGCGCGGCATGGTCACACAGGGCGCCGCGCTCAATGTAAAAGATGCCAAAACCGACATGGAGCGCGGGACGCCGTCTTATCCGCCGATCGCCGCGAGCCGCACGGGCTTGCGAAGGCGAAACTCAGGCCATGGATGGAAGAAAAAGCCGACTCCCGGGCTGCCGGAAAAACGATGCGCGAAATCCGCTCCACTCGCACGCGCGAGAAACGCTTCTTTTCGCGGGCTGCCTCATGCCGGACTCCCTGAATGGACTCAACCTCAGCGGATGCGGAACACAATACGATCCGCTGGCGTCGCGAGGCCACTCAAGAGATTCCATTGCCTTTGGCCAGAGAGATCGTGTCCGCCCCGCCAGTGTGGAAGCAAAAAATTTGCCAAGGCGTTTCATGCAATAATTATTCTATAAGATTATTATGTTATGTTAAAATTGTCTTCTGCTCGCTTGCCCAGGCAGTCTATTGACATTTCATTTTGAAATATGCAAATATTCAACAAAACATACCAATATACTTATAGTTAAATTTTTAAACGCATGAATGTTTTTGCTCTGCAGCCGTTCTTGCCAATAAATAGCAATAAATTACAAAGAATTCCAACTTGTGGACTAATTGTTTCAATTTGAAATCATTATTTCATAACCCATTGCGCCCACATGCCACGCGGATGTCCGGAAAGATTCTTTCCGCCGGGCAAAACTCGCAAAGCGCTTCCCCTGAGGAAAACCATGAAAAACGCCAAAATCGCCGTGATTGCGCCGGATCTTGAGTTGTATCAAACGGCGGTCCAGATCCGGCATGAAGTGGATTTCCCTTACGAGGTCATCCTCGCGAACCTGGAGAGCGCGGTGCTGGAGGCAAACAGGCTGAAGCAGGACGGCATCCTGATCCTGGTTTCCCGCGGCGGGACGCTGGACAGGCTGCGCAAGAACTTTCCGGATACGCCCATCGTCACCATTCCCATCACGGAATACGAAGTTGCCGTTACTCTGGCCGCGGCGAAAAAAATCGCCTCCCGCGCCGCCGTGGTCGGTTTCAGCAGCCCCCTTGTGCAGAGGGCGGACAGATTGGCCCCGGCCATCGGGCTGGAACTGAGAACCTACCAGACTGCTTCCCAAGAAGAGGTTGAAGCCCAGGTGCTCGCCGCCTACCGGGAAGGCGCGAAAGTCATCATCGGGTTCGAGTTGGCCTACGAGTGCGCGAACAGGCTTGGAATTCCGGCGGTGCTGATGCGGTCGCAGCGCGACGTGGTGAAGAACGCGCTTAGCGACGCCCATTCCCTGCTTGCCGTAATCACGCGGGAAGAGGAGTGGAAGGAACGCCAGACGACCGTGTTGAACTCCATCTCCTCCGCCATTTTCATCACGGACAAAGACGGCGCCATTTCCGATTGCAACCGCATGGCCGGGCCGCTTGTGGAGCTGCTCGGCAAGGGCAACATGCTCCATTCCATATTCGCGACCCACTTTGAGCGGGTTTTGCAGGGAGAAACCATCAGCAACATGCTGCGGCGGATCGACACGACCGACTACAACTGTTCCCTGTACCCCGTGTCCCTGCACGGACAGATCTCGGGCACTGTGGTCATCCTTGAGGAACTGAGCCGTTTGCGGGAAATCGAGCAGACGGCGCGGCGGAAATTGGTCGAAACCGGGTTAAAAGCCAGGTACCAGTTCGCTGATATCCGGACCACGGACCCGGCCATGCGCCGCGTCATCGACAAATGTCGCCGATACGCGCGCAACGACTCAACCGTGATGCTGTACGGTGAAAGCGGCACGGGCAAAGAACTGCTGACTCAGAGCATCCACAATGCGAGCGCCAGAAATGCCATGCCGTTTGTGGCGATAAACTGCGGAGCCCTGCCGGAAAGCCTGCTGGAAAGCGAACTGTTCGGGTACGTGGAAGGCGCGTTTACGGGAGCGCGGCGCGGCGGCAAAATCGGAGCGTTCGAACTGGCGCACCGGGGCACGCTCTTTCTGGACGAAATAGGGGAAATATCGCCCGTGGCCCAACTGCGCCTGCTCCGCACGCTCGAAGAACGGCAGATCATCCGGCTGGGGGATACGCGGGTCATCCCGGTGGATGTTCGCATTATCTGCGCGTCGCACGCGGACCTCAGCGCGATGTGCGACGCCGGTTTGTTCCGCCGGGATCTCTTTTACCGGTTGAATGTCCTGGAAGTGGCCATTCCGCCGCTGAGGCGACGTAAAGGAGACATTCGTCCCCTGCTTGAATATTACGTCGACCTCCTGACGCGAAAAGCGAACGCCGTCCGGCCGCGGCTTGAGCCGGAAGCCGTGGCCCTCGCCGAATCTTACAACTGGCCGGGAAACGTCAGAGAGCTCCGCAATGTGGTGGAGCGGATCGTCATCGGCCTGGAAAACACTGCGGTCAGCCGCGACGATATGGCGGAAGCGTTGCGGTTGAAAGAAAAATATCCCGATGCCGCAGCGCCGCAAACCATCAAGGACCAGGAAGCGCTGTTGATCCGGAAAACCCTCGCGGAATGCGGCAATAACCGCCCCCTGGCCGCCAAGGCGCTCGGCATGAGCAAAAGCACGCTCTGGCGGCGGATGAAAGCAATAAACACACCCTGAAGTCCACGTTGCGGCGCGCAGGCCCCGCCATGAGGGTTCGAAACCATGGCCGGCAACTCCCCGGCGGTTCCGACCGCCGGGGACTGCTTCTTTTCCGTCTGCCCACGGCCTGCGGGCGGGCCGGCACATTGCAACCAAAGGCCCGAAGACGCATCCACGTCTCCGGAGGCTGCAGAACACCCTATTCCGGGGTCAAGGGGCCGGAGGTCCCTTGCGGGGAGCGGGGCGGAGCCCCGCTCTCACACGATGGTTTCGACTATACTCTTCCCTTACTTTTTCTTCGTCGCCTTCCTGACTCCACCCTTCTTCGCCGACAAACCGGCGCGGCCGTCGTCGCAGGCTTCGCCGGAAGCCGCGTCGTGGGAGTGTTCCGCCGTGGCGGTGATCACGCACTGGTCGGTTTCGCCCGCGCCGCCCAGCTTGGGATCCGCCAAGTTCAGGGTGACCGGCGGCAGTTCGGAAAGCTGCTTCAGCGACAGGTAGCGCTCGAGGCATTCCTTTTCCAGCGCCTTGCGCAGCACTCTGGAGTCGGCGGGATTGGTCTTTTCCAGCGCCGCGTAGCGGACTTCGCCGGACAGGAAGGATTGCAGCGTGCCGTCGGGCTGCTTGTATTCAAGAATCAGCGGCGTTTTGCCCTGAGCCGCCAGATCCGGGTTGTAGCGATACAACGGCCAGTAGCCGGATTCCACGGCCAGACGGCTTTCCTCCATGCTCCTGCCCATGCCTTTGTGGATGCCGTGGTTGATGCAGGGGGCGTAGGCGATGACCAGGGACGGGCCTTTGTAGGCCTCCGCTTCCCTGAGGGCTTTCAGCACCTGGTTCTTGTTCGCGCCCATGGCCACGGAAGCCACGTACACAAAGCCGTAGCTCATGGCCATGCGGCCCAGATCCTTTTTGCCCACGCGCTTGCCCGCGGCCGTGAACTTGGCGATGGACCCGGTGGGGCTGGCTTTGGAGGACTGGCCGCCGGTGTTGGAGTACACTTCGGTATCCAGCACCAGCACGTTGATGTCCTCGCCGGAAGCCAGCACGTGGTCCAGGCCGCCGTATCCGATGTCATAGGCCCAGCCGTCCCCGCCGAAGATCCAGTTGGATTTGCGGGTCCAATGGTCTTCCATGGCCGCCAGCTCTTTGAGAATGCCCTTCTTGCCCTTGATGCCGGCCAGGATTTTGATGACCGCGTCCCCGGCTTTTTTGGAGGCGTCGCCCTCATCCTTGACCGCCAGCCATTGCCCGAGGGCCTTTTCCAGATCCGGGGACAGATCCGCCCCGGCCTTGCCGTTCAGGGCCTCCGTGACCATATCCGCCAGCTTTTCCCGGCGCTGCTTGGTGGCCAGCAAAAGCCCCAGGCCGAATTCCGCCGCGTCTTCAAACAGGGACTGGCCCCAGGCCGGGCCGTGGCCGTCCTTGTTCGCGCAGTACGGCATGGACGGGGTGGACGCGCCCCAGACCGAAGTGCAGCCCGTGGCGTTGGCCACCACCATGCGTTCGCCGAACAGCTGGGTGACCAGCCTGAGGTAGGGGCTTTCCCCGCAGCCCGCGCAGGCGGCGGAGAATTCCAGCAGCGGCTGCTGGAACTGCGAGCCTTTCAGGGTGTCGCGGGGCATCAGGTCGTTTTTGAGGCTGATCTGCTTTTCCGCAAAAGCCAGGTTGGGCGCCTGGTCCGGCAGTTGGCTTTCCAGACTTTTCATGACCAGGGCTTTCTTTTTCGCCGGACAGGTTTCCGCGCAGGAACCGCAGCCCAGGCAATCCTGGGCATACACCTGCATGCGGTACCGCAGCCCGTCCAGTTCCTTGCCGATGGCCTTGAGGGTGGCAAAAGACGCGGGTTTGCCCTGCAGTTCTTTTTCCGTCGCCAGATAGGGCCGGATGGCCGCGTGCGGGCAGACGTACGCGCACTGGTTGCACTGGATGCAGTTTTCCGGAATCCATTCGGGCACGGCGATGGCCACCCCGCGCTTTTCGTGGGCCGTGACGCCCAGGGGCCAGATGGCCGCCGGATGGAAGGCGGAAACGGGCAGTTCGTCGCCCTTCTGGGCCAGAACGGGCCGCACCACGTCCCTGATGAACGGCGGGTCCCCGGCGTAACCGACCACGGCCCCGGTTCTGGCGTCTTTCCAGGCCGCGGGATAGGCGACCTCGTGCAGGGCGTCCACGGCCCTGTCCACGGCCGCGACATTCATGCCCACAACCTTGTCGCCTTTGTTGCCGTAAGTCTTTTTAATGGAATCCTTGAGCAGCTTGATGGCGTCCTTGAAGGGCAGCACCCCGGCCAGCTTGAAGAAGGCCGTCTGCATGATCATGTTGATGCGGCCGCCCAGGCCCAGTTCCGCGGCCAGCTTTTCCGCGTCAATGGTATAGAATTTGAGCTTCCTGCGGGCAATGGTTTTCTTCATGGCCGCGGGCAGCTCTTTTTCCAGCTCCTGCAGCGGCCAGCGGCAGTTCAGGACAAAGGTCCCGCCTTCCTTGACCACGTCCAGAATATCGTACTGGGTGACGTAGGCGGCCTTGTGGCAGGCGATGTAGTCGGCCTGAGTGATCAGGTAGCTGGACTGGATGGGCTTTGTGCCGAAGCGCAGATGCGAGACGGTGAAGCCGCCGGATTTTTTGGAGTCGTAGGCGAAATAGCCCTGGGCGTACAGTTTGGTGTTGTCGCCGATGATTTTGATGGCCTGCTTGTTGGCCCCGACCGTGCCGTCCGCGCCCAGGCCGAAGAATTTGCACTGCACGGTGCCGGCCGGCACCGTGTCGACGGGATCGCCGTAAGCCAGGGACGAATGGCTGACGTCGTCGTTGATGCCGATGGTGAAGTGGTTCCTGGGCTTTTTCAGAGCCATGTTGTCATACACGGCTTTCACCATGGCCGGGGTGAATTCCTTGGACCCCAGGGCGAAACGGCCGGCCAGCAGCACTTGCGGCAGGCGGCCCGCCTCGGCCAGGGCCGCCGTGACGTCCAGGTATAAAGGCTCGCCCAGCGATCCGGCTTCCTTGGTGCGGTCCAGAACGGTGATGCGGCGCGCGGTCCCGGGCAGCGCCCTGACCAGGTGTTCCACGGAGAAAGGCCGGAACAGGCGGACCTTGACCAGGCCCACTTTCTCGCCTTTGGCCACCATGTAGTTGACCATTTCCTCGATGGTGTCGCAGCCGGAACCCATGGCCACGATGATCCGTTCCGCCTTCGGATGGCCGAAATAGTCAAAGGGCTTGTATTTACGGCCGGTGAGTTTGCCCACCTTGTCCATCTCGTTTTCCACGATGGCGGGCAGCGCCGCGTAATACGGCGCGCTGCGTTCGCGGCCCTGGAAATAGATGTCCGGGTTCTGCACCGTGCCCCGGATGGCGGGATGGCGCGGATCCATGGCCGCGGCCCGGAACTCCCCGATCTTTTTGTGATTCACCAGTTTCGCGATGTCCTTGTAGTCGATGACGTCGATCTTGGACACCTCGTGCGAGGTGCGGAACCCGTCGAAGAAGTGGCAGAAGGGCACGCTGCCTTCAATGGCGGAGAGATGCGCGACCAGGGCAAGGTCCATGCATTCCTGCACCGAAGCGGAAGCCAGCAGGGCGAACCCCGTCTGGCGGGTGGCCATCACGTCCTGGTGGTCGCCGAAAATGCACAGCGAGGGCACGGCCAGGGAGCGGGCGGACACGTGGAACACGCCGGGCAGCAGTTCCCCCGCGATTTTGTACATGTTGGGGATCATCAGCAGCAGACCCTGGGACGCGGTGAAGGTGCTGGTCAGCGCCCCGCCGGCCAGGGATCCGTGCACGGCGCCGGCCGCGCCGCCTTCGGACTGCATTTCGCGCACCTGCACGACCTGGCCGAAGATGTTTTTGCGCCCTTCCGCCGCCCATTCGTCGGCGGATTCAGCCATGTTCGACGAGGGGGTGATGGGAAAAATCGCCGCCACTTCGCTGAGCGCGTAGGCGATGTGCGCTGTGGCCGTGTTGCCGTCCATGGTCTTCATGGTGCTCATGGTGCTCTCCTTGCAGGGATGGTATGCATGAAAAGAAACGCCCGGGGCGTATTGCTGCGAATGGTTCTCCCGCGCGCCGTCACGCGCCGTCCATGTGACGGCTGGCGGCTTTTGTCAGCGCTTCCGTGCCGGCGGAGCCGCCGAACTCGTACGGCACGGCCGCGCCGGAAGCCAGAGCCCCGGCCACGCCGCGCCCGATCAGTTCCGCCGCCGCTCCGGCCTGGGGCATTCCGTGCCGTTCGGCCAGCCAGTCCAGCATCAGCGCGGCCGACAGGAACATGGCCACGGGGTTGGCCCTGCCCTGGCCCGCGATATCCGGCGCGGTACCGTGGCAGGGCTGAAATATGGCGTTGTTTTCGCCGATGTCCGCGGACGGGGCGAACCCCAGCCCGCCCATCACCCCGGCCCCCAGGTCGGACAGGATGTCGCCGAACATGTTTTCGGTGACCATCACGTCAAAGTCCCAGGGCCGCTTGACCATGTTCATGGCCATGGCGTCCACGTGGCAGCATTCGGTGCGCACGTCCGGAAACAGGGCGGCGCGTTCGTGAAACAGCTTGCGGAAATACCCGAAGGAGCGCAGCACGTTGGCCTTGTCCACGCAGGTCAGCAGGCCCGGTTTGCCCCGTTCCCCGCGCCGCCGCGCCAGGCGGAAGGAAAAATCGAACAGCCGCTCGCAGCCCTTGCGGGTCAGGGTCAGGGTATCCCTGGCGCAATCGTCCGTCACCTCGCCCGTCAGGCGCGAGGCGTACAGGCCTTCCGTGGATTCACGAACCAGAATGAAGTCGATGTCGCCATAGCGGGGATGGGCCAGCACCGCGGGGATGCCGGGATACACCTTCACCGGCCGCACGCCGGCGAAAAGCTGCATCCGCTCGCGCATGGCCAGATGCGGCGCGACTTCGCGGCCGTCGGGCAGGCGCACGTCGGGCAGGCCCATGGCCCCCAGCAGGATGGCGTCGGCGGCTTCCGCCTTGCGGAAATTTTCTTCGGGGCAGTCCTCGCCCGTTTTGCGGTACCATTCCGCCCCGGCTTCCAGCATGGTGAATTCACAGGCGAACCCGCCCGTTTTTCCGGCCGCCTGACGGATGATATCCAGACAGGGGGGCATGATCTCCTTACCGATGCCGTCGCCGGGCATCACCGCGATGGAAAACGTCTTCATGGTTTCTCCTGCATTCCCGGTAGGGGAACTTTGCGCAAGGCGCAACGCTTTGGGTACACTCTTTCCCGCCGCGGGTCGAGGCGGCCGGCAAGCCGGGAACAGCCGGGCTCGCCAGCCGCCGACCGCGCGGAAGTTCGCGGCCTTACCGCACCACAGCCCCGTATTTGGCGGACCGCACCATGCGCGCATAGCGGGCCAGATACCCGCCGGTCGCTTTCGGCGCGGGCTTGACCCAGGCGGCCTTGCGCTTCGCCATTTCCGCCTCGCCGATGTCGGCCTCAAGCGACCGGCCGGGGATGTCGATGGACACCATGTCCCCGTCTTGCAGCAGAGCGATGGGACCGCCTTCGGCCGCTTCCGGGCAGATATGGCCGATACAGGCCCCGCGGGTGACGCCGCTGAAACGGCCGTCGGTCAGCAGCGCGACCCTCAGGCCCATGCCCGCGATGATCGCCGTGGGGCTGAGCATCTCGCGCATGCCGGGGCCGCCCTGAGGCCCTTCGTAGCGGATGACCACCACGTCGCCGTCCCTGACCTTTCCGGCCAGCAGCGCTTTTGTGGCTTCCTCTTCGGAATCGAAGACCACGGCCGGACCGGTGAAGGTCAGCATGTCCTCGGACACGGCGCTTTCCTTGACCACCGCGCAGTCCGGGGCGATATTGCCGCGCAGGACGGCGATGCCCCCGGTCTTGCGGTGGGGGTTGTCCACGCCGCGGATCACCTCGGGCCGGGATATTTCCGCGGTTTTCAGGCGATCCGCCAGGGGGCCGGTCACGGTCAGCGCGGTTTCGTCGATCACGCCGAGTTTGGACAGTTCCCGCATCACCGCGGAAATGCCGCCGGCTTCGCCCAGATCCTGCAGGTGGTGCGGGCCGGCCGGGCTCATCTTGACGATATAGGGGGTTTTGCGGCTGGCTTCCTCGAACTGGTCCAGGGACAGGTCGATTCCCGCCTCCTGGGCGATGGCCGGCAGATGCAGGGCCGTGTTGGAGGATCCGCCGATGGCCATGTCCACGGCGATGGCGTTGGCAAAAGCCGCCCTGGTCAGAATGTCGCGGGGCTTGATGTCCTTTCTGACCAGTTCCATCAGGGCCGCGCCGGCGCGTTTCGCCAGCATGCGCCGCGCGCCGGTAAAGGCGGAAGGGATGGTGCCGTTGCCCGGCAGGCCCATGCCCAGCGCTTCCGTCAGGCAGTTCATGGAATTGGCCGTGAACAGCCCGGCGCAGGACCCGCAGCCGGGGCACACGGATTGTTCCATCCGCGCCATGTCGTCGGCGGACAGTTTGCCCGCCGCCAGCAGGCCGGGGGCTTCGAAAATAGCGGTCAGGTCCACGCTGCGGCCTTGAAAACGCCCCGCCAGCATGGGGCCGCCGCTGACCACCACGGCGGGGATATTCAACCGGGCCGCGGCCATGAGCATGGCCGGCACGATCTTGTCGCAGTTGGGGATCAGCAGCAGGCCGTCAAAGCCGTGCCCCACGGCCATGGCCTCGATGGAATCCGCGATCAGTTCGCGGCTGGGCAAAGGATATTTCATGCCCGCATGGCCCATGGCGATGCCGTCGCAAATGCCGATGGCGGGAAAGGCCATCGGCGTGCCGCCGGCGGCGGTGATGCCGGATTTGGCGGCATCCGCGATGTCGTTCAGGTTGAAATGGCCGGGGATGACCTCGTTGAAGGCGTTGACCACGCCGATAAGGGGTCTTTGCAACTCTTCCGGCGTATAGCCCATGGCGTGGAACAGGGAACGGTGCGGCGCGCGGGTCGCGCCCTTGGTGACGATATCGCTGCGCATGAGGGAACTCCTGCTGTTAGTTGCCGCGCTTCACTTCGACGCCGGCCATCATTTCGTAAAAACGGATCACTCCGCCGTGGTCTATGTCGCCCATGCCGTTGGCTTTCAGGGCCTGCATCATCTCCATGACCTGCGCGGCCAGGGGGGTGGGGGAACTGACCGCGTGCGCGGTATCGAGGATGTTCACCATATCCTTGATGTGGATCTCCATGCGCGCGCCGGGTTCGTAATTGCGCGCCAGCACCATGGGGCCCTTGGCATCCAGCACGGTGGACCCGGCCAGGCCCCCCCGGACGGCGTCGAACACCAGGCCGGGGTCGACCCCCGCCTTGGCGGCCAGAGTCAGGGCCTCGCCCATGGCGGCGATGTTCACGCCCACCATGATCTGGTTGGCCAGCTTCGCCACGCACCCCGCGCCGATGCCGCCCACCAGGATGGTGGAGGCGGACATGGGTTTGAGAACCGGCAGCGCCCGCTCGTAATCGGCCTTGTCGCCGCCCAGCATGATGGCCAGAGTGGCGTCGGCCGCTTTGGGCTCCCCTCCGGAAACCGGGGCGTCCATCATGGAAATGCCCTTGGCCGCAAGGCCCCTGTGCATTTCCTTGACCGTCATGGGCGAGAGGGAACTCATTTCCAGCAGCAGGCTTCCCGGTTTCGCGTGTTCCGCGATGCCTCCCCCGCCCAGGGCCACATCCAGGCAGATGGCCGGGGTCGGCAGCATAGCGATGATGATGCCGCAACGGGACGCCACTTCCGCGACGCTTTTCGCGGCGGCGACCCCATTTTTGACGGCGGCTTCCATATTGGCGGGCGCGACGTCATAGCCGAGCACCGCGAACCCGGCCCCGACCAGATTTTTGGACATGGGCCGCCCCATGATCCCGAGCCCGATAAATCCGATTGCTTCCATCCCTTCCTCCTTCCGAAGCGGCGATGCCGCCGTCCGGCGCGACCGCGGCACAGGTTTTCTTGAGCACACTTTCTGCCCCGCGTCAAGAAACGGCATAGTAACACTTTGATTATACAAGAATATTATGTTACGCTCTTAGCGTATACGCAAAACAGGCATGACAGCCTGCCATCCGTGGCGTATGCATGAATAACTGCAGACGCGCGAACCGCGAACAACAGCCATGTTCCGGCGCATTCCCTGAACGCGCGAGACAAGGAGAGCTTATGGCCACCATCACAGGAAAATATCTGGGCAACCTGCGGGTTGAAAGCACCCACTGCGCCAGCGGCGCCACGCTCGTCACCGACGCGCCGGTGGACAACCAGGGCAGGGGCGAGGGGTTTTCGCCCACGGATCTGTGCGTGACCTCCCTCGGGGCCTGCGCCCTGACCATCATGGGCATCTTTGCCCGGAACCACGGCCTGGACATCGCGGGCACGACCATGGAAGTCACCAAGGTCATGAGTCCGACGCCCCCCCGCCGCATCGCCCGCATCGAGGTCACCTACACCATGCCGGACCGCGATTACAGCGACAAGGAGAAAAAGTCGCTGGAGCGCGCGGCCGAAACCTGCCCGGTGCACCTCAGCCTGCACCCGGAAACGGAACAAAAACTCATTTTCAACTGGGCCCGATAGGCATATAGAGAATGTCCCCCGGACCGGCCGGTCCGGGGGCGCAGGCAACGGTTTTCCCGACCGGGCCCGCGCTCTTTCCACGGGGAACGCCATCCGGCGCGCGAGAACGCGTTATGAAAAACTGCCCCCCCGCCCCCAGGCCTCTGGTTCCGGATAAAATGCCCGATCTGGAAAAGGTCGTGAACATTCTGTGCCATCCGGATTCCTATGAATCCGTCCTGCACCATACCCTGCACGACACCCCCATGCCGTCCCCGCGCGACCTGGAAGAGATGATGTCCCGGCTGCGCGCGGCGCTGTTCCCCGGTTTTTACGGCCCGGCCAGGATAGAGATGGAATCCATGCGCTATCACATGGCGGCCAATCTCGATTCCGTCTACCGCATCCTGGCGGAGCAGATAAAACGCGGCGGCTGTTTCACCTGCGCGGATTTCGCCTCCGAATGCGGCAACTGCGAGAAGGTCAGCCGCGAGATGGCCATGGAGTTCATAAAAAAACTTCCCCGCATCCGCGAGCTTCTGGCCACCGACGTGCGCGCCGCGTACGAAGGCGACCCGGCCGCCAAAACGCCGGGGGAAACCATTTTCTGCTATCCGTCCATCCAGGTGATGACCAACCAGCGCATCGCCCATGAGCTGTATGCCATCGGGGTGCCGCTCATCCCGCGCATCCTGTCGGAAATGGCCCATTCGGCCACCGGCATCGACATCCACCCCGGCGCGCGGATCGGCGAGGACTTCTTCATCGACCACGGCACCGGGGTCGTGATCGGCGAAACCTGTGTCATCGGCCGCAACTGCCGCCTGTACCAGGGCGTGACCCTGGGCGCGCTCTCCTTTTCCAAAGAGTCCGACGGCACCCTGACCAAAGGCATTCCCCGGCACCCCATCCTGGAAGACAACGTGATCGTGTACGCCGGGGCCACCATCCTGGGCCGCATCACCATCGGCGCGGGCTCGGTCATCGGCGGCAACACCTGGGTCACCCACGACGTGCCGCCGGGATCGCGCCTGGTCCTGCCCCCGTCCGCCTATAACGGCGGGCATTCACAGGGCCGGGAAACAGCTCCCGCGGCAGACGGCCCGGAGAAACCATGATCCGCCCATACGCCAGACGCTGCATTGCCGCCGCGCTGCTGCTCTTTTTCGCCGCAACGGACGCGTCCGCCTGCACTCTGTGGGCGGCGGCGGGTTCGTCCGTCGCGGGCGGCGGCACCCTGCTCGTCAAAAACCGGGACTGGCAGGACCAGGCCCAAATTGCCGAAACGATCACCCCGCCGGTGGGCTACCGCTATTTCGGCGTCTTTGCCCTCAATCCCCCCAAAAAATCGGCAAAGACGAACCGCCGCCTGGTGGCCGGCATCAACGAAGCCGGGCTGGTCGCGGTCAGCGCCACCGCGGGCAGCATTCCCCGCAAGCTGCGCCTGGCCGGAGGGTTTAACGTCCACCTGCTGGAACAGCTGCTGACCGGCTCGAAAAGCGTGGACGAGGCCCTGCGCGCGACCAACCTGGCCTCCGCCATGTTCACGGGGCCGCGCTTTCTGCTGCTGGCGGACGCGCATACCGTGGCCTGGGCGGAAATAGGCCCCGGCGGCAAGACGGTGGTGCACAAAAAAAACGATGGGGTTCTTGCCCATACCAACCACTATCTGGCCCCGGCCACGCGCACGTTCAACACCAAAATCGGAGAGAGCAGCAAAAAGCGCCTGGAAAGGATCAGAAGCCTGCTGCGGGAAGCGCAGAAACCCCATACCCTGGAACAGTTCCTGACCTTTGCCGGCGACACCCGCGACGGGCCGGACAACAGCATCTTCCGCGCCGGGTCCGCGCCGGGCAAGGCCCGCACCCTGGCCGTCTTCGCCGTCAGCATCCCGCCGGAAGGCCGGCCCGAAATCAGGCTGTGGATGAAGGGAAGCGGCACCGACGCTTTCACGGCCCCGCGGTTCACGGATCTTTTCCCGCCGCGGCCGTAAGCGTTTTCACCGTGAAAACGCCCCGGCGCCTGCGCGCCGCGCCGGAAGGCCGGGCCGCTCCGGCCCGCGCCCGTCCGGGAAAAGAATGTTTTGCGCCCGGCCCGCATCGGCGAAGAGAAAAACGCGAAGCGGATTCTCTCGAACCCGGAGCCTGAAAAGACCCTTCCGCGGCGGGATCAGCCCGCCTTTTCCTCCGGGCGGGCCAGACGCGAGCAGTTTTCTCTGGTGATGCCGTATTTTTTCAACTTTTCATACAGGGTGGCCCTGGCGATGCCCAGTTTGCGGGCGGCGCGGGACACGTTCCAGCCCAGTTCCTGCAGGGTCAGGATAATCAGGCGCAATTCGTTGCTCGCCAGCATGGCGTGCAGGTCGACAAGGTCCTGCCCGGCGGGCGCGGGCGGGCAGGTCCCGAAATCCGCGAGGATTTTGGGCGGCAGGTCGCCCATGTCGATAAGATTGTCGCGGCACAGGCTCAGGGCGCTGATGATGACGTTGCGCAACTCCCGCACGTTGCCGGGCCAGCAATACAGGGAAAGCGCCTGCAGCGCGCTCCCGGTGATCCGGACGCTCTCCCGGCCCATGCGTTGCAGGATATGCCGCGCAAGCAGGGGAATGTCCTCGCGGCGGTCGCGCAAAGGGGGCACGTGCAGCACAAGCGAGCTGATCCGGTAATAGAGATCCTCGCGGAACGTTCCTTCGGCGATCATGGCTTCAAGGTCGCGGTTGGTCGCCGCGATGAGCCGGAAATCCACCGTGCGCGGCTGGGTGGAACCCAGGCGGTACAGGGTGCGGTCTTCCAGAACGCGCAACAGTTTGGCTTGAGCGGGCAGGGGCGTGTCGCCTATTTCGTCGAGAAACAGCGTGCCCCGGTCGGCCAGTTCGATCTGGCCCACCTTGCCGTCCTTGTGCGCGCCGGAAAAAGCCCCGGCAACGTAGCCGAACAATTCCGATTCGAACAGGTCTTTGGGCACGGCCGCGCAGTTGATGCTGACAAAAGGGCCTTCCCGGCGCGGGCTTTCACAGTGCAGCGCGCTGGCGGCCAGTTCTTTGCCCGTTCCCGTGGCGCCGGAAACGAGCGCGGGAAGTTCCGTGCGCGCGTACCGCACCAGGCGTTCGCGGAACTGGACGGCCGCCTTGCTCTCCCCCAGTATGGAGGCCAGGGTATAGCGCGGCGAAAGGGCGCTTTTCATGCGGCGGGCATAAGAATCAACTTTTTTATCCAGGTATTCAACGCGTTTGTTGACAAGATTCAATTCTTCCAGCGATCCGAACAGGGTTTGCGACAGCATGCCGAGAACCCGGCTGCCATGCTTGAAGGGCAAACGGTTGACCACAATGATCCGGTCGCCTTCGGGCTGTTTGAACGTCCGCAGGTCGCCCATTTCCGCAAGGCCGGTGGAAGTGACGAAAGGCGCGCGGGAATCGGGGATGAAATCCGTGATGGGCCGCCCGAGAACCTCCTCGGGGGCGCGCTTCAGATACCCGGCATAGGCGTCGTTGATAAAGCGGACGATGCACCTGCTGTCGCAGACATAGACGCCCGTGGTGAGACTGTTGAGGATGAGCCTGAGGAATTCGGCCTGGTCGGTGAATATCGTCGTCTCTTCCGGCATGAGGTCGCTTCCTGAAAAAAGCTGGCGGTGGCGCAGTCTTGCAGAATTTTCCGGAACATTCAACGGTGGCGTAGTCTTGCAGAATTCCCCGGAACATTCAAGTGGAGGCGGCGGAGCAGTTCAATTCTCTCACGGTTGAACCGCTCCGAACAATCCGGAGGGCGCTCCGCGCGGGCGGCATTCACTGCCGCCGGAAAACGCCGGAGCGGGCGGGCCTCGGCAAACCCCGGCGTTGCGGGGTTTGCCGTCAAGCAGAAGGAACGCGAAAAGTCCCGGAGAACCAGACGCTATTTCTTGGTAACCAGCAATTCCGTCAGCACGGCCTTCTGGTGGGCGAAAAGCTTCTGCACCTCCTCGCGGGACATGATGTTCAGCGGGCTGCCGCTCTCGTTCATTTTCCTGACCACCATGGGGTCGTTGAACATGGCCGGCACCACCTTGGCCGCGTACTCGATGATCTCTTTGGGCACGCCCGCCGGAAAGGCGAATCCGCGGTAGTTCACGCTGGCGTTGTCGATGGCATAGCCCAGTTCCTTGAAGGTGGGGACATCGGGCAGGAAGTCGTGGCGCTTCAGGTCGGCGATGGCGAGAATGCGCAGGCGGTCCTGGGCGCGGTAGGCGTCGGCCAGATTCGTGAAACCGGACATGATCGTCTTGGAATACAGGGAGCTCAGGGCGTCGGCCGCGCCCTGTTCCGGCACGTAGGTCACCTCGATTTTGGCGGCTTTTTGCAGCTGCAGGGTGGCGATGTGGTGCCCCACATAGAGGCCCGCGCCGTTCATGGTCAGTTTTTTGGGATTGGCCTTGGCGAATTTCACCAGGTCATCCACAGTCTTGTACGGGCTGTCGATGCCCACCACCAGCACCGCCGGGTCGGAACCCCAGTTGGCGAGAGGCTCAAAGGATTCCACGGTGAACTTGGGTTTCTGCACCAGGGCCTGCGCCACCAGGTGGGGCAGATTGTAGGCGGTCATGGTCAGGCCGTCCTTGCCGGCTTTTTCCGTCATCCAGTTCCATCCGGTCATGCCGCCGGCTCCGGCCTTGTTCAGAATGACGATGGGCTGGCCGAAATACTTGTCGTTGCCGCTGGGCATGCTGACGATGCGGGCCTGAAAGTCGGTTGCCGCGCCGGCGGAATAGCAGACCACCAGGCTGATGGGGGTGCCGGGATATCCGCCCGGACCGGCGGCGAAGGCGGCGGCCGCTGAAAAAACAAGCGCGAGGCAGGCAAGCAGAGCAAATTTCTTCATACCGTTCTCCTCAGGATAGTTCGTTTGGTTCCATCAGAACAGCATACCTTTGGGCAACTGCGCCATAAGCACTTTTGTGAACAGAACATAGAGGAAAAGCATAAAGCAGGTCACCACGACGAAACGCACGGCAAGGCCGCGCGGGGTGCGCTTTTCATACTGCACGGCCACGGTGAGGCCGAAAAAGAAGACGAAGCTCGAAACGTAGAAGCCGACAGAGTCCACCGCGAAGATATAGACAATGATGGATCCCAGAATGAACCAGAACCGCGGCCGGTTGGCCTGTGCCGCTTTGTCCGCTTTTTTCGCGGCCGCTCCGGACTTCGGATGCAGAAGCTCGGTGGCCAGTTTCAGCACCGTGAGGCCGAGCAGCAGCGCCATAATGACCTTGGGGAAAATGGATCCCCCGGATGCCACCTCCGACGGCGTCAGGAGGAAGAAAAAGCCGGTCAGGGCGAACATGACCGCGACGGAAAGGTACTCTTTCATTCTGCCGCTCATGGCATCACCTCCGCCGGGGCCACGGGCATGCCGTTTCTTCTTTTATGGCCGCGGTACTCCGCAACGGCGCCCCAGAGAATGGACAGAGCGCAGATGGCGATAAAGACCATATTGAGGCCGCCGGTGAAAAAGAACTGGAACATCCCGTCGCCGGCCTCCGCGATAAGTTTGCCGCGCAGAAAGTTTTCCTCGGCGATGGGCCCGAGGACCACGCCCAGCACCATCGGCGCCACGGGAAAGTTCAGCTTGAGCAGCGCGAAGGTCATCAACCCCAGGCCCAGCATGATGATCACGTCGTCCATGCTGTTCTGGACGCCGTAAGCGCCTACCACGGCGCAGACGGAAACGGCGGCGATCATGATGAGCGCGGGAACCTTGGTGATGTGCTGGGAATAGCGGGAAATGAGCAGGCCGCCGGCGCACATGAATACTTGAGCCGCCAGCAGGCCGGCCATGAAGGTCAGGGTGATTTCGCGGTGTTTGGTGAACAGGTCCGGGCCGGGGAAAAGTCCGTGGATAAGCAGTCCGCCCAGAAGCGCCGCCGCGGTGGGGCTGCCGGGAACGCCCAGGGTAAGCAGGGGGATCAGGGCCGGACCCACCGTGGTGTTGTTGGTGGTTTCCGACGCCACCACGCCCTGGGGCTCGCCCTTGCCCCAACTGCCCGGGTTGTCGGACAGCTTTTTGGCGTAATCATAGCCGATCAGTCCGACCACGTTGGCGCCCACGCCCGGGATGATGCCCATGCCAAGTCCGATGCCCAGACCGCACAGCGTCGTCTTCCACCAATGCCGGATGTTGAGGATGACTTTCAGCAGAGTGCCTCTGGGCCGCGCGCCGCCCGATCTGGCCTGCTCCATCAGCCGCAGGCGGTTTTCGCCCGAAAGGTTGTGCAGGTTTTCGGCAAGGTCGAGCACCTGCGGAATGGCGAACATGCCCACCAGCACCGGCACAATGGCGATGCCGCTGGTCAGGCAGTCATGAAAGACATAGCGGGGTTCGCCCAGCATGGGGCTGTAGCCGATGCAGCTCATCAGCATGCCGAACAGCCCGGCAAAGAGCCCCTTGAGAATCTGGCCGCCGGAAAGGCCGGCAATGATGGTGATGCCGAAAACGGTCACCCAGAAAATCTGGGCGGGACCGAAGTTCATGGCGAATTTCGCCAGAATGGGAGCGAACCAGATCATGCCCAGCACGCCCACGATCCCGCCGATCATGGAGTACCAGAAGGTGATGCACAGGGCTTCCCAGGCCTGTCCGTTCTTGGCCATGGGGTAGCCGTCGATCGTGGTGGCGATTGAGGCCGGCGCGCCGGGAACGTTGATCAGAATGGCCGTGATGCCGCCCCCGGCCACGGCGCTGGAATACACCGTCCCCAACAGGATGAGCCCGGTGCGCGGATCCATGTAAAAGGTCATGGGCACCAGCAGGGCCACGGCCATGGTCGGGCTGACGCCCGGCATGGCGCCCAGGAAAATGCCGGCCAGAGTGCCCAGCACCATGACGAGCAGCACGTACGGGTCGGCCAAAAAGGTTAAATAGGATAGGGTTTCAAGCATAGCTACTCCCATTACTTGAGATGTTCGCTTGCATTGCCGATACCTTGCCGCCCGCGGTTTTTACGGTTCCGCCGCGTTTTTTCACGGCGTGCGGGCGAATCCGTCAGCACTCCACGGCTTTTTTCAGCAGCGGGCCCATTTCGCTGGGCTTGGCGGCCGTCAGGGCGCCGGCCCTGGTCAGCGCGGCGACTTTGCCTTTGACCGTGCCGCGCCCTCCGGAAACGATGGCCCCGGCGTGCCCCATGCGTTTGCCTTCCGGCGCGGTGCGCCCGCCGATGAAAGCCACCAGGGGCTTGGTGAATATTTTCGCTTCCATGGCCTCCGCCACTTCCTCTTCCATCGACCCGCCCAACTCGCCGATGATGGCCACGGCGCGGGTTTCAGGGTCGGCTTCGTACAGGGGAAGAAGTTCGGCGAAACGGGTGCCGGGGATGGAGTCGCCCCCCACCCCGATCAGGGTGGATACGCCGAATCCGCTCTTCACGATCTCCGCCGTGACTTCGTTGGTCAGGGACCCGCTGCGGGTCATGACTCCGATGGATCCGGGCTTGTAAACGCGCTCGATCCAGTACGGGATGAACCCGGCCATGGCCTTGCCCGGCGAAACGATGCCCGAGGTGTTGCCGCCGATGACCATCGCCCCGCAGGACAGGGCCGCCCGGCGGATCTGCGCCAGTTCGTGCAGGGGAATGCCTTCTGCCGCAGTGACGATTTTTTTGATGCCCGCGTCCAGCGCCTCGAACACCGCGTCTTTGGTGAAGCGCGGGGGCACGAACAGCATGGCCAGATCGGCGGGGTGCTTTTTCACGCCGCGCTGGACGGAAGAGTAAATGGGCACGCCTTCCACGGCCTGCCCCTCCTTGCCGGGGGTCACGCCGAAGACGACCTTCGTGCCCATCTCCACCATATGCTTCATCCAGTAGCTGCCTTCCTTGCCCGTGGCCCCCTGGACTTCAACCCGCGTCGTTCCGTCGATGAAAATGCTCATGCGGACACCCTCCCGGCGGCGATATCAACAGCGCGCTGCACCGCGTCTTCGGTTTCATACAGGGGATCAAGCCCGGCGGCGCGCAGGATCCTGAACGCCTCTTCCTCGTTGGTGCCGCGGATGCAGGTGACGATGGGCACCGCGGGTTTCAGGGCCTTGATGGCCTCCACAAGGCCGTTCGCCATCACGTCCGCCCGGGCTATGGTGCCGAAGGTGACCACCAGGATGACCTTGCTGGGATTTTTCAGGCACAGCTGCATGGCCTGCAACGCCTTGGTATAGTTGGGGCCGCCGAATTCCAGATAGTTGGCGACGGTGCCGCCCGCATAGTGGATCAGGTCGTACACCGTGGTGGTCAGCCCGGCGCCGGCGCACATCAGGGCGATGTCGCCGTCGAACTGCAGATACGGTATGCCCTCGAGCGCCGCCTCATATTCGGTCTGGGTGTCGAAATACTCCGGCGCGTACGGGTACCTGGCCCGCACGCCGCCCGCGTTGTCGTCGATGATCAGCTTGCCGTCCCCGGCCAGCACCGCCCCGCTTTTGGCGATGAACAGCGGGTTGATTTCCGCCAGTTCGGCGCCGGTTTTGCGGAACACGGAGAACAGGTTTCCGGCGATGGCGGACACGGCTTTGGCTTCTTCATCCCCAAGGCCCAGCCCGAAGGTGATCTCGCGCAGATGGTGCGGCATCAGCCCCCAGTCCATATTCACCTTCACGGTCACGATCTTGTCCGGCTGCTCGCTGGCCAGGGTTTCGATGTCCACGCCCCCTTCCGCGCAGGCGATGAACATGGCCACGGCCTCCACCGGATCAAGCGTCAGCGAAAGGTACAACTCGCGGGCGATGTCCACGGCTTCTTCCACCAGCAGCTTGCGCACGCCGTGAGGGGACGCGAACAGGGCGGCCGCCTTTTCCCCGGCTTCCCCGGGGGACTTCGCCACCTGGATCAGCCCGGCTTTGCCGCGCCCGCCGCTCAGCACCTGCGATTTGAGCACGCAGGGCGCGCCGATGGCGGCGACCGCGGCCTTCACCTCATCCACCGTCGTGGCCAGCACGCCTTTGGGGACGGGTATCCCGGCCTCGGCAAAGGCTTCTTTCGCCTGGTATTCAAAAAGTTTCATCAGCGACGTCCTTTGGTTGGCTCTTGTGCATACTTCTTCCAGAATCCGCCCCAGATGTCTTCGTCCGTGAGCGTCCACGGCGACACCGGCTCATTGACCCAGGTGATGTTCAGAAAATGCTTGTAATGGATGTTTTCCGTCGTGATATTGCCGCCCCAGGTGCCGCAGCCCAGCGTGGCCGTCGACGGCATGCGGTTGAACGCGTGCCCGCCGTTGGCCGCCGACATGGGCTGGCGCACGGTGATGCGGCTGGTGCGCATTTCGTTGCCCAGCCGCTCGATGTATTCGCGTTTGAACGTGTGGATGCCGCAGGAATGCCCCGGACCCACGCGGGAAGTCAGGATTTTCAGCATGGCGACGGCCGCGTCCATGGTTTTCGCCGTGTACACCGTAAGCACGGGCGAAATTTTCTCGTCCGCGAACTGGTCGACGGCCGGATCTTCCGCGCTTTCCACCAGCAGCAGCGTGGTATCCGGAGCGACCTTGAGCCCCGCGCCCTCGGCGATGACCAGGGCGGATTTGGCGATGATGTCGCCGTTCAGGACGGCGCCCTTTTTGCCCGGTTTCCACATGTGCCCTTTCAGCCCGGCCGCTTCGTCCGGCGTGCAGATGTGGGCGCCCAGCGCGGCGAAAGCTTTCATCAGCGCGTCATGGACCGGCTCCAGCACGATGATGGCGTTTTCGGACGAGCAGGACGTGGCGTAGTCAAAGACTTTGCTGCCGTGAATTTTCTGCGCCGCGTCCGCCAGGTCGGCGTCCTCGGCGACGATGGCCACGGCATTGCCCTGGCCCACGCCGTAAGCCGGTTTTCCGCTGGAATACGCCGCCTTGACCAGAGCGCCGCTGCCGGTGGCCACGATAAGATCGCTTTTGGCCATCAGTTCCGCGATGGCCTCGCGTTCCGGCTGCTCCATGATCTGGATCAGGTCCACGGGCGCGCCCACCCGTTCAAGGCCCCGGCGCATCATCCCGACGGCTTTGGCCGTGCATTCGGCCGCGCGGGAGCTGGCCTTGAAAATGACCGCGTTGCGGCCTTTCAGAATGGAAAGAGCCTTGCCGCCCGCCGTGGCCGTGGGGTTCGTGGCGGGAAGAATGGCGCAGACGACGCCGACGGGCTTCGCGTATTTGGAAATGCCCGTGGCTTCGTTGCATTCGATGCAGCCCACCGTCTTCGCGCCGATGATATCGTGCAGCACCCCGCCTATCTTGCGCTTGTGCTTGGTGACCTTGCTTTCGTAATTGCCGTAGCCCGTCTCTTCGACAGCCATGCGCGCGAGAATGTCGATGTTGTGGTCGTTGTACACTTCCCAGCCCACGGACAGGCACACGTCATCAATCCGCTCCTGGGAATATGCGGCCGCTTGTTCCTGCGCCTTGCGGGCGGCGGCCAGAAGCTCGGCGATACTTTTCATGGTCTCTCCTTCCGGTGGTTTTTGAGAAATTTTTCTCAAATAATAGCAATATGCGTGCCCAGGCCGGAACTGCCCACAATTTATCGGAAGAATTCATAATCGTAAGAATAAAAAAGCATATCGGCAGGCAAACTGTCCGGAGATCCGGACAAAAAACTGTCCGGATCTCCGGACAGATGAACAGTGCCGCCGGACGATCCACCATCGCCTTGTTTTGCCCAGCACTTTCCGATAGACAGAAACAACGCCGGCGGACGCGCAGCTTTTTTTCGTCCCGCCGCCAGACAGACAAGGAATGCACCTATGCGCAACAAGCCCCGCATGCTGACCCCCGGCCCGACCCCGCTGCCCGAGCGCGTCCGCCTGGCCATGGCCCGCGACATGACCCATCACCGCACACCGGAATTCGCCGCCCTGTTCCGCGAGATACAGGCGGGGCTGAAAAGCCTGTTCGGAACGGCCGGCCCGGTGCTTACCCTCACCGCTTCCGGCACCGGGGCCATGACCGCCGCCGTGGCCAACCTTTTCGCCCCCGGCGAAACCGCCGTCGTGGTCGAAGGCGGCAGGTTCGGCGAACGCTGGACGCAGATATGCAAAAGCCTGGATGTCGCCGTCATTCCCCTGCCCGTGGAATGGGGCCGGGCCCTGCGGCCGGCGGACCTGGAAAAGGCCCTGGCCGGCCATCCGGAAGCCGCGGGCGTGCTGCTGCAGGTGTCCGAAACATCCACCGGCGCGCTGCACCCGGTCAAAGAGCTTGCGGCCGTCGCCCGCCAGCGCGACGTGCTGCTGGTGGCCGACGGGGTGTCTTCGGTGTCCGTCAGCCCCTGCCCCATGGACAGATGGGGCATCGACTGCCTGCTGACCGGGTCGCAAAAGGGCCTTATGCTGCCGCCGGGCCTCTCGTTCATCGCGCTGTCGGAAAAAGCCTGGAAAAAAGCGGAAAGCCTGCCCTGCCGCGATTTCTATTTTTCGCTGACCGCCGAGCGCGACAATCTGGCCGACGCCCAGACCGCCTTTACCCCGGCCGTGGGCCTGCTGTACGGGTTGCGCGAAAGCCTGGCCATGTTCGCCGAAACCGGCCTTGAAAACGTCTACCGCAAGCAGTGGGCCCTGACGGCCATGGCCCGCGCCGGGATCACGGCCCTGGGTTTCGAGTTGCTGGCCAAAGAGCACTATACCTGGGGCCTGACCAGCCTGATTCTGCCGTCGGGCATCGCGTCCGGGCCGCTGCTGGCCCACGCGGCGGAGCGCTACGGCGTGATCATGGCCGCGGGAATGGGACGGCTGAAAGACTCGTCCATCCGCATCGGCCATATGGGCTGGGTGGACTGGGCGGATATCGCCGCGGGCCTTTACGCCCTGGCCGCCTCGTTCACCGCCCTTGGCGGGCACACGGGCTGCCGCGACTATCTGGAACAGGCGCTTGCCGCCCATGAAAAGGCGCTGGAAGGCCCCCTGCCCTTTTGAGGCCGCCCCTTCCCTTGACCCGGAGAACAAACGCGTTACTTTCCGTACAGACGGAGGATCAGCACATGGACAGCCCTGAAAGCCGCAACCCCGAAGAAGCTGCCCCGGAATGTTCCGAAAGCGACGCCAGGGCCGGCAAATGCATGCCCCAGGTGACCTTCACCACCTTCATCCTGTCCCTGGCCTCGTCCGCCCTGGTGCAGCTGGGCGAGGTTCCGGAGCCGGAATCCGGAACAATGCAGCAGAATCTTCTGATGGCCAAACACACCATTGACGTTCTGAATATGCTGCGCGACAAGACCCGGTGCAGTCTTGACGAGGACGAAGAACGGATGATGAATGACCTTTTGTATGAACTGCGCATGAAATACGTCATGAAAGCGAAGTGAAGCGTATGAAACGGATCAAAGCCGGCCTTGTGGGCGTCACCGGATATACGGGCATGGAACTGACCCGGCTGCTGGAAAACCATCCCGCCATCACGCTGGTCCGGGCCACCTCCCGGTCCGAGGCGGGCAAGCGCCTGCGCGAGGTCTACCCGTTTCTGCAGGGTTTCGCCTCCGGCGATCTGACCATATCCATGCCCGACCCGGACGACCTGGCGAAAGCCTGCGATCTGGTCTTTCTGGCCGTGCCCCACGGCGCGGCCATGGAAACGGCCGCCGCCCTGCGGGCCAAAAACCTGAAGGTGGTGGACCTGTCCGCCGATTACCGGCTGCGCGACGCCGCCGTCTTCGCCCGGTGGTACAAAAGCGAGCACACCCAGCCGAAGGTGCTGGCCGAGGCCGTGTACGGCCTTCCGGAACTGCACGCCGCCGCCATTGCCAAAGCGGACATGGTCGCCAACCCCGGATGCTATCCCACGTCCGCCATTCTGGCCCTGGCGCCGGCCCTCAAGCACAGGCTCATCGACCCCGACGACATCGTGATCGACGCCAAATCGGGCGTTTCGGGCGCGGGGCGCAACCCTTCCGTGGGTTCGCTCTTCTGCGAGGTGGCGGACAGTTTCCGGGCCTACAATCTGACCAAACACCGGCACACCCCGGAGATCGAGCAGGAACTCGGCCTGATCGCGGGCCGGGATGTGGTGGTGTCTTTCAACACGCATCTGTTGCCCGTCAACCGGGGGATTTTGTCCACCATCTATACCCGGCCGGCCAAATCAAGCAGCCCGGAAAAAATCCACGCGGCCTACGCCGCGTATTACGAACCCCACGCCTTCGTGCGGGTGCTGCCCCAGGGCCAGTTGCCGGAACTGCGCAACGTGCGCGGCACCATGTTCTGCGACATCGCCATGGCCCACGACAACCGGACAGGCCGCCTGATCATCCTGTCCGCCATCGACAACCTGTGCCGGGGCGCGTCGGGCCAGGCCATCGCCAACGCCAACATCATGTGCGGCCTGCCGCCGGAAACCGGCCTGCAGCTTGCCCCCATGGTGCCGTGATGCGGGCGGACGGCGGAACCCGGCAATCCATGGACCGCCCGCTGCGCGCCCGCTGCGTGGCCGTTGCGGGCGCCGGCGCCGACCCGGCGAAATACGGGGAACCCGACCCCGCGCGGCAGCCCGGATGATGGCCGGCAAACCGGAGGAAGCATCGTGAGCAGCAAGATCATCATCAGCGCCGCCCTGTCCGGCAACGACACGCCCGTTTCCGCCTCGCCCCACATTCCGGTGAAGCCCGCCCACGTGGCGGACGAGGCCGTCGCCGCCTACGAGGCCGGCGCGGCCATCGTGCATCTGCACGCCAGGGACGACGAGGGCAACGGCACCATGGAGTATGCCCGGTACGAGGAAGCGGTGAACCTGATCCGGCGGCGCAACTGCCCGGTGGTGATCAACATCACCAGTTCCGGCGCGCACGGCATCACCGACGCGGACCGGGCCCGGCCCGCCGTGGGCAACAAGGCCGAAATCTGCTCCTTTGACTCCGGATCCATGAACTTCGGAGACGAGCTGTTCCTGAACCCGCCCCATTTTCTCGAATTTCTGGCCACGGAGCTGAAGGCCAACCGGATCCGTCCGGAAATCGAGGTCTTTGACGCCGGGTTCATTGAAAACGCCATGCGCATCGCGAAAAAGGGCCTGATCGACCCGCCCTACTGGTTCCAGTTCGTGCTCGGCGTGCCCGGCGGCATGCCCGCCACCGTGCGCGGCCTGGCCTTTCTGGTGGATTCGCTTCCGGCGGGTTCTTTGTGGTCGGCCCTGGGCGTGGGACGCTTCCATCTGCCCATCATGACCGCGGCCATCGCCATGGGCGGGCACATCCGCGTCGGGCTTGAGGACAACATCTATTACCGCAAGGGCCAGCTGGCCAGAAGCAACGCGGAATTCGTCAGGCGCGCGGTGCGCTTCGCCGAGGAATTCGAACGCCCCGTCGCCACGCCGGATGACGCCCGGGAAATGCTGCAGCTGGTGCGCAGGGCATAGAGCGGGCATTGCCCGCGCATGGCGCGCCCGCGGACGGAGACCTCCGTCCGCGGGCGCTCCGCGTCTTTTCATGCCGGGCGCTTGTCCGGGGTTTTCCGAAGGGCGCGGCCTCTCCGGCGCCGGAGGATCCGCCGAACAGCCTCCCGCTTTCAGTGCGCCGCCGCCCAGTTCCCGCCGACCCCCCAGTCCACCAGCAGCGGCGTTCGCAAGGGCGCCCCGCCGGGCTGCACCGCGGCCATGACGGCGGCCAGGCGTTCGCCGGCGGCGCGGGCCGCCTCTTCCGGAACTTCCAGCACCAGTTCGTCGTGAATCTGCAGCAGCAGCCGCGCGTCCAACTGCCGCAGTTCCGGGTCGGAAGCCGCGCGCAGCATGGCGATCTTGATCACGTCGGCGGCGCTGCCCTGCACCCTGGCGTTGATGGCCTGGCGCCGGGCCTGGGAACGCAGCTGCTCGTTCTGCGAACCGATGTCCGGAATATAGCGCCGCCGGCCCGCCAGGGTCGTCACATACCCGTGCTCCCGCGCTTCGCGCTCCACGGAATCGTAAAAGACGCGCAGCCCCTGCAGGCGCTCGAAATAGCGTTCGATGAACGCTTTGGCCTCTTTCACCGGAATGCCCAGTTCCTGCCCCAGTTTCTGCGGCCCCATGCCGTAAACCAGACCGAAATTGATGGTCTTCGCCTGGCGGCGCTGTTCCGGCGTGACCGCGTCCCGCCCCGCGTCAAACAGCAGGGACGCCGTGCGGCTGTGGATGTCCTCTCCCTTCCGGAACGCGTCGATCAGAATGGGGTCGTCGGCCAGGTGAGCCAGGATGCGCAACTCCACCTGGGAATAGTCGGCGGAAACCAGCAGCCTTCCCGGCGCGGGCACGAAGCAGGCCCGCATGCGCTGCCCGAATTCGCCGCGCACCGGGATATTCTGCAGGTTGGGGTTGCTGGACGACAAACGCCCCGTGGCCGTGGCCAGCAGGTTGAAGGTGGTGTGGATGCGGCCGTCGGCATCGGCCAGGCGCGGCAGGGGTTCCAGATAGGTGGAGCGCAGCTTTTCCAGCTTGCGGTATTCCAGCAGCGCGTCGATAACCGGATGCTTTCCGGTAAGTTTCTCCAGCGCTTCCTGCGCGGTGGAGGCCAGCCCGCCCTTGGTTTTCCCCGCGCGGGGCAGGCCCAGGCGGACAAAAAGCACGTCCCCCAGCTGCTGCGACGAGCGGATATTGAAGGGACCGCCCGCCAGACGGTGGATTTCGGCGTCCAGACGGTCCAGTTCCCGCTGGACCTCGTCGAGAAAAGAGCTGAAGGCGTTTTTGTCAATGCGCACCCCGGCCCGCTCCATGTCGTACAGCACGGGGATCAGCGGCATTTCCAGATCGCGCATCAGGCCGCTCTGCTGGGCCGCGGCCAGACGGTCCGCGAACAGCGAAGCCAGGCCGAGGGCGAAACGGCCGGGGCGGCCGGGATCATGGCCCCCGGCGTTCTGCTCGGACCAGCGCCGGACAAGCGAGGGCCAGGAATAATCCCGCTCTTCGGGGCTGAGCAGATAGGCGGCCAGCGACAGGTCGAACCAACGGGCCACGGGCAGGCCGGCAAAGGCGGCATCCCGGTTGTACAGGGCCTTCAGGTCCGGAACCACCAGCGAAACGTCGCGGGCGGCCAGAAACGCGGCCAGGTCCGCCAACGGCCCGGCGTACAGCCATTCGTCCTCCCCGCAGGCCAGGGCCAGGCCCGGCTCGTGCGGCACGAGAGCCAGGAACGGGCCTGACAGCGGCGGCAGATCGGCGGGGCGTCCAATGCGGGGCAAATCCGGCGCCGCCGGGGGCGGGGCCAGATCGAACAGGCTGCCCTGCGGTCCGGCGGCGGAGCTTTCGCCCTTCTTTCCGGCCGGGACGGGGGGGGATTCCGGCGCTTCCCGCGCCGGACGCGTTGCCCCCGCCAGGCCCGCCTTTTCCATGGCCGCCAGTTCGCGCACCAGCGAACGCAATTCGAATTCCTCCAGCACCCGCATGGCTTCGGCCACGTTCATGGGGCGCACGGCCAGATCCTCCGGCCCCAGTTCGGCGCAGGCGTCAAGGCTGAGGGTGGTCAGCTTGCGGTACAAAAAGGCGCTGTCCAGCCGGCCGTCCAGCTTTTTGCGGATCTTCGGGGGCACACTGGCGAAACGGTCGCGGATTTCTTCCAGCGTGGCAAAGGACCGGAACAGTTCCTGCGCGGTTTTGGGGCCGATGCCGGGCACGCCGGGGATATTGTCGCTGGAGTCGCCGATCAGCGCCTGGAAATCCGGCCAGGACGACGGGGCCATGCCCTCGCCCCGCGTGAAATCCGCCAGAGTGGTCAGCCGCTCGTCCCTGGACGCCGGATCCCACAGCACCACGTTTTCCGCCAGGCACTGTTTCAGATCTTTGTCCGCGCCGATGATGACCACCGGGCGCTCGGCCCGGAAACGCGCGGCCAGGGAAGCGATGCAGTCGTCGGCTTCGCAGCCCCGCGAGACGACGACCGGTATGCCCAGCGCGGCCAGGGTCCGCCGCACCGGCTCCAGTTGGGCCACCAGAGGTTCCGGCGTGGCCCCGCGCTGGGCCTTGTACTGCGGGTACAGCTCGTGCCGGAAATTGGGCCCCCTGCCGTCCATGATGAAGGCGAATTGGCCGGGTCTTTCTTCGCGCAGAAGCTTCAGCACGATGCGCGTGGTGATGAACAGCGCGTTGGTGGGAAAGCCGTCGGAACGGGCCATGTTCTGGTACGCGTAAAAGCCCCGGAACACGAAAGCCGTCCCGTCCATGAGGTACAGCGGCTCTCCCGGCAGGCCCAGGCGGGAACGTAGCGGCATGGTATATCCTTTTTTTGCACGGCGCGTTGCGCAACGCGCGAAAACACGATACGCATATGATCACCCATTCCTCGCTCCGATGCAAGGAGAAGGCGAAACCCATGCCCCGCTTCCGGAACATGAAACGGCTGCTGCGCGAAACGCTGCTTTCCCCGGCCCCCGGCCGGGGGGCGGCCTGCCGCCCTGATCCCGGCGGCGAAATGGAAGCCGTCGGCCCCCTGATCGCCTGCCTGCCGGAAGGGGGCCTGCTCAAATGGCGCGCCGTTCTGGCCCTGGGGCGCACGGTGGCCGCCCTGGCGGGCCGGGACAGGGAACAGGCCCGCGTGGTCATGCGCCGCCTGCTGTGGCAGATGAACGAGGATTCCGGCAACATCGGCTGGGGCGTCTGTGAGGCCATGGGCGAAATCTGCGCCCGGGACCCCGCCCTGGCGGCGGAATACGGACGCATCGCCCTGTCGTACCTGCGGGATACGGGCAAGGCCGACAATTACGTGGAACACGGCCCCCTGCGGCGCGGCGCGTACTGGGCCGCCGGACGGATCGCGGCCGCCTGCCCGCCGCTGCGGGAAGCGGCCTGGCCGTTGCTGCTGCGGGGCCTCACCGACGAGGACATCCCCTCGCGCGGCATCGCCGCCTGGGGCATCGCCCGCGGCGTCGCCGCCGCCGGGAGCGGGAGCGGCGGCGCCGCCGCCCGGACGCTGCTGCGCCCCCTGCTGGCGGACGAAACACCCTGCGAACTGCTGGACGGCGACGCCGTGCGCGAGGAAAGCGTGGCGGCCTTCGCGCGGGAAGCTTTGGAACAATGCACTGCAAACCTGGGAGGAACCCCATGAAAACCTTGCGATCCCGCATCCTTTTCGCGCTCAGCCTGCTGCTGCTCACCTGCTCGGCCTGCGCCGCCGGGGGCGGGTATACGGGACCCGGCGCGTCCCGGGCCCCGGGCGCCGGGCACGGCGGCTACACCGGGCCCGGCCCGGTTCTCAGCACCGTGGAGGAAACGAAAAAAATGCGCGATGACTCGCTTGTCACCCTGCGCGGCACCATTGAACGGCATCTGGGCAAGGACAAATACCTGTTCCGCGACGCCACGGGCAGCATCACGGTGGATATTGATCCCTATACGTGGCGGGGCCAGGCCGTCGGCGCGGCGGACCAGGTGGAAATTCAGGGCGAAGTGGACAAGGACTGGAATTCGGTGGAAATCGAAGTGGACCGGCTGACGAAACTGGCGCGGTGAGCGAAAAGAGCCCGTTCCGCCGCGGAACGGATACGCGGCGATCAGGGGAAACGACGGAAAACGCGCCGTTGCCCCCGATCGCCGCCGCGATCCCCGTCAGCCGCCTTCGCGCGCGCGGTCCTTGTCCGGCCGCGGGCCTTCGCGCAGCCTCCGCGTGCTCCGGCAGACGGCCGTGGCAATCAGCCAGCCGGCCAGCCAGCCTGCCAGAACGTCGCTGGGGTAGTGTTTGCCCATGTAGATGCGCGAACCGCCGCTGAGCAGGGGAATGGCGTACACCACCACGCGGACGGGCGGAAAAACGCACCCGACGGTCACGGCCACGGCCATGCTGTGCGCGGCGTGTCCGGAAAAGAAGGAATTCGAGGAACTCTTGAACGGCGAAAAATTCCCGGAATTGCGCTGCCAGCCCTTGCTGTTGGAGTACCAGTACACGTCGGGCATCAGCTGGTAGGGACGCAGCCTGCCGGCGGCGCATTTCACCGTGTTCGCGGCCAGGTCGACCAGCCCGGCGGTGCCCAGGATCAGCAGCGCGCCGGCCAGCACCGGCCGCAGGCGTTTCCATCTGTCCTTGCCCCGCAGGGCCAGAAAAGTCCACCCCCCGAAGACGGCAACCCCCGCGCCCCAGAGCAGTTCGGGCAGGGAACAGATCGGCATCAGCACGTCCAGCCAGGCGGTCCGGAAAGATTGATTGCCGAGGAAAAACAATTGTTTGTCCAGGTCGTACAGACGGTCGATCGCGGTCTGAAACATGCGTGTCCTGAAAGCCGCCCGAAAAACGCCGTGCGTCGGAGCGGGCACGGGGTTAGTTGAGAATATAGCGCATGGGGTTGACGGGCACGCCGCCCACGCGCACCTCGTAATGCAGGTGCGGACCCGTGGTGCGGCCGGAAGCGCCGATATGCCCGATAAGGTCGCCCCTGTTCACAACCTGCCCCTCTTTGACCACCGAGCGCAAAAGGTGGGCGTACCGGGTGGTGACGCCGTTGCCGTGGTTGATGACGATGCAGTTGCCGTACGCGCCGTCCCAGGCGGCCTGGGTGATCGTGCCTTTGGCCGGGGCGATGATCGGCGTGCCGGGCCGGTTGGCGATATCCAGGCCGGCGTGCATGGTGCTCTGGCCGGTGAACGGCGACGAGCGCGTGCCGAACACCGAGGAAAGATGCCCTTCCGCGGGCCAGATGGACGGGGTCATGCTCAGGAAATCCCGGTTCTCGCGCATCAGCAGCAGCAATTCCTGCTGGCGGATTTCCTCCATCCGCACGTCTTCCTCCATCTGGTCCGCCAGAAGATGCATGCGCTTGGCCAGAAGGTCCTGGCGGTGCAGGGGCACGAAACCCTGAGGCGCCGCCGCGCCCTCTTCGGGGGAAGAGGATGTGTCGGCCGGTTCGCGGTCCACGTTCATCATCACGCGCAGTTTCGCGTCAAACTGCTGCACCCGCTTCACATCCTCCTGCAGCGTCTGCAACTTGGCGGCCATGGCCAGGATCCGGGCGTTCTGCAATTCGACGGTTTTTTCCGTTTCGCGCAGCTGGTGGTCAAGGGCGATGCTGCGGGGATAGTATTCCCAGAGGTACAGGACCGCGCAGGAAAGCCCCAGCACCAGCAGGATGCCGAGCAGGCCGAACCAGCCCCGCAGGCGCAGGTGGCTGTGCCCGCCTTCCCGGTCCTTGAAAATGACGATCTGGTACTTTTTAAAAAGCATCGCGGCCCTTGGTTGTGAACAGGAGTTTAGGGCTTACCGTCAGCACAGCCTTTGTGTCAAGGCGGACAAACCGCGCGAAGACGGAGCTTGTCCTTTGCCCGGCCTCCGGGTATGGACGGAAAGAATCCGTTCCCGCACACCAACAGGAGACGCCATGCGCAGTCCGGAACATTTCATGCGTGAAGCGGTCAGGGAAGCGGCCCGCGGCGCGGACAACGGCCTGGGCAAACCCTTTGGCGCCGTTGTCGCGCACGGGGGGGAAATCGTGGGCCGCGGCTGCAACAGCGTATTCCGCACGGGCGACCCGTCGGAGCACGCGGAAATGGCGGCCATGCGCGATGCCTGCAAAACCCTGGGCAGGACCGTCCTGAACGACTGCGAGCTGTACGCCACGGGGCAGCCCTGCCTGATGTGCCTGGGCGCCATCTTCACCCTGCAGGTGCCCACGCTCTATTACGCCAACTCTTACGCGGACGCGGAAGCGCTGGGGTATGCGGGGGGCGGGGCGGCGACATCCCTCGGCCGCGCGCTGGGTTTCGCCCGGGGCGCGTTCGGCGGCGATTTCGTCTCCGGCCCCGCCCTGGCCGTCATCCGCCTGCCCCTGCCCGAGGCCCTGGACCTGTACGCCAGATGGAAGGCGCAGGGAAAGACCCTCTGACCCGGATTGACGACAAACCCCGCAAGCCCGGCTTGGCAAAGGCAGGCCCGCGGGGCGGCGCCGTCTATTTCGCGTAATATTCCTGTACCGTTTCCCAGGCCACGGTCTGCAGAAACTTCGCCACATCCGGGTCAAGACCGGCGGTATAGCCAAGGCCCACCGGCGATTTTTTGAACAGGGCGGCATACGCCGTGCACGCGCCCAGATAGGTGCCCGGCAGACTGGGGTGACGCTTGTCCGGCACGTACAGCGTGACGTCCGGCCGCTGTCTGGCCGCGCGCGCAAAAGCCAGGCCCGCGGGAATGACCAGCGCGTCGTTCTCGTTGCCCGCCCGGGTATAGGCGTCGGCAAGCTGCTCCGTCATTTCCGGCTTGTCGGCGTATGCCCAGGTCATGAACAGCACCGGCGTGGAATTATGCTTGCGCACGGTGGCGCTGTGCTTTTTCGCGTATTCGAAAAATACGGGCCGCAAGGTCGGGTGCACCGGGCACTGGCTGCAGTCGAGCATAATGGACAGGTCGAACAGATTCTGCTTCGGGTCGTTGAACACAACCTCGTTATCCCCGACAAAAGAATAGGAGCCTATGCCGCCGGGCTTGAAGTAGGCGTCCACGTCATGCCAGGACAGGCCTGACCCGCTGATGGTCGCGGATGTGCTGCGGAACTTGTAGGTTTTGTCCCCGGCCTTGACCAGGGCGTTGAAATGGCCGTGCATGCTGTTGTTGTAATAGAAAAAGCTGTTGCCGATGAAAATGGCCGAAGCGGGCCGGGGCACCCCCGAATCCGCGCGGGCGGGTTTCATCGCGGCCGGACTGGAAGCAGGAAAGCAAAGAAGGAACAAGCCCAGAAGGGAAAAGCAGAAAAAAACGCCGAAGCCGTGTCTGCGCGCCGCCATACGATCCTCCTGCCTGCGGTGGATGGATTGTGCCGGGAAACTCCTTGGCCGGTATACGTTTACCGACGACCGTACACAGCGGCCGGGGGACTGTCAATTTGCGCCGGCGGCTCAGTTCGCCTGTCCGGCGGACCCTCTTTCCGGCGTTTCGCCGCAGGGATCCGGCCCGGCGCCCGGCGTGTCCAGCCCCTGCTGCCAGCGGCACAGCGCCGCCATGACCGTGGCGCGCGCGGTTTTGCGGCCCCGGCACAGGCCGTCGATATCGTCCATGATGCTGGCCCTGCGGGTGTGCCCCGCCGACGGGCAGGGATTGCTCCATATCCGCATGTCCCAGGCCCTGGCGGCCCGGGCGATGACGCTTTTCTCCACCTGCAGCAGAGGCCGGATCACGGCCAGTTTGCCTCCGAAAAAATCCTCGCGCATGGACAGGCCGTCCACCCTGCCGTTCTGGACCAGATTCATGAAAAAGGTGGCCAGCAGATCGTCCGCGTTGTGGCCGAAAGCCAGATGGGTCAGCTTGTATTGGCGGCACAGTTCGAACAGCCGTTTGCGCCGCAGCATGGCGCAGTAAAAACAGGCCGAGGCCTTGCGGTTTTCCGGCGAATGGGCGCGCGGGCCGTGGTCGGTCACTTCCAGATGCCCGGCCACGCCGTGCGCCCGCAGCCAGTCCGCCAGAGGGGCGTGGTTGTCCGGGTCAAAACCGGGATTCACGTGCAGGGCCATAAGGCTGAACGGAAAAGGCACGATGCCCTGACGGATGCGCATGACCTCAAGCAGCACCCAGCTGTCCATGCCGCCGGAAACCGCGACGCCCACGCGGGCATGCGGGCGCAGCATGCCGGTGGCCTGGGACAGGCGGCCGGCGGAACGGATGCATTGTTGCTGGCTGTACGTGTATTTTTGACGCGGCACAGGATCTCCCGTTCGCCTTTTCCCGCGCCCGTTATTCGTCTTTCTTGACGCGGTGGCGCATTTCACATAGGCATAGCAAGCTGTAACGTCAATCGCTTTATGCGGTCCGGCGGCGCACCCGCCGGCCGCGGCATTTCGTCCATTGGAGCAAGGCATTGAGTTCTTCCGTTGACAAGCCATCCCGGCCTGAATCGTCCCGCGCCAAGGTCAAGCTGCCCACCAAATCCGAACGGGCGGCCTACTTCATGCCCATGCTGGAAAGTTTTGCCGACCGCGACGAACTCAACGAGGTGGTGAAAAACAGGGTGGTCAAATCCTGCGAACTGCTGGACGCGGGCGTTTCCCTGCATGCCAACGGCTTTTTGCAGCAGCACGCCGTGGCCGGCATCCTGTCCGCGTACGGCTGCTTTGACGAAGAAGCCCTGGCCGGGGTCGGGCAGACCTTTGCCCTGGCCGGCCGCATCGTGTCCCACCGCTCTTTCGGCAAGGTGGCCTTCTTTCATCTGATGGACGCGTCCGGCCGCATGCAGTGCTACGTGGCGCGGGAAAATCTGGGCGAAGAAGCCTATGCCGTATTCAAAAAGATCGACCTCGGCGACATCGTCGGGGTAACGGGAAAACTGTTCCGCACGAAAACCGGCGAACTGACCCTGGATTGCGCGTCCGTCGTCCTGCTGACCCGCTCTTTCCGGCCGCTTCCGGAAAAGTACCACGGCCTGAAAGACGTGGAAATACGCTACCGCCAGCGTTACGTGGACCTGATCGTCACCGAGCGCACCCGGGAAATTTTTCTGAAGCGCATCCAGATCGTCAGCGAATTCCGCCGCTTTATGGAAAACGAAGGGTTTCTGGAAGTGGAGACCCCCATGCTGCAGCCCATCCCCGGCGGCGCGGCGGCCAGACCCTTCGTCACCCACCATAACGCCCTGGACATGCAGCTGTATCTGCGCATCGCACCGGAATTGTACCTGAAACGCCTGCTGGTGGGCGGTTTTGAAAAAATTTTCGAGATCAACCGCAATTTCCGCAACGAAGGAATCTCGGTGCGCCACAACCCGGAATTCACCATGTGCGAATTCTACTGGGCGTACGCGACCTTTGAAAATCTGATGGACCTGACGGAACGGCTGTTCGCCCATATCGCCGAAAAGGTCTGCGGCGGCGCGAAAATCACCTACCAGAGCCAGGAAGTGGACCTGACCCCCGGCGCGTGGAAACGCCTGTCGTTCTACGAATCCCTGGAAAAAATCGGCGGGCATTCCCCGGAGATGTATGCCGACTACAACCGGGTGCGCGCGTACATCAGGGACCGGGGCGAAAAAACCGTGGCCGGCGAGAAACTGGCCAAACTGCAGGCCAAACTCTTTGATCTGGATGTGGAGCCCAAGCTTATCCAGCCCCATTTCATCTACCACTACCCCACGGACATATCGCCCCTTTCGCGGCGCAACGACAAGAACCCCGGCCTGACCGACCGTTTCGAGCTGTTCATCGCCGGCCGCGAAATCGCCAACGCCTTTTCGGAACTGAACGACCCCGTGGACCAGCGCATGCGTTTCGAGGAACAGGTTGCGGAAAAAGCGGCCGGCGACGAAGAAGCGCACTTCATGGACGAGGACTACCTGCGCGCCCTGGAATACGGCATGCCGCCGGCGGCGGGCCAAGGGGTGGGCATCGACCGTCTGGTCATGCTGCTGACCGATTCGCCGTCCATTCGCGAAGTCATCCTCTTCCCGCTGCTCAAACCCGAAAGCTGACATGCGTTTTGAACTGTTCGTCGCCCTGCGCTACCTGCTCGGCCGCAGCAAGCAGACCTTCATTTCGGTCATTTCGATTTTCTCCATGGCCGGCGTGGCCCTCGGGGTGGCCGCGCTGATCATCGTCATGGGCGTCATGAACGGGTTCACCACGGACCTGAGGGAAAAGATCATGGGGGTCAACGCCCACGCCATGGTGCTTTCCGGCACCAACAGCATGCCGCCGGCCGGATTCGACACCGGCAGACCCCCGGAAACGGTGGAAGAGTTGCGGCGGAAAGTGCTGAAAGTGCCGGGCGTGACCGGGGCCATGCCCTTTATTTACGCGGAACTGATGATTTCCGGCCCTGCCGGGGTCAAGGGCCTTATCCTGCGCGGGGTGGACCCCGCCACCGCGCCCCAGGTGCTGACCCTGATCGGCCGCATCACCAGGGGCGCGTTCGAGGATATCGCGAAGCCGGGGGCCCTGCCCGGCATCGTCATCGGCAAGGAGCTGGCGAATCGCATCGGCGCGGGCGTGGGCGACCGGGTGAATCTGCTCGCCCCCACCGGCGACAAGGGCACTGCGGGGTTCACCCCGCGCATCCGGCCGGCCAGGGTGGCGGCGATCTTTTCCACCGGCATGTTCGAATACGATTCTTCCCTGGCCCTGATGTCCCTGGACGCCACGCGCGAGATTCTGGGCCGGCCCGGTTCGGACTGGGTCACGGGGATGGAACTGACGGTCAGCGACGTGTACAGGGCGGACAAAATCGCCGACGCCGTGAGTCTGGCCCTGGGAACGCCCTACTACGCGCGCAACTGGATGGAAATGAACGCCAGCCTTTTCGCCGCGCTGAAGCTGGAAAAGCTGGGCATGGGCATCATGCTGGCCCTGATCATCGTGGTGGCTTCCTTTTCCATCGTCACCACCCTGGTCATGCTGGTCATGGAAAAAACCCGCGACATCGCCGTCCTGATGTCCATGGGCGCCACCCGGCAATCCATCCGCCGCATTTTCACCCTCCAGGGGCTGATCATCGGCGGCGTGGGCACGGCGGCGGGTTTTGTTCTGGGGCTTTCCATCTGCGGGCTGCTCAAGCATTATCAGTTCATCAAACTGCCCAAGGGCGTGTATTCGCTTGACTATCTGCCCATATTGCTGCAATGGCCGGACCTGGTCTGCATCGCCGTCGGCGCCATGCTGATCTGCTTCGCGGCAACCATCTATCCGGCGCGCCAGGCCGCCAGCCTGGAACCCGCGGATGCCCTCAGGTACGAATGATGCAGCCGCTCTACACATTCACCGACGTCTGCAAGGAATACGACGGCCCGGCGGAAAAGCTGGCGGTGCTGCGCGATGTGAACCTGGCCATCGGGGAAGGCGAATCCATCGCCGTTGTCGGCGCTTCCGGCGCGGGCAAATCCACGTTCTTGCATCTGCTCGGCACTCTTGATACTCCTACCCGAGGCCAAATCCGTTTTCAGGGACGCGATGTCGGCGCGATGTCCCCTGAAGCCAAAGCCGCCTTGCGCAACACGTTCATCGGGTTCGTGTTCCAGTTCCACCATTTGCTGCCGGAATTCACCACGGTGGAAAACGTGGCCATGCAGGCCATCATCGGTGGAACTCCCCGGGACGAAGCGTTGCGCCTTGCCGCCCGGAGCATGGAAGCCGTCGGCCTGGCCGGCCGGGAAAAACAGAACGTGACGACCCTTTCGGGCGGCGAACGCCAGCGGGCCGCCATCGCCAGGGCCGTTCTGCTCCGGCCCAAAGTGCTGCTGGCGGACGAGCCCACGGGCAACCTGGATGAAAAGACGGGGGCCTCCGTCGCCCGTCTGCTGCTTGATTTGAACCGTGACCTGGGCATGACCCTGGTCGTTGTGACCCACAACCGGGATGTGGCCGCCCTGATGAGCCGCCGCCTGGAACTACGAGCCGGAGACCTTTATGACCAGACGCGCTAGGGTATTGGGGATCGTCATCATTGCGGCGGCGTTGCTGCTGCCCGCCACAGGCGGCATGGCCGCGCAGTCCCCCGAGGGCGCGCAGACAAACGCGCCGGCCAAAGCTCCGGCCAAGACAAAAACGGCCGGCTCCGACGCGAACCGGACCCCCGCGGCCAAGAGCCGGGGCGCCGCCGCGCCTTCTTCGCTGCCGGGCGCTGAAAAAACCGCGGGGGAACCGAAGATCGCGGTGCTGCCTTTTGAAATCAACGCCGGCCCGGCGCAGGAACGGTTGAACGACGAACTGCCCGCCATGCTTGCCCAGCGCCTGCTCAGCAAGGGCATCGCCGTCATACCGGACAAGGCCGTGCTGGCCCAGATGCGCAAGGATAACATCACCACCCTGAGCGTGCAGACGGCCCGTACCCTGGCGGGCAAGCTGGGAGCCACCGCCGCGGTGTACGGCAGCTACAGCCAGGTGGGCAACGCGTTCAGCATTGATGCCCGTTTTGTCGAAGCCGGCGACAGCCAGATCGTCAAACCCATGTTCGTGGAACGGTCGGACGCCGTGGAACTGCTGCCCGGCGTGGATGAACTGGCCACGCGCGTCAGCAACGAAGTGAAGCGCCGCGATCTGATCGCCGGGGTCGAGGTGCGGGGCACCAAGGTCCTCGATTCCGACGTCGTGCTCATGCGCATCAACACCCGCAAGGGCGACCCCATCGACATGCAGGCCATCGACCAGGAAGTGAAGCGCATCTGGGATCTGGGCTATTTCCGCGACGTGTCCGTGGCCGTGGAGCCCCGCGAGGACGGGCTGCACCTTGTGTACACCGTGCAGGAAAAACCCAGGATCGAATCCATCGTGGTCGAAGGGGCCAAGGAAGTGGACGCGGGCGACATCACCGCGGCCATGTCCACAAAGGTCGGCTCTGTCCTGAACGACAAGGTTCTGGCCGAGGATCTGCAGAAAGTCAGGGAACTCTACCGCAAGGACGGGTTCTATCTGGCCGCCGTGGAGCACAGGATCGACACCCGCGCGGGCGGGACGGGCGCCGCGCTGGTGCTGACCGTCAGCGAAGGGAACAAGCTGTACATCAAGGAAGTGAAGATCGAGGGCGCGAAACTGCTGAAGGAAAGCGACGTCAAGGGCGAGCTGATGCTGTCCGAACGCGGCTTGCTGTCCTGGATAACCGGGACCGGCGTGCTGAAGGAAGAGCTGCTGGACCGCGATTCCGCCGCCATTACCGCCTATTACATGAACAACGGCTTCGTGGACGTCGCCGTGGGCGCGGCCAAGGTGGAGTACGCCGCGGACGGCATCACCGTCACCTTCCCCATCAACGAAGGGGAGCGCTACCGCGTGGGCGACGTCAAGTACGCCGGCGACCTGATCGACACCGACGACCATCTGCGCACGGTGACCAAACTGGACGACATCGCCGCGGAAAAGGGCTTTTTCAACCTGTCCGTCATGCA
The DNA here is from genome assembly GCA_031550605.1 of Desulfovibrionaceae bacterium. Taxonomy (GTDB): domain Bacteria; phylum Desulfobacterota; class Desulfovibrionia; order Desulfovibrionales; family Desulfovibrionaceae; genus FLUQ01. The sequence goes on along the minus strand of JAVBOK010000009.1, from coordinate 1,590 downwards.
GTCGGACGTCAAGCGCCTGACGGACTACTACGCCGAGTACGGATACGCCTTTGCCGAGGCCAACCCCCTGCCCAACAAGCGCGAAGGGGAAACGGGCGTCCTGGACGTCACCTTCGCCATGGACAAAAAGCAGAAAGTCTATATCCGCCGGGCGGTCATCGAAGGCAACACCCGCACCCGCGACAACGTCATCCTGCGCGAGCTGCGCCTGACCGACGGCGACCTGTTCGTGGGATCCAGGCTGCAGCGCAGCACCCAGCGCCTGAACAAGCTGGGCTATTTCGAGGTGGCGGAAGCGGAGCTGGTGCGCACCCCCAACGAGGACGAAGTGGATCTGAAGGTCAAGGTCAAGGAAAAGAACACCGGCGCCCTGATGGCCGGATTCGGATACTCCACCTATGACCAGTTCGGCGTCACCGGCACCCTGATGGAACGCAACCTCTGGGGCAAGGGGTACACCACGTCCCTCCAGGCGCTGTTCTCTTCGCGGCGCACGGCCTACACCTGGACCTTCACCAACCCCAGATACAACGACACCAATCTGGGCGTCGGGATCGACCTGTACAACTGGCGGGAAGACTATTACGACTATGTCAAGAAAACCCTGGGCGGGCTGCTGCGCTTCTCCTACCCCCTGGGCGAATACACCTCGCTGGGCTGGGGCTACCGTCTGGACAGGTACAAGCTGTACGATTTCGACGAAGACGCGGCCCAGGTCATCAGAGAATACGGCGACGAATACCGCTGGACCAGCGTGGGCCTCGTGCGCGTCAGCCGCGACACCACCGACCGCGAGCGGCCCACGAAAGGCACCATCAACAGGTTCGCGGTCGAATACGGCGGCGGTTTTCTCGGCGGCGACGACGATTTCATCCGCCTGACCGCCGAGCACCAGACCTATTACCAGCTGCGCGAACACCATATCCTGCACTTCAGGGCCAAGGCCGGCGCCGTCATGAAAAACGGAGAGAACGACATCCCGGTGTTCGAACGGTTCTGGATGGGCGGCATGGAATCGGTGCGCGGCTACGCCAGCAGGGATATCGTGCCCCGCGACCCGGAAACGGGCGACCGCATCGGCGGCACGCGCATGGCTTTCGCCAACTTCGAATACATCTGGACCATCGCCCCGGCCGTGGGCGTGAACCTGGTGCCGTTCTTCGACATCGGCGTGAACATCGACACCGACAATTCCTGGAACTGGGACGACGAGATCAAGCGTTCCGCGGGCCTGGAACTGCGCTGGCGTTCCCCCATGGGCGACCTGCGTTTCGCCTACGGCTTTCCCTTCGACGAAGACCGCAAGGGCAACCGGGACAAAAGCGGCCGCTTCGAGTTTTCCATGGGCCAGTTCTTTTAACGGTTGACAAAGAGAGCGGGGTCTGCCCCGCTCTCTGTCATGCGTATGCGCGGATACCGTTTTTTTCTGCCCTTTTTTCTGGGCGTTGTCTTCTTCGCCTGCCTTGGCGGCGGAGCGCGGGGCGCCGCCCCCGCATCGCCGTCCCCCCTGGCTTAGGGCCGCGCCGATTTGTAAGCCCCGGGGGAACACACCCCAAAAAACCGCCGGCGCGCGAGGTGGGGAAACAAGGG
>JAVBOK010000016.1:0-22042 GCA_031550605.1 Desulfovibrionaceae bacterium | reverse complement strand
CAGATCGACGGCAAATCCCGTCCTGCCGGGGCTTGCAAAGGCGCGCCCGCGGGGCAACCTGTTGCCGAAGAAAACCGCGGCTACGGACTCAGTCCGGACCCGCGCCTCGCGCGGGTCCGGACTGCACGGATCCAGGGGCATTGCCCCTGCGGAGCAGGGGGCGGTCCCCCTGCCCGTCAGTTGGCTTTATCGCTCACGCCGCTTCGAAATCCGCCTTGCCGGCGCCGCAGACCGGGCACACCCAGTCGGCGGGAATGCTTTCAAAGGGGGTGCCGGGGGCGATGCCGCTGTCGGGATCGCCTTCAGCCGGGTCATATTCATAGCCGCAGACAGAGCACACGTACTTTTCCATGGTCGTCTCCTGGAGCAAAATATCGTTGAAATTTTCTCGGCCGCCAGTTTTTGCCAAACAAAAGCCACTCTTTTCCGGATACGCACAGGCCGAAGCGGTCCGATCTTTCGGCGCGCCGCCGTGTCCGCCGGCGTATTTTCGCCGGAAGAACACTCCCGGGCTCAGGCCTCGGCACTTTTCCGGGGCAAACGTCCCTTGCAAAAATTCCCCACCCGACAACACGGGACGGAATTTTTGCAGACAACCACTAGAGTTCGGCTTTCCAGTGGCCGTGCAGGTTACAGTATTCGCGGGCCACCACCTTCCCGGCCGCGATGCAGAATTCGGCTTCCGGAGCTTCGCCCGGTTTCAGGAACTTGTGGTAGGCGATGCCGTCCGCCAGAAGCTCTATCCACTGAATCCAGTGTTTTTCCTCCATCGGGTGGGGCACGGCGCCGACTTTGACGATAAAGCCGGTCGCGGTTTTCTCGATGACGGGCACATGTTTTTCCTTGGCGCCGTCGGACGTGCCTTCGTCCATCAGTTTCATGGCTTCGCCGCAACAGTCGGGCGTGGCGGCGCCCGCGAACAGAACTTCAACCAGATTGCCGCAATGATTGCATTTGTAGACTTCGAATTGCTTTGCCATAACAGCCTCCTTCGGCGGTGATTTTTTCGACGGCTCCTAACAGGAATATTTCCTGATTATATTCCTGGCAAGATGATTCCCGTATACCACATTGCGGATATTTGTCGACCCGGCGGGAAATCATTCACAACGCTAGGAGGGGGCGCCGCGAGCGGCAAGGGCGGGCCGCCCTACTGCACGGGCAGCAAAGCCGGGTTTTCTTCGCCCATGGCCACGTGCAGCATGGCAAGGGCGATAAGGTAGTCGGACTGGGCGCCGGTCAGGGCCGCCTCGGCCATGGTCAGCTTGGACTGGGCGTCGAGCACGTCGATGAAAATGCCCACCTGGGCCTGATAGCGGGCGTCCGCCATGCGGTAGGCTTCCTTGGCCTGTTCCAGCCCCTTTTGCGCCACCTTGATGCGTTTTGCCGCTTCCGAAAGCTTCAGCAGGCGCGATGAGACGTCATAGGCTATTTCCTGGCGCAGGTTGCTTTCTTCGGCTTTCAGCCGGTTTTCGACCTGTCTGGACTGCTGCACGGAATAATACGTGGAGCCCCAGGAAAAAGCCGTCCATTCGCCGGTGAGGCCCACGGTCCACTGGTTGTAGTTCCGGGGCATGTTGTCGCTGCCCGCCGCCGCCGGGTTGTCGCCCTGGGTGGTCCAGCCCCCTTCGGCCGTCACTCGGGGATACAGATCGCTTTTGACGATATCGGTGTTCTTCGCCGCGATGGCCAGGGATTTTTCGGCCATGCGCAAATCCGGCCGCTCGCGGTACGCCGCTTCCAGACACCGGTCCAGCATGCGCGTAAAGGGGATATAGGCGAGATCGCCCGTATAGGTGACGTCTTTTTCCACGGGCAGCACCAGCAGGGTGTTCAGCCGCGTGACCTGGGTTTCGTATGTGTTGGTGGCCTGCAGCACCGTGTTTTCGGCGGTGGCCACGTCGACTTCCGCCTGCAGCACGTCCAGGCGCGGCCGCAGGCCCACGTCGTAAAAGGCGCGGGTGACTTTGAGCTGGGATTTCAGGCGCTCCAGCGAATCCCGGGCGCTACGCACGTTTTCCCTGGCCTGGAGCAGAAGCAGAAAATTTTCCTGCACGGTGGCGATCAGTTCCAGACGGGCCCGGGCAAGGTTCGCGGCGGCGTTGTCCTTTTCCAGCAGGGAACGCTGGTAGGTGTTCAGGGTGGCGAAACCGGAAAAAACGTTCTGCCGCAGCCACACGGTCCAGGAAAAGAGATCCTTGTCCCGTTCGGTGGTGGATCCGGGCGCGTAGCGGCTTTGCCGCCTCTGGTATCCGTACGTAGTGCCCAGGGCCGGGCCGAAGGCGCCCCGCGCGGCCTTGCGGCCCGATTCGGCGGCCCTGACCGTGGCCTGGGCCGCTTCGATGGTGAAGTTTTCCTTCAAGGCCCGCGATACGGCCCTGCCCAGATCATAGGTTTCCGGCGCCGGCGACGCCGGCGCGCAAACCGGCAGCGCGCACAGCAGCAGCCCCGTCGCGAGAATGCGCCCCAAACCCTTTGCCATGCTTCTCTCCTTGGTCGGCTCACGGTAATAACAAGACTGCCCGCGCCTTGTCCACCTCGCGCGGACCGCCCGCCGCCTTTTGCGGGCGCGGGAATTTTCCTGCCGCTTTTCGCGCGGTTTTTACAAAAAACTCTATTTTTTTACTGGAAATGGGCGTTCATTCGCGCTATCGGGCATGTGTCCGCATGCAATGCCGGGGGCGCATCCTCCGGCCTGATCTGATGCCCGACAGGGGCGCCCACTCCAAGGGGAGATTGAAAACACATGGATAATTTCAACATTGTCGATATTTTGGCCAAAGCGACCCTGGTCGCGCAGCTGGTTCTGCTCATCCTCGTGCTCATGTCCGTCATCAGCTGGAGCCTGATCATCTATAAATTTTTCGCCCTGTCCTCGGCCCGGCGCAAGGCCCTTGCGGGCATCGTGCGCTTCACCGACGCCCGCGACCTGCGCGAAGCCGTGCAGATGCTGGGGGCGGACACCTCGTCCCCCCTGTACCATGTGGCCCATCAGGGGGTTGCGGAATTCAACCGGTTGAAAGAAGCCGGCAATACCGGCCCCGTGGTGGCCGACAACGTGCGCCGGGCGTTGCGCCAGGGGGTCAGCGAAGCCATGGCCGGCCTGGCCTCGTCCCTGTCCGTTCTGGCCACCACGGCCAACACGGCCCCCTTTATCGGGCTGTTCGGCACGGTCTGGGGCATCATGCATTCCTTCCACGAAATCAGCCTGAAAAAAACCGCGGCCATCGCCACGGTGGCCCCCGGCATTTCCGAAGCCCTGATCGCCACCGCCCTCGGGCTGTTCGTCGCCATTCCCGCGACCATGGGCTACAACATGTTTCTCAGCCGCATCAATTTCATTGAAGCGGAACTGGTCAACTTCGCCGGGGTTTTTCTGAACCGGGTGCAACGCGAACTCAACGCCGCGGCGAAAAAAGCCGACGCCCCCGCCCAGGGCATGAGGTAAGCCATGGGCGCGTCAGTCGGGAACAAGGGTTTTGTCTCGGAAATCAACGTCACGCCCTTTGTGGACGTGATGCTGGTTCTGCTTATCATTTTCATGGTCACCGCCCCCCTGATGACCGAAGGGCTGGACGTGGACCTGCCCAAAACCAAGGCCGCGGCCGCGCTGCCCACGGACAAGGACCACGTGATCCTGTCCATCCGCAAGGACGGCTCCGTGTACCTGGACACCTATCAGGTCAAGGACATCGCCGATCTGGAAATGCAGCTTGCCGCCGTCGCCAAGGAACAGAAACGCCAGGTGTTCCTGCAGGCGGACAAGGACGTGAACTACGGGCGTGTGGTTGACGTGATCGGCCGCGTCCGGGCCGCGGGCATCGAAAAACTGGGCATGGTCGCGGAACAGGCGGACGCGGACACCCCGTCCAAAACTCCGGCCGGCGGCGCGCGAAGGTAATTTTGTGGGTCACTCCAGGTTCGTCAGCGTTCTTCTTTCCCTGTGCCTGCACGGGGCCGTCATCGCGGCGGCGCTGTTCTGGCCCGCGGCGTACCGGCCGCCGGTCGATTTGAATGCGCCGATGATCGACCTGGACCTGACCACCATCGGCCGGCCCGGCGCGCGGGCCGTGCAACCGGCCGCGAAATCCGCGCAGGAAACTCCGGGGACCGCGCCCAACGCCCCGAAAACGCCGCCGGACAAACCAACGACGCCCCCGGCGGACGCCAGAAAGCCCGTGCCCGTGCCGGCCAAGCCGGAACCCAAACCGGAGCCCAAACCGGAGCCCAAGCCGGAGCCCAAGCCGGAACCCAAGCCGGAACCGGCCCCGCCGCCGGAAGAGGCGAAACCCATTGCCGAAACGCCCCCGAAGAATGACAAGCCCGCCAACGCCACCCGGACGGCCGAGGCGGAAAAGCCCCGGGAAAAACCCGAGGACGTGCTGAAAAAAGCCCTTGGGGACCTGAGCAAAAGCGCGCCCAAAACGTTGGGCAGCGGCCCCAGGCCCAGCACCAGAAGCGTGGCCGACGCCCTGGGCGCATTCAAAAAATCCGGAGCGGGCGAAAGCACCGGCGACGGTCCCGGCGGGGACGGCGGCGACGGCATCGGCGTGGTGGGCTCATACCAGCAGTCGCTGGCCAGCCGCATCAAGCCGTACTGGGAATACGCCGGACGGGCCGACCGCAAAAACCCCACGGCCGTGGTCACCATCTCCATCGCCAAGGACGGCAGCATCATCAACGCCGTGCTCGCCCGGTCCTCCGGCGACGCGGCCTTTGACGGGTCGGTCATAAAAGCCGTAAAAGACACGGGCAAGGTCGAGCCGCCGCCGACCCCCTCCCTGATGCAGGTCAACATCACCTTCGCCTACGAAGCCCTGGCTGCCGGGCGATAGAGCGTTTTCGCCCCGGCAGTGTTCCGGCGGAGAGGAACGCGGTTTGCCTTTGAAATTGTATCACGAAAACGGAGCGCACATGTTTCGGAGCCTCACCCGCATATGCTTTCTCGCGACGCTGTTCTGCCTTCTGGCGCCGTCCTTCGCCGCCCCCGCCGAGCAGGCGCCGGTGCTGATCACCAACCCCGCCCTGCGGGTGCGCATCGCCATGGCCACGCCCGTCGGCAACGCGGCCCCCGCGGCCAAGGTCCAGCAGTTTATCGAAGAGGATCTGGGCTTCCTGCCCTTTGTCACCATGATCAATCCGCGCACCGTGCCCGGCGGGGTCACCCAGAACGTGGCCAGCGGCGATTCCCTCGACCTCAGGCGCTTCCAGCTGGCCGGGGCGCACATGCTGATCACCGCCGCCTGGTTTTCCGACGGCGCCAAACCCAGGGTGGAACTGCGCGTCTTTGACGTGGCCACGGGCACGTTCGTGTTCGGCAGCAGCTACAGCGGCGCGGACGACGCGGCCGCCGGCGATGTGGCCGACAAATTCTGTTCCGACCTGATGAAGGCCATCACCGGCCGGGGGGAATTCTTCCGCTCCACCATCGCCTTCGTCAAAAGCGACGGGCCGAACAAAAAGGACATCTGGGCGGTGCGGCCCACGGGCAGAAACCTGCGCCGCCTGACAAACCTGCCCGGCGACGCGCTTTCGCCGTCCTGGTCGCCGGACGGGCGTTTCGTGATCTTCAGCCATGTGGACAAACGTTCCCACGCGCTGGGGGTCTGGGACAGCGCCACCCACGCGGTGCAGCGCATCCGTTTTCCCGGCAACACGGTCATCGGCCCCTGCTTCATGCCGGACAACAAGGTGGCGGTCAGTCTGTCCACGGGCAAAAACCCCAGCATTTTCCTGCTGAATCACCAGTTCCAGCGCGAACGCGCCCTGGTGGACAGTTCCAGCATCGACGTCTCCCCTTCCGTCGACGCCACGGGCACCAAACTGGCCTTTGTCTCCAGCCGCATGGGCAACCCGCACATTTTCCTCAAGGATCTGAGGACCGGCGCCGTCACCCGCATCACCTACGACGGCAAATACAACACGGAACCGTCCATCAGCCCGGACGGCACCCTGATCGTCTTTTCGCGCATGATGGGGGGCGGGCACAAGATTTTCGTGCACGACCTGCTCAGAAACACGGAGAACCAGCTGACCGTCGGACCCGGCAGCGACGAACAGCCCGCCTTCGCGCCGGACAGCTATTTCATCGCCTTCGCCTCCAACCGCGGCGGGACCAGACAGCTGTACCTGACCACCCGCAACGGCGGGGAACCCAAACGCATCCCCACGGGAAACGGCGACGCCGCGTTTCCGGACTGGGGGCTGTTCCCCAAATAGCGGCGGGCTTCAACGCGCGCGGCATACGGGGCCGCACCGGATTGCCCGCAGGGCGGGCGCATCTGATTTCCATTACCACTGCTGCTTTTCCGCCACGGCAGCCGCTAAAAAAGTTTGCTGAACGAGGTGCTGCGAAAAGCTGAATTACTGCGGCACAGTGGAATTACGATGCGCTCGCCCTGGGATTGCCCGCCGGTTGCTCGACAAAACCGGCGCGGTCCAGTACTACGGGTCATTGCCGTCCGGCCGGACAAGGGCGTTCCGCGGCGAACGGCGATGCGCCGGCCGGGATTTCCCCCGGAAGCTCCGCCGGCGCATCGCGGCCCTGACCGGGACCGCAGGGTCTGTACAGAGGCGCGCAATGAATTTATTGTATATACCGACGCCGCTCTTGACAAAACTGGACGGGGGTATACCATGCGTCCGTCTTTTCTCTGGGGGGAATTCTTATCCCGCTGAAAAGGAAGGAAATTTTTAACCCTATCGTATCGATAGAAGCTGTTGAGGAGACCTGTATGAAGACTATGATGCGTTTCGGCCTGTTGTCCGCTCTGGCCTGCCTGATGCTGCTGGCCGCCGGCTGCCCCGCGAAACGGCTGGACGCCAACGCCGTGCCCGCGGGCGACAGCGCCACGGACAGCTCTCTGCCCACCCTGAGCGGAGAAAGCCTGCGCGCCGCCGATGAAATCACCAACGCCAAGATCTACTTCGAATTCGACAAGTTCGACATGAAGGCCGAATCCAAGCAGGTTCTGGCCCGCAAAGCCGAACTTCTGAAGAAGTATCCCCAGATCAAGGTCAGCATTCAGGGGCACTGCGACGAACGCGGCACCGAAGAATACAACCTGGCCCTGGGCGAACGCCGCGCCAGAGCCGCGTATGAATTCCTGGTGTACAGCGGCGTGGCCGCCACCCAGATGGAAGTGATCAGCTACGGCAAGCTGCGCCCGGCCGTGCAGGGGCACAACGAATCCGCCTGGGCCCAGAACCGCCGCGACGAATTCATCGTGCTGAACCCCCGCGGACAGAACTAGACGTCCTGTTTCACCTGGTTGTTCACCCTCCCTCAAACCGGTAAAGCCGGAGAGGCAAGGGTGAACAGCCGCAGGAACGTACCCGGGCCCGAGCCCGTGGTGGCGTTCACGGACGCGACACACTGGCCCGGCATCGGGCTGCGGAAAAAAAAACCGGGCGCTCCCGCGAGGGAGCGCCCGGTTGCGGATTGAGGGCAAACCCGGCAAACCCGGCAAGCCGGGCGTGCCACGGCGCGCCCGCTTCAGCGCGGAGCGCGGCAATGAATGCCGCCTGCGCCTGCGGGGCGGGCCTGGTCAAAGAAGATGCCGCCAGCAGCCTCCGGGCGGTCCGTTGTTCAAATCAATTTCGTGAAAATCAGATTGTACAGATCGCGGATCATCAGGGCCAGCTTCAGCTGGCGGCCGCGGCCGCCCTCGCCGCCCAGGTTCAGCACCGCGACCATGTGGTCGGCCACCAGAGAAAAGTCCGCTTCCTTTCTGGCCGCAAGCAGCCCCACATAGCCCTGCACCAGTTCGCGCATGCGGCGGGGGCCTTTCTTGTCGCCCGCCAGCAAAACGCCGGTGTCGCAAAAATGCGCGAAAAACGCGGCCGCGTCGTTGGGAAAGGACCGTTCCAGGGCCAGCCCCCACAGGCCGACGGCAAGCGCTGTCAGTTCCTTTCTGGCCCGGCCGCGCTTGAACATGCCGATGCCCAGTTCCTGCATTTCGTGCGTGAAATCAAAGGTCTGCAAAAGAGCCTGAAAGGTCCGGCCCACTTCTTCGGGAGCATAGGATATGGGCAGAGGCCCGCCATGCACTTTGGCCTCATGCATCCGGCTGTCCTTCCGCAGAGGACCCGCCGCCGCCCGGCCCCTGCCCTTTGCGCCGGCGCGGCCTGCGGCGGCGTCTGCCGGCGGCGTCGCCGCCGTCGGCCGCGTCACGCCCCCCCTCGCGGGGAGGGGCAGCCCGGCGCTGGGCCTTTTCCACGACGGAACCCGGCAGCACCGGGTGCAAATTGCCCTGGTACACTTCATCAAGCAGCATGGCCAGAAGCGGCACGGTTTCCTCATCCGCGGCCAGGCTGCGCACCAGAGGCAGAAAACGCCGGGAGCGCTCCTGGGCCAGACCGGCGCGGCCGCGCATGCGGCTTTCCAGAATGCCGGTCAGCCGTTCGCCCACCAGAGAGGCCAGCACGGCTTCGTCCGGAGTCTGGCGCTCGGTCATGCCGATGCCGTACTGGCGGGCGATTTTCGCCAGTTCCAGCTTCTGCATGATGTCCACCAGGGAAATTACCGTTCCCCCGGCCCCGGCCCTGGCCGTTCTGCCGGCGCGGTGGATGTACGATTCGTGGTCTTCCGGCGGCTCGTACAAAATGACGTGCGTCAGTTCGGGAATGTCGATGCCCCTGGCCGCGACGTCCGTGGCCACCAGAAAACGCACCTCGCCGGCCCGGACGCGGGCCAGCACTTCTTCGCGCCTGACCTGGGAAAGGTCGGCGGACAACTCGTCCGCGTTATAGCCGAAGCCCTGCAGCAACGCGGCCACGTAATGCACGTTGGCCTTGGTGTTGCAGAAAATGATGGCCGCCGCCGGGCTTTCCATTTCCAGAACCCGCGTCAGCACCCGGTCTTTTTCCATGGGTTTCACGGAATAAAACGCGTGCTCGATATTCGCGATGTGCACCTGGTTCTGGCTGAGGCTGAGCAGCCCCGTTTCCTCCAGAAACTCCCCCGCCACGCGCAGCACGTGGGGCGGATAGGTGGCGGAAAAAAAGTGCGTGGGCACGTGCTGGCGGGGCAGATAGCGCTGCACGGCCTTCATGTCGGGGTAAAACCCGATGGACAGCATGCGGTCGGCTTCGTCAAAGACCAGCATGCGCAAGGCGTCAAGGCTCAATGTGCGGCGCAGCAGATGGTCAAGCACCCGGCCGGGGGTGCCCACGACCAGCTGCACGCCGCCGCGCAGGGCTTCCATCTGGCGGCCGTAGCCCACTCCGCCGTAAACGGCCGCGGCTTTCAGCCCGGTTTCGCCGAAAAGCGTGTGCGCCTCGTGTTCCACCTGCAGGGCCAGTTCCCGCGTGGGAACCAGAATAAGGCACTGGCAGGCGGAACGGGACGGATCCAGCCGGGCCAGGGCCGGCAGCAGAAAAGCCCCGGTCTTGCCGCTGCCCGTGCGGGACTGGACCATAATGTCGCGGCCGGCCAGCAGATAGGGCAGGGCGCGGGACTGGACCGGCATCAGGCCGGGCCATCCGGCCCTGGCGACGGCCGCCCGCAAATTTTCCGGAAGATCGTGCAGGGCGCACGGGGAAAGAGGGTTCTCGGGTTCGACAACCCGCATGCCCCCGTCCTCTGACAGCAGTTCTGGAAGGTCAGGTTCGTTCATGGGTTCCTGAAATAGCAAAAAAACACGCCATCCGGCAAGCGCAACTTGCGTCGCGGGGAAGCTGCCCCTATCATGCCGGCATGAGGCCCCCCATGCCGGACGGCGCCGTGATGCGCGCCAGAGAATTGTTCCCCTCCGGGCTTATCCAGCCGCCGGGATCGTTCCGTTTTGCCGCGGACGCCCTTCTGCTGGCGGCCTTTGCCCTGGAAACCGCCGCCGCCCTCCCTTCCGGGGCGCAACGCCTGCTCGAGCTCGGCTGCGGCTGCGGAGCGGCTTCTTTCGCGTCTCTTCTGCAACTGCCCGCGCTGCGCGCCGTGGGCGCGGACATCCAGCCGGCGCTCGCGGACGCGGCCAATGCCAACGCCCGCGCCCTGGGGCTGGAGGAGCGCTTTCGGGCCCTGGCTCTGGACCTGGCCCTGCCGGATGCGGCGCGCAGCGCGCGGCAGGGCCTGCCGCCGGACGCCGGACCGGCGGCCTTTGACCTGGTCATGGCCAACCCGCCCTATCGCCGGACCGGCGAAGGCCGCCTGCCGCCCTCGGACGCCCGGCGCATCGCCCTGTTCGCGGACGAGAACACCCTGCCCGCCTTTCTGGGAACGGCCAGGGCGGCCCTTGCCCCGGACGGCCGCCTGCTGCTGATCTACCCGGCGGAACAACTGGCTGCTCTGCTGGCGGCCCTCGGAAAATACGGCCTTTCTCCGCTCCGCGTTCTGCCCGTGGCCAGCCGGCGGGGCATGGCCCCCCTGCGCGCCCTTGTTTCGGCGCTCCCCGCGCGGCGCGGCGGCCGGCCGGCCCATTCCGTTTCCTTTGACCCGCCGCTTGTCCTGTTGCGCGACGGAGGCGGGAAAACATATACCCCGAACGCCCTCGCCTTCTGCCCCTATCTGGCGCGGTAGGGCGGGGCGCCGCCGAGATTTTCCCGCACGTTTGAAAAAGAGGGCCGCGCAAGCCGCCGCCGGCCGCCACGCGGCCGCCGTCTTTGCATTTTCATCCGGCCATGGTATCGGGGCATAACAGGAGATTCTATGCCCCTTACCCCACCCCTGCCCCCGGCCGTTCCGGCGGCGAATCCGGCGGCGGGCGCCCCGGCGCACTCCTTCAGCGTTTCCGGCCTGCTTGACGGCTTCATCGGGTTCATCATCCGCGAACTGTCCCTGAACACCTTCGGCCGCTACCTGACCGCCCTGACCATCGCGGCCGTCGGCATCGGCCTGATCTGGCTGGCCAGGGGCTTTCTGGCCCGGCGCACGGCGTCCTGGATGTCCTCCAAAGGCACGGCCAAGCACATCGACCACGAGATGGCCGCCGAAACCGCCGCCGCCCTGACGCCCCTGCTCTATCTTTTTCCCCTGATGTGGGCGCTGTCCACCCTGGCCTTTTCGCCGGAACTGCGCCGGATCGTCACCTTTGTCATTCTTGTGCTGTTCATCACCCGCACCATCCGTTTTCTGTCCTCCCTGGCGGGACTGGCCACGGACATGTATCTGCGCCGCCAGAAGGAAAGTCTGGACAGCACCGTGGGCAAGGCGCTGATGCCCATCATCCGGGTGGTGTTCTGGACCATCGGCCTGACCGTGCTGATGGACACCCTGGGCTTTCAGGTTTCCAGCGTCATCGCGGGCCTGGGCATCGCCGGCGTGGCCGTGGGCCTTGCCGCGCAGGCCACGCTGAGCGATTTCTTCGCCTATCTGGTCATCATCATGGACCGCCCCTTCACCATCGGCGACTGGATAAGCGCCGGCGACATCGCCGGCACCGTGGAAAGCATCGGCCTGAAAACCACCCGCCTGCGCACCCTGGGGGGTGAACTGCTGGTCTGCCCCAACGGCGAATTGACGAAACAGCGCATCGCCAACTTCCGGGCCATGCGCAAGCGCACGCGGACCTTTACTTTCGGCATCGCCTACGAAACCCCGATCCCCCAGGTGCGGGCCGTGCCCGACATGGTGCGCGAGGCCGCGGCGGCCGTTCCCGGCATACAGGAAGTCAACCGGGCGCATTTCATCGCGTTCGGCGATTCCAGCCTGAATTTCGAGGTGGTCTTTTCCGTGCGCGGCCGCGATCTGCCCGCGGCCCTTGACGCCCAGCAGGAACTGTCCATACGGTTGATGGAACGCTTTGCCGGGGAAAACATCATCTTTGCCTACCCCACCCGCACCCTGTATCTGGCGGGCGGAACGCCGCCGCAGCCGGACAGGGGCGCGGAAGCCGACGCCGAGGCCGTATAGAGCCTTTTCCCGTTGCAATCGTGTCCGGATGCAATGCTCCGCCGGTGCGGAGCACAGCGCGGCGCCGGCGGCCGGATGCCTGCGGGGCGGCTTTTCCGGCCGTCACGCAGGCATCCGGAGCGTGCCCTTTTCAGAATTGACCCCGCGAAAAATTTGACTCCGCGGAAAAGAAGTGCTTTGCTTTTGGCAACGCCGGCGCCGTGAACGAATCGTGCCGGTACTCTGCCCAAGGAGAACGCATGTCCGATGTGAAAAAAACCGCCCGCAAAACGCCGGATCCCCGTTGCGCCCGCTGTGCCGTTCCCGGCCCCGAACGCTTTTGCCGGGGAGAAAAAGGCAGGGGTCCCGAAGACTGCCCTTCCCTGCGCCAGAAAAAGCTGGCGGACAAATCCTTTCGCGAAACCCCGCCGGAAGAGCTGGAATTCGCCCGCCAGGCCAGTCTGCAGGAATGCGCGGGCTACGCCGGCCGGGGCGGCAGCTACGCCGACCTGACCCCGGCCAAACCCCGCATTGTGGAAATCGTGGAATTCGCCCGGCGCATGGGATATGCCAAACTGGGCCTGATTTTCTGCGGCGGCCTGGCGAAGGAAGCCGCCGTCGTGCATGAAATCCTGGAAACGAACGGCTTTACGGTGGCTTCCGCCATGTGCAAGGCGGGAAAACTGCCCAAAAGCGCGTACGGCCTGACCCGCCGGGACCAGCTTGACGTGACCCGCGAGGCGGAAAGCGCCTGCAACCCCAAACTGCAGGCCCTGCTGCTCAACGAAGCCGGGGTGGATTTCGCCGTTCTGATGGGTCTGTGCGTGGGGCACGATTCCCTGGCGCTCAAGCACCTGAAAGCCCCGGCCACCATCCTGGCGGTCAAGGACCGCGTGCTGGGGCACAATCCCCTGGCCGCCATCTACATGTACGAAGGGTATTACCGGTATTTGAAAAAGCCGCTGCCCTGACGGGCGGGGCTACCCTTCTTCCCGCGAAATCCGGAACGTGACATCCCCGTCGGGGCAGGCCAGGTCAATGAACGGCCCTCCGGTTTCCAGGCCGATCTTTTCCGCGTAGCGCATGGCAAAGGCGTGGGGGTAAATGACGTTGAACGAACGGGCGCAGAGCCCTTCCGGCGTATGCACGTGCAGGCGGAAGGTCCGGCCCAGGCAGGTCTTCGCCCGGCCCTTGCAGCAGTTTCTGCCGCCGTTGATCCCGATGACTTCGATGCGGATGGCTTTGTCCTGCATGGATTACCCCTTGCGTTTGAACAATTTTTCCAGGTCGCCGGTGCCCAGCGTCACCGCCGTGGGCCGGCCGTGGGGGCAAAAACCGCTGTCCGGCGTGGCCGCCCACTGGCGGATCAGGTGCGCCGCCTCGTCCGGGGTCAGGATGTCCCCCGCCTTCACGGCCGTGCGGCAGGCCATCATATGCCACAGGCTGTCGAAACCGGCCTGTTTTCCGGCCAGCACGTCGCGCAGAAAAGCCTTGCCCTCGCCCCTGCCGAGCCGCGGCGGCAAGCCCAGAACCCGCAGGACGGCGGCGCCGGCTGTTTCCAGACTGAAACCCAGCGCGGCAAGGTCGCCCCACAGGCGGGAAAGTTCCGCCGCCTCGCCCGGATGCAGGGACAGTTCCAACGGCAGGGCCAGCAACTGGGATTCCCCTTTCTTTCCTTCGCGCTCCAGGGCGTGCAGCCGGATGCGCTCGTGCGCCGCGTGCTGGTCGAGAATCAGCAGGGAATCCCCCCGCCGGACCAGCAGATAGGTGGCCGCGATCTGGCCCAGGTATTCCAGATTCCCGACGCGCAGGGGAGAACCCGGCGCCGCGGACGGCGCCGGGCGCGCGGCCACGGGGTCCCGGACCGGGCCGGGCTCGTCCTCCGGTTCCGGGACGGGGTCGCCGTAGCGCGGAACAAGCTCTTCGCCGCTCAGCGGGGTGAAGGGATCGGGCGCGAACAGCTCCGGCCGGACCGGGGGCGGCTGCGGCACAAAATCCGGCAGCACAGCCCCTTCCGGATCCGCATCGTCCGGCCGCAATGCCGGACCCGGGTCCCGGATCAGACGGGAAGTATCCGCCTCGCCCCAGAATCCCCGGGGCCGGGGCAGGGGAAGGCTTTCCGCCGGCGCGGGGCCGGAACGCGGGACCGGCATTGCGGCCGGATCCGCTTCCGCGAATCCGGCCAGGGGCAGGGCCTTGTCCAGCGCGGCGCGCACCGCGCTCAGCACGGCGGCGAACACGTCCCGCTCGTTCTGGAACCGGACCTCGGTTTTGGCCGGATGCACATTCACATCCAGCAGTTCCGCGGGCAGGGTCACGAACAGCACGGCCTGCGGATATTCGCGCGAAATCAGCCGGCCCTTGTACGCTTCGCGCACGGCCTGCAGCAGGGTCCGGCTGGCCACGGACCGCCCGTTGACGTACAGCAGCATTCTGTCGCCCCTGGCCTGGGCCGCCTGCGGATGTCCCGCCAGGCCGCGCACGCGGATGGGACCGGCGGCGGCGTCCACGGGCAGCAGATGCTCCGTCACCGACGGGGGCCAGACCACGGCCAGCCGCCGGACAAGGCTTTCGCCGGCGGTGAAGCGCAGTGCCTCGCGGCCGCCGGCGTTCAGGGCAAAGGCCGTATCCGGACGGGCAAGGGCCAGGCGGAACAGGATGTCTTCGCAGCGTTTTTGTTCCGCGGCCGGGGTTTTCAGAAATTTGAGCCGGGCGGGCACATTGGCGAACAGGTCGCGCACCGCGACAAGGGTGCCCCGGCGCAGGGCCGCGGGACCGGACGCGACGACGGCCCCGGCCCTGACCTCCACAAAGGCGGCGTCCGCGGCGCTGTCCGCATCCGCCCGAAGGGCCGCGCTGGTCACGGTCAGGTGCGAAACGGAAGCGATGCTGGGCAGCGCTTCCCCCCGGAACCCGTAATCGGTCACGCGCAACAGGTCGGCAAACGCGGCGATCTTGCTGGTGGCATGGCGGGTGACGGCCAGTTCCAGCTCCTCCGCCGGGATGCCGCAGCCGTCGTCCTGCACGGTCAGCAGGGTCTGGCCGCCGGTTTCCAGACTGACGGCAATGTCGCGCGCGCCGGCGTCCAGGCTGTTTTCCACCAGTTCCTTGAGCACGCTGGCCGGGCGCTCCACCACTTCGCCGGCGGCGATCTGGTTGCGCAGATCGGGGGGCAGCAGGCGGATGGGCCGGCGGGGACGGGGCAGATTCTGCGTCATGGCGTTCCGGAATGAAAAATGTTGCGGCCGTTGCGGCCCCGGCGGCGGCGCGCGCCGCCGCCCAGGGATCGCGCATCCTTTGTACCGGCAATCGGGCCGGGGGTAAAGCGCCCTGTCCGGATCGCATTTTTGCTTGCCAAAGATTCCCGATGGTCTATTATGGACCATACTGGAAAAGTTCCGTCCGCTTTTCCGGGCCCGCGCGCCGATTGCGCCTTGCTTTGTGGGCGGGTTGGTGGAATACTGAGAGTAACGCTTTCATGGAGGTGCATTTCCCGCGGACGAAGCGTGAACCCACGCCCGGCTGTGGAGGAGGTAAAGCATGAACACCGAATACCGCCTTGGAAAGGCCTCGTTTACCCCGGCCGATGACGGCATTGCCGTCAGAGAAAACCTGAACGGTCCCCAGGTCAGGACAGCGTACGACCTGGATTTGCTGTATGTCGAATGCCGCCTGTGCGGCAAGCCGCTGCTGTGGGAACAGGGCAGAACCCGCCGGCTGGTGCTGGCTTCCGGCATTGACACCACGCTGCTGGACGCGCAGTGCATGATCGTATCCGACGGCTGCCCCAACTGCCAGCCGGATCATCCCCAGTTTCAACTGCACGTGGTGCGGCTGGCGACCTTCGCGCCGCAGGACCTGCTGCTGCTCAGCGACAACAAGGGGCACGCGTAGCGCGCGCCTGTATGGAAAGGCCCCGGGCCGGCGGCCCGGGGCCTCTGTTGTTGCCGGAGTCCTCTTCGGCAACAAAGCGCCGCGAAGGCGCAGGCGGCATTCAGTGCCGCCGGAGAGCGCCGGAGCGGGCGGGCCTTTGCAAACCCGTCTTTCGGGTTTGCCCTCAATCCGGCGCCCGGGCCGGCGGCCCGGGGCCTTGCATTTTCGAAACATCGCCGCCGTAAAAATGCCGGCGCCTATCGCTTTCCGGCGGCCGGTTTCGCCCCCCCGGGCTTTTTGGCCGCCGCCTTTTTCGAAGCCGCCGCCTTCGCGGGGGCCGTCTTTTCCGGAGCGGCGCCCTGTTTCCGCGTCGCACCGGTGATCCGCACCGCTTCCAGAGGCACGTCGTCGTGCATGCCGGACCGGCCCGTCCCGACGCCTTCAATGGCGTCCACCACCTCCATGCCCCGCACCACCTTGCCGAAAGCGCAGTACCCGTATCCCTGCACGGTATCCGACCGGTAATTCAGCCCGGCGTTGTCCACGGTGTTGATGAAAAACTGCACGGTCGCGCTGTGCGGGTCCATTGTCCGGGCCATGGCGACGGAGCCGCGGTCATTGGGCAGGCCGGTGGCCGCCTCGTTGGGCACGGGCGCGCTTGCGCCCGGCTTTTCCGCCATGTCCGCCGTCAGCCCGCCGCCCTGGATCATAAAGCCCCTGATCACCCGGTGAAAAATCGTCCCGGCGTAAAAACCCGCGTCCACCGTGGCCAGAAAATTGGCCACGGTTTTGGGGGCCTTGTCCGGAAACAGTTCCAGTTCAATGGTTCCGGCGCTGGTTTCCAGCAGCACATGGGGATTTGTCATGAGTCCTCCAGAATAATTTTTGCGGAGTGTGCCCTGAATGCTGTTTTCCGGCAAGACCCGGCTTGACTCTGCGGCCGGTTCTGCGAAGATGCAATACCAACTTCCCTTCCGGAGGACCGCCATGCCCACAGAATCCGCCGCATCCCGCCCCCTGATCCCCGAAGAAATCCGCGCCGCCATTGCCGCGCAGTTTTCAGCCCTTTCCCGTCCCGTGCGCCTGACCTGCCTGACCGTGAAGGATTCTTCCGACGTGTTCAGCGAATTCACCCGCAAACTCTGCGTGGAACTGGGCGGCATCAGCCCCGGGGTCACGGCGGAAATACGCGCCGTATCCAGGGCCGAGGCAAAGGAGGTGCTCTGCCCGGCCGTGGAACTGTCGCCCGCCGGCGCGTCCGGCCCCCCCCTGGTCCGCTTTACCGGCGCGCCGGCGGGCGAGGAAGGCAAGGCCCTTCTGCAGTCCGTTCTGCTGCTGGGCACCGGCGCGCACGAGCTGTCCCCCGCTTCCCTGGCCCTGCTCAAGACCCTGAACGAACCCCGGCACGTGCGGGTGTTCAGTTCGCCAAGCTGCCCTTACTGCCCCGGCCAGGTCATCCAGATCGTGCGCTGCGCCCTGGCGCGGCCCGACCTGGTGCGCGTGGAATGCGTCAACGTGGACGAATTTCCCGATCTGGCGGCGCTGTACAAGGTCGGTTCCGTGCCGCACACCGTTTTCGGAGAGGACTGTTTCCTGATAGGCCTTGCTCCGGAAAACATCGTGGTTCCGGCCCTGACGGAATTGAAGGTGCCGGAAGAGGCGTCCATGCCCCAGGCCGCCCGGGCGGAAGAGGGCGTGGTCAATGAAACCGACCTGCTGATTCTGGGCGCGGGTCCCGCCGGGCTGTCCGCCGCCATTTACGCGGCCCGCGCCGGCCTGGACGTGGCCGTGCTGGAAAAAAGCATCGTCGGCGGCCAGGTGGCCCAGACGGCCCTGGTGGAGAACTATCCCGGCTTTGCGAGGATATCGGGCCTGCAGCTTGTGGAATCGCTGGTCGCCCACGCGCGGCAGTACGCCTATGTGCGCGAGGGCGTGGACGTGCTGGAGATCAAGCTCGGCCGCAAGGTGGAGGTCTACACGCCCGAGTCCGTGTACCGGGCAAAGGCCCTGATCTTCGCCACGGGCGCGGCCTGGCTGCCGCTGGGCGTGCCGGGCGAAAAGGAGCTGTTCGGCCGTGGCGTGACCCATTGCGCCCATTGCGACGGGCATCTGTACAAGGGCAGAAAGGCCGTTGTCGTGGGCGGGGGCAATTCCGCGGCCACCGACGCCCTGCAGTTGAAAAACCTGGGCGTGGACGTGGCCATCGTGCACCGCAGGGACAATTTCCGGGCGGAAAAAGCCCTGGCCGATTCCGTGGCGAACCAGGGCATCCCGGTGTACTGGAACACGGAAGTGGTGCGCATCGCGGGCAGGGACAAGGTCGCCTCGGTACACCTGCGCAACAGCAGGACCGGCGAAGAGCGGGATATGGCCGTGGATGCCGTGTTCGTGGCCGTGGGCCTGTCGCCCAATTCCGAGCAGGCGGCGGAACTGGGCGTGACGCTCGCCCCGGACAAAAGCATTGTGGTCGACGCGCACATGCGCACCAACATCCCGCGCATTTACGCGGCGGGCGACGTCACGGGCGGGGTGCGCCAGATTGTGACCGCCAGCGGGTCCGGCGCGGCGGCGGCCATCGCCGTGGCCGAGGATCTGCAGAGAGCGGGGGCGTAAGGGAAGAACGGCCCGCCGGGCCGCGATTTACGGGACAGGTTGCGCCAAGCTCATTTTCCGCGCAGATGGCGGCCGGTCGCGCGTCCTGCGCGGCACGGCCCGCCGGGCCGGAGGGGGCGCAGGACCTGCGGGCCGGGCTGCGCAACGAAATGGCGTGCAACCGCCTCGGCCCTCAGCAGGCCCGCGTCCTGCGGGCCGGACTGTGCCGGGCGCGGGGGGAAAAGGCAAAGAGCGCCAGTGCCGGGCGCGGGGGCCGAATTGGCCGTTCGCGGGCGCGTCAGGCCCGGCCGTACGAATCTTCCAGCCGCACGATGTCGTCCTCGCCAAGGTAGCCGCCCGACTGCACCTCGATAATCTCCAGCGGCACCAGGCCGGGGTTTTCCAGACGGTGCACCACGCCCACGGGAATGTACGTGGACTGGTCCTCGGTCAGCAGCGTCGCTTTTTCGCCGTTGGTGATGCGGGCCGTGCCGCGCACCACCACCCAGTGTTCCGCCCGGTGATGGTGGAACTGGCTGGACAGCGCTCCGCCGGGGTTGACCACGATGCGCTTGACCTGAAACCGTTCCGCCCGGGCCAGCACCTCATAGCTGCCCCAGGGGCGGTACACGCGCAGGTGGGTGTCGCTTTCCGCCCGGCCCGCCCTCTTCAGACCGGCCAGCAGTTCCTTCACACCCTGGGTTCTGTCCCTGTTCATGACCAGGACGGCGTCGGCGGTTTCCACCACCGCCACGTTTTCCACATCCATGGCCGCCACCAGGCGGTTGCTGGAATGCACGTAGCAGCCGCGCGCGTTGTGGACGACCACGTCGCCCACGGTGGCGTTGCCCGCCGCGTCATGCTCCGCCTCGTCGTAAAAGGAGCTCCAGGATCCGAGATCGTTCCAGCGGGCGGGCAGTTCCACCATGCCCGCCTTGTTCGTGCGCTCCATCACCGCGTAGTCGATGGAATCGGCCGGAATGGCGGCGAAGGATTCCGCCGCGAAGCGGACAAAGGGCCCGTCGACCCTGCGGGTGGCCCAGGTTCCGGCGCAGGCGGCGGCCATCTCCGGCGCGAAGCGCTCCAGTTCCGCAAGGAAGGCGGAAGCGGCGAACAAAAAGATGCCGCTGTTCCAGGTATGGCCGCCTTCGGCCAGCAGCTTTTCCGCCGTTGCCGCATCCGGCTTTTCCACGAACCGGGCAACGGCGAAGCCGCCGCCGTCCAGCGCCCTGCCCCGCTGGATGTAGCCGTACCCGGTTTCCGGCCGGACCGGCGGCACGCCGAAGGTGAACAGCATTCCGCGCGCCGCGCCGGGAACGGCCTGTTGCACGGCGTCCGCAAAGGCGGATGCGGGGTCTATGGAATGATCGGAAGGCAGCACCAGCAGCAGGGGGTCCTCCCCCTCTTCCCGCGCCGCCAGAGCGGCCAGGGCAATGGCGGGAGCCGTGTTGCGGGGAACATTTTCCAACAGCACCGTGGCCCTGGTCTTTTTCTCGCGCACGATGCCGGAGGCGAAAAAGCGGTGTTTTTCGTTGCACACGACCAGGGTTTCGCCCACGCCCGCATCCGGGCCGCCGAGCGCCGCGATGCGGTCCAGAGTTTTGCCGAACAGGGTGTCGCCCCCAAAGGGAATGAACTGCTTGGGGTGCATTTCGCGGGACAGGGGCCACAAGCGGGTGCCGCTGCCCCCGCACAGGATCACGGGACGGATGATGGGCATTCAATCACTCCTGCCTGGCACCGGGGAAGGTTCCGCTTCCCCCTGCCTGTTCGAATAGTTCACATCCAGCCATTTCCGGTATGCGCCGTTCTGCACGCGGCGGACCCAGTCCCGGTTGGCAAGATACCAGGCCACGGTTTCCTCAAGGCCCGTATCCAGGGTGTGCGCGGCCTTCCAGCCCAGTTCCCGTTCGATTTTCGAGCAATCCACGGCGTAGCGCAGATCATGGCCCGGCCGGTCGGCCACAAAGGTCACGGCCCGGCCATGCGGCCCCGCCGGCGAAGGGGCCAGCGCGTCCAGCACCGCGCACAGCCGCAGCACCAGATCATGGTTGCGCATCTCCGACCGGCCGCCGATCACGTAGGTTTCGCCGGCGCGGCCCTTGTCCAGAACCGTCTGCACGGCCCGGCAATGGTCTTCCACATGCAGCCAGTCGCGGATGTTCCCGCCGTCTCCGTAGACGGGCAGGGCTTTGCCCGCCAGGGCGTTCAGGATCATCAGGGGGATGAGCTTTTCCGGAAACTGCCTGGGGCCGTAATTGTTCGAGCAGTTGGTCACCAGCACCGGCAGCCCGTACGTGGCGTGAAAGGACCGGGCCAGGTGGTCCGACCCGGCCTTGCTGGCCGAATAGGGGCTGCTCGGCGCATAGGGGGTCCTTTCCGTGAACGGCGGGTCGGAAGGTCCCAGCGACCCGAAAACCTCGTCCGTGGACACGTGCAGGAAGCGGAAGGCGTCTTTTTCCGCGCCCTCCAGTTCCCGCCAGTATTTCAGGGATTCGCGCAGCAGCACGCAGGTGCCCAGCACGTTGGTGCGCACAAAGGCGTCGGGGTCGTGGATGGACCGGTCCACATGGCTTTCCGCCGCGAAATGGACCAGGGCCGACGGCCGGTGCTCGCGCAGAAGGCGCCCGACCAGCGCGGCGTCGCCGATGTCGCCCCGGACCAGGACATGGTCCGGATCGTCCGCGAGGGCAGCCAGATTGTCCGGATTCCCCGCGTAGGTCAGGGCGTCAAGATTGACGACGCGGGCCCCGCGTTCCGCCCTGGCGCGCAGCACGAACCAGGAACCGATGAATCCCGCGCCGCCGGTGACGAGATAGGTGGGCGTCATGAGTCAGCACTCTCCATATATCGTACGTTTCACGATGATGCCATGATTCATGCCACCCTGATGCCGAATTGTAAAGTTGCGGGCGGGAAGCCGCCGCGCATCATTGCCGCCGCCGGGCGGCCGGGGGAGGCGTCAGCCGACCCGGTCCGGCGCGGCGATCCGGAACGGAGCGGGCCAGTGTTCCGGCCAGGACGCGACGTCCAGCGGGGGAATGCCGCCGCCGTCTCCGGACAGGACCAGGCGATGGGCATGCAGCAGCAGAAAAGGGAACGCCCCGCCCCCGTATTTGACGTCGCCGATGATCGGATGTCCTCTTTCCGCCAGCTGCGCCCTGATCTGGTGCGTTCTGCCCGTGTGCAGCCTGATCCGCAGCAAGGACGCCGGCCCCGTGGCGGTCCGCAGAGGCTCGCCGCGCATTTCGGCCTCGGCCAGGGCCGGGCGCCCTTCATCCCCGGCGACGGCGCGCACCCGCTCAAAGGACGGCGCCGGCCCGTCCGGAACTTTGGCCAGACGGTCGCGCAACGCATATGGTCCCTTGTGCGGCCACAGCCCCCTGACCCAGGCCAGATAAAATTTTTCCAGGTTCCGCCCGCCGTCCGTGCCGGCGCTTTCCGCTCCGGATTTTTCGGCGAACAGCGCATGCAGATGGCGCTGGGCTTCATGGTGCAGGCCGGCAAGCAGGATGCCCGAGCAGTCCTTGTCCAGCCGGTGGGCCGGCGCGGGCACATAGGGCCGGCCCGCGAACAGTTCCCGCAGACGGTGCACCACGGAATCGGCATGGCCGGAACCCGGCTGGGCGGGCAGGCCGGCGGGCTTGTCCAGGACCAGCATATCGCCGGTCACGGCCAGCACGCGCAGGGCGCCGCCCAGATCCTGCCCGGCATACGGCGCGAAGGCGCCGCCCGGTTCCGGACGGATATCCG
>JAVBOK010000036.1:0-59989 GCA_031550605.1 Desulfovibrionaceae bacterium | reverse complement strand
GTGCCACGCGCGTAAGGCGCGACGGACGCGCAGGGCCTGCGGGTCGGGCCGCACGGCGGGATGATGTGCAAACGCCCCGGCCCTCACAGGCCCGCGTCCTGCGGGCCGGGTTGTGCCGGCGCGTAAGGGTGCCACGCGCGTAAGGCGCGACGGACGCGCAGGGCCTGCGGGTCGGGCCGCACGGCGGGATGATGTGCAAACGCCCCGGCCCTCACAGGCCCGCGTCCTGCGGGCCGGGTTGTGCCGTCGCGTAAGGGTGCCGCGCGCGTAAGGCGCGACGGACGCGCGGGCGCCGGCCCTATACATCCAGTTCCAGTCCCACGGGGCAATGGTCGGAACCGAACACGTCCGGCTCTATCCAGGCGTCGCGGATGGCGCCCCGCAGTTCGGCGGAGACGAAAAAGTAGTCGATCCTCCACCCCACGTTCCGTTCGCGCGCCGCCGCGCGGAACGACCACCACGAGTACTGGCGGGGCGTATCGCCGTGCACGTGGCGGAAGGTGTCCACATACCCGGCGGCCACAAAGCGGTCCATCCAGGCCCGTTCGACGGGCAGAAAGCCGGAAGTTTTCTCGTTTTCCCCGGGCCGGGCCAGATCCACGGGTTTGTGGGCCGTGTTGAAGTCGCCGCAGACCACCACGGGCTTCGTCTTCCGCAGTTCTTCGGCGTGGCGCAAAAAGGCCTCGTAATAGCCCAGCTTGTAGGCCAGCCGCTCGTCCCCGCTCTGGCCGTTGGGGAAATAGACGTTGCAGTAATGGAAGGCGGAAAACTCCATGTGGATCAGCCGGCCTTCCCCCTGCCAGGCCGGGTCGGGCAGTTCCAGGTTCACGGCCAGCGGTTGCGGCCGCGAAAAAACAGCCACCCCCGAATATCCCTTTTTCCGCGCGGAAAGCCATTGCGCATGGCGGCCCGGCGGGCGGCGGTGTTCCGCCTCCACCTGGGATTCCTCGGCCTTGGTTTCCTGCAGGCCCACGATGTCGCCCCCGCGTTCGGCGAACCATTTCCAGTCCGGCTTGCCGCATACAGAACGAAACCCGTTGACGTTCCATGATTGTAGTTTCATGTCCGTCAGGGTAGCATGTTGCGCCGGGACGGGAAAGATGCCCCGCCGGAAAAAATCCGGCAGCCGCCCCGAGCCGAAAAGCAGGCGTGAACACCGCATGACGCACCCCGAACACCCCCGCCGGGCGCCGCAGCCGGGATTGGCCGGCGCCCTGACCCTGGGCAAGGGCGCCCTGGCCTCGCGCCTTCTGGGTTTCGCCAGGGACGCGCTGATCGCCTCGCTTCTGGGGGGGGGCGCCCTTGCGGACGCCTTTCTGGTGGCGTTCCGGCTGCCCAACTTTTTGCGCCGCCTGCTGGCCGAAGGATCCCTGGCCTATGCCCTGGTGCCCGCCTGCATCCGCCTGCGGCAGGGCGGCGCGGAATCCGGACGGGCGCGGGCCTTTGCCCGTTCCGTGCTGGCCCTGAGCGTGCTGTGTTTCGCCCTGGCGGCTCTGGCGGGCATCGCGCTGGCCAGGCCCCTGGCGCTGGCTCTGGCGCCCGGCCTCGCGGCCAGGCCGGAAACTCTGGACCTTGCCGCCCTGTTCCTGGCCCTGTGCCTGCCCTATCTGCCGCTGGCCGCCGGCGCCGCCGTCAGTTCGGGCCTGCTGCTGGCAGGCGGCGATTTCCGCGCCCCGTCCTTCGCTCCCGTGGCCCTCAACCTGGCCATGCTCGCCGCCATTGCGGCGGCCTTCGTCCTGTACGGTCCGGGCCGGCCGGAAACTCCCCGCCTGCTCTGCGCCGGGGTCGTGCTTGCCGGCGCGGCGCAGTGGCTGTGCCAGATCCCGGCTCTGCGCCGGGCCGGGTACGGGATGCGGATGCAAGGCCCCGCCGCGCGGAAAGAAACGGAGCGGCGCATCCGCTTCGCGGTCCTGCGCGACCCGGAAGCGCTGGCCGTGCTGCGCGCGACGCCCGCCGCGTCCCTGGGCGCGGCGTCCGCCCAGATCAACGCCCTGGCCGCCGCGCTCATCGCCTCCTTTCTGGCGGAAGGGAGCATCAGCGCGGTGTATTTCGCCGAACGGCTGCTGGAATTTCCCCTGGGGCTTATCGGCGCGTCCCTGGGGCTTTCGACGCTGGCCGGCTTTTCCCGCATCGCCGGAAACGCCTCTTCCGCCGCCCCCGGCAACAGCGGCCCCGACATCCCCGCCTGCACCGCCTGCCTGACGGAATCCGCGCGGATGGCTTTTTTCTGCTCGCTGCCCGCCGCCCTCGGCCTGGCCTGCCTTGCCCGGCCCCTGGTCGGCCTGTGTTTCGGGCACGGCGCTTTTTCCGACACGGCCCTGGCCGCCACGAGCGAAGCGCTGCTTGCTTACTGCGCCGGCCTGCCCGCGCTGGCCGCGGCCCGGCCCCGCCTGGCCGCCCTGAACGCCCTGGGCGACGCGGAAACCCCGGCCCGGTCCGCCATCTGGGGCCTGGGCATAACCCTGGTTCTGGGCGCGGCCTCGCTTCCCCTGAATGCCGCGGCGGGACCGGCCCTGGCCGCCACCGTCGCCGCCTGGGCCAATACGGCCCTGCTGGCCCGCGCCCTGGCCCGCCGCGGCATCCGCGCCGACCTTCCGGCGGCCTGGCTGGCCCGCACCCTGGCCGCCTGCGCGCTGACGGCCCTGCCTGTCCTGGGCATCACCGCCTGTGTCCGCTCCGACGCCGCGTCCGTGCTTCTGGGCGCGCCCGCGGGCGTCATCGTCTACCTTGCCGCCGCCAGGCTGCTGCGCATCAGGGAAGCGGCGCTGTGCCTGGAGGCGGCGCGCGCCCTGCCGGGCGGCGGGAAATCCGCGGCAGGCTGATTCCGTCGCCAACCCGGCTTGATTTTTGCGAAATCATTGTGTATCCGTGGACTGCTTTCCGGCAGAAAACATTTTCCGCCTTCATTGCCGGACATTTTCCCCGTGTCCCGCGCAAGGGCTTCCGCCGGACCGGCTTCCCGGCGCTGTTTTTTTACGGATCTTTTCTCCGTAAACGTTTTACGCAAGCCGTCCGGAAACCCCGTACGCCCGATCTGACGAGGTGCCGCATGCCCTATTCCGCCGACCGCTGGTGCGCCGCCGTGTTGCTGCTGTTTTGCGGCATCGCCGCCAGTCTTACCCTTGATCTGCCCCGGACGGGCACGGGAACCGAGCTGGGGCCGGACTTCTTCCCCTGGCTGATGATCGGGGGGATCGCGCTTTTTTCCGCCGTGTTGCTGGTCCGCGCCCGCGCGCGCGGCTCCGCGCCGGCCGTCGGCGCGGAACTGAGCCCCTCCTTGCTGGCCAAAATGGGCCTGTTCACCCTGCTCATGCTCATCTATGCCACTTTGTACACCACGGCGGGCTATCTGCTCAGTTCCGCGGTCTTTTTCATCGTCGCCATGTTCGTTCTGGGCGAGAGGCGCCTGCTGCCCGCCGTGGTCTGGCCCGCGGCCATCATTCTTGCCGTCTATTTCGGCTTCACCAAGATCATGCAGGTCTATCTGCCCTGACAGGCCGCATATTTCACCGCAACCCGAGGAGAATACAGATGAAACAGCGCATCCTTTCCTTTCTGTGCCTTTGCCTGCTGCTTCTGCCGGCGGCGCGGGCTCTGGCGGCCGATCCCCCCTTTCCCGTGCGGCCCGTGCAGATCATCGTGCCCTATAACGCCGGCGGCGCCACGGACCTGTCCGTCCGCATTCTGGGCGAAGTAGCGAAAAAATATATCAAAACGACGTTTGTCGTCGTGAACCAACCGGGCGGCGGCGGTTCCATCGGCACCAGCGCGGTCAGCCACGCCAAACCCGACGGCTACACCCTGGGTTCGGGCTCGCAGGGCCCCCTGACCCTGCTGCCCCATTACGGCGGCATTGATTACAACAAAGACAGCTTCGAATATTTCGCCCTGCTGGGGCGGAACCTGATGTGCGTGGCCGTGCCCGCCAATTCCCCCTTCAAGACCATCAAGGATCTGATCGCCCATGCCAAAGCCAACCCCGGCAAGGTGAGCATCGCCAATTCCGGCGCCGGAGGGGCCAACCACATCGCGGCCGAGGGCTTTGCCGAAGCGGCCGGCATCAAGATCAAAAGCATGCCCTTCAACGGCGGCTCCCCGGCCGTCACGGCCTGCGTGGGCGGCCACGTGGACGCGACCACCGCCCATCCGTCGGAGTTGGCCAACCATGTCAAGGCCGGCTCCCTGCGGGTTCTGACGGTCATGGAAGCCAAAAGGATCAAGGAATTTCCCGACGTGCCCACCACCGTGGAATCGGGCGTCAACTTCCAGTGGGCCTCGTGGAAAGGCATCATCGGTCCCAGGAATATTCCCGCCGGCGCGAAAAAGGCGCTGGTGGACGCCTTTGCCAAGGCCATGAAGGATCCGGAATTTCTGGGAAAAATGGCCAAGATCAACGAGGACGTGGAATACATGGACCCCGCCCAATACAAGGCGCTGGCCGACAGGGACGCCAAGGTGGCGGAAAAGATCATCCGCGATCTGGGCATGTACGAGATGAACCTCAAGAAAAAGTGATCCGGCCCCGGCTTCCGCCGTTCCGGGGAACTGCCTGTTCCCCGGAACGGATCGGAACCGCCAGCGACTTTTTTTCCGGAACGAGACGCCAATGGAATATCTGCAGCACATTCTCCACGTTTTCCAGCCGGAAATTCTCTGGGTCATCGCCGTCGGCACTCTGGGCGGCATTCTCATCGGCGCCCTTCCCGGCCTGACCGCCACCATGGGCGTGGCCCTGCTGGTTCCTCTGACTTTCGGCATGGAGCCGGTCAAGGGGCTGAACATGCTGATCGGCATTTACGTCGGCGGCATTTACGGGGGCTGCATTTCCTCCATTCTGGTCAAAACGCCGGGCACGCCGGCATCGGCGGCCACCGTGCTGGACGGGTACCCGCTGGCCCAGAAGGGCGAAGCGGGAAAAGCCCTGGGCATGGCCACCATCGCTTCGTTCATCGGCGGCATTTTCAGCACCATCGTCCTGGCCACCCTGGCCCCGCAGCTGGCGGGCGTGGCGTTGAAATTCGGGCCGGCCGAATATTTCGCCCTGGCCCTGTTCGGGCTGACCATTATCGCCAGCCTTTCCGGCGACATTCTGAAAGGCTGCATCTCGGGCATGCTGGGCGTTCTTTTGTCCTGCGTCGGGGGCGATCCGGTCAGCGGCGCATCCCGCTACACGTTCGGCTTTGCCGGTTTCGCCGGCGGATTCGCCTTTACGCCGGCCCTGATCGGCCTGTTCGCCGTGTCCGAAGTGTTCGTGCAGCTGGAGCACATTTTTGAGGACCGCATCGCCAAAATCAGCATCTCCGGCCGCTGGCCGAGCTGGAACGACATGCGCGAATCCGCGGGAACGCTCCTGCGCGGCTCCATCATCGGCACCTTTGTGGGCATCGTGCCCGGCACCGGCTCGGGAACAGCGTCCTGGATCAGCTATAACGAAGCCAAACGGGCGTCAAAAACGCCGGAAAAATTCGGCACGGGCTATATCGTCGGGGTGGCCGCCACCGAAAGCGCCAACAACGCCGTGTGCGGCGGCGCCCTTGTCCCCCTGCTCGCCCTCGGCATTCCCGGCGACGTGGTCACCGCCGTGCTGATGGGGGGCCTGATGATCCAGGGCCTCGCGCCCGGACCCATGCTGTTCCAGAACAGCCCCGGCGTGGTCATCGGCATCTTTGCCGGCAGTTTCGTGGCCAACATCTTCATGTTCGTCTTCGGCATGATGGGCATCCGCTATTTCGCGAAAATCCTGGCCGTTCCCAAACGCCTGCTGACGGTCACCATCGTGCTGCTCTGCTTTATCGGCGCATACGCCATCAACATGAACGCCGTTGACCTGTACACCATGCTGGCCTTCGGCGTGCTGGGCTATTTTCTGCAGCGCTACGGATTCTCCCAGGCGGCGCTGTGCATCGCCCTGATCCTGGGCCCCCTGGCCGAAGCCAACCTGCGCCTGGGCATGATGAAAGTGGACAACGACGTCGTGGCCTTCTGTTCCGGACCGATCACCGCCGGTTTTCTGCTGCTGTCCGTCTTTTCCGTGGTCTGGCCCGTGGTGCGCGCCATGCGCCAGCGCAGGCGCGAGCGCATCGGACCGGCGGCCGCTTCGGACTGACGCCGGAAAGCACCGGCGCCGGATATTTTCGAATATCACGCAAAAAGGGGGGGTGCCCCCCTTTTTGCGTGATATTGTTTCAACAAACTCTAGACTTTTTGCCGGCTCACGGGCAAAACGGGGAAAAGGCTCCACGGCGGCTTCGGGCGGACGACAAGGCGCCGCCAAAGCAAAAGCCCCGTGTGGCACGGGGCTTGGAAATCTCGGGTGGGGCGAACGATGGGGATTGAACCCACGACCCCCTGGGCCACAACCAGGTGCTCTGCCAACTGAGCTACGTCCGCCGCGAGAGAAAGAGGACTTACACCGCCTTTCGCGCAAGGTCAAGCCTTCACTGCGAACGGAAGTGGCCGGATGCGGCGTGATCGCGCGGTACGGCAAAGGATTGCTGATGGAAAAACTGCTCATTGAAGGCGGCGCGGCCCTGAACGGCGCCATCCGGGTGAACGGCTCGAAAAACGCCGCTCTGCCCATTCTCATCGCGAGCATTCTGGTGGAAGGTCCCGTGACCTACGCCAACGTGCCGAAATTACGCGATATTGCGACAACAACCCGACTGCTGCGCATTCTGGGTTGCCCTTCCGAAACGGATGCCGAGGGGCGGCTGCTCGTCACCCCCGGCGGCCTGAGCCCCGAGGCCCCCTATGACCTGGTGAAGACCATGCGCGCGTCCGTGCTGGTGCTGGGCCCGCTCATGGCCCGCCTGGGCGAGGGCAGGGTGGCGCTGCCCGGCGGCTGCGCCATCGGCGCGCGGCCCGTGGACCAGCACCTGAAGGCCATGGAGAAAATGGGCGCGGTCTTCGAACTGCAGGAAGGGTATATCCTCGGCCGGTGCAAAAAATTGCGCGGGGCGGACATCACCTTTGACATTCCCACGGTGGGCGGCACGGAACATCTGCTGATGGCGGCGAGCCTGGCCGAGGGGACCACGATTCTGCGCAACGCCGCGCGGGAGCCGGAAGTGGCTGATCTGGCCGAGTTTCTCAACGCCTGCGGCGCGAAAATCAGCGGGCACGGCACGGACGTCATCCATATCAGGGGCGTCTCTTCCCTGCGCGGCTGCACGTACCGCATCATGCCCGACCGCATCGAGGCCGGCACTTTTCTGGCCGCCGCGGCCGTCACCGGCGGCGAAGTCCTTGTCCGGGGCTGCCCCGCGGAAGAGATGACCCCGGTTATCGCCAAAATGCGCGACATGGGCGTCAAACTGGAAGAAAGGCCTGACGGCGTTCTGGTGAAGCGCAACGGACCCCTGCGCGGGGTGGACGTGACCACCCGGCCCCATCCGGGTTTTCCCACGGACATGCAGGCCCAGATCATGGCCCTGATGACCCTGGCTGAAGGGTCCAGCACGGTGGAGGAAACCATTTTCGAAAACCGTTTCATGCACGTGCCCGAACTGAACCGCATGGGCGCGGACATCAAGCTGTCCGGCGGCAAGGCGGTCGTGCGCGGGGTCAGGCATCTGGCCGGCGCGCCGGTCATGGCGTCCGACCTGCGGGCGTCGGCCTCTCTGGTCATCGCGGGCCGTGCGGCCAGGGGCAAAACCGAAGTGCAGCGCATCTACCACCTGGACCGGGGGTATGAGCGCATTGAAGAAAAACTGAACGCCGTGGGCGCGCGCATCCGCCGCGTGCCGGAATAACGCCATGCGAAACCGTCCTGCCGTTCCCCCCCTGCTTGTCCTTGCCGTCCTCGCGCTGGCGGTCCTTGCCGGCTGCGGCGACAAGGAGCCGGCCCGGCGGGAAGCCTTCATCGCCCTGTTGCAGACCAAAATCCTCGCCCCCCGGGGGGCGGCCGTCCCCGCCCTTTCGGATGCGGACAAAAAAGCCCTGGGCGATTACGCGGAGCACTACGCCCTGCTGGCGCGATTCCATAAAAAAATGGCGGACGAGGTGTCCGAACGCACCGCGGCCCTGCTGGCCCTGGACAGGCTGGAAGACCTGGACGCCCTTGCCGGCAGGCGCAAGTCCCTGGAAAAGGCGGCTTCCGAGGCGCGCGCGCTGCAGGAAAGCATCGCCGGGCTGCGCCGTGACGCGGACAAAAGCCGCGCCGGCCTGCGCCAGCCCCCGGATCTGGCGAAAGTCTACGCGGCCGCCTACGACAAGACGGTGCGCATCCCGGCCCGGACGTCCGAGGCCGCGTTCAGAGCCGTGGCCGACACCTTTGCCGCCATCATGGACCTGCTGGATTTCGTCGCGGCCAACGCCAGGGATCTGGAAATATCCGGCCAGACCATCAAGGTGCGCAACCCGGCCCTGCAGCCGGGCCTGGACGCGCGCATGAACGAGGTGCGCCGGCAGTCGGGCATTCTGATGCGGACCCATGAGGAACAGGCGAAAGTCATGCTTCCGTAACCTTCCGGCGCGCGCCGGCCGCGCGGCGCGACACTACCCATGGCGCATCCTTCCTTGTATTGGCCGCCGCTGCTGTTCCGCCAGGTCTGCATCCTGGCCGCCGTCGCGGGCCTTTTCTGGGCGCGCCATCCGCCGGCATCCCTGACGGCCGCCGCGCTGCTGGCGGCGCTCTGCCTTCCCCCGTCCCGCGGGGCGGCGGGCCTCGCGGCCCTTGCGCTCTCTTTCGCCCTGGGGGCCGCCTTCGGCCTGGCGCACCGCGTTCCGGACGGTCCCGGCCCCGTGCCCGCCTGGGTGGCGGCCGCCGTGACTCCCGGCGGTTCCGGGGCCTCGCACGACGAGCCGCCGGACGCCTCGTTCGCCGGCGTGCGCCTGCGGGGAACGGTGCGGGAAAGCGACCGCCTGCCGGGCGGCCGGCTGCGCCTTACCCTTGGCTCCGTCCGGCGCGTTGCCGACGACGGGCTGCCGGCGCCGGATCTGCCGCCCCTGCCCGGCGGGCTGATCCTGGCCTGGCGCGACCCGCCGCCGGATATCGACCGCGTCGGTCCCGGGCAGGAGATCACCGCAACCCTTCGCCTGCGCGAGATCCGGTCCTTTGCCAACCCCGGCGTATGGGAGACGGAATCTTACTGGCGCGGCCGGGGCGTCTTTTACCGGGCCTCGGTCCGGGGAACGAACGCCCCGAAGGGCGCGGCCCCCGCGAAGGCCGCGGCGGAGAACGGCCGCCGCGCCGGACCGCCCCCCGGATACGTCATCGGCGGCGCGCCGTCCCCGCTCTGGTCCGCGCGCGAAAAGCTGCGCGCCTCCGTACTGGCCGCGCTGTCCCGGCAGGAGGAGGCCGCGCCGGCGCCTGGCGCGGCCCGAACCGGCGGCGCGGCGGCAAACCGGGAGGGGAAGGCGCCTTCCCCTTCCGGTCCGCATCCCGCCGTGTCCCAGGCCGCGGCGGTGATCCCCGCCCTGCTTTTCGGCGACCGTTCGCAGTGCGCGCCCGCCACCCTGGATCTGGTGGCCAGGGCCACTCTGGCCCATTCCCTGGCCCTGTCCGGCATGCATCTCGGCTTTGCCGCCGCCGCGGGCTACGGCGCGGCCACCCTGCTGGGGTTTCTTTTTCCCCGCCTGTTTCTGCGCCTGCCCCGGCAAAAGGCGGGACTGCTGCTGGCCGCGCCGGTCTGCGCGATCTATCTGTGGCTGGGCGCTTCCCCGCCGTCCCTGGTGCGGGCCGCGCTGATGCTGCTGTTCTGGGCCTGGCTGCTCTGGAGAAACCGGCCGAAAGTGCTGGTGGACGGGCTGATCTGGGCACTGGCCGCAATCCTGCTGGCCGACCCTGCCAGCCTGTACGACCTGCGCCTGCAGCTTTCCGTGGTCAGCATCGCGGGCATCGCCCTGGCCCTTCCCCTGCTGGACCGCCTGGACGCCCTCGGCCGGCCGCCGCCCCCGTCCGGCGGGCATGCGGATTCCGTCCCCGGCCGCGGGAGCTTCCTCCGGCGCGCCCCGTTCGCGGTCCTTGCCCTGCTGGGCCTTTCCCTGGCGACCCAGGCGGCCGTCCTGCCCCTGGTCATCGACGCCTTCGGCGGCGCCGGGCTGTGGCTGCCCCTGAACCTTGTCTGGCTGCCGGTGCTGGGGCTGGCCGTGATGCCCCTGTCCTTCGCCGGGCTGTTCTGCGCCGCCCTGTCCTGTCTGGGGGCGGATGCCTTTCTGCCCCTGGCGAAGGGCCTTTTCTTCCTGGCCGAGCAGCCCTGCGCCGCCCTGATCGGGCTGCTGCGCTGGCTCGACGGGGCGAACGTTCTGGCCGCGCCGGCGGCCCTGCGCCCGGCCTGGCCGGCCTGGGCCGGGTTCTGGCTTTTGCTGCTGCTGCTTCCGCCGCTGTGCACGCGCCGGTTCTTTACCCGGCGCACGGCCTGCCTTGCCGTTCTGGGCATGGCCCTGCTCGCCGGCCCCTCCCTCGGCCGGGGGCTGGACGTTCTGCGCCCCGCCGTCCGCCTGCAGCTTGCCGACGTGGGCCAGGGCCAGGCCGCGCTGATTTCCTGGCAGGGGATAGGGGGAAAATCCGGCCGGGCGCTTGTCGACGGCGGCGGGTTCAGCGGCGACAGCTTCGACGTGGGCCGCCGGATCGTCGCTCCCATGCTGACGGCGGAGCATGCGCCGGATCTGACCTGGATCGTCAACACCCATGCGGATACCGACCACCTGCAGGGCCTGCTGTACCCTCTGGCCGCGTTCCGGGTGGGCGGGTTCGCCGGAAGCGCCGCGGAGCACCCCGAATCCGCGGTCCCGGCCGGGACCGCGGAGCGCATTCTGCGGGCCAGGGGCATGACCCCGGCCCGCTGGCGGGCGGGCGACGTCATCCCCCTGGCCCCCGGCCTGATTCTCGAGGTGCTGCACCCCCCGCCCGGCCCGTCCGGCCCTTCGTCCGCCAACAACAATTCCCTGGCGCTGCGCCTGGTCTGGAACGGCGCCGGCCTGGCCCTGATCGGCGGCGACCTGGAGAAACCCGGCCTGCGCCGCCTGCTGGACCACGCCCGGCAAGGGCGGAGCCTGCGGGCGGAGGTTCTCGTCCTGCCCCACCACGGTTCCGGCGGCAGCCTTTCCCCGGATCTGTACGCGGCGGTGGATCCCGCCCTGGCCCTTGCGTCCTGCGGCCATGCCAACCAGTGGAATTTTCCGTCCCCCGCCGTGCGCCGCGCCCTGGCCGCGCGCGGCATTCCTCTGGAAACCACGGCGGCCAGGGGCCAGATCAGCCTGACCTGGCGCCCCGGCGCGAAAACGGACATCGCCTTTGCCCGCTGACGCACGGTTTCCGGAACGCGGTGCCACCGCGATTTTTTCGCGAACCCGCTGCCCGGAAAACACCCCGCTCCCGTATGCGCCCCGGCCGCAGGCGCGCCGCGCGCCACCCGCGGCCGGGCACCCCGCCCCGCCGCGTATTCGCCGGAACATTGTCCTTCCGAAAATTTTCGAAAATATTTTTCTAAATGTGACCTGGATCACAGACCCTGCGGTACGCGTGGTGTATACATGGCGTAACAAAAGTTTTTCAAACCTTTTGGGAGGAAGCCATGTATTGCAACCAATGTGAACAGACGTCCAAGGGCGTGGCCTGCACCAACGGCGGCGTGTGCGGAAAAAGACCCGATGCCGCGGCCTTGCAGGACATGATCGTGTATTCGCTGCGCGGGCTTGCCCTGGTGGCCCTGCACGCCAGAAACAAAGGCGTCGGGGACGCGGCGACCGACCGCCTGGCGGCCAAAGCCCTGTTTGCCACCCTGACCAACGTCAGTTTTGATCCGCGTCCCCTGTACGGCTGGCTGGAAAAAGTCATCGCGGCCCGCGACGCGCTGGCCGCCAGAACCGGCTACGCGGCGGACGGCGCCGGGCCGGACGGCTGGAAACCGGCTTTTTCCCTGAACGGCTCGGTGCCGGAATTCAAGGCCGCCGCGATCACCAGCCTGAGCGACGACCCGGATGTCGCCTCGTTGCAGCAGATTCTGCTGTACGGCCTGAAGGGCGTGGCGGCGTACGCCGACCACGCCGCCATTCTGGGGCAGGAGGATCCGGAACTGTACGGCGATCTGTACCGGGGCCTGGCCGCCGGTTTTGACGGCAGGAACCGGGACCTGCAGACCTGGGTCGCCGCGGTGCTCGATGCGGGAAGGAGCGCCCTGCGCGCCATGGAACTGCTGGACGGGGCCAATACCGGCGCATACGGGCACCCCGTGCCGACCCAGGTGCCGCTGGGCCCCAAAGCCGGCAAGGCCATCCTGGTTTCCGGGCATGACCTGAAAGACCTGTACGCCCTGCTCGTCGCGACCGAAGGCAAGGGCATCAACATCTACACGCACGGCGAAATGCTGCCCGCCCACGGGTACCCCGGCCTGAAAAAATTCGCGCATTTCATCGGCCATTACGGCACGGCCTGGCAGAACCAGCAAAAGGAATTCGGGGCCTTTCCCGGCGCCATTCTGTTCACCACCAACTGTATCCAGAACCCGCTGCCCGCATACAGCGCCAACGTGTTCACCACGGGCCTCGTGTCCTGGCCGGGCATAGCCCACGTGGACAACGGCGACTTCGCCCCGGTGATCGAACGCGCCCTCGCCCTGCCCGGCTTCACCGCCGAAGACGAGAAGAACGGCAACAAAACCCGCGTGTTCACCGGCTTTGCCCGCAACGCGGTGCTCGGCGTCGCGCCCCAGGTCATCGACGCCGTGAAGGCCGGCGCCATCCGCCATTTCTTCCTGGTGGGCGGCTGCGACGGCGCGAAACCCGGCCGCAACTACTACACCGAATTTGTGGAAAAAACGCCCGCGGATACCGTGGTCCTGACCCTGGCCTGCGGCAAGTTCCGCTTTTTCGACAAGGATCTCGGCACCATCGGCGGCATTCCCCGCCTGCTGGACGTCGGCCAGTGCAACGACGCCTATTCCGCCGTGCAGATCGCCGTGGCCCTGGCCAAGGCTTTCGGCTGCGGGGTCAACGACCTGCCCCTGTCCCTGATCGTTTCCTGGTATGAGCAGAAAGCCGTGGCCGTGCTGCTGGCCCTGCTGCACCTGGGCATCAAGAACATCCGCCTGGGCCCGACCCTGCCGGCTTTCGTCAGCCCCAACGTGCTGAACGTGCTGGTCGACAACTTCGCCATCAAACCCATAGGCACCGCTGACGGGGATTTGAGGGAAATTCTGGGCTGAGCGTTTTCCCTTCCAGAACAACAAACAGTGTCAACGGCCCGGGGGGGCCCGCCTCCCCGGGTCCCGCCGGCGGGGCCAGGCCCCGTCTCCGGCAAGGAATGCACCATGGTCCGCAACATCATTGAAATCGACGAGGAACGCTGCAACGGCTGCGGCAACTGCGTGGCCGACTGCGCGGAAGGGGCCATCGCCATTGTGGACGGCAAGGCGAAGGTCGTATCGGATTCGTACTGCGACGGGCTGGGGGCCTGCATCGGCAACTGCCCGGCGGACGCCCTGCGCATCGTGCGGCGGGAAGCGCCGCCCTTTGACGAGGCCGCGGCCATGTCCCACGTGGCGGCGCAAAAGGGAACGGAACAGGCCCAGGCGGCGCGCGGGAACGCCGCAACGGGCATGCGGCCGCTGCACGGCGGCTGTCCCGGCGGCGCGGCCTTTCATGAGGCGGGCGCGGCCCCCTGGCCGGTCAAGCTGCGCCTGGTTTCGCCCGATTCGCCGTTCCTGCGGGGGGCGGACCTGCTCCTTGCGGCCGACTGCGCCGCGCCCGTGGCCGGGCACTTTCAGCAATACGCCAGGGGCAGGGTCGTGCTGATCGGCTGCCCGAAATTTGAGGAAGGCGGCCTGCTGGCCCCGAAACTGGCTGAAATATTCCGCCGGGCCCGGCCGAAATCCTGCACGGTTGTGCGCATGGAAGTGCCCTGCTGCGGCGGCCTGGTGCAGGCCGTGCGCGCGGCCTACGCCCAAAGCGGGGCGTCCTTTCCGCTGGAAGAGCGCATTCTGTCACGATCCGGGCGGGATGTGACGCCATAGCCGCTCTTCAAGGCTGCCCTTGAACGTGATCACGCCCAGGCCGTCCGCCGTCCGGTCCAGACGGTAGACGGGGGTATCCAGATACGGCGTCAGCGCCTCGGCGGGCTTCAGACCGCGTTCGGGCTGCCTGACGTTGACCCCGTAGATTTTCAGCTGCTCGTATCCCCACTCCCAACCCTGGGCCAGGGGAACCACGACCAGATGCCCCAGCAGGGGATAGGTCCGGATGGGCGCGGCGGCCAGCGGCGTCAGGCCCACGCTGTTCCTGAAAAAAACGTCCCTGACCCCGGTTTCCGCCATGAAGCGGGAAAGGCCCTGCGCCATGAAGGCGATGCGGGTCCGTTCCCAGTTGTTCTGGCCGGTCAGGATATTGCCGTACACCTGCGCGAAAATGACCAGTTGCAGGCACAGCACGCCGCTGAGGACGAAAAAGGGCATTCTGAGGACCGCGCTCCGCGCGGCCGCCCCCTGCAGGGCCAGCAGCATCAGGGCCATGGCCGTGCCGAAGCCGCAGAAGGCGCGCGGCGCCCAGACCGGATGCGGCAGAACCCCCACCACGCCGATGGGCGTCAGCAGAAAACAGACGGACAAAAGCCCCAGCAGCCCCAGCCGGGCCAGGGACGCCGGCCCGGCATGCCGGCGGCTGCGCAGCCAGCGCCCGGCCAGAAAGGCCAGAAAGCAGGCGAAGAGCAGAATCAGCAGCCAGCCCAGGGGGTTGGCGCCCCAGTCTTCGAGCAGAATGCGCGCATAGGTGCGGCAGTTGGCCGCGATGCTGGCCGGCATATCCGCCGGGGACGGCATGGAGGACACCAGATGGATGTACGGGCTGCGCGTTCTGTTCAGCCAGTACGGCGTCTGGGCCGCGCAGATGCCCATGGCGATGCAGAAGGGCAGAGCCAGGCGCGCGAACACGCGGGCCAGACGCATGCTTTTTTCCCGCGAAACCGTGTGCAGCATCATGATGTAACAGCCGACGGCCAGATAGGCGCTGAGCGTGGGCTGGTAAATGGACGCGGCGCAGAACAGGCAGACCAGGCCGGTGAAGAAAAACGTTTTTCCGCCACGGCGGAAAAACGCATAGGGCAGCACGCTGAGCAGCAGGGCCAGGGACATTTGCGGGGCGTCGAACTTGTAGGACAGATTTTCCAGGCCGTAGGGGCTGAGGCCCATGGGGATCAGGGCCAGGATCGTTCCCGCGCCGAAGGGCGCGCGCAGGACGATGCACAGGCATAGCGCCGCCGCGGCCAGAAAGGCGGCGGCCAGGATCTGGGAAAAGGGGGAGGAATCGAACGTGGTGCCGCCCATGTAGAAAAGATAGGAAAAGACTTCCGCCACGGGCCTGGCGGAGGTGAACCAGCCGGCATAGCCGTACAGCGCCCGGCCGATGTCGTCGATGTAGAACCTGTTGGATTGCAGAATGGTCACGATGCCCAGGCAGTAGACGCCCAACAGAATGCAAAAGGGCCGGACCGCGTTGCGCGCCCGCGGCGCCGCGCCGGACGCGGAAAAAACAGCCGGACGCGGCATCACGGCCTGCCCCCGGACAGACTGCCCTCCCTGTTCCCCATCCGCGTGTCCCCCCGGCTCCGGCTTTCCGGAGCATTTCCGCCCTGAAAACGCTCCGGCGGATACGCAACACGGCGAAGCGGCCGCCCGTAGCGGTCGCACCGCCCGTAGCGGTCGCACCGCCCGTAGCGGTCGCACCGCCCGTAGCGGTCGCACCGCCCGCAGCGGTCGCGGGCGAACGGCGCGGCGTGCCGGAAAGCCCGGCCATGGCGGCGCGTCCGCATCCGGAAAAAGAGTGTTGCGTCTTTTTTTCCTTCCGGTGCATGAAAAATCGCAGGGCTGACCCACGGTACCAGCAGCGCCGCGCGGCCGCAAGCGTTCCGGCAGGGCGCGGCGGCGATGCCTGTGCGGGAACCGGGGCTACAGCAGCTTCAGCTGTTTTTCTTCCCGCTTGTGTTTTTCCACCAGGGCGGAGCGGGTCAGGCCTTCCAGCGGCAGATCGTCGAAAAAACGCGAGCTTTTCAGACGCAGGTCCCTGCCGTACAGGCGGCGCCGCAAGGCGTGGGACAGGAACAGGCTTTCCCTGGCCCTGGTGATGCCCACATAGAGCAGGCGGCGTTCTTCCTCCGCGTCCGGGGGGATGCCGCCTTCGCGCTCCACCTGGCCGGCAAGAAGCTGCGGCCCGGCAAAAGGCAGGATGCCGTCTTCCAGGGCCGGCAGGAACACGGCCTTGAATTCCAGCCCTTTGGCCGCGTGCAGGCTCATGATCTGGATGCGCTCGCTTCTGGCCCGCACCAGTTCCAACTCCGTCTGCAGGTTGACCCAGTTGATCAGCCCGGACCAGCCGCCGTATTCCGCGTAGGCCCGGCCGAGGGCCTTGAAGGGGCCGCTTTGCCAGAACAGCGCGTCAAAAGGCGCAAGGTCGCCGAAATACGCGGCGATGCCCGCCGGCCCCCGGGCCAGGACATGATCCGGGCAGGGCAGGCGGTCCTCTTCCCCGGCGTCGGCAATGCCCAGCATGCGGCCCGCCGCCCGGATCAGAAGGCCCACGCGCGCATCCATCCAGAACCCTTCCTCTTCGGGCACGGCGGCGGCAAGGCCAACGCGGACCAGACTTTTCTGCAGCAGGGGCGCCAGCGCGCGCATGCGCACCAGAATCGCGATGTCCGACAGGCCGCAGGCCCCGATTTCCGGCCAGGCCAGGCCCGTTTCCCGCACCTGGTCGCGCAGGGTGAGGCTGCTGCCGCCGACCAGGCCCCTGATCTGGGCGGCTATCCAGGCGGCTTCGGCTTCCGCCGTGGGGGCTTCGAACAGATGGATGCGGGCCGCGTCGTCGGCAAGCCGCGATGCGGCCACCAGTTCGCCGCAGGCCGAACGGCCGCGCATCAGGCTGGACGCGATGCGCACGATGGCCGGGGAGGAACGGTAGTTTTCGCGCAGGCTGACGGTTTTCAGCCCGGGCCAGGCCTCGGCCAGAAAATCCCTGGCCCGGCCGCTGGCCCCGCGAAACCCGTAAATGCTCTGGTCCGGATCGCCGATGCCGAAAAAGCCGCGGCCGTCGGAAGGCAGCAGGGCCTTTATCAGGGTCAGTTGCAGCGTGGACAGGTCCTGGATCTCGTCCACCAGGATATGGCTCCAGGGCGCGCTGTACAGGCCGGTCTGGATCTGCTCCAGCCAGAATTCCAGCAGGTCCGTGTAATCGGCCAGGTTCCAGCCTCCCTTCTGGCGGGAATAGCGGGCAAGATACCCGGACAGTTCCCCGTCCGGGGCCTCGCGCTTTTCGCGGGCAAGGGTGACGCGGTCCCAGGCGTCGCGCAGGCGGGAAGCGGAAAGCTCCGCATTGGCTTCGGCGAACACGCGGCGGGCCGCCTCCTCGCCGAGCAGCACCGGCGCTTCGTCATGGGTGCGGTGCCACAGCTCGAAGGCCAGCGCGTGCAGGGTATCCGTGCGGGGCAGCTGCGCGGCGGCCTCGCCCGCTCCGCCGGCCAGGGCGCCGGCCAGGCGCTCGTCCATTTCGGCGGCGGCCCGGCGGGTGAAGGTCACGGCCAGGATCTGGCGGGGACTGGCCCCGTCGCGCAAAAGCCGGGTGGCGCGCTGCACCAGGGTGCGGGTCTTGCCCGTGCCGGGGCCGGCCAGAACCAGCACGGGGCCGGGGCCGGCGCCGACCGCCTCCGCCTGGGCCGCGTTGGCCAGCAGGGGCGTTTCGGCAGCTGGGGCGCAAACCGGCCCGGAAAGCGCGCCGCTCTGCCCTGCCGGCTGCGCGGCGTTTTTTTCGGCCGGAGGCGTCGCGGAAGCCGGGGCGACGGCGCCAGGCGGGCTGCCGGCAGCGGGCGCCGCGTCGCCGTCTTTCTTTTTGCGCGGGCCGCGTCCGCCGGACGGTTTCCCGTTTTCCGCGCCGTTCAGCCGCAGGCCCACGGCCGCGCCCGCCGGGGTAAAGCCGGAGAGCAGGCTGCCCCTGGTGAATTCCCGCCGTTCCTGTTCCGAAAACACGCGGATGACGCCGTATTCGCCGTCATAGCCGCCCTGGCGCGCAACCTCGCCCCGCCGCATGCGGGATACGGCTTCGCCCAGAGGCGGCAGAAAACGGGCCAGTTCGTCCGGCGGCACGGCCTGCAAAATGGCCAGTTCGGAGCCGAAACGGGCCACGGCCCTGGCGTGCATGGCCGTCACCTTGCGGGTTCTGGGGCCGGAACCGAGGATTTCCGCAAGCAGTTCCGGCAGCGGGACCAGCGACAGAAAGCTCTGATCCGGACAATGCGCGGGCGCGTCCCGGTCCGCCAGTTCCAGCACCCGGTTCAGCACGCCCACGGTCAGCGGC
This sequence comes from Desulfovibrionaceae bacterium, assembly GCA_031550605.1. GTDB lineage: Bacteria > Desulfobacterota > Desulfovibrionia > Desulfovibrionales > Desulfovibrionaceae > FLUQ01. Next base: position 41,713 of record JAVBOK010000036.1, on the reverse strand, counting down.
TTGCCGCACACGGGGCACAGCCCGCCGAGTTCTTTTGTTTCATGGGGGTCGAGCACCACCTTGCAGTCGCGGTGGCCGTCCAGATGGTATTTGCCCTCTTCGGGAAAAAATTCCAGGGTGCCCTGAAACACCGTGTCCGGACTGCCCCCTTTCAGGGCCCGGTATATGCCGTCGTAGGAAATGCGGCCGGAAAACAGATTGGCCTCGCGGCCCAGGTTTTCGCCGGAATGGGCGTCGGAATTGGACACCAGTTTGTAGCGGTCCAGGGCGCTCCACAGCCGGTTCATGTCCGGATCCGAGGACAGGCCCGTTTCCAGGGCGAAAATTTCGGAAGACAGATCGCCGAAGCAGTCTTCAAGGGTGTCGAAGCCGGATTTGGATCCGAACAGCGAAAACCAGGGGGTCCAGATATGGGCGGGGATCAGAAAGGCGCGTTCGTCCGCTTCCAGCACCATTTCCAGCAGGTTGCGCGAATCAAGGCCCAGGATCGGGCGCCCGTCGGATTCCAGATTGCCGACCTGGGCCAGCCTGACGCAGAATTTGTCGGCCGCTTCCAGGCTGGGCATGTACACCAGGTTGTGCACCCTGCGCGTGGCCCCGCCGCGCTTGTAGATGGAGCTGATTTCCCCCTGCAGCATGAACAGGGCGTCCCGCCCGGCGTCAGGACCGGGAACGGACGCGTATTCCGGCAGTTCCCGGCGCATGTCCGGGGCGGCGCGCAGACGGTGCAGCCCGCTGGCCTCGTCAAAGACCAGATGCCGGCGCAGTTCGTCGCGCCACTGCGAATGGGTGAAATCGCCGCTGCCCAGCACGTCCAGGCCCTTGACCCGCGCCCAGGCCGCAAGGTGCTGCGGCGTCAGTTTGGCGCTGGTGGCCCGGGAAAAACGGGAGTGAATGTGCAAATCAGCGCGGAATTGCTGCATACAAAAGAATCTCCACGGTTTTGGCAGCCACAGGGTCTTTCCACTTTGAAAATGCTCCGGCGGGCACACGGCGTGGCAACGATACTGTGCCATAGCAGAAAGTTCCCGCGCCGCCAAATACCGTTTCAAGACTTTTTCTAAAAAAAGACAAAAAACCTTCTCCGGCTAAGGAAAAATCACCGGGACGCCTGCGCGGCGAAAACGGCCCGGCGCCTGCGCCGCCCGGGGCGGCCGCCCCGCCGGCGGCGGCAATCCGCTCCGGGAAAGATCAGCGTCCGTAATACGCGGCCGCCGTATCGCGGGCCACGGTCTGCAGGAACAGGGCGGTTTCGCTCCCCAGGCCCGCGTCGTACGCTATGCCCGCCGGGCTTTTTCCGAACAGCGCCGCGTAAAAGGTGCAGGCCGCGAGATAGGTGCCCGCCAGGGTCGGGTGTTTGGCGTCCTCCACATGCAGGGCCATCTCCGGCCGTCTGGCCAGGGCTTCGGCAAAGGCCAGCCCGGCCGGGATCACCAGGGATTTCGTGCGGTTGCCGATGGCCGTATAGGCATTGGCCAGCGGCAGGGCCATCTCCGGCCTGTCCGCGTAGGCCCAGGTCATATACAGGGCGGGCAGGGCTCCGACTTTACGGATGGTGCGGCAATAGCGCAGGGAATAGGCCACGAAATCCGGCGCGAAAGCGGGGTCAACGGGTTCGATGCTGTTGCCCTGCAGCACGATGACGTTCCAGGCCCGCGACCTGGCCATGCCGCTGAAGCCGAATTTATGCTCCGGCAGAAAACCGCCGGAGATGGTCATGGCCCGGAAAAAGCGGCTGTCCGCATGGTCCGGATCCGCGCTGTCCGCAAGATCGCGCAGGCGGCCGTGCAGGCTGTTGTTGTAAAAGGTCAGGCTGTTGCCCACGATCAGCACCTCGGCGGGCGCGGGGATGGACCGCACGGCCGGGGCCAGCAGCGCCGGGCCGGGGGCGAACAGCGGCGACGCGCAGGAATTTTTCCGTGTCGGCATGGATCCTCCTCGCCTCCGGGCGCTTGCGGGGGGGGGGGATCATTCCCCCCGGACGGGGTTTGGGGCGGCAGCGCCAGGACGGTGCCGAGGCCCGGGCCTACCTGCGGGGCCGCAACAGGTACAGACGGGTCATGACCCAGTCGACGGCAAGGGCGGCGTTGACCTGGGCGATGACACTGTCCTGGCCCTCGGCCAGCACGGAATCGGCCATGCGCTGCCGGTTCGGGGGCAGGTCCGCGAAAAAACGGATCAGTTCGGCTTCCGCGGCGGAGAAAGCGGCCCCGGCCGCGCCGCCTTCCGGAACCGTTCCGGCCATGGCCGCAGCAAGGGCCCGCTGGCAGGCCAGGATCAGAACGCCCGCCGCCGCCGCGTCCACGCCGCCCCGCGCGCCGGTGCGTTCAAACAGGCCATGGCCGGTCCGCAGAAAACGCGCCGCGCATTCGGCCCAGCCCGCCGCCTGATCCTCCGCGCCGCCTTCGCGCGGGGCGTGAGGATCGGGCCAGGCCAGAGTCAGCACCCAGGACCGGGACACAAGGGTCGGCAGCAGCCGCTCGCGCTGGGGCGCCAGCAGGACGAACACGGTATCCGTCCGCGTTTCCTCCAGCGATTTGAGCATGGCGTTGGCCGCCGCCTCGGACAGGGCCTGGGCTTCGGCCAGGATCACCGCCCGCCGCCGCGCTTCGCGCGGGGGTTCGCCCAGCACGGCGCGCACGGCGCGCACCTCGTCGATGGAAATGGTGCCCGCCAGGCCGTCCAGGTAAAAAAGATCCCGGTGCATGCGGGCCAGCATGCGCAGACAGGAAGCACAGACGCAGCAGGGGCCGTCCTGCGGGAACAGGGGGGCAAAACCCTCCTGCGGGCGCGGCGCCGAAAGGGGTCCGGCCGTCCCGGCGGGGGCCCGCGCCGCCGCCGCGCAATTGAGAACCATGGCCCAGTACAGGGCGGCAAGGGACCTTTCCCGCGCGCTGCCGCCTTCGAGCAGCAGCACCCTGGGCGGAAAGGCCGCAAGCGCGCGAATATGCGCGAACGCCCGCGCGTGCTTCGGGTCCTCGGCGCAGGCGCGCAGCTCCGCGGCCGGGGCTTCCAGGTCCCCGGCCGCGGGCAGCCGGTCCGCATCGGCAACAGTCCGGCTCATCGGGCAGCCCCGCAAGCGCGCTTTTCAACACCCGCCGCGCGGTCCCTTCCGGTTCCGGCGCAAGCGGGCGGGCGGGCGTGGTCCGCAATCGGAACGGGGCGCATCACAGCCCGCGCCGGATGGTCTGGTCCCGGTCCGGCCCGACGGACACCAGGGACATGCGCACCCCGGCCAGTTCCTCCAGCCGTTCCACATAGCGCCGCGCGTTCGCAGGCAGGTCCTCCCAGGCCCTGGCCCCGGTGATGTCCTCCTGCCAGCCGGGCAGGGTTTCGTACACGGGGCTGACCTCGGCCAGGGCGTTTTCCTCCTGCGGGGGGTACTGCACGGTCCCGCCCTTGCAGGCATAGGCGGTGCAGATGCGCACTTCCCGCAGGCCGGAAAGCACGTCCAGCTTGGTCAGGGCCAGATCAGTCAGGCCGCACAGGCGCGCGGATTCGCGCACCACGACGGAATCGTGCCAGCCGCAGCGCCGGGGGCGGCCCGTGGTCGCGCCGTATTCCATGCCCGTCTTGCGCAGAAATTCGCCCGTGTCGTCAAACAGCTCGGTGGGAAAAGGCCCGCCGCCCACGCGGGTGGTGTATGCCTTGGCAATGCCCACGATGCGGCCCGGATCGGACGTGAACACCCCGGAACCCGACATGGCGTTGCCCGTCACGGCGTTGGACGAGGTCACATAGGGGTAGGTGCCGTGGTCTATGTCCAGATGCACGCCCTGGGCGCCTTCGAACATGACCTTTTTGCCCGCGGCCCAGGCGGCGCCGATTTCCGCGCTGACGTCGGCCAGATGCGGGGCCAGGCGCCGGGCGTGGGGCATCATCTCTTCCATGACCGCGTCGGCGTCCAGGGGTTTTGCCCCGTACAGATGCGCCAGCAGGATGTTTTTCTCGAGCAGGGCGCGCCCGATCTTGGCCCGCAGCAGATCCGGCTGCAGAAAGTCCGCGGCGCGCACCCCGATTCGGGCGGCCTTGTCTTCGTAGCACGGCCCGATGCCCCGGCCCGTGGTGCCTATTTTTTCGCCCGCTCTGCCCGCTTCGCGGGCCTGGTCCAGAGTTTTGTGGTAGGGCATGATGATATGGGTCTTGTTGCTGATCTTCAGCCGGGACGGGCCCATGTCCACGCCCTTGGCCGCCAGGGCGTCCATTTCCTCGCAAAAGACCGCCGGGTCCATGACCACGCCGTTGCCGATCAGGCACAGGGTGCCGGGGTGCAGTACCCCCGAGGGGATCAGGTGCAGCACATACTTTTCGCCTCTGACGATGACGGTGTGGCCGGCGTTGTTGCCGCCGTGAAACCGCACCACGACGTCCGCCATCGGGGTCAGCAGATCAACGATCTTGCCTTTGCCTTCATCCCCCCACTGCGCGCCGATAATAATCATATTTGACATGAATCGCTCCTTCAGGCATGTACCGGATAGAATCAAAAGCCGTGCACGGCGCCGACGTCCGAAATATAGCCTGAAAATGCCGCCGCTGCATAGCAAAATCGTCCCGTTCGCGGGTCGAGATTTTTACGACAATGCCCGTACCGACCCTTCGCCGCGTATGGCTCCTTTCTTTTGTGTGCGCGCTCTGCCTCACAACCGGGCTGGGAAGTTCCAGCCCGCACTTCGCCGCGCACGCGCCGCCCCCGGTTCCGCAGAAAGCCCGCGGCGCATCGTTGCGCATTGCCGCTCCGTCCCCGGAACGGCAGCCGGCGGCCATATCCGCATACGGCCCCGGCTTTGAGCAGGAACTGATCGCGCAATTCTGCGAAGAGGCCGCGTACTCCCCCACCTGGATCATCGTCGCCGACCGCGAAGAGGGCCTGGAGCTTCTGCGCGAAGGAACAGCCGACGTGCTGGTCGGTTTCAGCGGGGATCTGCCCGGACCGGACAAAATCCCCCCTCCGCCCGCTGACGACGCGCAAACCCCGGCGGCGGCGGAAGCCCGCCAGCAGCCCGCCCTCGTCGGCGGGCCACCCTACGCCCCGTTCAAACCCATCCGGGTGCGGGGCATATCCGCCCCGCCCCGCACGGACGCCGACCCCATGGATCTGGCAACGGACCCGGAAGAAAAGGCGGACAGCGAAACCCTGCTGCTCGATCCCGCGGCCTACGCCCTGTGGCTGCCCCACCTCGGCCCCGTCAGCGCGCGGCAGAGCGGCACGCCCGTGCCGTACCGCTGGTTCTGGCGCGCCGACGCATCCTCGTTGTCCGCGCGCCTGGCCGGGTTCTGGGCCGAGCCCGGCCGCAGGCGCGATCTGGCGGAACTGACGGAACGGTATTTCGGCTTTCTGCCCCGCTCGCCCAGGCCGCACGATGTGCTGGACCTGGCGGATGCCGTGGCCAACCGCCTGCCCCGGTATCAGGACATGATCCTTTCCGCCGCCAGGGAAACCGGCGTGCCGCCGCTGTTCCTGACGGCCGTCATCTATCAGGAGTCGCGTTTCGACGCGCAGGCGGTAAGCGAAACGGGCGTGCGCGGCATCATGCAGCTGACCGGCGCCACCGCGCGCATGCTGGGCGTGAACAGAAAAGACCCCGCGCAGTGCATTCTGGGCGGGGCGCGCTATCTGCGCGAGTTATGGGATCAGGTGGGGGACAGGGGCCGCAGCGGCTGGGACAGATGGTTCATGGCCCTTGCGGCGTACAACCAGGGCATGGGCACGTTGAACCAGGCCATCCGCATTTCGCGCGGCCTGGGGGATTCGGGCGCGACCTGGGCGGAGCTCAAGCGCGCCTACCCCCATTCCACGGTGGGGCGGGGCTACGAAGCCCGTTCCTTTGTGGAAAAGGTGCGCTATTACCACTTCATGCTATGCGGGCTTGTCGCCCTTTCGCCCATGGAAGCGCAGGACCTTGCACCGCTGCGCAGCCTTGCCCTCGCGCCCGTCGGATCCGTCATTCCCGGCGACGATCCCGACCCGTCCTGAGTGGTCCTTGTTCCCGCCCGTTTTCGCGGGCTGCGTTCCGGAAACGGCGGCGGGCGCCTTCGCTTTCTCCAGCCAGGCCCTGGCCGCATCCGTTCCCGGCAGGTCGCCGCCTTTGCCCCGCTTCGCGCCGGCGGCCAGATGCCGGTTGAACAACTGGTTCTTCAGATGCACGGCCTGGATCAGGCCGAACACCAGCACCGCCTCTTCCCAGCGCTGCGACGGCTCGAAACTCTCGGCCTGCGCCGCGTACTTTTCCCACAGGGACATAAGCGAGGCCTCGTCGTAGGCGTTCAACTGGCGGGCCATTTTCAGCAGCATGCGTTCCATACCCGGTATCCTTGATCGGAAGCGATACTCAAGCCTTACGGCAAACGGGCGGACGCCGCAAATGGAAATTGCCCCCAGCCGCATGATGTGGTACATGCTTTTCTTTTCGAGGACATCCTTCCGGAGGAACCATGAGTTCGCTCAAATCCATGTACACCACCATAACCGGCGACCCTTTTCCCGACGATCTGACCCTGCTGCTGGGCGATCAGAAACTGGTGTACCGCAAGCGCAGCTGGACCCTGGACGGGGAACGCAAAGGGCTGCGCTACGGCGAAAACCCGGACCAGCCCGCGGCGCTCTACGAACTGGCCGCCGGTTCGCTCGGCGTCGGCGGCGTCGCCTACCGCGGGGCGGGCCAGGGCCTGGTTTCCGCCCTGACCGAAGAGCATATGATCCAGGCGGGCAAGCATCCGGGCAAAACCAACCTGACCGATGTGGACAACGCCGTCAATATCCTGCAGTACCTGACGGACAGGCCCGCCGCCCTGATCATGAAGCACAACAACCCCTGCGGGGCCGCCTGGTCCGGGGCCGGGGTCGCCGACGCCCTGTCCCGGGCTTTCTGGTGCGACCGCATCGCCGCCTTCGGCGGGGCCGTGATCGTGAACCGCCCGCTGGACACGGCCGCCGCGTCCCTTATCGACGGCGCGTATTTCGAGGTCGTGGCCGCCCCGGATTACGAACCGGGCGTGCTGGACCTGCTGAAAAAACGCAGGAATCTGCGCATTCTGCAAATCCCCGGCCTGGCCTCCCTGGAAAAACTGGCCGCATCGCCCTTTCTGGACATCAAGTCCCTGGCTGACGGCGGCCTTGTCCTGCAGCAGTCGTTCCTGAACCGCATCCGTTCGGCCGCCGATTTTCTGCCGGCATCCACCACGGCCAGGGACGGAACCACGGTCATCGCCCGCAAGCCCTCGCCGGCGGAAGCGGACGATTTGCTCTTCGCCTGGGCTGTGGAGGCCGGGGTCAGTTCCAACTCGGTCATCTTCGTCAGGGACGGGGCCACCGTGGCCATCGGCACCGGGGAACAGGACCGGGTGGGCTGCGTGGAACTGGCCGTCCACAAGGCCTACACCAAATATGCCGACATGCTGGTTTTCAAAAAAACCGGCATGTCGCTGTACGAGTTGACCATGAAGGCCGGAACCGACGCGGCCGCCGCCGCCGCGCTGGAAGAATGCAGGGCGGAAACCGAAAAAGCCCGGGGGGGCCTGGCCGGGTCCCGCATGGTGTCCGACGGCTTTTTCCCCTTCCGCGACGGAGTGGACGCGGCAATGGCCCACGGTATCGCGGCCATCGCCCAGCCCGGCGGGTCCCTGCGCGATTTCGAAGTCATCGCCGCGGCCAACGAACGCAACGTGGCCATGGTCTTCACGGGGCAACGCTCGTTCAGGCATTAGCGTTTTCCCGTTTTTTCCCGGAGCGGGCGCCCCGGAACAGGCCGTTCCGGCGTGTCCGCATCCGGAAAGAGCATGTTTGTTCGCCCGCGCCGCTGTGATTTCATGGTACGATTTCACGGGATATTCGCTCCGGAGCGCAAGAGCGCGCCCTCCGGCAAGTCTAACGAAAGCAGGATACATGGCCATTGCGTTTCCCGGTCCCGGCTGTATCGTCGAATGCATGCAGGGCAACAAAGCGGTGCAGCACTGGGTGCTGGAAGCCCAGGGCGATTCCGTGCGCCTGCTCAACGCGGGCAGGCGCGAAAGCAAACTTTCGGCGTCCCGCCTGCTGCCCTGGCTCGGCCCCGTGTACACGGCCGAACGTTCCCGCCAGGACATGGCCGATATTCTGGAACAGCACCGCGCCGCGCGCGACGAACTGCAGAAGACATTCGACATCCTGCAGGTCTGGGACCTGGCCCAGGGCGAGGTGGACCGCGCGTCCGCCGCGTGGCTGGCCGAGCTGATCTGGGAACATCCCGACGCCGACAGGATCGCGGCCATGGGCCAGGCCGCCCTTGCCTGCAAAACCCATTTCAAGTTCACCCCGCCCGACTTTGAAATCCACGACGCGGAAAAGGCCGCCCTCCGCCTTGCGGAACAGGAAGCGACCCGCCGGCGGGAAGAGTTCGCCGGGGTCGGCGGCGAATTTTTCCGCCTGCTCTGGGGGCGGCACCTGGGATCGCGCGGTGTGGTCAGCGACGCGGAAAAAACCCAGCTCGGCCTTTCGCCGGAACTTGCGGAGCGCCTTGCGGCCATGGTCCGGGCCCGCCTGGCCGATCCGGAAACGCAAAGCGACGCCGACGCCTGGAAGCTGCTGACCAAATCCCTGCCGGACGACCCGCACCTGCCCCTGCACCTGGCGGTGGCCTGGGGCCTGGTTCCGGAGCACCACAATTTCTGGCTGGACCGGGCCGGATATGAGGCGGACCCGGCCTGGGCCGCCCCCCATGCCGCCGAGATCGCCGCCATGGCGGAAGCGGCGGCCGCTGCCGTTCCCGAGGCCGCCGCGCCGGACGGCCCTTTCATCAGCATTGACCCGGCGACGACCGTTGACGTGGACGACGCGTTCACCCTGCGCCGCGCGCCGGACGGCGGTTTCGAACTGACGCTGGTCTTTGCCTGCCCGGCGCTGTTCTGGCCCTTCGGCGGGCCGCTGGACAGAGCCGTTCTGCGCCGGGCCAGCAGCATTTACCTGCCCGAAGGCACGACGCACATGATGCCCGCGGATACGGCCGTGGAACTGTTCAGCCTGCGGCAGGGCAAACGCCGGCCGGCCCTGGCGCTCGATGTTTCCGCCGCCGCCGACGGAACCGTCGTCCGCGCCGAACCGCGCCTGGCCTGGGTGGAGCTTGCGGCCAACCTGACCGTGGAAGCCTGCGACGCGCTGCTGCACCCTGAAGAAAGCCCGGCCGCGCAGCCGGACCGGCTGGCCGCCGCGCAGCCGCATGCCGCCATGCTGCGCGACGCCCTGGCCCTGGCCCGGCTGCTGCAGGAAAGGCGCATCGCTTCCGGCGCGGTGATCACCGAACGGCCGGACGCGGTCATCAGCCTGCGCGACGAGGGCGGCAGGACCACGGTCGCCCTGGAGCACGCGCCCCTGTGCCCGGCCGCCCACCTGCTGGTGGGGGAACTCATGATCCTGGCCAACGCCTCCCTTGCCGCCTGGGCCACGCGGCAGGGCATCCCGCTGCTGTTCCGCACCCAGGACGTGGCCCTGCCCAAAGAGTTCGCCGGCGTCTGGACCCGGCCCGAGGATATCGCCCGCATCGTGCGGCACCTGCCGCCCGCGCTCATCGAAACCTCGCCCCGGCCGCACGCGGGCCTGGGCATGGCCTGTTACGCCCCTTTGACCTCGCCCATCAGACGGTATACTGACCTGGTGAATGAAGGGCAGATCGTCTCCCATCTGCGGACGGGGCAGCCGCGCCTGAACGGCCGCGATCTGGATTCGCTGCTGCCCGTCCTGTCGGCCAGCGCGGACATGACGGGGCAGATCCAGCGTTTCCGGCCCCGGTACTGGAAACTGCTGTTTTACAAGCAGCAGGGCGACAAGGCCTGGCAGGACGGCGTGGTCACGGAGGAAAACGACGCCTTTGCCGCCATTTCCCTGCCCCTGGCCCAGATGACGGTGCGCGCCAAACGCAGGATGATGGGCGAAAAAGTATACCCCGGCCAGGCCGTCATGGTGCGGCTGGGCAAGATCAATCCCCTGGCGAACGAAATCGTGGTCCTTGAAGTCAGGGAACAATAAGGAAGAGCACCCCATGCTGGTCTGGACATGGCTTTTCGCCGCGTACATTCTGGGTTCCATCCCTTTCGGCCTGATCGTGGGCGTGACGTTCTGCGGCCTTGACCCCAGAACCGGCGGCAGCGGCAACGTGGGCGCGACCAACGTGGCCCGGCTGTGCGGCGCCCGCTGGGGCGTGCTGGTGCTGGTCTGCGACGCGATGAAAGGCCTTGCCGCCGTGGCCGCGGCCATGCACCTGGCGCCCGCGTCCCCGGCCCTGCATTCGCTTTCCGCCCTGGCGGCCATCATGGGGCACCGCTATTCGCTGTTTCTGCGCTTTTCCGGCGGCAAGGCCGTGGCCACCACGGTGGGGGTCTTCATCCCCCTGGCCTTCTGGCAGCTGCTTGCCGCCGGGGCGGTGTGCATGCTGGTCATCTGGCGTTCGGGCTTCGTGTCTCTGGGGTCCCTGACCCTGGTCACCCTGCTGCCCGCGCTGCTGCTTTTTTCCGCCAGATGGGACGCGCTGCCCCTGGCCCTGCTGGTGGCGGCCATCGTCTATTACGCCCACCGCGAGAACATCCGCCGCCTGCTGCGCGGCGAAGAAAAACCCTGGCTGACCCCCAGGGATAAAACCCAAGGATGATTGCTATGGACACTGCTTCCGTCTTTCCCTCCTACCGGGGAGACATGCGCTACCGCTGTCTGGGCTGCGGCTCCTTTCACGGCATCGACGAACTGCTGTACACCTGCCCGTCCTGCGGCGAGGTGCTGCTGCTTGAAGACGCGGGATTCGACCGCCTGAAGCGGACGCCCGGCAGCGAGTGGCGGCGCATTTTCACCGCCCGCGCCGCCACGGGAAAATCCGCCCTGCGCGGCATCTTCCGTTTTTACGAACTGATGGCCCCGGTGCTGGAAGAAGAGGACATCATCTATCTGGGCGAAGGCAACACCCCCGTGATCGAAGCGTCCCCCGCGCTGCAAAAAGCCGTGGGCTTTTCCTTCGCGTACAAGAACGACGGGCAGAACCCCAGCGCCTCGTTCAAGGACCGGGGCATGGCCGCCGCCTTCAGCTACCTGAAGGCCCTGGTGCGCAGGCATAACTGGGATTCGGTGCTCACGGTCTGCGCGTCCACCGGCGACACCTCGGCCGCGGCCGCCCTGTACGCGGCGTACATCGGCGGTCCCGTCAAATCCGTGGTGCTGCTGCCCCACGGCAAGGTCACGCCCCAGCAGCTGTCCCAGCCCCTGGGCAGCGGCGCCGTGGTGCTGGAAATCCCCGGCGTGTTCGACGACTGCATGAAAGTGGTGGAACAACTGGCCGCCAGCTACCGGGTCGCCCTGCTCAACTCGAAAAACAGCTGGCGGATTCTGGGGCAGGAATCCTTTTCGTTTGAAGTGGCCCAGTGGTACGGCTGGGACGTCTCGAACCTGGCCCTGTTCGTGCCCATCGGCAACGCGGGCAACATCACCGCGGTCATGTCCGGTTTTCTGAAACTCCACCGCCTGGGGATCATCAGCGGGCTGCCGCGCCTGTTCGGGGTGCAGTCGCACCACGCGGACCCGGTGTACCGCTATTATGCCGTGCCGGACCCGGCAAGGCGCGCCTACGCCCCGGTGCAGGTAACCCCCAGCGCGGCCCAGGCCGCCATGATCGGCAACCCCGTGTCCTTCCCCCGGGTGAAGTTTCTGGCCGGGCAGTACGAAGAGACCGGCGGGCCGGGTTCGTTCCAGGTCATGCAGGTCACGGAACAGGCCATCATGGACTGCATGATCGAAGCCAACCGGCACGGGCACATCGCCTGCACCCAGGGCGGCGAATGCCTGGCCGGGCTGAAGGCCGCCCTGGCCCACGGCCTGATGCGGCCGGGCGAAAGGGCCGTGCTGGACGCCACGGCCCATGCCCTGAAATTCGCCGATTTCCAGAACATGTACTTCACGGACACCTTCCCGCCGGAATACGGCATCACCCCCGACCCCGCCCTGGCCAACGCCCCGCACCTGGTTATCGGCAAAGACCGGAAAGCGGCCCTGGCGGATGCGGAGTTTATCAGCGCGGCGGCATCCGCCGTGGCCGCGCGGCTGAACCTGACGGCGAAAAACTGACGCCGCCTGCCTGACGGAGACACAATGTTCGGTTTTGATCCCGTTGAACTGCTGCGGTCTTACGGATATCTGGCGCTGCTTGTCGGCACCTTTCTGGAAGGGGAAACCATCGTCATCATCGCGGGCTTTCTGGCCCAGCAGAACCTGCTGTCCCCCCCGCTGATCGCGCTTTCCGCCTTTTGCGGCAGCGTGACCAGCGACCAGCTGATGTTCATCCTCGGGCGCTGGAAAGGCATCGCCATCATCCAGCGCTTTCCCCGTCTGGAACGCAACGTGGGCAGGGCCACGAATCTGCTCTCCCGGTACGAGACGCCGCTGATTCTGGGTTTTCGTTTCCTGTACGGGGTTCGCAACGTGACGCCCATTCTGATGGGCGTTTCCGGGGTGAACCACATCAAGTTCCTGGTGCTCAACCTTATCGGCGCGGCGGTCTGGGCCGTGTCGTTCACCGCGGCCGGCTACTTTTTCGGCCACGCGGTCACCGCATTCATGGAAGCCGTGCCGCACGCCGGGCGCTATGTTCTGGGAACGCTGGCCACCGTGGCCCTCGTCGTCTGGTGGTGGCGGCGGCGCAAGCGGCGCAAGGAACACCCGTCCATGCCCCCGGTCACCAACCCCGTGCATGTCGAAATCCGTCCGGAAACGCTGAAAAAGCCGAAAGAGGACGCCACGGACGGGACGGCGGCGCCGCAAAAGCCGAAGGACGAATGACGCCCTTTTCCGGAGGCATTCTTTCCGCGCCCCCGGGGCATGCGCGCGGGCGGCGGAAAATCCGCACCCGACGACAGCATGCGCCGCTGCGCAGCCACGCCCGGAACATGCGCGCGGACGGCGGAAAATCCGGCCCCGGAAGGCGGCCGTGAACGCTGCCCTTGCTGCTTTTCTCGCCGGGTACGGCTATCCGGCCATCGTGATCGGCACCCTGCTGGAAGGGGAAACCATCGTCCTGCTGGCGGGTTTTCTGGCCCACCAGGGCTATCTGCACCCGCCCTGCGTGGCGCTCGCCGCATTCGGCGGCAGCCTGGCCAGCGACCTGGCGCTGTTCCTGCTGGCCCGGCACCAGGGGGAACGCCTGTTGCACCGCTTTCCCCGCCTGGCGGCGGGCGTGCACGACATGGCGCGCCGGGTGAGCGGCCATCGCAGAACCCTGCTGATCCTTTTTTTCCGTTTCCTCTATGGTCTGCGCAACGTGACCCCGGTGTTTCTGGGCGTCAGCGGCACGCCCCCCCGCCTGTTTCTGCCGCTCAACGCGGCGGGCGCGGCGCTGTGGGCCGTCTGCTTCACGGCGGCCGGCTATTATTCCGGCGCCGGCCTCACCGCCCTGCTGGGGCGCCTGCACCAGTACGAACCGTATATCCTGCTGGCCCTGGCCGCCGCCGGCCTGCTTTTTTTCCGGCTGCGGCGGCGCGGGCGCAGGCCGTAGGAAACACGGGGGGCGCCGCTCCCCGAGTCCCCTGCAAGAGCCGCCCCCGCGGAAAGCGGGGAGGGCCTCCCCGCTTTCGCCATCCTCCCCCTCAGGACCCGGCTTTCTGTTCCGCCCTGGCCCAGGCGTCCTTCAGGGTGACGGTGCGGTTGAACACGAGATTGCCCGGCCTGCTGTCCTCGTCCACGCGGAAATAGCCCAGGCGTTCGAACTGCACCACGTCGCCCGTTTTCGCGTCCGCCACGGCCGGTTCCAGCCGGGCCTGGGCGATGCGCAGGGAGCCGGGGTTCAGGGTGTCCGTGAAATCCCCGCCTTCGGGCGCGTCCACGGCGGCTGCCGCGAACATGTGCTCATACAGGCGCGCCCGGGCGGGAACGCCGTGGGCCGCCGACACCCAGTGCAGCGTGCCCTTGACCTTGCGGCCGTCGGGGGCGTCGCCGCCTTGTGTCGCGGGGTCGTAAACGCAGCGGATTTCCGTGACCTCTCCGGCTTCGTTTTTCACCACGCCCGTGCAGGTGACGAAGTACGCGTAGCGCAGCCGCACTTCCCTGCCCGGCGCAAGCCGGAAGAATTTTTTGGGCGCGTCTTCCCTGAAATCGTCCCGCTCAATGAGCAGTTCGCGGCCGAAGGGCACCGCGCGGGTTTCGGGCCCGGTCCAGCTTGCGGGCGCGCCGCCGCCCTCTTCGGGAAAATAGGGCATTTCAAACCATTCCGTTCGCCCTTCGGGATAATTTTCAATGACCACCCTGACCGGATCCAGCACCGCCATGATCCGGGGAGAGGTCCTGTTGAGCGCCTCGCGCACGCAGAATTCCAGCAGGCCGTATTCCGCCACCGTGCCCGCGGCGCGGGACATGCCCACCCTGGCGCAGAACTCCCGGATGGCTTCGGGCGGATAGCCCCGGCGGCGCAGGCCGCTCAAGGTCGGCATGCGCGGGTCGTCCCAGCCCCGGACGTGGCCGCCCTGCACCAGTTGGATGAGCTTGCGCTTGGACAGCACCGTGTGGGTGATGTTCAGCCGGGCGAATTCCGTCTGCCGCGAGCGGTATACCCCCAGTTCGGCGAGCAGCCAGTCGTAGATTTCGCGGTTGTTCTCGAATTCCAGGGTGCACAGGGAATGGGTGATGCCCTCGATGGAGTCGGACAGGCAATGGGCGAAATCGTACAGGGGATAGATGCACCAGGCGTCCCCGGTGCGGTGGTGGCGCGCCCGCCGGATGCGGTACAGCACCGGATCGCGCATGACCATGTTGGGCGCGGCCATATCGATTCTGGCCCGCAGCACATGGCTGCCGTCGGGGAATTCCCCGGCCCGCATGCGGCGGAACAGATCCAGATTTTCTTCCACGGAACGGCCGCGGTACGGGCTTGCGACGCCCGGCTCGGTCAGGGTGCCTCTGGTGTCGCGGATCTGGTCGGCCGTCTGGCTGTCCACGTAGGCCTTGCCCTTTGCGATCAGGGCTTCGGCGTATTCGCACAACTGCCCGAAATAGTCGGAAGCGTAGCGTTCCGGCCCGTCCCATTCGAAGCCCAGCCAGCGCACGTCGGCCTTGATGGCTTCCACGTATTCGGTTTCTTCCTTTGCCGGATTGGTGTCGTCAAAGCGCAGATTGCACTTGCCGCCGTATTCGCGGGCCACCCCGAAATTGAGGCAGATGGACTTGGCGTGCCCGATATGCAGATACCCGTTGGGCTCCGGAGGAAAGCGCGTATGCACGCGGCCGCCGTACCTGCCGGCCGCCATGTCCTTGTCGATCATTTCGCGGATGAAATCCCTGGAAACGGCGGGGGCGTCCTGTCCGGAAGATCCGGAAGATGCCGGTGCGGATGCGGGGTCGTGGGTCATGTCGGTTCCGGATAAAAGGTTGCGGCAAAAGCCGCCGGCGGGGCGGCCATGGGAACGCATGGTACGGCAAGAGCCGCGCGGGGTCAACAAAGGGGGCCGTGCCGCGCTACTCCGCGGGGTCCGGCGCGGCGGGGCCGTACTTGCAAATGCCCAGGGCGCGCATGCGCCGGTGCAGCGTGGTGCGGTGCACGCCCAGGTCGCGGGCGGCCCGCCCCAGATGCCCCCTGTTGCGGCCCAGGGCCGCCAGGATGCGTTCCCGCTCCGCCGGGCCGCCGCGTCCGTCCGCCGGCGCGGGCGTCCCGGCGGCGTTCCGGACGGCCGCCGGCCGCTCCACCCGCAGGGGCGCGAGCGCTGCCGCCACGTGGCTTTCCGTGACCGCCGCCGTGCGCGCCGTGAGCGCCAGGCGTTCCATGATGCCCGCCAGTTCGCGGACGTTGCCCGGCCAGGCGTGCCCTTCCAGCAGGTCCAGCATGGGCCGGGTCAGATGAAAGGCGCTGCCGTATTTTTTCCGGTACACTTCGGCAAAGCGCCGGGCGAGGTAGGGCACGTCCCCCAGCCGTTCGCGCAGCGGGGGGATGATCAGGGGCAGCGTGTCCAGACGGTAGTAAAGATCCTGCCGGAACCGCCCGCGCCGGACCAGGTCGGGCAGATTCCTGTTGGATGCCGCGATGACCCTGGCGTTGACGGGAATGTACTTGTCCCCGCCCAGGCGCATGGTGCAGCGTTCCTGCAGCACGCGCAGCAGGCGGGTCTGGCCGTAGTGGTTCATTTCGGAAATCTCGTCCAGAAAAATGGTGCCGTTGTGCGCCATTTCGAACAGGCCGGGTTTGCCGTTGCGCCGCGCCCCGGTAAAGGCTCCCTCTTCGTGGCCGAACAGTTCCGATTCCAGCAGCGAAGGCGGCAGGGCCGCGCAGTTGATGGCCACAAAGGGTCCCGAGGCGCAGGGGCTGACCTGATGTATGGCCTGGGCGAACAGTTCCTTGCCCGTGCCGGTCTCTCCGGCCAGCAGGATGGGGCTGTCCGTTTCGGCGAAAGAGCGGGCCGTGACCATGGTGTCCCGGATGGCGGCGGAAACGCCCCAGATGTCCGCGAACGAATACTGGCAGGTCAGCCCCCTGGCGTGCAGGCTTTTGCGCAGCTTCGACTCCAGTTCGCTGATGGCGGCCACGGGCTGCAGGGTGAGAATCATGTCCACGACGGCCGCGCCCATTTTCACCAGATCGACGCTGAGCAGCAGGGGAACGCCGTGAATTTCCAGCAGTTCGTCCGCCATGCCCTCTTCGCAGCGGGCGCAGCGCTCGACAAGAGCCCGCGGCAGCGCTTCCGCGGCCTTGCGGCCTTCCAGCCCGGCATCCAGATGCAGGATGCGCCGGGCCGTGGCGTTCACCGCCTGCAGGCATCCGTCGGCATCCAGCACCAGGATGCCGTTCTGCGAAATGTCCACCACGGCTTGCAGCCGCTGGGTGCGGGCCTTTTCCAGGCGGCGGGCGTAGGCCACTTTCTGCGCCTCCACGATGGCGGTGCGCAGGGCCACTTCGCCGGAATCGAGCATCAGGGCGGGCATGCCCTGTTCCGCCGCCAGATCGCCGGAAATGCGGCCGGCCACGATCACGTGGGCCTGATCTTTCTTGGCGCGGGTGATCTGGCCGCGGATCAGGTCGAGGTCGTAGACGACAGGATAGATGCGCAGATCGATCCCCAAAAGGTCCGCGAAAACGGCGACGTCGTGCTGGACGGAAGAAAAGGCCAGCAGGGCGATGCGCGGCCGTTCCAGCCCGGTGTATATTTTGGCCTCGTGCAGGGCCGTGGCCAGGTCCTGGCCGCTCACCGGCACCTCGACCACGGGCGTTTTTACCGCCTGCCGCACGACTTCCAGGTTGATCCCCCTGGTGATGATCACGTCGGTGCCGTCCCGTTCCAGCTCCCTGGCGTTGCCGCGCGCGGGTTCGCCCACGCCTTCGCGGACGATGAAGCTGGCGCCGTCCAGACCCAGTTCCGCCGCCACCCGGCGGGCGCGGCGGCCGATGCGTTCGTCCGGAGGAATGAAGGCGATGCGCGGCGGCATGAAAACTCCCGTATGCTGAAAATGATGCACGCATTCTACAGATGAAGCATTTTTTTGCAACATGCGACAATTTCGCGGGCGAATACTCCAGTCGTGGCAGGCAGGCGCCTGCTGGCCCGGATATTGCTATTCCCGTTTCTTTGCGCATTCACCGTTCGAACCACAGAGGCCGTCATGTCGATAGTTTCCACCCTGCTCGCGGACGTCGCCCTGCCCCTGTTTCTTCCCGTGCGGCAGGACTTTGCCGATGACGCCGTCCGGGATATCCCCGCCGCCGTCATCGCCGCGCTGCGCGCGTCCGGCCTTGCCGCCCGCCTGCCGCGCGGCGGCGAAATCGCCCTGGGCGTGGGGTCGCGCGGCATAGCCAATCTGCCCGCCCTGGTCCGGACCACGGCGTCATGGTTCCGGGAACAGGGCTGCCGCCCCTTCATCGTGCCCTGCATGGGCAGCCACGGCGGGGCCACGGGACCGGGACAGACCAAAGTGCTGGCCGACCTCGGGGTGACCGGGGAAAGCGCCGGCTGCCCCGTTCATTCCGGCATGGACGTGGTCGTGCTGGGCCATCTGGAAAACGGCCTTCCTGTCTGCATGGACGCCCGGGCCTGCGCGGCGGACGGCATCTTTGTGATCAACAGGGTCAAGCCCCACACGTCCTTCAGCGGCCCCAACGAAAGCGGGCTGGTGAAAATGCTGACCATCGGCCTGGGCAAGCAGAAGGGCGCGGACGCGGCGCACCGCATGGGCTACGCCCATTTCGGGGCCAACATGCCGGCCATGACCCGGTTCATCCTGCGGCACAAGTCTTCCGTGCTGGGCGGTCTGGCCGTGGTCGAAAACGCGCTGGACAAAACCTGCCTGGTGGAAGCCGTCCCCGCCGACAGGCTTGAGGAACGCGACGCGGCCCTGCTGGTCCAGGCCCGCTCGCGCATGCCGTCCCTGCCCGTGTCCTCGCTGGACGCGCTGTTCATCGACCGCATGGGCAAAAATATTTCCGGCGCGGGCATGGACCCCAACATCACCGGCCGCCACGCCGCCCCCTACAAAACCGGCGGGCCCGCCGTCGCCCGCCTGGCGGTGTTCGACCTGACCCCGGAAAGCAAGGGCAACGCCACGGGCATGGGCAACGCGGACATCATCACCCGGCGCATGGCCGATTCCGTCAACTTTGACTACACATACGCCAACGTCATCACCAGCACGGCCCTCAGCTTCGTGCGCATGCCCATGGCCCTGGACGACGCGGCGGCGGTCCGCTGCGCGGTCAAAACCTGCGGCGCGCGCCCGGAAGCCTTGCGCGCCATACGCATCCGCGACACCCTGACCCTGGACAAAATGCTGGTCACCCCGGCCGTTGCCGACGAACTGCGCGGCAACGCGCAATGCCGCGTCGTCGGCGACCCCGCGCCGCCGGCCTTCACCGCGGCCGGCGCCCTGGACCCCGGCGTCTGGGAGCACTTCGACGCATAGCCTTTAAACCGCGGCAAATCCGCCGCAACAGGAGAGCATATGGCCAATCCCGGATTTCGCATCAAGAAGACCTTTCCCCGTCCCGACCGCGCGCTGGTTGAAGCGTTCGCCGGCATCCCCGTGGCCAACATCGGCGACAACATGAACCGCATCTGCTGCATGAACGCCCGCGTGCGGCCCATGAACGGCGCCCCGCTGCTGGGCTGCGCCTTCACCGTCAAGGTGCGGGCCGGCGACAACCTGCTTTTCCACAAGGCCATCGACATGGCCCAGCCCGGCGACATTATCGTCATCGACGCCCAGAACGAGCAGTCCTACGCCATTTTCGGCGAACTGATGATTCTGTGGCTGCGCCGCCGGGGCATCAGCGGCGTGGTCGTTGACGGCTGCATCCGCGATTACGACGCCCTGGGCAAAATGACGGACATCGCCGTCTGGGCCACCGGCATCACGCCCAACGGCCCGCTGAAGGAAGGCGGCGGCGAGATCAACTTCCCCGTCATGTGCGGCGGCCTGGTGGTCAACCCCGGCGACATCATCGCCGGCGATTCCGACGGCATCGTGGTCATCAACCCCGCGGACGCGGCGGACGTGCTGGCCAAGGCCAAAGCCCAGAACGCCAAGGAAGCCAAGACCATGAAGGACATCGAAAACCTGGCCTGGGATCGGGCCTGGGTCGACGCCGCCCTGCAGGCCAAGGGCTGCGAATTCATCGACTGAGCGTGGAATCGCGGGTGAAATCACCCGGCGGCCAGGGGGTCCCGGCCCCCCGGCCCCGGGTGGGAGCACGGCCGGCCCGGCGGCGGAGCGTTCCGTTGCGGGACCGCTGCGGCGGGCACGCGGCGCGGCGCGCCGAAAGATCGGGCCGCTGCGGCCCCCGCATCCGGGACAGGCGCGTTTCGCCTTTGCAAAACCGGCCGTGAAAATCTCAAAGGTCCTTTGCTTGCAGCGGACAGCGCGGCGCGCCGGAAAATCGGGCCGCTGCGGCCCCCGCATCCGGAAAAAGAGCGTTCCGCCCTTTGCAAAACCGGCCGCGAAAAGCCCGAAGGGCCTTTGCTTGTAGTGGAGACGCCATGAAGGTTCACGTTTTCGAATTGATTCATGAAAGAGCCCTGGCCCGTTTAAAAGAGCGGGCGGACGTGGTCGACTGGAACGATCCCGCCGCGCGCGACCTGTCGTCCGCCGACGCGGTCATCGTCCGGGCCGCCAGGGTCACCCGCGCAATGATGGAAGCCGCCCCCCGGCTGCGCGTTGTCGGCAAGCACGGCGTGGGCACGGACAATATCGACCTTGCCGCGGCCCGCGAACTGGGAAAAACCGTGGTGTACACCCCGCACGCCAACATGGAATCCGTGGCGGAACTGGCCGTGGCCTTCATGCTGACCATGGCCCGCCGCATCCCCTATGGATACGGCCAGTTGCGGGCCGGGGTCTTTACCTCCATCTGCCCGCCGGCGCTGACCGGAACGGAGCTGAACGGCAAGACCCTCGGCCTGGTGGGCCTGGGCCGCATAGGCCAGCGCATCTGCGCCATTTTACGGAGCGGTTTCGGCATGCGCGCCGCGGCTTTCGACCCCGCCCTGCCGGAAGGCGTATTTGCCGAACTCGGCGTCGAGCGGGCGGACACTCTGGAAGAAATGCTGCCCCAGGCCGACTACATCAACATCAGCGTGCCGCTGATCCCGCAAACGGCCAATTTGCTGGACGCCCGCCGTCTGGCCCTGTGCAGGCCCACGGCCATTCTGGTCAACACGTCCAGGGGCGGCATCGTGGACGAAGCCGCGCTGCACGACGCCCTGTCTTCCGGAAAACTGCGCGCCGCCGCCAGCGACGTGTTCGCCGTGGAACCCGTGCGCCCGGACCATCCCCTGTTCGCCCTGCCCAACTTCGTGGGCATGCCGCACATCGGCGCCACCACGGAAGAAAGCCTCATCCGCATGGGTGAGACCGTGGTGGACGACGTGCTGGGCGTGCTGGAAGGCAAGGCCCCCCGGTTTCCCGTTCCCGGCAAATGATCGAGGGTATCCCGACCAGTCGGCGCGTCCTCTTCGCCGGCGCAAAAGAAGGAAGGTGAACAGCGCATGAAACAACACGTGCAGGACAGAATTACAGCGGCGGCCGGACTTGTTCTGGTCGTGCTCGGCTGGCGGTTGTGCGGCGAATATTCGGAAGACAGCGCGTTCTTCCCCCAGGTCTGCCTTGCCGGCATCGGCGCGCTGCTGGTTCTCATGGTCGCCGAAAGCATGCTTGCCGCGCGCAGGGCCGCGGCCGCGAAAACCGAAGCGCAGGCGGCCCTGCCCATGAACTGGCCGCCCTTTCTGCTGGTCACGGGCACCCTTGCCGCATACGGGGCCGCGCTGGTCATTCTGGGATTCTATACCTCAAGCGCCCTGTTTTTGATCGCCGTGGGGTTTTTCTGGGGCGGGGTGAAAAAGCCGGTCATTCTTGTTTTTACCGCCTGCTTCCTGATTTTCCTCTACGTCTGCTTCACCATCCTGTTCAACGTGCCCCTGCCCGCGGGCATTGCGAGGTAACCCATGCTTGATCCGTTATTCTCCGCACTGCCCGCCGTTTTCCAGTGGACTTCAATCCTGGCCATGGTCCTGGCCACGGGCGCGGGCATCATCGTCGGCGCGCTGCCGGGGCTTTCCGCCACCATGGGCGTGGCGCTGCTGATCCCCTTCACCTTCGGCATGCATCCGCTGACGGCGCTGCTGGCCATGGCGGGCATGTACAACGGCGCCATTTACGGCGGCTCCATTTCGGCCATTCTGCTGAACATTCCCGGCACCCCGGCGGCGGTCTGCACCACCCTGGACGGCCACCCCATGGCCAAACGGGGCGACGGCGTCCTGGCCCTGCAGACGGCGGTCATCTGCTCCACGGTCGGCGGGGTCATCAGCGCCCTGTCCCTGATGTTCGTGGCCCCCTATCTTGCCGCCCTGGCCCTGCGCTTCGGCCCGGCCGAATACTTCTGGGTGGCCGTGCTCGGCCTGTCCACCATCGCCAGCTTCATCTCCGGCTCGACCGTCAAGGGCCTGCTCAGCGGCGTACTGGGCCTGCTGGTCAGCACCACCGGAACCGACGCCATCACCGGCACCACGCGGTTTGATTTCGGCACCACCTACCTGCTGGACGGGGTGCCGCAGCTGGTGGCCCTGATCGGCCTGTTCTCCATTCCCGAAGTGTTTTTCATTCTTGAAAAAAGCGGGGCAAACCAGAAAAAGGTGGATTTCAGCCTGACCGCCTCCAGAGGCTGGGACTGGGCGCGGGACACGGCGCGGTCCTGGGTCATCTGGGCCCGCTCTTCCGTCATCGGGGTCATCGTGGGCATGCTGCCCGGCGCCGGCGCGAACATTGCCGCGTTCATCAGCTACAACGACGCCCGCCAGCGCTCGAAAACCCCCGAGAAGTTCGGCACCGGCTTCATCGACGGCGTGAAAGCGGCGGAAACCGCCAACAACGCGGTAACCGCCAGCGCCCTCGCGCCCATGCTGACCTTCGGCGTGCCGGGCAACGCCGTGGCGGCCGTCATGATCGGCGGGCTCATGGTCCACGGCCTGCAGCCCGGACCCAACCTGTTCGAAAAAGAACCCGTGGTGGTGTACGGGCTGATGTGGGGCATGCTCCTGACCAACTTCATCATGCTGGGCTTCGGCATCATGGGCTCGCGCCTGTTCGCCCAGTGCCTGCGCATTCCCCCCACGCTGATGGCCGCCGCCATCGCGGTGCTCAGCGTCGTGGGCACCTACAGCATCAACAACTCCATCGGCGACGTATACGCCATGCTCTGCTGCGGCCTGGTCAGCGTCCTCATGCTGCGCCTGCGCATCCCCGTGGCCCCCGCGGTGCTGGGGCTCATCCTGGGCGGCATGGCGGAGGACCAGCTGCGCCGCGCCCTGATGCTGGCCGATTCGCCCGTGGAGCTTTTCACCCGGCCCCTGTCCGCCGTTCTGGTGGCCCTGACGGCCCTCAGCCTGCTGTTCCCCGTCTATCGCGCCTACAAAAAGAAAAAGGACGGCAAGACGGATGAACGGGAAATGGAAAGCAGCGGCGGCGACTTTTGAGGCATTCCGATGTGTTCCTGTGGATGTGACGCCCGGTCCGTATAACCTTTTTGAAGGGAGAACCCCGATGCAAACCTGCAAGCGTATTGCCTTCCTGCTCCTTCTCGCGACCGTTCTGGTCGTCAGCGCGGCGCCCAGGGCCGAAGCCGCCTGGCCCAAAGACCAGCCCATCACCATGATCGTCGCGTACGCTCCCGGCGGGGCCACCGACATCGCCGCCCGCCTGGCCGCCGTGTACATCGAAAAATACCTGGGCCAGTCCGTCGTGGTCTTGAACAAGCCCGGCGCCGGCGGCGAAATCGGCTTCACCGCCCTGGCCGAAGCCAAACCCGACGGATATACTGTGGGCTTCATCAATACCCCCAACGTGCTGACCATCCCCATGCAGCGCAAAACCCGCTACGGCCTGGAATCCTTCATCCCCGTGGCCCAGCTGATGGACGACCCCGATTCCTTCCTGGTGCTGAAAGACAGCCCCCTGAACACCCTGAAGGACCTGGTGGAATACGCCAAGGCCAACCCCGGCAAGGTCAGTTACTGCACCACCGGCATCGGCTCCGACGACCATATCGCCGCCGAACTGTTCAGCATGGCCGCCGGGGTCAAGATGAAGCACGTGCCCTTTGACGGCGCGGGCACGGCCAGAACCGCCCTTTTGGGCAACCATGTGGCCCTGGGCGTGTTCAACGTCAGCGAAGCCAAGGAATACGTGTCCGGCGGCCAGATCAAAATCCTGGGCCAGATGGCGGACAAACGCTCTGAACTGTTCCCCGGCACCCCGACCTTCCGCGAACAGAAGTACGACATTATCATGGCCTCCATCCGCGGCATCGCCATGCCCGCGGGTACGCCGAAAGAGATCGTGGACACCTTTGCCGCGGCCTGCGAAAAGGCCATCAAGGACCCGGAATTCCAGAAAAAATGCGCCGACGCCAGCCTGCCCCTGGAATATCTGGGCCCCGAAGCCTATCTGAAGAAACTTCTGGCCAGCAAGGCCAGTTTCCAGAAACTGTGGGACACCACCCCCTGGATCCAGCCCAAAAAGTAAGGCCCGCCTGACATGCCGGACGCGGGCCGCCCCGCGTCCGGCCTTTTCCCGCCCTCAAAAAAAGGAATACGCTATGAACGCACCCCGCACTGTCGCGGTCATCGGGTTCGGCGAGGCCGGCACCGTCGTCGCCGAAGGCTGCCTGTCCGGCGCCCGCCGCCTGGGCCAGGAAACGGCCTGCCACGCCTGGGACATCCGCATGGCCGACCCGGCCCAGCGCCCTCTTCTGCAGCGGGCCGCCGACGCCCGCGGCGTCATCCTGCACGATGCCCCCGGCGACTGGCTGCGGGACATGGATGTCGTCTTTTCTCTGGTTTTCGGCGGCGCGGCCAGGGACGTGGCCCTGCAGATGCTGCCCTTCCTCGGGGCGGGAGCGGCCTACATAGACCTTACCACTTCGGTTCCCGGCGACATGCGGGAGGCGGAGGCGGCCTTTCTGCCCCGGCAGGTCGATTTCATCGACGGCACGGCTCTGGGATCCTTCCGGACCAACGGCATCACGGTGCCGTTCGTGCTGAGCGGCAACAACGTGGCCGCCCGGTCGGCGTGGATGAATTCCCTGGGCTTTGTCACCAGGCCCGTGCCGGGTCCGGCGGGCAACGCCTCCTGCGTCAAGCTGCTGCGCAGCGTGGTGACCAAAGGCATGGAGGCGCTGGCCATCGAATGCTTTGTGGCGGCGGAACGCATGGGACTGCGCGAAACCATGATGGAATCGTTCGGCGACATGGATCTGCGGCCGCTGGTCAAAAACCTGGAAGACATGGGGTCGAGCCATATCCCGCACTGCAGACGCAGACTGGCGGAAATCGACCACGCCCTGCGCATGCTGCGCTCCGTCAACGTCGCCCCCACCATGACGGAAGCGTCCCGGCTTTTTTACGCCCGCACCGTGGACGCCGGCAAACAGCTCGGCGCCGAACAGGCCGCGTCCTGGGACGGCTGCCTGCCGTCCCTGGGGGAAGTCCTCGCCGCCAGCTAGCGTCCGCCTGCAAAGATTCCGCTCCTCATCGGGCGAGCAATCCCTGTGGGAACGGTACCGGGCGCATCAGCCACGCGCCGGAAATCAAGGGGGTCCGGGGGGATCATTCCCCCCGGACGGGTTTTGGACGGTAGACCCGAGAAAGTGCCGAGGCCCGGGCCCGGCATTGCGCGCGGTGAAGCCTGTTTGGGGAACGAACGGGCGGCGCGCCGGGCAAAATCCGGCAACCGCGCCGTCAGGCCCCGCCGAAAGCGGCCGCATGCCGGCTCTTGAATTCTTCCGGCGTAAAAACATGCTCCTGGGTGCCGTGGCATTCCACGCAGAACGAAGCGGCGGTGGCCCCCATGCGCGCCGCCCCGACCAGGGGCAGGCCGAGGACCAGCCCCTTGAGCAACCCCGCGCGGTAGGCGTCGCCCGCGCCGGTGGGATCCTTGACCGCGCCTACCGGCACGGCGGGAATCTGCGTTTCAACGCCGCCCTCGCGCACGCACGAGCCCTTTTCACCCAGCGTGACGATGAGGCTGCCCGCCAGGGCGGCCAGTTCCGCCCGGGTTCTGCCCGTGGCTTTCACGATCATCTCCAGTTCGTAATCGTTGCAGATGAGCAGAAACGAATCGCCGACGGCCCCCAGTATCTGCCCGCCCGTCAGGGCCGGAATCTGCTGGCCCGGATCAAAGATGCAGCGGGCCCCCTTTTCCCGGCAGATGCGGGGATGTTTCGCCATATCCTCCATGTTGGTGGGGGACACGATCAGAATATCGCCGGGGCCGAGGCGCGGAAAAGCATAGGGCGACGGCCGCCGCATGGCGCCGGGGTTGAAGGCCGTGATCTGGTTGTTGTTGCGGTCGGTGAAAATATGGCAGCCGGCCGTCCACTCGTCATCCAGCCGGGCGATGCCTTCCATGGGCAATCCCTTGGCGGCGAACACCGCTTCGTAGCGGGCGAAATCCTGCCCCACCGAGGAGACCACAACGGGGCTTTCGCCGAGCAGAGCCAGGCTGTGCGCAATGTTTCCCGCGCAGCCGCCCAGTTTTTCGTCCAGGCGGTCGATCAGCAGGGAAACGTTCAGGTTGTGGATCTTGTCCGGCAGGATGAAATCGGAAAACACGCCGGGAAAATTCATGATCCGGTCATAGGCCATGGACCCTGTCAGATAAATGCTCACGCGTTGCTCCTTTTATGAGAGCGGGGCTCTGCCCCCCCCCCGCATGGGGCCCGAGGCCCCTTGACCCCGAACAGGGGGGATCAAATTTCATCCGGCCGCTTCCGCTCTGATCCAGTTCAGAAAATCGGGATACCCGTCCGTCAAAGGCAGGGCCACGATGCACGGAGTCTCGTAGCTGTGCAGTTCTCTGGCCCGCGCCGTAAAAGCGGGAAAGCGGTTCCGCGTCGTTTTCAGGATGCACACGATCTCGTCCGCTGTTTCCAGCTTACCCTTCCACCAGTATATGGAGGAAACCCCGTCCAGAATGTTGGCGCAGGCGGCCAGGCGTTCGCGCACCAGGGTTTCGCAGCAGGCAGCGGCGGACGCCTTGTCCGGCGCGGTCATGTACACCAGCAGGCAGTCGTCGGTCTTTCCGGTCATGGCGGCCCCCTTGCGCGCGATCTGCCTGTGCATAGCGCAATAACCGGCCAGGGGCAACATTCCGCCGGCGGGACGCCGTGGCGGATGCCGGAAAGAGCCTTGAATTGCGCCGCCGCCCGCGCTATGCAGATCGGCATGACAAAAAAACAACGCGCCGCCCGTGTGCTGGAAGCCCTCGCCCGCCGCTACCCCCGGCCGGAAACCCACCTGGCGGCCAGGGGGGCCTGGGAACTGACGGTGGCCACGGTGCTGGCCGCCCAATGCACGGACAGGCGGGTGAACACGGTCACCCCGGCCCTTTTCGCCCGCTGGCCTTCCCCGCCGGATATGGCCGGGGCGGACCGGGCGGAACTGGAAGAAATGATCCGCTCCACCGGTTTTTACCGCAACAAGGCCGGAAATCTCATTGCCGCCGCCCGGCGGGTGACGGACGTTTTCGGCGGCGAAGTGCCGAGGACCATGGCGGAGCTGACCACCCTGCCCGGCGTGGCCCGCAAGACGGCCAACGTGGTGCTGTGGGGCGCGTACGGCATCAACGAAGGCCTGGCGGTGGACACCCACGTGGGCAGAATCGCCCTGCGCCTGGGCCTGACGGAGCACACCGACCCGGTGCGGGCGGAACGGGACCTGATGGCCCTGTTCCCGCGGGATGAATGGGGCAACGTCAACCACCGCATGGTCTGGTTCGGCCGCGAGGTCTGCACCGCCAGAAAACCCGCCTGCGGAAACTGCGACCTGGCGGAATTCTGCCCGAAAATCGGAGTGGGGCCGAGCGGGTAGTTTCGCGTCCGCGATGCGGTGATGCCCGGCGCGCGAAGGGAACACGCCTCTTGCGCATGCCGGCGAGGACGCGGCGCCCGCCCGAAGACCCGCCCGCCCCGACGTGGCGGGGGCGGCGCGAAAACGCGCCACGACGCGTGGCCCGCGAACCGCTACAGCCGCATGACCATGGCCCCCGCCAGCACCAGGGCCACGGCCGCGATACGGAAAACCGTCATCCGTTCCTTCAGGAAAAATACGGCCAGCAGCATGCCGAACACCACGGAGGTTTCGCGCAGGGCCGCCACCTGGGATATGGGCGCGCGGGTCATGCCCCACAGGGACAGCCCGTAGGCGACCAGACTGCAGGTGCCGCCGAACAGGCCGTACGGCCAGCGCTTGCGCAGATAGCGGAAGTAGTCGCCCCTGCGGGTGATGACCGCGAAAATCAGGATGGGAAAGGCGTTCAGAAAGAACACCCAGCAGGTATACGAGACGGCGTTGCCCGCAAGGCGCACCCCGCTGCCGTCCACCACGGTGTAGCCCATGATGACGAAGGCGTTGCCCAGCGCCAGCAGCGTCGAAGGCAGGTTGAAACCGCCCCGCCGCAGGGAATCCACGGCCAGAACCAGCACCCCGGCGCTGAGCAGCAGAACCCCCAGCCAGCCCGCGCCCGACAGGCTGTGCCCCAGAAATCCCACCGTGACCAGCGCGGTGAACAAGGGGGAGGATCCGCGCATGATGGTGTACGCGTATGACAGGTCGGCCCCCCGGTAGGCATAGGCGATGAACAGATAGTAGAACAGGTGGATGCAGACCGTGCCCGCGAGGTGGGGCCAGCTCGCCGGGGCCGGCGGGGGCAGGAAAGGCAGCAGGCAGACCACCACGGCCGCGCCGCCGGTGGTCTTCATGACGGTTTCAAACAGCTTGTCCGAGCCGCCCTTGATGATGGCGTTCCACACGGCGTGAAACAGCGCGGACCCCAGAACCACCACAATGACCAGCGTCGACATGTCGCCTCACACGCGTTCGAGAAAATACAAAGAGCCCGGTTCGAGCCGCACGGGCGCGTCGCCGGAAACCATGCCCGCGTCGAAAACCGTCTGTGACGGAACAAGCGCGTGCAGCGCGCTTTCTTCCTTGCTGGCGTCGCGCAGGTGCAGCGTTCCGGCGCAGAAACGGTCCGCCACGCTCCAGTGGGAAATCACCGGCGACTTCATGTACGGCATGTAGCGGTGAAAACGCAACAGCACCGTCCGCCGGACCGTGCCCGCCGCCGGAGGCAGCGAAAACGGGGGCAGCCATGTTTCCAGGGCGGACCAGACCGCGTCCCGGCCGGCTTTGCAACGGAAACAGGCCCCGTCCGGTTCCGGGCGGTAGAGGGATGCCCCCGCCAGGTCGAGGGCGGAATCCGGCACGGATTCTTCCCCTTCCGGGGCAAAGGGCCGGCGCACGAACAGGGCATGCGGCCCCCCGCGGTGGCAGCCCGCCAGCATGTAGTCCACCAGCCAGTAAAAATCCGTCCGGTTTTCCAGCATGGCCTGCCACAACGGCCGGTGGAGCGACGCCTCGTTCAGTATCGAGGCCAGAAAAGAGCGGGCCTGGGCCAGATTCAGCCCGTACATGGCGGTCAGGGCATTGATGACCGCATACACGGCGCAAAAGAAATCCAGTTGCCCCTGGTAGAAAAGCTGCATGAATGTCTTGTGCCTCCATTGCGGCAACGCGTCAAGAAGGCTTCCGATAAAAACGCGTCTTGCATTCCTGTGGAGTATACTGTTATGAGAGAGTCAAGACAGGAGGCGCCATGGAGAACGACAACGACCGGTATCGCATCGGCAATGTGGATTTCTTTGACGTGCGCAACCGGAACGAGTTGCGGGTCGTCGAAAAGATGCGTGAAGCGCTGGCGGAACTGGGCAACCCCGACCTGCCGCCCAAGGCCCTGCGCGACGCCTATGCCCTGGCCCTGAACCTTCTGCCCGCCCGGTACACCCAAAGCGGCACCATCGTGCTGCGCGAACCCCTTCGCGAAAGCCATCTGCGCGAAGCGACGGCCCGCGCGCTCAGCCAGGTGCTCGCGCATCCCAAAACCTGACCCCGCTTTTTTTCATGATCGCCGTCGACCTGCACAACCACACTCTGCATTCGCACGCCAAAGACAGCGCCGCGGCCATGGCCGCGGCGGCGCATGCGAAGGGCCTTGCCGTCTTCGGCCTTTCCGAGCATTCGCTGCGGCCGGCGGGGTACGCCTATCCCGACGACTACCAGCCCCGGCTGGCCGCGGGCTTCTCTTCCTATCTGCGCGAAACGCGCGAGGAACAGCGCCGCTATGCCGGCCGCATGGATGTGCTGCTGGCCCTGGAAATGGACTACATGCCCGGCGAAGAGGCATACGCCCGCGCCATGACCACGGCCCAGCCCTATGACTACGTGATCGGCGGGCTGCATTTTCTGGGGCGCTGGGGGTTCGACTACACGGCCGCCGACTGGGAAAACCTGTCCCGCGAAAGCTGCGCGGAACATTTTGCCCGCTATTACCGCGATCTGACCCGCATGGCGGACAGCGGCCTGTTCCAGATCGCCGCCCACCCGGACCTGATCAAACTGTTCCGGCCGGACGATTTTCAGGCCTGGCTGGCCGGGGCCGACGCCCTGAACCTGGCGCGCGGGGCGCTGACGGCCATGAAACGCAACGGCATGGCCATGGAAATCTCGTCCGCCGCCCTGCGCAAGGGGCTTGGCGAACCCTATCCCTGCCCGGCGCTGATGGAAATCGCCCGGGACATCGGCCTGCCCGTCGCCTTTGGTTCCGATTCCCACCGGGCCGACGACGTGGCCTGGGGCTTTGACGCGCTGTCCGCCTACGCCCGGCGTTTCGGCTACGGCGAAAGCGTGTACTTCACCAACCGGACCATGCATCGCCGCTCTTTCCTCTGATGCCCCGCCCGCCCCACATCACGCTGCGCGGGGTCAGCGTCAGCCTCGGGGGCCGTCCCGTCCTGCGCGACCTCACCTGGACCCTGCGCGGCGGCGAGCACTGGGCGGTGCTCGGCCCCAACGGCGCGGGCAAATCGACCTTTCTGCGCCTGCTGCGGGGGGATCTGCGCCCCGACCCGACCACGGCCGGCGGCCGGGCCGGGTCCTGCACCTGGAACGTGGACGGGACGGAAGACGCCTCCCCCCTGGCCATCAAACCCCTGGCCCGGCTCGTCTCGGCCGAACAGCACAGAACCTACGTGCGCGAGGCCTGGCGCATCGACGGGATGGGGCTGATCCTGTCGGGCTTCACCGATTCGCTCCTGCCCTCTTTTTCCGGGGCCGCGCAGGAACGCGCCGCCGCCCGCCTGGCCCGCAGGCTGGGCGCGGCCCCTCTGCTGCGCATGGCGGTAACCTCCATGTCCCAGGGGCAGCTCCGGCTGGCGCTGCTGGCGCGGGCCATGATCACGAAACCGAAACTTCTGCTGCTCGACGAAGCCTTTGACGGGCTGGACCAGGCCGCCCGCGCGGTGCTGCGCGACGCCGTGAACCAGGCCGCCCGAACCGCGGCCGTGGTCTGCACCGCCCACCGCGAAAATGACCTGCCGGCCTGCATCACCCACGTGCTGCGCCTGCGCGGCGGCGGCATCGAAAGCGCGGGGCCGGCCGCAGCCGCCGGAGAAAAATCGGCCTCTCTTTTTGCCGGAGGGGGGGCTGCCCCTTCCCCGGTCCCCCTTCCTTTTCCCCCGGAAATTTCTGACCGGAAGGGAAAAAGCGGGCCGGAGGGAGTGTGCACGCTGGAACTGACGGACGTCGACGTGTATGTGAACCGGGCCAAGGTATTGCACGGCCTGAACTGGCGGGTGCTGCCGGGGGAAAACTGGCGCCTGGCCGGGCCCAACGGGTCGGGCAAAAGCACCCTGCTGCGCCTGATCGCGGGACTGGAGCAGGTGGCCCTGGGCGGCAGCCTGCGCTGGTTCGGCCAGGAGCATCCGCCGCTGGAAAAACGCCGCCGCGAGACCGGCTATCTGTCCGACCTGCTGCACGCCGCCTACACTTACGACCTGACCGGCCTGGAACTGGCGGCCACGGGTTTTGAAGGCAGCGTGGGCATCTGGAAGCCCATCAGCAGAAAAAATTTCGCCAGGGCCAAAGAATGGGTGGATTTTCTGGGCCTTTCGGCCATGGGCCGCACCCTGGTCAGCCGCCTGTCCAGCGGCACGGCCCGGCGCTTTTTTCTGGCCAGGGCCCTGGTCGGCTCCCCCCGGCTGCTTCTGCTCGACGAACCCTGTTCCGGCCTGGATGCGGAATCGCGCGCCCAGTTTCTCGCCTCTCTGGCCACGGTCATGAATGCCGGGGTGCAGTGTCTGTACGTCAGCCACCATGACGGCGACGTGCCGGCGGGCATCACCCACGAACTGCGGCTGGACGCCGGCCGGATCGTCCACGCCGGCCCCGCGCCCTTGATTTTCGCGCCGGGCGATATATTGTGATCATACCCCATTCCATGCAACCGAGGATTCGCCATGACCAGCCAATTCAAAACCGCCCTTCTGCTTGCCCTTCTTTCCGGCCTGATCCTGCTGATGGGCCAGGCTTTCGGCGGCCGTTCCGGCCTGATGATCGCCCTGGTTCTGGCCCTGATCATGAACGTGGGCAGCTACTGGTTTTCGGACAAGATCGTCCTGGCCGCCTATCGCGCCAGGGAAGTGGGTCCGGAAGAAGCCCCCATGCTGCACCGCATGGTTGAAGAACTGGCCGCCGCCGCGGGCGTGCCCAAGCCCCGCGTCTGCGTCATCCCCGACCCCTCGCCCAACGCCTTCGCCACGGGCCGCGACCCCGCCCACGCCGTGGTCGCGGTCACCGACGGCGTCATGCGCCTGCTGTCCCCGGAAGAGCTGCGCGGCGTCCTGGCCCACGAGATGGGCCATGTGGTCAACCGCGACATCCTGATCCAGACCGTGGCCGGGGTCATGGCCACGGTGGTCATGTACCTGGGCAACATGCTGCAGTGGGCCGCCATTTTCGGCCGGGGCCGTGACAGCGAAAACGGCGGGGGAGGAGGGGGCATGCTGGCCGGGCTGGCGCTGGCCATTCTTGCGCCCATTGCCGCCTCGCTGATCCAGTTCGCCATTTCCCGCTCCCGCGAATATCTGGCCGATTCCACCGGCGCGCGTCTTTCCGGCACGCCGCTCGCGCTGGCCTCCGCCCTGGGCAAGCTGGACGCCTATTCCAGGCAGATGCCCGTCAACGCCACCCCGGCCACGGCCCACATGTTCATCGTCAGCCCCTTTTCCGGCGGCGGCATAACGTCCCTGTTCAGCACCCATCCGCCCATTCCCGAGCGCATCGCCCGCCTGCAGGAGATGGCTGAATTCCCACATTAGCAGAATAAAGCAGTCTCGAATACTGTGAGAAAAAGAATCCGGCCTCATGTAATTTGAGACACAGTCTCATTTATTGTGAGAAATTGGACGAAAAGGACAACATGGTCGCAATTGATGGGAGAATTCACACAATGGCCCGGAGCGGATCGTTCTGAGCTTTCGCGGACTTCCGCCCCGCGCGCCGCAGGGCGGGCGCGGGGCGCCCCCTGCCGTGCGGCAAGGGGGCATGTCCGTTGCGCGGAACAGCGGGACGGGACGGATGCGCGGAACGAAACGCCCGCGGGGCGAACCCTCTGATTGCCGGCCGGGGGCATGCCCCCGGCCCCGGACAGGATGAACCATGGATAGCGCTGTCAGGCATAGCGATGCGGAAAAGGAACAGGCGCTTATCGATCGCCTGCGGACCCTGGGCAGTCTGGCCGTGGCCTTTTCCGGCGGTCTGGACAGCCGCTTCCTGATCCATGAGGCGCTTCGCGCGGGCCTGTCCGTCCGGGCGCTGCATGCGGCCGGCCCCCACATCCCGGCCGCGGAGCACCGGGCCGCCCTGGCCTGGGCCGCCGGCCGCGGCGTTCCGCTGGCCGTCGTGCCGCTGGACCCGCTGGCCATGCCCGCGTTGCGGAACAATCCCAGGGACCGCTGCTATCACTGCAAAAAGGCCGTGTTCGCGGCCCTGAAACAGGCGGCAGGGGAAATCCCCCTGGCCGACGGCACCAACGCGTCCGATTCCGAAGGCTACAGGCCGGGCCTGAAAGCATTGGCGGAACTGGGGGTGATCTCGCCCCTTGCGGACGCCGGGCTGGACAAAAAGGCCATCCGCGCCCTGGCCGCGGCAACGGGCATGGACAACCCCGGCCAGGCGGCCCTGCCCTGCCTGCTGACCCGTTTCAATTACGGGCTGGCCGTGACGCCGGAAAAACTGGCCGCCCTGGACGCGGCGGAACAGGCCGTGGAAAGGGTTCTGCGCGCGCACCGCGCCGAGGCGCCCGGCTTTCGCCTGCGCTGGCTGGCGCCGCAGAAGGCCGCCCTGCATCTGGCCGTGCCGGCTCTTGATCCGGCCCTGGCCCGCATGCTGCGGACGATTCTCGCGGAGCACGGTTTCGCGGGCGTTCCCGTGGAAACGGTGCCGGAACTGAGCGGATATTTCGACCGGGAATGAACGGGCAGGGCGGGTTCCCCGGCGGAGCGCTTTCCGGAACGGGAAAACGCTCCGCCCGGATGCGGCGGCCTACGCCGCGGCCCCCCCGTATTGCGGGATGCGGCGGTTGGCGTTCCACCAGACCGCGGCCAGCAGAACCACCCCGGCGGCGATCAGCGGCGCCGCGGGGGTCAGGACCAGCGCCGCGGCGGCCAGCAGAATGGCGCGCTCCGCAGGGCCGAGGGGCACGTTGATGTACCCCGTCAGGGCATAGCCCAGGCAGAACATTACCGCCAGGCCGCTGATGAAGGCCAGGCCGTTGACGATCCAGCCGCCCTGCATCAGCAGCCCCGGATCGTAGCAGAAAGCGAAGGGCACGATAAAGGCCAGGAATCCCAGGCGCATGGCCTTGAAGCCCGTCTCGTTGGGTCCCGATCCGGCGATGGAGCTTGCCGCGTACGCCGCAAGGGCCACCGGCGGCGTGATGTTGGAAATGATGGCGTAATAGAACACGAACATGTGGGCCGCGATGGGCATGAAGCCCAGCTTGACCAGGATGGGCGCGCCCAGCGCCGAAGCCAGAATGTACGCCCCGGTGGTGGGCAGCCCCATGCCCAGCACCAGAGAGACCAGCATCACCAGCACCAGGGCCAGAAAGGGCAGGTCGCGCGAGAACGAAAGCACGAACCCCACCAGCTTGCCGCCGATGCCGGTCAGCGCCACGGAACCGAGCACCATGCCCGCCGTGGCGCAGGCCACGCAGACCAGGGGAATGCCCTTGGCGCCCTCGTAAATGGCGTCCAGAATCTGCTTCGGCCCCATGCGGTAGCCGGGGTTCAGCAGCGAAACCGCCCAGGCCAGCGCCACGCCCAGCAGGGCGGCCCGCATGGGGGTGTAGCCGATCATCAGAAAGTAGACCAGCCCGGCGATGGGCAACAGCATGTACGAGCGCTTCAGCACGTCCCGGATCTTCGGCAGTTCCTCGGGGCTCAGGCCGCGCATGCCGGTTTTAAGGGCCGTCAGGCGCACCATCAGCAGGATGGTGCCGTAATAAAGCAGGGCCGGAAAAATGGCCGCGACCATGATTTCCTTGTACTGCACGCCCAGAAAGGACGCCATCAGAAACGCCCCCGCGCCCATGACCGGCGGCATGATCTGCCCGCCGGAACTGGCCACGGCCTCCACCGCCCCGGCAAAAGCGGGCGGGTATCCCAGACGTTTCATGAGGGGGATGGTGAAGGTCCCGGTGCCGTATACGTTGGCCACGGCGGAACCGCTGATGGAACCCAGCAGGCAGGAACTGACCACCGCAATCTGGGCCGGCCCGCCGGGGCGCGATCCGGTGAACGCCTGGGCCACTTCCATGAAGTACGGCCCGGCTCCGCTTTTTTCCAGAAAGCCGCCGAAAATCAGAAAGACCATGACAAAGGTGGCCGACACCCCCAGGGGCATGGAGAAAATGCCCTCGTCCGTCAGGAAAAGCTGTTCCACCACCTCCGGATAGCTGAAGGCCAGGCCGCGCAGCAGGCCGGGCATGGCGTCGCCGACCAGCATGTACGCCACGAAAGCGCCCGCGATCATCGTCAGCGGCAGGCCCACGATGCGCCGCGTGCCCTCCAGCAGCAGCAGCGCCAGCAGGGTTCCGAGCAGCAGCTGGGCGGTCGTCAGCGGGTCCACCTGCTGGATGCGGTTGATGACCGCCTCATACTCGATGATGCCGTACAGGCCGGGCAGAGCGGACAGGCCGGCCAGGACCCAGTCGTACGGGGGGACGCTGTCCTTGCTGGCCCTGCTTGTGGCCGGGTACAGCAGATAGGCCAGCGGCAGGACGAAAGTCAGATGGATGGTGCGCTGCAGATAGGATTCAAAACTGCCGAAGGCGGCAGTGTAAATGTGGAACGTTCCCAGGGCGATAACAAACCAGTAGATGAAACTTGCGGGAAAACCTTTCAGTTTGCGCATACGGCATCTTCCTGCTGAAGGGGGACACTCGCTGTATCGGGTCCGGCATTTTCAATGGGAAAATACACTCCGGCCAGTATAGGCGAGTATACGTGCAACAGGCTGTATGGCAAGATTTTTTTCAGAAAACGTTATCATTCCGGATGCCGGCCCCGGCTCCGCATGGAGCCGGGGCCGGGACAGGCCGCGATAAAAATCAGAAACTGTAGGTGAACAGCAGTTCCGCCTTCCAGGCGTTGGCGGTGTTGGCGTAGTTGCCCCACACGCCGTGGTCCAGACCCAGATGGATGAACCCGGTTTCCAGAAAGACGCTCAGGTTTTCGTTGACTTCGTAGGTGCTGACGAAATCGACTTCCAGGGCATAGTCCTTTTTGGTCAGGTACACGAAGTCGCCCATGATGTTGTACGGTTCGCCGTAGCGTTCGGCATTCGGATTGCCCCGGATCATGTCCGCGTCGTTGGTGCCGCGGATGTACACGGCGCGCAGAACGTGGCTGAGCTTGTCGACAAAGGTGAAGTCCGCCAGTTGCAGCCCCACGCCCCAGGTGCCCACGCCGGAAGCGGAAAGCAGCCCGTCGGTCATGCAGCCGCTGTCGCCCTGAAAGCCGAAGCTGGTGGGCTTGAACCCGTCGTCGCCGCCGACGCCCAGAACGGGCATGCGGCCGTATTTGCCGTACCTGCCGTCATTGTAGGCCTTGCCCTTGTCGCCGCTGGCGTACCAGCCGATCAGGCCGGGTTTGCCCCAGGCTTCGCCGCTCGCGTATTCAAACAAGCCCGCGGCCAGCCAGCCGGAAAATTCCGGGGCGTTGTTGCCCCTGGCGGCGCCGTATATGGCGTCCAACTTCAGGTTGAATTGCTCGGCAAAGGTGAATTCGGCAGCCGTGCCGGCCCACCACAGGTTGCTCGACCCGCTGAGATCGCCGGTGTAATCGGTCAGGTCGAACCCGCCGGTGGCGTCGGACCGGTAATTCCAGTATCCGGAGGCGTTGCCCGTGCGGGCGTACGCGCCCCAGGGGGTCACCTTGAAATTCTCGCCGGAAACGAGCAGGGAAAAGCCGAACATGTCCATTTCGTCATGCAGGTTCTGGCCCTGCCCTTCGCCGGCGGAGGCGTCAAAAGGCCGCAGCCAGAACAGGTTCAGCGTCAGCGCGTCGTTGATGGTGTATCCCGCGATGACCCCGGCGACTTCCACTTCCAGCACGGGGTTGCCGAAGGCGGCGGAAGGCAGCGCCACGAACTGCACGCCCATGCGCAGGTTCAGAGCCTCCGCCGGCGACCAGTCCAGATAGGCCTGTTTGGTCTTCAGCGAACGGCCGTCGCCGTCAATGGCGCCGCCGATGCTGCCTTCATCTTCGTTGTTCATGCCCCAGTAAGTGGTGCCGATTTCAAAAGACAGCACCGCGCGCAAGGTTTCCGACGCGACGAAATCGATTTGCGGCTGTATCCTGTGGGCGGCCTTGAACCTGTCGTTGTGCGGGCCGTTCTTGGCCGAATAGAAGGTGGTGCCGCCCGACCACCCCATGCCGATTTCCCAGTTCATGGAGGTTTTGACATCCAGGGCCGAAGCCGCGCCGGCCAGGGCCAACGTCAGGATCGCGGCCGCCGCCAGGGTTGCGAAACGTTTCATCAGTGCCTTCCTTCCTGTTGCAGAATGAATATGGTAGAGCAAAAAGAACGCCGTGCCGATCGGATGTGGTCGGAATACGTCATTTGAGAATGATTTTCAATATAAAAAACGAAAAAAATGGACAAACCGCACAGCACGCATATCGCAACAAGCCCGGGCGTATATCTGTTCATGGATGACGCCGGCCGCGTCATCTATGTGGGCAAGGCCAAAAATCTGCGCAGCCGCCTGCTTTCCTATTTCCGCAGGGACGAAGCCCTCAGCGCCAAGACAAAAGCCATGCTGGCCCATGCCGCGCGCCTTGAAACCCTGGTCACCGCCACGGAGAAAGAAGCCCTGCTGCTGGAAAGCAGCCTGATAAAAAAACACAGGCCCCGCTACAACATCCTGCTGCGCGACGACAAGGACTACGTGTTGTTCCGCCTCAGCCTGACGGATGTCTTTCCCCGGCTGGAGGTGGTCCGCCGTCTGCGGCCGGGACGCGACGCGGCCGGATCGCTGCTGTTCGGCCCCTTCTCTTCCGCCGGGGATGCGCGGGAAACCTGGCGGGCCATCCACCGGGCCTTTCCGTTGCGCCGCTGTTCCGACAAGGTCTTTGCCAACAGGACCCGGCCCTGCCTGTACCACCACATGGGCCAGTGTCTGGGGCCCTGCGTTCTGCCGGTGGACCCGGACCTGTACGCGGCCATGGTCCGCCAGATCATTCTTCTGCTGCAGGGCCGTTCGGACGAACTCGCGCGGATGCTGCGGGCGGAAATGGCCGAAGCCGCCGGGCGGCTTGAATTCGAACAGGCGGCGGTTCTGCGCGACCGCATCGCGGCGGTGAAGAATACCGTCGAGCACCAGGCCGTTGTTCTGGGCGTGGCGCAGGACATGGACGTGCTGGGCGTCGCTTCCGTTGACGACGGGCTCGCCCTGGGCATCCTTTTCGTGCGCGGCGGCGTCCTGCTGGACAAGCGGACCTATTTCTGGCCGGATCTTTCCCTGGACGACGCGCCGGAACTGCTGGAAAGTTTCCTGGTCCAGTTTTACCAGACCGGCATCCCCGTGCCCCGGCGCATCGTCGCGCCCTGGCTGGCCGGCCCCGCGAAAACGGGGTTCCGCCCCGCGCCCGCGGAGGAGCAAAGCCCCCCCGCCCCCCCGGAACCAACGGAAAACGACGTAAAAGCGCCTTCCTCTCCGCGGGAACAGGATCTTGCGGCCCCGGCCGGAGAAGGGGACGAAGCCCCGCCCTCGTCCCACGCCCTGGCCGCCGTGCTTTCCGAACTGCGCGGGGGGCCGGTGCATCTGGCCGGACCCCGGAACGCGGCGGAAAACGACCTGATCAGCATGGCCGTGGCCAACGCCAGAGAGGAACGCCGCCGGGGCGGCGAAGAATCCCTTGGGACGCGCCTGGCCGCCGCGCTGCACAGCGTCCGCCCCATCGAGCGCATCGAGGCGGTTGACGTGTCGCATACGGCCGGCAGCGCAACCCGCGTGGGCATGGTGGTCTTTGAGCGCGGCCGTCCGCTGAAAAGCGCGTACCGCGCGTACAGCCTGGACGGCGGCATCGCCGGCGGCGACGATTTCGCCGCCCTGTACCAATGGGCCGGACGCCGCGCGGCCGGCGGGCCGCCCTGGCCGGACCTGCTGCTGGTGGACGGCGGACGGGGGCAGATCGCCGCCGTTGTCCGCGCGTTCCGCGAAGCCGGCGTGGAGGGGGCCTTTGCCGTCGCCGGCATCGCCAAGGCCAGGACCGAGGACGGCAGGCCCGACCGCAGGGCGGGCAACGATGCGGACCGCATTTTTCTGCCCGGCCGCAGCAACCCCCTGCCCATTGCCCCCGGCTCGGCGGAGCTGTTTTATCTGCAGCATGTGCGCGACACCGTGCACGATTTCGCCCTCAGCCGCCACCGCAAGGCCCGCGCGAACCAGGCCCTGGCCGGGGAACTGCTCCGCATACCCGGCGTCGGCTCCAAAACCGCGCGCCTTTTGTGGGATCATTTCGGATCCCTGTCCGCCATGGCCGCCGCCGATGAAAACACCCTGGCCGCCGTGCCCGGCATAGGCAAAAGCCGCGCCGCGGCAATCCTTCGCCATCTGCGCCGGTTGCAATCCGCTTGATTATTTTTGTCGTTTTTCCCGAAAATCTCAGTTCCATATTTACATATAGTACATCCTATACTAAAGAATATACTCCCATGCCCCCTGTCCCGGAGGCATGCTGCACAATTAAGGAGGCGTTATGCAGACGGGTCTGATTTCGCTGGTGCACGCGATCGTGCTGGAAAACGAGCTCCCCGCAAAGGCCTTGGCCGAAGAGATCGGCAAGCCCTATTCCACCCTGTTGCGGGAAATCAACCCATACGACAAGGGGGCCAAACTCGGCGTGGAAACGCTGTTGCGGATCATGCTGCGGACCCGCAACGCCGCACCCCTTGCCTATATGGCCGACATGATGGGCTACAGCCTTACGGCCAAGGGCACGCATTCGTCCCGCGCCGCAGCGGGGGGAAGAGGCCGTAAACAGGAAAAGGAAATGACCATGTGACGATTCCGGGCGACTGATCTGTGCGACAGTAACCGTAAACAGGAAAAAGAAATGACCGTGTGACGATTCCGCCAGAAGAATACCGCAGACTGTTCCTTCAAAACGGCGCACGAGCGCCGTTTCCGTTTCCGTCTTTGGCCGGCCGGCCCGCGTGGCGCCGGAACGGCAAAACCGCCCGGATGGCGGGCGGTTTTGCCGGGATGAGGGCGAACGCCCGCAAGGCCGGGGTTCGCAACGGCGCGCCCGCGTGGCGGGTCGTGCCAAAGACGGTGTTGTCCACGGCCTCCGGTGCCGCCCGGCGCGGAGCTACCCCTGCCCGGCGCATTTTTCCGCCAGCGACGCGCCCAGCGCCTTGCCCGCGGCAAAGCACTTTTCCAGGGCGTCGTGCCTGGGCACGAACTTGCACTTGACCGGGTCCACGGGCATGGCGAAGCCCATGCCGGCCAGCCAGTCGTGGATATGCTGGGCTCCCTCGCCGGACCAGCCGAAGGACCCGAAGGCAAAGCCCATCTTGTTCTGGGGCCGCAGGCCTTTCATATAGGTCAGGATGTCCGCGATGCCAGGCAGCACGCCGTTGTTGTGCGTGGGGGATCCCACGGCCACGGCCCCGCAGTCGGCCAGAGCGGTCATGATCCGGCTGTGGTGGTTGCTTTTGACCGACAGGATCTCGAAAGGCACGCCGGCGGCGAAAAGGCCCTCGCCGACGGCCGCGGCCATTTTTTCCGTGCTGTGCCACATGGTGTCGTACACGACCAGCGCCCGCTTTTTCCAGGGGGCCGCGGCATAGCGGCCGTACAGGTCAAGGGCGAAGCGCGCGTCTTCCCTGCCCCGGAAAATCAGGCCGTGGTCGGGGGCCACCATGTCGATGTCCAGCCCCAGTTCGGCCACCTGGGCCAGCACCTTGACCACCTGCGGGGCGTAAGGCTGCACGATGTTGTGGTAATACTCCTTCATGGCGTGTTCCAGCGCGCTCCGGTCGATCTCGTCGGCGAACCGTTCGCTGCAGGCGATGTTCTGGCCGAAGGCGTCGTTGCAGATCAGCAGCGCGTCTTCCGCCAGATAGGAAAACATGCTGTCGGGCCAGTGCAGCATGCGCGCTTCCAGAAAATGCACGGTGCGTTTGCCGATGTTCAGGGTATCCCCGGTTTTTTTGACCTCCACGGGCCAGCCGCCGATGTCGAAATGCGCCTCCATGGCCTTCAGGCCCAGGGGGGAACAGAATATCTTCTCCGGCCTGCACAGTTCCACCAGGCGGGGCAGGGCGCCGGCGTGGTCCGGCTCCACATGGTTGACCACAATATAGTCGAGCTCTTCAGGCCGCAAAAGGTGGCCCATCCGGCAGAGCAGCGTGTCGGTGAATTCCGCCTTCACGGTGTCGAAAAGCACGTTTTTTTCGTCCTTCACCAGATAGGCGTTGTACGTGGACCCCTGGGGAGAACGCGAATACCCGTGAAAATCGCGGCTGTTATAGTCAACGGCCCCGACCCAGAAAATATCTTTTTTGATTTCCAATGGTTGCATAATATTTCTTCCTTTCTATTCAGAATCCGTGGGCGCAGCATAACCCGCGGGGGCGGGACAAGGCAAGCCGGGAGACTCCCGGCGCACTTCGGCATCAACGCCAGTCCGGACCCGCGCGCGGGGCGGGGGCGGGCGCAGATAGCAGGGCAATACCGGGCGGCCGCGGCGGGCCAACGCGCGGCCGCGGGGCCCCCAGTTTGCGAAGACAAACGCGGCAAAGGTAGCAGTCCGGTCACGC
Source organism: Desulfovibrionaceae bacterium (assembly GCA_031550605.1). GTDB lineage: Bacteria > Desulfobacterota > Desulfovibrionia > Desulfovibrionales > Desulfovibrionaceae > FLUQ01. Next base: position 16 of record JAVBOK010000036.1, on the reverse strand, counting down.
GGCGCGCGCGGGGGCG
>JAVBOK010000044.1:0-19706 GCA_031550605.1 Desulfovibrionaceae bacterium | reverse complement strand
GTTTTCGGCCCCCTCACGCCGCCTGCGGCGGCGCGCCGGGCTGGCGCCCGGCGCTCCCAGTGTCGCTGGGGTCAGGTAAAATACATCAAATTCATTTCGTGAACGCGACACTAGGCTTCACTTCGTGAAGCGTGGCAAGCGTCCCGCTTGACCGGGAAAACAGAAAGGCAAATCCGAGGCATGGCCCCGTCCCAGCAGCATGGACATCACCACAACCAAGGCCAGGTAAATCAGAACGGAGTTTGCTAAGCTGAGGTACGCGAAAGTTACTCTCTAAGCAACCACAGTCTGAGCGTGAAAGAAACGGTCTTTGCTCTGGCCCCGATTTTGGAGTGCAGGAAAAACGCGGTTTCGATACCCAGGAGATTGCCGACACTCCATGAAAAGGCATTGCCGTGAAAGTCCCTACTCTGGCAAAATACCTTAACGAGTTCGGACGCGGAAAGGAAAGGACGCAAGACACGCCGCAAAGCATATGACTGTGAGAGCCGAGACAAGACCACAGCATGAGCGAACGCCGGGATTTACCAGACGGGGAATGGCCTTGGATGAGTTGCTGTGATATTGTAATGTGCCGCTTCAATTCGGATAGGAAATAATCATGTGTAAACGAACAGTTTTGGCAATACTCGGTATTTCGATGCTCGCTTTATGCTGCTCTTGCGCGGAAAAGGCGGCTTCCCCCGCCGTAGCTGGCATGCCTGCGAACTTTATTCCCTACCTCGCGGAAAATGGTTTGTATGGCTATGCTGACCGGCAAGGCAGACTGGTAATTCCGGCAGAGTTCGCGGAAGCGGAGCCGTTTGTAAACAACAGGGCGGCGGCAAGGCCGAAAAATTCGGAAAAATGGGGCCTTATCGATGGGCGGGGGCAATGGCTGGTAAAGCCGCAATTCACCTCTTTGTCCAACTACCCGCAAGAGCCGGAGGGGGCTATTTACCGGGAAGGGTTGAAAATACCGTTGCCCGGCGGCAGCGATGGGATGTTTTCTTTGTACCCGAAAAAATTGACTGTTATCAGCAACAAAAGCACAGAGTTCGTGATCTTGCCCGACAATACCGTTGTTGAGCAATCGAATAAGGAAGCCCCCGCCCTTCAAGCTCTTCAGGACCAGGACTTTCCCTTTCCCGCCGAGGTGGTCGCATCGGCACGGGCGCATCAGGTGCTTATTATAACGACGCCGATCATGGGGGCCTTGCCGCGAGTGACGGATATCTATGTCTATACCCCGTCCGGAGAGGGCAGGCTGAAACGGATGGGGTTCATGTCCAAAACAGGGGAGTTGCTTACCAAAGCGGAGTATATTGTCCACTTCCGCGAAATTGAGGAGAATGTGCCGCTTTGCGTTGAACAAAACGGGAAATTCGGATTTTTCGGGTATAACGGCAAAATGCTGTATGAGCCGCAATTTGATGATGTCGATGACAGATTTGGTTCTTTTTTCATCAAAAAGGAAAACAGGTATGCCATCATGAATAAAACCGGCACGCTGCGGACGGATTTTATTTTTTCCGGCATAACGCGGCAAGTGGGCAGTACGAACCTTTTCCAGGTGACCATGCCGGATGGCCGAAACACGATTTGGGATTTGGAGGCGGGCCGGCTCTGGGCCGGCGGCATTGATTGTGCGGATGCGATAGCAATCGACACGGTTGTTTCCGATAGTTCTCAGAAATTGCTGGCTGTGTGCAAGGATATCGAGAGCGATCAGCCCGGAGTGCACTATGTCGTTTTTACCAGTCAGGGAAAAAACCTCGGTATCTACCATCGCTTTAAGTCCGAGCAATCGGAGGATATCCTGTGGCTGAAAAACATGGAAGACAAATGGGGAGCCTTTGACCGTGAAGGCAATCCCGCCATTCCTTTTCTTTATGACTGCGTGTCTCCATCTGCGCATTTGAAGTCCGGCCAGCAGTATCCGGATCTGAATGATGTGGTCAAAGTAACACGGGACGGCAAAGCTTTTTATGTGGACGGCAATGGAAGAGAATATCGTGAGACACGATAAGAGAATCTCTGGTTTCTAATAAAATTGAAAGGTTGGGCAAAGACGTTTCAGAACGTCCGGCTCCATCTACAAAAAATATTGGCATTACTGCTGGTATAAAATTATTTTAAGAATATTTTATCTAATTATTTCAGCAGATAACTAGTAATATCAAATTAGCTTTGAATGCTTGCTTTACGCCGGGCGAAGCCCGCCCGCAGGCGTCGCGCGGCAAGGATTTGAAGGCAAACCCCTGCAGAGCAAATCATCATTTCAAAAAATAATGTGCTCTGCCGACCGGTACAGAATCACCTCACAAGGTCATGTCCACATGGCCGAGCGCTTCGATGAGTGCCATGTTTTCCGAATAATCCACCGGGCAGGTGATTACCGACACGGTGTCGTCGTCCAGGGCCTTTTTCAGGGCGGGCAGAAGATCCGCCGCCTTTTCCATCCTGTATCCTTTGGCTCCGAAGCTTTCCGCATAGCGTACGAAATCCGGGTTGTTGAAATCCACCATCCCGTGCCTGCCAAGTTCCATGTCCATTTTCCACTTGATCAGCCCGTAGGCCTTATCCTCCCAGATCAAAACCGTAAAATGGATTTTTTCCCGCAGCGCGGTTTCCAGTTCCTGCGAATTCATCATGAAGGCGCCGTCGCCCATGACCGCGAGCACCTTGCGATCCGGAGCGGCCAGTTTGGCCCCTATGGCGCCGGGAAGCGACCACGCCATGGTCGACAGCCCGTTGGAGATAAGGCAGGTCAGCGGTTCGTAAGTCGGATACAGACGCGCCATCCACATTTTCAGCGCGCCCGTGTCGACCAGCGCGATGTCCGTATCGCCCATGGCTTTGCGAATGTCGTTGATGATGCGCTGCGGCTTCAGCGGGAACGCGTCGTCGTTTTCGCCCCTGGCCAGTTCTTGCTTGTGCAGCGATACGACCTTCGCGTCGGTCTGCGGTATGGCCGGCGCAGAGGGCAATGCCGGCAACACCTCAGCCAGGGCCGTCAGGTTGGCTCTGATGTTTCCTATCAGCGGCACGGTGGCGGAATAATGCGCGTCCTCATCCTGGGTGAATTCATGGATGTGGATGATCGTTTTGTCCCGCAGCGGGTTGATTTTTATCGGCGCGAATTCCTGCGGCTCATAGCCGACGCTGATGATCAGATCCGCCTGGTCAAAGGCGAAGTTCTCATAATCCCTGGCCATGAAGCCGATCACGCCCAGCGCGCAGGGATGCCTGTCCGAAATGACGCCCTTGGCCATAAAGGTCGTGGCCGCCGGAATGCCCGTTCTGGACAGCAAGGCCGTCAGTTCGGCGGAAGCGCGGCCGCGGGCCGCGCCGTGTCCCACTAAAAATATGGGGTTTTGCGCCTGTTTGATGCATTCGGCCGCCTGCGCGATACGTTCCGGCGTGGCGACGCTCCGGCCCGGCGGCGCCTTGGGCAAGGGCCGCACGGAACCGGGCACCTGCTCCTCCTCCATATCCTGCGGCACGGCAAGGTACACGGCGCCGGGGCGTTCGGTTTCCGCCAGCGCGACGGCCTTGCGGATCATTTCCGGCACGGATTCCTTGTGCAGCACGATATCCGCCCACTTGGTCACCGGTTTGAACATGGGCACAAGGTCGACGATCTGATGCGACTCCTTGTGAATGCGGTTCAGCCCGACCTGGGCGGAGATGGCCACCAGGGGGGTGCTGTCGGTCTGGGCGTCGGCCACGCCCAGCAGCAGGTTAATGGCTCCCGGACCCAAGGTGGCCATGCAGACGGCGGCCTTGCCGGTAAGCCTGCCGTAGATGTCGGCCATGAAGGCGGCCGCCTGTTCGTGGCGGACCAGGATGAAGCGGGCTTTGGAATTGCCGGCGGCAAGCGTCAGGCGCATGTTTTCCTCGCCGGGCAGTCCGAATATATATTCGATGCCCTGTGCTTCCAGACATTCCATGATCAATTGGTCGAGCGTTCTTTGCGTATCCATATTTATTCCTTTGGCGCTTTCGCGCATGCTGTCTGTTGCAAACGGATCAGGCCGTCAATGCGATGAATCCCCCCATGGTCACAACGGAAAGCAGCGTGCTGAGGAACAGCGTGGAGGCCATCTCCCGCTCGGCCGTTTTAAACTGTACGGCCAGAATGACGGTTATGGACGCCACCGGGATGGCCATGGCGATGACTGCTTCCGTGGCCTGCATTTTGGGAATGTTCAGCAGCAGAGCGAGCATCAGCAGGATCAGGGGGACGACGATATTGCGGCAGAGCACCGATACCGCGACGGCTTTGCTGAGCGTTACCTTCTGGGAGAAAAGAACGATGCCCGAAGCGAAAAGCGCCACTCCTCCTGTGGCTTTGCCGAGCAAGGTCAGCGCGTCGCTGAGCGCTTTGGGAAAGTGGATGTTCAGCAAGATAAAGATCAGGGCCAGGAAAGGCGCCCACACTACCGGTTCTTTCACCGCCGTGCGGATATGGCGGCCCAGATCCGCCTGCTTGTGCCCGTTTTGGCCGGCGTTTCCCTCGGACTGGGCCATTGCAAGGATAACCAGACAAAACGGAACCTGAATGAGATTCATGAGAATTCCCGCAACAGCCACCACAATGGAGCTCTGGGCTCCATACAGATAGCCGAGCACCGGCACGCCCACGAAAGGCACGGCCGGGCCGGAGATGGCCAGCGCCTGCAGGACCGCCACGCCTTGCGGCCGTTTGAAGATGTTCCGGATAACGAAAAAAGTGAGGAAAAAACCGCCCACCATCACCACCGCGACAAGAAAGAACAGCCATAGATCCGACAGCAGTTCCTGCCGCGGGGTCTGGACCATGCCGGAAAACAGGCTCATCGGAAGGGCGTACAGCATCACCGTGCGGTTGAGCAGGGCGGCCTGACCAGGTTCAAAATCCTTGTGCCACCCGGCGACCATGCCCAGCAACAGCGTTATGACTATGGGCAGCAGAGCCGCAATAATAGTATCGAACATGAGCATATCCTTTGTTCATATTTTTCAATGTGTTAAAATGACAAGCCGGCGTGTTTGCCGCAAATTCCAGTACGGTTTGTTGTGACTGTACCACAATCTGCAACGCGCTGCTCTATTTTTCTGCGAAATTTTGTATTGAAACCCGTATATGTTTCGGGCAGGGCGGGGCAAACGTGAGGGCGCGGCGTGAAGATCAAGAATTACAGATGGTTTTCCGGAAAGGCTTTTGCAACGCCAAAGGCGGCGGGGGCATTGCGTCCGCGCCGCCAAAGCCGGGAAAGGACAGCCGGGGCTCAAAAAAGCGGTCGCTGTGGCCGGATATGCGCTGGCGGCCATAAGCGCGAAACGGCGCGGCCACAAAAGGCCGCGCCGTCAGATGCCCCCCCGCAAGTCCGGGGCTTGTCAAGGCACGCCCGCCTCAGCGCGGAACGCGGCAATGGATGCCGCCTGCGCCCGCGGGGCCGGCTGTTGCCGGAGAAGGCAGCCGCCCGCTTTTACCGCGAAAAAAACTCCAGATGCACTGTTCCGACAGGTTGTTCACCCTGCCTCAAGTCGGTAAGACTGGAGTGGCGAGACCACAGCCCGCCGAACCGAGGACAGGGGGAACAAGGTGTTGCCACTGTGCATTTACTCCCAATACGGCAGCACGGTGCCGACGCCGCGGGATTTCGCCTCGCGGTATATGCGGGTGGCAATGGCGACGTCCAGAACGCCCAGGCCGACGCCGTTATAGTAGATGATCTCCCGGTCGCTTTCGCGCCCCTTTTTCTTTCCGTTCACGATGTCGCCGATATTGGCGTGGATCCGGCTGTCGGCGATCAGGCCTTCGTTGGCCATGCGCGCTATGGTGCTCGCGTTGCGGTGTTTGACGTGGGTCCAGCTGTCCACGATCCGCTTGTGGGCGCGTTCCACCGTGTCGTAGGCGCATTCGTAGCCACCCAGGTTGATGTACAGGCAGCCGTTCGGGTTCAGCCAGCCGGCGTCCATGACCGGCTGCGCCGAACCGGTGGCGGTGATCAGGATATCCGCCTTTTGCGCGTAGGGTTTGGCGTCGGCCACGGCCGTTATCTCGCGGTTGCATTTGGCGCTCATCGCCTCTGCCAGCTCTTCGGCCCGCCGCATGTCCAGATCGGTCACATACACCGCTTTCAATCCGGGCCGCCGGCACAGGGCCGCTTCCATCTGGGTTGTGCACTGCAGGCCCGCCCCGATGATCACCATGCTTTCGCTGTCCGCGCTCGCCAGATATTTCACCGCCACGCCGCTGGCCGCGCCCGTGCGGACCAGACTGATGAGCGTCCCGTCCATGATCGCCAGGGGGAATTTTGTTTCCGGATCGTTCAGGATGGTGATGGCACTGGCCCGGGGCATGCCCTTGGCGATGTTGCCGGGATTCGAGCCGATCCATTTTATGCCGGCCATCCGGTATGGGCCGCCCAGATAGCCGGGCATGGCGTTGATCCGGCCCAGGGTTTTTTCTTCCTGAACGGTTTTGCCCCAGCCCATGGAAACCTTGTCCGGTATGATGGCGTCCCCTTTTTCATACAGAGAAAAAACTTCTTCCGCATCGGCCAGCGCGGCCTGCATATCCGTGACGCCCAGGTCCATGACCTGGCTTTGCGACAAATACAGTATATTCAGTTTGGTGCTCATTGCTGTGCTCCTGTTTCAAGATCTTGCTGCGCCGCCGGGGCGGCGTTTGGGGACGGTTCGTGCCACCAGCCCGCCAGCCGGGCCAGCAACAGCACGCCGAATGCCCCCGCGGTAAATGCGGCTCCGACCGTTGCCGCGCCGTAGGTGGCCAGCAGAACCGGCACCGAAGCGGTGATGAAGCCGCCCCCGATGAAGGGGCTGATGATGGGCGAGCCGATGGCGAAAGTTTCGCCGGCCATGGTTTTCATTTCCGGGTCCGCCGTGCGCAGCAGCATCAGGCCGACAGCGGCGACCCCCGTCGTGGTGCCGAACCGGATGATGGAATGTTCGAACCATTCGTCCTTGAACAGCCGTTTCCCCACGTAGAAGAAAAAGGCGACAATGAAGACGGTGATGAAAATGGTGCTGATCATCAGGGGCGCGAAATAGTCCCAGATGACGGGCAGGCTGATGGAGGCGATGGCGGATACGACCAGAAATTCCAGGCACATGCCCTGGATTCTGACCAGGGTTCTGCGGTCGATCAACTCCGCGACAAAGGTTTTCGCCAGAATTTTCTGCAAAATCAGGCCGCCGATCATGGCCAGCGGGAACAGGGGCAGCCTGAGCCCGGCATACGTGCGAAAACCGTAAACCATGGCCTGGCCGATCAGGAGCGCGATGCCGATCAGGGACAGGTGCAGGGCAAAGGATTCGATAACGTCGGTGCTGACCGTGGCATAGGCGTTGGGCTTCTTTTCTTCGCCCGTGAATATTTCCTTCGTCTGCGTCGCGGCGTCGGCGGTTGTCAGTACGGACGTGTACCCTTTGCGCACGGAATAGTTGATGATGGCGATGCCGCCGAAAATGCCCACAAACAGGCCGAAAGTCGCGGTGGTCAGGCCCAGGTCGCCGCCCTCGGGCCATTTCAGGCTGGCGTAAATTTCCTTCATGCCGCCCGCGGTTCCGTGCCCGCCGGCGAAGCCGACCTCAATAATGCTGCCGAAAATGTTGCTGACGCCGAACAGGGGGCTCAGCAGGAACGCGGTCAGCAAACTGGTCAGACCTATCTGGAAAAAACTGGAGCTGTATGCGAAGGCGATCTGCGGTCCGGCCCGGACAAAGGATTTTTTCAGATTGGGCGTGTTCACGCCGATAAGCATGGCGGCAAAAATGACTTCAATGAGGCGGGTGGGCAGGGCCGCCCACGTCTTCACCATGTTGACGGGCACGATTCCGATGCAGTGGGGACCCAGAAGCAGGCCGATCAATCCGGCCAGAAGCGAGGCGGGGATGAAGCACCGTTTCAGCAGCGGGATTTTCAGCCTCAGCAGAGAACTGGCAAAAAGCAGAACACCCAGGATGGCGATATAAAAGGCCAGGGCTTGAAGCGATCCTCCCGAAATACTGATATTCGTAGGGATCATTCGATTGTCCTCCTTTTGAGAGTATACGTTCGGATACCTTTTCATGAATTAATTTTTATGTAAATATAATTTTTTTAATTAATTTTATTATTATATTTTTACAATCCGCGGAAAAAAGCGTAGGATCCGTTCAGGAGGCCCGGATGATGGACAACCTTGTCGAGCGCATCAAGCAGCAGTATCCGGAACTGACGAAAGCCCAGAAGGCTGTTGCCGCGTACGTTATCGATCATTTCCGCGAAATACCGTTTCTGAAGATCACCGCGATGGCGGAGGATATCGGCGTCAGCGACACGACGATCATCAACTTTTGCGTCACGCTCGGCTTTGAAGGGTTCGGCAGCTTCAAAAAGACGATTGCCGGGCAGATACACGCCGAACTGAACACGGTCAGCAAATTGGCCGTGCATACCGACGAGCCGCACGACCAAAGCACGCTGTCGCTTGTGCTTGAGCAGGATATCCAGAACCTGCAGGCCACGCTTGCCCGCACGGAGAACCAGCGGAATTTCGACGCGCTGCTTTCCCTGATCGACAGGGCGGAAAAGATATACGTGATAGGCTTTCGCAGTTCCGCCCTGCTGGCCCAGCTGCTGGCTTTCAACATGCGGCAGCAGAACCGCGACATCCGCGCCGTGATCCCCGGCCTGGGCGATTATTTTGACCTTTTTCCCCTGGTGACGCCGAAAGATCTGGCCATCGCCATCGCTTTTCCCCGCTATTCATCGGGCACGATCGCGTCGATGCGCCATCTGAAGCAAAAGGGCGTGCCCGTCGCGCTGATCACCGACACGCGGCCCTCCGACGCGCTGCAGTACAGTGATGTGACGCTGTGCTGCAGCGTGCAGTCGAACACCTTTGTGGATTCATACGTTGCCTGCGTGTCGCTGCTCAACGCGATCACCACCGCGTGCGCGATAAACCGAAAGGCGAAAACAGGCAGCTATCTGAAAGAACTGGAACAATTGTTCAACGATTTTTCCGCGTTCCTTCAATAAATCCCCCGGTCGGCCGCCCTGCGGGGAAAACGGCCGCCGCGTCCGGAACAGGGCTGAATCCCGCCGATTCCGCCCTGCTGTTTTTTTCTTGGCATGCGCCCGCGTTCCAAGTACATTCTATATGGGAAGTTTTCTCTGCCCCGTGTGATTTCCGGGGCGCCTCTCCGACTTCGGGAGGTTTCGTATGGCCCACATGCACTCCGACGAACCGGATATCGCCGGCCTCGGTGACGAGTTGGCCGCCCAGAGCGGCAGGATGGCCGTCGCCGCGGCTCGGATGGACCGGGCGCTTGCCGGCATGAACAAGGATATGCGCACGCTTGACGCCGCGGTCTCCGAGCTGGAATGGCAGCTTTTGCGGCTGAAAAGGCAGATGGATATGCTGCTGGATCAGAACAGGGCGCTGCTGAAGGAACGCAATGAACTGGCGGCCCTGGCCAGAAAAAAGCTGGAGGAGCGCCCGGACAATTCGTTGCCCCAGTAGGCGGCGGGGTGGGCCGTGCTCCTGATGGCCGCCTGCTCGCGGCGGCGGCGAAGGGCGTTTTACCCGTCGCCGTCCGGCGGGTTCCTGTCCCCTTGCGGCAGCGCTTTTACCGGCGTGGTTTCCAGCACGGGGCCGTCGCCGCCTTTTCCGGCGATGCGGCCGATCCGGTGTCCGTCCGGCGTTCCGGGCGGCAGCAGCACACTGTCCTTCGGGTCCACCAGCACGATGCCCGTCGTGTGCAGCACTTCGCGCCGGAATGCGTATTCCGCGGCCAGCTTGTTGTTCCTGTAGCGGAAATACGCGGCAAAGCCGGTTATCGCCACGCCCAGGACGGTCAAGGCGGCGATGAACCAGGGCAGATAGGGAACCAGGGCCAGCGCGATGCCGCTGACCAGCGAAAAGGCGCTGTCCACGGCGATCAGCGTCGCGCCGAGCAAAAGCAGGGCCAGGCAGATCACGAACAGCGGCGCATCGTTGGCGAAGCGGTACAGGCGCAGGGCTTTGGCCGGCAACTGGCGGGCCCATGCCTCGTCGCGGCCGGCCGCTCCCGGCGCTTCCTGGCCGCTTCTGGCGGCGATCACGCGGGCCAGACCGATCAGCAGGGCCGGCGCGGCCAGCATGGCCGCCATCCAGCCCATCCAGGGAAAGGCCATGTGAATTGCCCCGGCCTCCCTCGGGGGGGTGACGATGATGCCGTAACAGACCGCCGCCACGGTGATGAAAAAATCCACGACAAAGGCCAGCACCAGGACGCTGATCCAGAAATCGGCCTGCCGGACGGTCCGGGGCGTGCCGGGCCGCGGACCGTCGTCCGTTTTGCCGGCGGGGTGGGGGGGGCTGCTCTGCGTCATGGGTTACAGAAAACTGGTAATAAGGATCATGTACAGGGGAATGGTAATCAGTGAAAGAATCGTGGAAATGCTGATTGTTACCGTGGCGAACTGCACGTCGGCCCGATAGTGCCCCGCGATGATGACCACGTTCATCATGACGGGCAGCGACGACTGGATAATGAACACATTCCGCATCAGGGGCGGGATGTCAATAAGCGCGGCCAGCAGGATGATGACCAGAGGGCTGAGGATGAACCTGCCGAACAGGACGCAGAGCACGTCTTTTTCCAGTTTGCAGTCTTTCCGCTTGATGTCGTTCAGCAGGATGCCGATATAAATCAGCCCCAGGGCGATGGTCATGTTGCCGACATACAGAAAGGTTTTGTCCAGAAAGGCCGGCAGGCGCACGTCGGCGAGGACCAGCAGCAGGCCGCAGATGAAGCCGATGAACGGCGGCGAGAGTATCTGTCTGACCGTGTGCAGGCTGGCCAGCCTGGGCTTTGGCCCTTCGCCGTCCTGGGCCAGGGAATAGTTGGCGAAAGTCCAGAAAAAGGTGGTGTTGGCGAAGAAATAGAGCAGAACGTACGGCAGGGCCGCCTCGCCGAACAGGGCGAGGTTGACCGGCACCCCGATATTCATGGTGTTGGATGTGGCCATGGCGGCGCGGAAGGTTCCTCTTCTGCCTTCCCGCACGCCCAGCATGCGGCCGAACAGTATGGCCGCGCAAAAGACGATGAGCATGGACAGCAGCGGAACCGCCGCGCCGTAGACAAGATGCACCAGCTGGTCGCGGCCGAAGGTGGTGATGACCGTGCGCAACAGAAAGGGTGGCAGCACGATGACCGTGAGGAAACGGGGCATCGCGGCGACGGTTTCCGGCGGAACCAGACCGCGCCGCGCCAGCAGATAGCCCACCATGCCGACAAGGAAAATGGTCAGCACCCCGGAAAAAGCGTTGAAAAAAGTCATGGAATCTCCCGGCGCCCGCGGGGCACGGCGAAGCGGGCGCCCGCAAGCGAGCGGCGCGGCGTGCCTTCAGCACGGGACGCTTCGGCTTGTGCGTGTTCGAATGTCTTCCGCTTTTGTTGTCTTTGTGAATACCACGCCATTTCGAAAAAAATATTCTACAAAAATGTTGTCATCAGCACCATGTACACGGGGATGGTGAACAGGGAAAAAACCGTGGACAAGCTGGTGGCGACGGCTCCGTATTTCGCGTCCGCCTTGTAGTATCCGGAAAGGATGGCAAGATTCATCATGACCGGCAGTGACGACTGGATGATGAACACGTTGCGCATCATTTCCGGTATGGGCAGCAGCAGCGACAGCAAAAAAACGGTGAGCGGGCTGATCACGAACCTGCCGATGAAGACCGCGATGAGGTCGCGGTCAAGCCGGCACTGGTCGCGGGGTATGCCGTTCAGCATGACGCCGATGTACATGATGCACAGGCCGATGGCCAGGTCGCCGACATATTTGAGGGATTTGTCCAGAAACACCGGCAGGCGCAGGTCAAGCAGCACCAGCATGACGCCGCAGAGAAAACCGAGCAGCGGCGGCGAGCAGATGCGTTTGACGGTTTCAAGGCTCAGCAGTTTGACGGATGCGCTTTCCCCGTCATGGGCGATGGAATAGTTGCCCAGAGTCCAGAAAAAAACGGCGTTGGCGAAGAAATAGAGCAGGGCATACGGCAGCGATGCCTCGCCGAACAGGGCGATGTTGATGGGCAGGCCGATGTTCAGGGCGCTGGACGTGGCGAACGCGGTGCTGAAAGTTCCCCGCCTGTTGGGCGCGACGTTCATGACCCGGGCCAGGATGATCGCCAGGCCGAAAGTGACCGCAATGGAAAGGAAGGGCACCATTACGCCGGACAGCAACTGGATCAGCAGGTCGTGGTCAAAGGTGGACGTGGTGCTGCGCAGAAGATAGGGCGGCAGCACAATGGAGGTGACGAAGCGCGGCAGGGCCGCCGCGGTTTTTTGCGGCACGGCGCCCCGCCGGGCCAGCAGATAGCCCAGAAAGCCGATGCAAAAAACCGTCAACACGCCCGAACAGGCATTCAGAAAAGCCATATGATCGCCTTATCCCCTGCCGACGAAGCGGACGGTCAGTTCCAGCAGCCTTTCATATTCCAGGGGTTTGGGCAGATGGGCGTTCATGCCGTGGGCGATGGCCTTGTCCACGTCTTCCTTGAAGGCGTTTGCGGTCATGGCGATGATGGGCACGGTGGCCGCATCCGGGCGGTTCAGTCCCCGGATGGCCCGGGATGCCTGATAGCCGTCCATGTGCGGCATCTGCACGTCCATGAAAATAATGTCGTAGTACCCGGACGGGGACGCGGCGAACTTGTCGACGGCCACGCGGCCGTCCTCGGCTTCGTCAATGGCCAGGCCCGTGGAACTGAGCAGGTCGATGACGATGATGCGGTTGATGTCCACGTCGTCCACCAGCAGCACGCGCTTGCCCCGCAGAGCGGAAATGTCGTTTACCGCCGTTTCCCGGGCCGCGTTCCCTTCCGCTTCGGTCAGCCAGACGGAGAAGCCGAAGACGCTGCCTTCGCCTTCCCTGCTGCTGACCTCGATATCCCCGCCGAGCAGTTGGACGATGCGCCTGCTGATGGACAGGCCCAGGCCCGTGCCGCCGTATTGCCGCGCAATCTGGCCGCCGCCCTGCTCAAAGGGCACGAACAGATTGGCCAGCATATGTTCGGATATGCCGATGCCCGAATCCGTGACGCGGAACGCGACCAGGGTTTTGCCGTCCCGGCGTTCTTTCCTCATGGCGCGGAATTCCACGTGCCCGCATTCGGGGGTGAATTTCACCGCGTTGCCCAGCAGGTTGATCAGCACCTGGCGCAGCCGCAGGGGGTCGCTGATGAACGTGTCCGGTGCGAAATCGTCCATGACGACGTCAAAGGCGATGTTTTTTTCCAGGCAGCGCGGCCTGATGATGGACGCGACCGCGCCCGTCAGTTTTGCCATTTCGAACACTTCCTCGGCCAGTTCGATCTTGCCGGCTTCGATTTTGGAAATGTCCAGAATGTCGTTGAGCAGGCCCAGAAGGTGTTTCGAGGATATTTCAAGCTGCCGGATGTGGGACAGGATCTCCGCCGGATCGGCGCCCGGTTCGCTGAGTTTGCGCTTGGTTATGTTGGTCATGCCGATGATGGCGTTCATGGGCGTTCTGATTTCATGGCTCATGCGGGCCAGGAACTCACTTTTGGATTCGTTGGCCATGTTGGCTGCGGCCACGGCTTTTTTCAGCTCAAGCTGGGTCTGGCGCAATTCGCTTTCGATACTCACGCGCCGGGAAACGTCGCGGGAAACGCCAAGCAGGCCGACCAGTTCGCCCTGCGCGTTGTAGATGGGCGTTCGCACGGAATCCAGAATTTCCGTATGCCTGTCGGCAAAGGATATCTGCTCTTCCGTGTACAGGGGCATACCGCTTTCGACAGCGGCCGCGTCATTTTTTTCAAATGGCGTTGCCACGGACTCGGGCAGCACGTCCCGTATGGTAAGGCCCGTCAGTTCCTCCGGCTGTCTGCCTGTCACCGCGGCGAAACGCGGGTTCACGGTCAGGAACCTGCCGTCTTTGTCCTGGTACCAGATCAGGTCCGGGGACGAGGAAAAAGTGGTGTCCAGAAGAGCGCGCTGCTGTTCAATGCGCTTTTGCTCGGCGATCAGTTCGGTGACGTCCGTGGTGGAAATCGCGTATCCGATGGGGTCCCCGGCCTTGTTGCGCAGATAGTCCGCCCGGCCCTGGAAATAGCGCCCCGTGCGTTCATGGAACAGCACTTCGGCTTCGCGCCCTTCATGCAGCGCGGCCAGAGGGCAGTATTTGGAGCCCGCAGGGTAAATGCTGTTTTCGGGGTACGGCTTTCCCAGGACCTCGGGCAGGGTTTTGTCCAGATTGCGCAGGCTGTACTCGTTCATGTACAGCACGTTTTTGTTGTTGTCGGTGATGACGATGGGGCCGGCTTTGGTGCTGTCCACAAGGCTGTCGGCCATTTCGTCGAACGAATCGGCCAGGGTGCCCAGTTCGTCCTTGATGGGGGAGTTGAAGCGGAAATGGCGCTCCCCGGCGCGAAAACGCGAGATGCCGTTGATCAGGGTGGTGATGCTGCGGGTGAAGACCGAAGCCATCCAGATGGCGATCAGAACGACCAGCACGGCCATGACGCCGGTGGATACGCTCAGGCTGGTGGCGGTTTCCAGCAGGTTCTTGCCGATGGCTTCCCGTGTTTCGCCGGCGCTGCGGGACAGCTCCCGATCGCTTTCGGCGATCAGTCTGTCGATGACTCCTTTGGTTTCCGTGGCCGGGCGGTGGAAATCGTCCAGCCCGGCGCCGATGGTCACAAAGCCGAAACCGCGTTTGGATGCCGCGTACTGTCCGGTATAGTAGGGGATGGCCGCGGCGGTGGTCAGTTTTTTCAGGCCGCTCCAGAGGATGACGAAAGACCCGGATCCGCCGTCCTGGGTCAGGTCGAACCAGCCCGTGCACTGGGGCGCGAAATTCAGGTACCGGCAGTCAAGGCCCACCAGACCCTGTTTGGTCAGAGCCGGCGCGGGTTTTTTTTTGACCGACTGCCCGACGAACGTGGGCTCGTCCGCGATGAAATCCACGTAGCTTTCGCCGCTTTTCTGCCATGCGTCGTAAATGCGGTCTTCCAGCCAGGGCACCTGGGGGTCGCCCGTTTCCGGGTTGAAGCCGGTGATGGAATAGTGGCGCGGGTGGACAATGCTGCGGCCCCTGTGGTCCCAGATAAAGGCATAGTTGCCTTCGTACGCGTCGGGTATTTCCGTGTACCGTTCCTTGGTGGGCATGATGTGGGCCGTGAATTCCATGATATGGTCATGGTCCAGGGCCAGGGTCACGTATCCGGTGATCGTGTCGTTTTCCACAACCGGCATGGCCCAGCGCACAATGCCCTGGAACCGTCTGCCCAAGGGGTTTTCCTTGCCCGCGTAGGCCTCTTTCTCGGGTTCGAAAGGCAGGCCGCGTTTGGCAGCGTTCTCCGGCGTGTACATGCCGATGACCCGCGAGGGAACATAGGTGCCGATCACGTCGGAAACGTAGATTTCGCCCGGTTTCAGCTTTTTCAGTTCGCGGAAATAGGTTTCAGCCTTGGCGTAGGTATTTTTGCGGTCCGCGACGTTCTTCAGCGCGCTGTCCATGCGGGGGGAGGTGGTGACTTTTATCCGTTCCTGTCCGTTCGGGTCCACGAAAGTCATTTCCAGATACAGGGGGCGGCTTTCGCGGACAAAAGGGTCAGGCGCGCGGTAGTTGAAGCTCAGATCGTTTTCTTTGATCGAAGAGGCGATTCTCCTGCCGGGGGCGGGCTGCTCGGCGAGCTGCCAGGATTTGCCGTTCGGGGCCAGTTCCCAGGTGCTCTGCTTGATCAGGTACCGGTTGTGGCTGCTCAGAAAATTGCGGAATACCCCGGCGGAAGGCTTCATCGCCGCCGCGAAACGGATATCGTCGTCGCGGCCGTACAGAAAGTCGGCGACCCGGCGCGCGGCGTCGGTGGTCATGCGCTCTATGTCGTCGGTCGCCCGGTCGTCCAGGGCCCGTACCGCGTCGGTGACCGCGATGTCGCCGGTTTTGGACAGGGCCGCGTTGGCTTTCTGGGTCAGTTCCTCCGTGCGGCGGCCCAGTTCTTCGCCAAGCAGCCACGACTGGCGCCAGGCCACCAGAGCCAGCAGAATCAGCGGCACGACCTTGATGACGACGAACAGGGAAATGAGCTTCGCGCGCATGCCGAGGCCGAGGCGGGTGAAAAGCCGCTCTATGAACAGACGCGAAGCATGGAGAAGATGTTTCATTGCCGTCTCAGTCCCCCCGGACCGGTCGATTCCCCCGCCGCCTGATCCCCCGGAGCGGGGCGAAACCTTGCCGCCGGACAGCCCCTGAGGTGACGGTTCAAGCGTGGCGCGGACATTTTTCGTTATGGCGCGCACATCTAGTCACATATAAAAGAAATCATAAAAAAGCAAAGCTCTTTGCCCCGTCCCGCGCAAAATGCCTTTACGCCGCCGCGGCGAGCAGGCCGGCCGCGAGAATGGCGGCGATGACCGTCGGGGCTGCCGTCCTGCAGATGACGACCACCCAGACCGCCCAGCGGGGCGCGGCGCCTTGCCTGCCCGCTTTTCCCATGATCCGGCCGTAAAGCTCGCGCCGGAAGACCGCGTTGGCCGCCCAGCCCATCAGAACGCAGGCGGCCAGCACGTTGACCGGCAGCATGACGTTGGAGGTGATGTAGTCCATGAACGCAAAGGGGGTCTTGCCCAGCCACGTGCCCACGTCGGCCCCGCCGAAGGACCACGCGGCGGGAATGCCCGCGACGAAAACCGCGCCGACGGTAAGGCCGCAGGCGGCGACGCGGCCCATCCGGTACTGGTCGATCAGAAAGGCGACCAGCGGTTCAAGGATGGACACCGACGAAGTCAGCGCCGCGATCAGCAGCAGGGAGAAAAAGATGGCGGCGAAAACGCTTCCGCCGGGCATGGCTTTGAACACGGCGGGCAGGGTGATGTAGGTCAGCCCCGGGCCTTCGCCCGGCGTGAAGCCGAAGGCGAACACCGCGGGCAGCACCATGAATCCGGCCAGGATCACGGCCATGGTCTGCAGCGCCACCACCCACAGGGCCGACCTGGCCATGTTTTCATTTTTGTCCATATACGAGCCGTAAGTCAGCATGCCGCCGAAACCCAGCGACAGGGAAAAACAGGCGAAGCCCAGGGCGTCGATCAGCGAGGCCGGCGTAATTCTGGCCAGGTCGGGCACCAGGAAGAAACGGATGCCCTCCATTGCCCCCGGCAGGGTGACGGACCGCGCGATCATGGCCAGCATGAGGATGAACAGAAGGGGCATCAGCACCTTGCTGACCCGCTCGATGCCTTCCTTGACTCCGCCCAGAATGATGCCGGCGGTCAACCCCAGAAAGGCCGCGTACAGGATCAGCGTGTGCACGGGGTCGGCCGCGAAGCGTTCGAACTGGGTTTTGAATGTGCCGCCCGCCGGAGGGTTGAGGAGCGAACCGGTCAGGGCCTGTGCCAGATAGCCCGCGGTCCAGCCGCCGACCACGCAGTAAAAGGCGAGAATAAGGAACGCGGCCAGCAGGCTGCAATACCCGAAAACGCTCCAGACGCGGCCGCCGAGGGCGCGAAAGGCCCCCACCGCATCGGTGCCGGTGGCCCGGCCGATGGCCAGTTCCGCCAGCATCATGCTCAGGCCTATGCCCAGAACCGCCGCGAGATACAGCAGCAGAAAGGCCCCGCCGCCGTTTGTTCCCGCCATGTACGGGAATTTCCAGATCGCCCCCAGCCCGATGGCGGAACCCGCCGCGGCCAGGATAAAGCCGATGCGCGAGCCCCATTGTCCTCGTTCCCTGCTCATTGCCGCTCCTGATGCGTTTGCCGTATCAGAACACACTCGCCGCGGTGTTTCAATAGCCTGTTTGCTCTGAACCGGCCGCCGGGTGGCGTGCCGGCCATCCTTCCGCCGGGGGAAATCCTGTCGGCTTGTTGACGGAGAGGGCGTGGGCGCGGCGGGTCCGGCGCCGCTGCCGGGCCGTGCGGCGCGTTGGACCGGTTTTTGCTAGCTCAGTCCCCAGTGTTCGTTCGCACAACAAGCACGGCACAATCCGTTAGGATTTTGCGCCGCGGGACGCGGCGTACGGCAGCTGAAAATCACGTTTTTGCGGCGGTGCCGGGTACGGCATCGCAAATTCCACGGCCGTTTACCCCCTTGAGGCATATGAAAGTCATTATCCCCTGCCATAGAAGAACGTCTTCGGATATTTTTTATCTTGCCAAAAGCCTGGAACTTTTTGATCCCGGCCTTGCCGCGGAATATGTTTTCATTTTCGACCGGCAGGAGGATATCGCGGCGAACGTTTCTTCGCTGACGTCGATGTCGCGGACGGCCGCCGCCACGATTCTGCGGTTGAAGGACCTGCCGGAAGAAATCGCGGCCGCGGATTCCGCCGTGTTTTCGCATCTTGTTTCCCTGTACGACGAATTCGTGCTGCTGTGGCCGGAAAACCTGATCGTGGGACAGGACGCCTGGCTGCGGCGGATTGTCGAGGCCAGGAATCACGGCAAACAGCGGCTCCCCGTGTACGCGCTGGTGACGGACGGCATGTGGTCGCGCAACGGGTGGTATTCGGGGAGGACGTTGCGGCAATGGCCCCTGGCCCGGCACATGGCGGGGCGGGACGGTTCCGCCTTGCCGTTCAACGAGGCCCTGGCCGCCTGCTTTCTGGCGGAGCGGCGGGAAAGGGACCCCGCCGCCGTCCTGCCGGAGGCGGAAGCCTTTGAGGAAATTCTTTGCGCCCCCCCCGCTTCGCGGCGGCAGGCGGTCGCGCGCCATTACCAGCGCCATGCGCTGCTCAGCGGGCCGGCTCTGCCTTTCGTGCGCGACGCGATCCTGCGCGAGAAAGCGGAATCGGCCGCGCCGGCGGTCGGTCGTTCCCTGCCGCTCGGCCGCCCCGCTTCCGGCCGCAAAAGCGCGGGGGACGCGCTGCTGGGCCGGAACAAGGCCGTTCCCCTGGCGGACTGGCAGGACGCCTTTACGGGGCGGCGCTGCTTTCTGATCTGCAACGGCCCCAGCCTGCGCAGAACGAATCTGGCGGCCCTGCGCCATGAATACACCTTCGGCCTGAACAGGATTTACCTCAATTACGAACGCATGGGGTTCCAGCCCACATTCTATGCCTGCGTCAACCCCAACATCGCCCGGCAGTTCGGGTATGACCTGAACCAGCTGCGGTCCGTCCGCTTTTTCGAGGCGAACTTCGCGCCCTACATCCGCAACAGCTGGAACGCCTATTTTCTGCAGCACAACGGCGCCAAAGAGGCGAATTTTTCCCGCGACCTCAGGCCGCTGTCCTGGCACCACGGCTGGACGGTGACGTTTTGCGCCATGCAGGCGGCGTATTATCTGGGATTCCGGGAAGTGATTCTGGTCGGCTGCGACCACTATTTCAGCGTCAGCGGCGAGGCCAATAAAACCGTGGTTTCCGGCGGCGCGGACGCCAACCATTTCCACCCGGACTATTTCGGCAGGGGCGTGGTCTGGGATCATCCGGACCTTGAAAATTCCGAGCGCGCGTACACCCTGGCCCGCGACGTTTACGCGCGCGACGGCAGGGTGATTCTGGACGCGACCATTGACGGGCATTTGACGGTGTTTCCGAAACTGAAGCTGGCCGCGCTGCGCGAAAGCTAGTGTCGCGTTCACGAAATGAATTTGATGTATTTTACCTGACCCAAGCGACACTGGGAGCTCCGGGCGCCAGCCCGGCGCGCCGCCCCCGGCGGCGGGAGTTTGGCGGAAAACACAGATTTTAGGGGACGATCATTAAACGAATACG
>JAVBOK010000090.1:0-6734 GCA_031550605.1 Desulfovibrionaceae bacterium | reverse complement strand
GAGTTTTCATGACCACTATCCGCAAAGCACCCGGACCCGCAAGCGGTAGTTTTCAAAGTTCCGAAATCCATACGCCCGGCGCTGAATAAGCTTCATTTTCCGGTGAAAGCCTTCAGTTATTCCATTGCTCCGCGTAAAGCGAAACATCCTGGCCACCTCCTCCTTCCATGAAAACAATGTCTTGCCCAAAGTCCGCATCGCGGGCACACAAGCTGCAAAAGCTTGACGTGTCAGCTCCCTTGCCGTATAGGACTTGCCTGTTCTTCGCGGGAATAACTCAACGGTAGAGTGCAACCTTCCCAAGGTTGAGGTTGCGAGTTCGAATCTCGTTTCCCGCTCCAGCCAATGTACGGGGTAATGTGAAAACACCACATTACCCCGTTTTTTTGCCACGGCTCACAGCATCGGCCCGTGGGCCTACACCAAAGAAAGCGGGTCTACACCAAAGAAAGGGGCATTTGGCAAACGGGAGTGTTTCCGACGAGTTTTTATGACCGCTATCCGCAAAGCACACGGGTACTCATCCCCTGTATGGTAACTCTTCAAGGTAGAGAAGTGCTTCCCCGCGGGGTTTCAATTTCTTTCTTCATCGGGAGAGTCCTTTCAGAGCCTGCCCCGGTGCTGCAGCATATGCCGCGCCGCCAGAACGGCAAAAACCGTTCCGGCGGCAACATGCACCCGGCGGGAAAAAAGCAGCCCCGCAAGGTTGAAAAGGCCGCTCAGGCCCAAAAGGCGCAACTCCGTCCGGCCCTTGCGGCCGCAGCCATAGGCGTGACGCAGTCCGTCAAAAATCGCCCGCGCCGCATTGGATACGTTGTTTTTGGGGGGCGCAACGGGGTGTTTCTTTTCTTCCGCCGCCAAAAAATTTTCCATGATCGTGACGGCGGCCAGCAGCGTTTCCGTGCCGATCCGTTGCGGGTCGTACAGAATCAGCAAACTGCCCGTACGGCAATTGGCCGTGGACTCAAGCACTCCGTCCTGGCGCCCGACAATAGCGAGTATCTGGTTCATGCTCTCGGGGTTGGTCAGGATCGAAGCACGCAGGCGAATCCGTCCTTCGACAAAACTGGCGATCATGAGGCGGTCTCCCGTAAGGCCCGGATGGGGCTTTCAGCCACCGGCGCGGGGGGAAGCATGGGGCGCATGGCGGAAACGGCGATAGCCGCTGTCGTTGCGTTGTGCAGCAGGGCGGAAAAACCCGGCCGCAGAAAGCCCGGCAAACTGCCGGCCAGGAACAGGCTGTTCCAGAGCAGAGACGCGTGAAATCCGGAGCGAACGCGGCCGAGCGCAATGCGTGACACGCGCCGGGCCAGCACGATATCGTCGAGTTTGCCGCCGAGCAGCACCATGTCGGCGACTTCCCGGGCCAGATCGGCCCCTTCCGCCATGGCCGCGCCGACGTCGGCCGCGGACAGGGCGGGCGAATCGTTGATGCCGTCGCCCACCATCAGCACGGTATGGCCTTGTTTTTTCAGCGAATCGATGAAGGCTGCTTTGTGTTCCGGCAGCATGCGCGCTCTGTATTCCGTGATGCCGGCCTGCGCGGCTATGCTGCGGGCGGTGGTTTCGCCGTCGCCGGTCAGCATGACGATCCGCCGTATGCCGTCCGCGCGCAGGGCGACAATGGCGGCGGGGGCATCCGCGCGCAGCGTGTCCTCGATCAGCAACACGCCGGCCAGTTCGCCTCCTACCGCAAGATACAGCGCGGAACGGCCCATGCGGGCATGTCTTTCAATTTCTTGCCGCTGTTCCCCGCTGATGGGGATCCCCTCGTCTTCGAGTACGAAATGGTCGCTCCCAAGCAATACCCGCCTGCCGTTCCAGCGCGAAGCGATGCCGTGGGCAAGCCGGTATTCCACCTGGGCATGTTCCTCGCGGTGCTTGAGATTTTTCTCTTCCGCGGCGCGCACCACGGCCTGGCCAACGGGATGGGCAAAATGTTCCTCCAGGCAGGCGGCCAGGCGGAGCACGCTGTTGTGGGTGCAGGCGCCGAAGGGGACAATGGCGACCAGTGTGGGGCGGGCTTCGGTCAGGGTGCCTGTTTTGTCAAAAACAACGGTGTCGGCGCCGGCAAGGGCTTCCATAAATTTGCCGCCCTTGATCAGAATGCCGTGCTCCGCCGCTTCGCGCATGCCGGTGAAGATGGCCAGCGGCGTGGCAAGGCGGATGGCGCACGAATAGTCGACCAGCAGAACGGAGCCGGCGCGCGCAAGGCTGCCGGTAACGGCAAACACCAGGCCGCCCAGAAGAAAATTGTAGGGCACGATGGAGTCGGCCATGCGTTCGTACTTGTTCTGAAGGGAGGCTTTGACCTGCTCCGATTCCTCAATGTGGCGGATAATGGATTTGATGCGGGTTTCCGCCCCCACGCGCGTGGCCTTGACGACGATCTCGCCTTCCGCCAGCACGGTGCCCGCGTAAACGCTGGACCCTTTGCGCCGTGGAACCGGCAGGGCTTCGCCGGTCATGAAGGCCTGATTGACCATACCCTCGCCGTCGACGACCATGCCGTCCACCGGCACAAGGTTTCCGGCGCGCACGACGACTTCGTCGTCCCGCTGCACGTTCGCCGCGGGAATTTCGTATTCCGCGCCGCCCTTGCGGATCCAGACGCGGGAAATGTCAAGGGACAGGCTTTCTTCCAGGCTGGCGCGGGATTTCTTGCGCGTCCAGGCGGAAAGAAAATCTCCCAGGGCGAAGAAAAAAACAATGGAACCCAGTGAGACGAAATCGCGTCGCAAAAGGCAGACCAACAGCGCGGTTCCGTCCAGCACGTCCAGGTCAAGACGGCCGCGCGCCAGTGCGCCGAGGGCTTTGAACAGGTACGGCACGGTCTGGACGAAGGCCCAGGCAAAGCGTAGCGCGCGCGGAAAGAACAAGGAACTGAGGATCTTGCCGGGAATAGGGTTGCGGACGCTGAGCCCGCCGTCGTTTTCCGGCGTTTTGCAATCGGCCGCGGTCGTTCCCGTGGCCGGCGTTTCCTGAAAGAAGCGGCGCGCGGCTTTTCCGGAACGCGCGTAGACGGTGAATGCCGCCACCACTTTTCGCCGTATATCAGGCTGCGTGTAAAGAATCAGCACGCTGCCGGTGCGGGCGGAAACGGAGCAGGCGGATTGGCCGGCCACCGCAGCGAACAGCGCCAGCATCTTTGCGGCAAGCGGGGGGGAAAACCACCGGCCCGCGGGGCGCAGGCGCATGCGGCCGGGAATGTCGTGGACCAGGCAGAAACGCATGTGTTGCGCTGTGCGGGCGCGCAACACATGCGGCAGGTCCGGAAAATGCGGACAGCGTTCATTGCCGGCCGCCGTACTCTTCTGGCTCATGATTCCACGCTGTCGGCGGCTTTTTTGCGGGTTTCGCTGGCGTGGCGGGCTTCAGCGGCGATATCTTCCAGGTTCTCTTTTGCCGTTTCCATCATGGTGGCGGCTTTTTCCTTCACATCCATGCCATGGCTGAGCAGGGTCGCGGCGGCTTTTTTCAGGTCCACGGAGCCGCGGCTGAGCAGAACGGCGCCCACAGCGCCGATGGCGACGCCCGCGCCCAGGAAAAGGCCGTATTTCCACATGGTTCCGGAAGAGAGATTCATGATGCTTTCCTTGTTGATGGTATATTGTTGGCCGAAAGCTGCATGCGCCCGGCACGGCACCCGGGTCGGCGGGCGCGGTTATTTCTTTTTATACCTATGTTGATGTAGATTGTCAAAATCATTTTCAATAAAAAAATACGTCGTAATAACATTGTTATAATATATAAAAATGATTTTTATTTTCAAGAAACATGCACTGCTTGACACAGACGAGCCGATGCGGAGAAAGCGCAAACAAGGTGCCTGGCGAGAAGGCGCAGGCTCCGAGGCGCTGGGACAGATTGTCGCGTAACGGCGAGTAAAACTCGCCCGCGCCAATCTCGCGGACCTTGCCACGCGAGGCTTCGCAAGGCAGAGCATTGTGTCCGTGTGGAGAATCAAAGTGAAAATGCCCTAAACTCAAGGGCAATTTGCGGGAGAAGTTCGGCAACAAACAACGGGCTATGATTTTTCCATCATAGCCCGTTGTTTTATTTGGTCGGAGCGAGAGGATTTGAACCTCCGGCATCCTGCTCCCAAAGCAGGTGCGCTGCCAGGCTGCGCCACGCTCCGGCTGTAGCTGGTCCGGTGCGCGGACAGCAAAACCCGGCAAAACGGAAAGTCGTTTACTGCACGTTGATTGTCGCGTTTTTCGCGGCAAAGCTCGTCCGGCCTTCGGTGTTGGTCGGGTCCGGATCGTGCGGCCCGAGGACCAGTTCCGAACCCAGCCAGACATGCTCGGCCGGGTCAAGGTTTTCGCCTTCGTCGATCAGTTCGAAATGCAGATGCGCGCCCGTGGCCCTGCCGGTGCGGCCGACAAAACCGATATGGTCGCCCCGGCGCACTTCGTCGCCGACTTTGACGCTGGTTTGCTGCATATGGGCGTACAGGGCTTCACGGCCGTCGATCTGCTCGATCAGCACCCGGACGCCGTATCCGTCGCCCTTGCGGCCGCTGAAGATCACCTTGCCGTCGTTGAACGCTGTGATGACGCTGCCCTGAGGGGCTGAAACGTCGATGCCCTTGTGCAGGCGCACGCGCTTTTTCGATACCGCGCGGGGACCAAAGCCGGAATAGATGCCGCGTTCCAGCAGGGCGGCCCGTTCCTGCTGCGGCAGCAGAGAACGCACATAGAGCGGTTTGCGTTTTTGCGAGGCTTTTTTTGTTCGCGGCGCAGCGCGTTTTTTTGTTGCTTGCGCGGAGTTGGCGGGCGCCGATGATCTGGAAGAAACCGGAGACGATTTTTTCGAAGCGGAAGAACCCGCATTCGGTTTCTGCGTATTTTTCTTCCGCGCCGTGCCGGTTGTTTGCGCGGCGGCCTTGTCGGCACTCGAGGCGTCGCCCGGCGCCGCCGCCGCATCCGACGGAAGCCCCAGGCTGATCACAAGGCTGAGCAGGACACAAGAAAAACTGAGCCGGCAAAACCGGAGCAGATGAAGGCGAAAACGGGGTGAACGGGGGCCGGGGCCTATGGCGAGTAGGGTGCGTCCATTCATGGCTGCTCTTATATCCTAAGCGGATTGCAGAGGCAATGCTCAATTTTGCCTACTGCGGGCGGACCAGATCGATGACGGTCACTTCCGGCGGGGTGAAAAGGCGCATGGGCGGTCCCCAGAAGCCCGTCCCGTTGCTGACGTACAGCAGGCTTTTTCCCCGGCTGCCCGTGACCTCGGTCACGCCTTGACGGACTTTGTGGACCATGGACGTGATGATCCGGCCGGGCCATATCTGTCCGCCGTGAGTGTGGCCGGACAGTTGCACGTCGAACAGGCCGGCGATGTTCTGCGGCTTGCCCGGGCGGTGGCGCAGAAACAGGATGAAGCGGCCGGCAGCCCGGTCCGCCTCAAGGGCACGCAGCAGTTCGGCGTCTGTATTACCGGGCAGTTCCGGGTCCTTCCTTGTTGCACCCGCGATGAACATGGGATCATCGACCCCGGCCACGGTAATGCCCAGGGCTCGCGCCGCCCGGCCGCGCAAAATCTGGAATCCCGACTTTTCCAGAAACCGCAGCGAGTTTTGCAATCCGCTGTATGCCTCGTGGTTGCCCAGCACGGCAAAGGCCCCGCCGTGGGGCAGCGCGGCGCGGAGCATGGCCGCCTCATCGTCCCGGCCGGCCATGTTCGTGTCGACCAGATCGCCCAGCATCAGCAGCATGTCCGGTTTTTCCTTCTCCATTATAGCCAGGATGCGCCGCAGCCGCCAGGCCCCGGCAATGCTGCTCAGGTGGATGTCGGACAGGGCGGCCAGGCGCAAGCGTGTTACGCCGGCCGGCAGTTTCGCCGTGGGGATGGTGATGTGCACGGCCCGCACGGCAAGGGCCTCGTAAAGCGCGTATGCGCCCAGGCCAAGGCACAGGCAGAGCACAACGGGCAGGGAACGGGAAAGGCGCAGGGCGTGTGAAAAGCCGCCGCCGGTCCCGAACGGCCCGCACAGTTGGTCGATACTCCAGACCAGTATGCGTGCGCAGTCCAGAAAAAAGACCCAGGTCACGGTGATCAGCACCAGCCCCATCCAGACCATGGACACCCAGTGCAGGGCGTTCATGGTCGGGCCGGAATGGGGTATGCGGCGCAGAAAAAAGGTCGCAACCATGGCGCAGAAGAAAAGAATCGTCCAGACCTGCCAGATGCCGGGGCCGAAAGCAACGCGCAGCCGCCAGAAAATGTAGGCGTGCATGCAGGCATAGACAGCCGGAACGATAACGAAGAAGTTCATAAAAATCCTGCCCGTCAGCAAACGGCGGCGCTTCCGGCTGTTCGGAAGCGCCGCCGCTCGGGGCGCGGGCGTGCGCTTTTACAGGACGTTATTGTATAATTCATTAACCGACCAATGAACGATTGATGGAATGAGTACAGAGCTTGGTTACGGTACGGCTTTTCCGCGAAACCGGCGTTGAAAAGAGAAAAGAGCGTTCCTTTCCCGGATGCACGCAGCCGAAACGGTCTGGACCGGAGATCCGCTACGTCCATGCGCCGGTGGACATTGCGCTGCGTTGACTATCCACCGGAGATTTTCACAGTGCAAATGCGCTAGATAGTGTAGTCACGAGATTGATGCCCAAAGAAAAATGCACCTGATATGAATCGCGGCCAGAAATGATGCGGTATTTTTCGCGTATCTGGTCGCGATTCCTCGCCATCGTTTCAAATGAAGAAAGGCATTTTCAACC
>JAVBOK010000072.1:0-4210 GCA_031550605.1 Desulfovibrionaceae bacterium | reverse complement strand
ACACCAAACCCTCCACTCCCCATCACAACGCTCCCCCCCACCCCCATACCCCCCAGCCGCGCCGCCGCCCTGGGTGCTTGCCGCCCTCCCCCCCCCACGCCTTTATTGCCCCGGTGGGACGCCTTTCGCGGCCCGGCTCCGCAACGCCGTGATTATGCCGTTGTCGGCAGGAAAGCGGCCAGACGCTCCAGCACTTCATCCATATTGATGGGTTTGCCGATGTGGGCGTTCATGCCGGCGGCCAGGCATTTTTCGATATCTTCGCGGAACACGTTGGCGGTCATGGCGATGATGGGAACAGTGCCGGCATGGGCGCAGTCCAGCGCGCGGATACGACGCGTGGCTTCGTAACCGTCCATATGCGGCATGTGGATGTCCATGAAAATCATGTCGTACGCTTTCGGGTTGGCGGTGAATTTGGCCACCGCTTCGGCGCCGTCGGCCGCACAGTCGATGGTCAGGCCGGTCGGTTCCAGAAGGGACACCACGATTTCGCGGTTTATTTCGATATCTTCAGCCAGCAGAATATGCCGCCCGGCGAAACGCCCGTCGTTGCAGGCGGGATCGGCGCCGTTTTTGGGGTCCTGGCATTCGGGCCACAGGCATGTCCTGATGCTGTCGGCCAGCGCGCTGGGAAACAGAGGTTTTTGAATGAAACTGTCGGCCCCGGCGTTCTTGGCGCCGTTTTCAATCAACGCCCACTCCGTGGCGGAGGTCATCAAAACGACGGATGCGCCGTTGTTCGCGGTTTTGATTCGCTGGATCAGGGCCATCCCGTCGGTATCCGCCAAGTTCCAGTCAATGAAAACAACGGCGTAGGAGCTGTTTTGCAACATGGCGCAGGCCGCTTCGGGGCTTTCAACTCCGTCGCAGGCTATGCCGAGGGACCGGGCGACGTGCTGGCAGCATTCCGCGGCCTCCGGCGAAGCGCTCAGCGCCAGAACGCGCGGGTCGTTGCGCAAAATGTCCGGCGGCAGCATCGCGCGAGGCGATGTTTCGATCTTCTTCACCCGGATGGTGAAAATGAAGCTGGAGCCAGAGCCCAGTTCCGATTCGATCCAGATGCGGCCGCCCATCATTTCGACGATGCTTTTGGATATGGCCAGTCCCAGGCCGGTTCCGCCGAAACGTCGCGAGATGCCGCTGTCCGCCTGTTCAAAGGATCGGAACAGCTTTTCCTGCTGCTCCTTCGCTATGCCGATACCGGTATCCGTCACCATGATCTGCAGTTCGCAGTAGTCATCGTCTTCAGCCAGCTTTCGCGCCTGCAGAGTGATGTTGCCCCCTTCGGGCGTGAACTTGACGGCATTGGCGATCAGGTTCGTGATCACCTGCGCCAGGCGCTGTTCGTCGGAATAGATCACCGGGGGCAGGTCCTCGGCCATTCTGACCGTCAGAGTCTGTTTTTTTTCGTCAATGCGGAAGGACAGAACGCTGGTGACCTTCATCAGCATCGCTTCAAGGTTGCATTCGCTGTATGCAAGCTCGAACCGGTTGGCTTCGATTTTCGACATGTCGAGGATGTCGTTTATCACTCCGAGCAGGTGGACGGATGCTTCTTCAATTTTATCCAGGCAATAGTTTTTTTTGTCGATGGCTTGCGAGGTTTTGGCGATCTGGGTCATGCCGGTGATCGCGTTTATCGGCGTGCGCATTTCGTGGGACATGTTCGCAAGGAAATCCGATTTGGCCCGGCTGGCTTGTTCCGCCTGGTTTTTGGCCAGAATGATGTCGGTCAGGTCGTGGAACAGCACGATCGCGCCGCCCGGTTTTCCGGCTTCATCAAGCATGGGGGCAAAATGTATCTTGAAGTGACTTGGCGTCTTGTCGGCGAACCGGAGCGTTTCGTTCCGCACCACGTTGGTTTTTTCGCGCATGACGGTTTTGAACGCATCGTCGAAGAAACCGGTCCAGTCCGGGCCAAAGGCGGCGAACACATCCAGATAATGCCGGCTGTTGACCAGGCCGAAATTGGGGATGCGGGCGCGTTTCAGAAAGTGGGCCGTGCAGTATGCGAAACGGCCGTCCTGGTCGAACAGCAGAATGATGTCCGGGCTGTTGTCCAGCAGCAGGTGCATGAATTTTTCCTGCTTTTTCTGGTCGGCGGATATCGTAGAATCAATATTTGACTTGGTCGCGAACACCTTTTTGCTGCGCGCAAGGATAAAGGACAACTGCTCGATCTCGCGCGCCTGACGTCTGTTTTCGCGGCGCAGGCGGGCGACTTCTTCCTCAAGAACGGCAGCGGACTTCGTTTCGGGCATTGCAAACCTTGCCTATCGCAGCGTCGTCAAAAGGCACAGGCGGCCACGGTGAAATTGTGGAAGCAGTTGACCAGACGGCCGTCGTTGGTAAGGGCGGGACATTTTTCACCGCCGGAATAGACGGCCAGATACGGAACCCTGCCGCCGACCGTCCGTTCAAAGGCATCCAGTTCCGCCTTGAACTCGCTGCCGAGCACCAGATTGCGGGACATGCAGGGGAAAAGCAGCAGAACATCCGGCACATCCGCTCCCATGACCTCCCGCGTGGCGGTTTCCGCGGTTTCCAGCACGTCTTCCATGTCCAGCCTGCCTATGGCCAGCGTTGACCCTTCGGGCATTCTGCCGCCGCAGACCGCATACCCTTCCGGGGTCACCGTGTACATGGCCCGTGCCACCGGCGGGTTGCCGTCGTTGTAATCGACAATGAAGGGAACCACTCCGATGTTCTCGATACCGTTGTTTTTCGAAATGCCGAGTGTTTCAAGGTACTGCATCAGCGGGATGCCGTTCACTTCGCGCAGCAGGCTGCCGTTGGATCCGGTAATGATTGCTTTTTGCTTCTGTATTTTTCTGTCGGAAATGATCTTGTAGACAAAGCGCGGCCTGATGTCGCCGTACACCAGCAGCAGGCAGGCGGCCGTCTTTTCGGCTTTGCCGTTCAGAATGGTGTATGACTGGTCATACACGGCGGTATGGTCGCAAGCTGTGGTTCCGAACACGGGAATATCCCCAACGGCCTTGAACAGGGCATCCGCGATCACCTCGCCCCCGATGTCGACCATCAGCGGCGCGAACGCGATGGCCAGCGCGGGTTTTCCCGGCCGGCCGGCGCACGCCCGGGTAAAGGCGCCAAGCACGTTCGCCCCCGGGTCGCTGGTCAGCGGTCCGGACATGGTCGCGCTAAAATGCGCGTCGTCGCTGGTCAGCAGGGCGACGCTCAGCCCCAGCACGCCGGCCTTGCCCGCAGTGCCGCTGGCCAGGGTTGTGCAGCCGACCACATCGCAGGGCAGGGCGTCGCAAACAGCCTTCATAACGCCCGTGTCAATGCACTCGGGGTGGCAGAACAGCATGGCGACGGAATTCCGCAACATGCTTTTTTCACAATTAAGTTGCTCCAGAATGCTCTGGACGGCAAATTCTCTCTCGTCGACTTCATCCGTAAAAGCAGTCAGCATGCGTATCATGAAAGCCCCCGTTTCACGTAGCAAAGTCGCGGCGGTATGGAGCACTCTATCAGCGGAAGAGAAGCATATGTGCGGGGCATTATAATATACGTATTATTCAATAATTGCAAGTGCTGTGTTGCCCCGGCGGCTGTGGCTTTGCGGTGGCCGAATGCGGAGGGCCCTTTCGGGAACGGGATGCGGCGATGCGGGAAACGTGGCGCGACGGCACCGATCCGCCAATAACAGCGCGCCTTGCGGCGGCCGGTTCCGGATGGGGGCGCGAGGCGCATTTTTTCGCGATCGGCTATTTTCGTATTGACTTTGATCCGCCCCGGAGGATATATGTCTCCACCTGGGCCGCCGGAGCCTGTGCGGGAGTAACTCAGTGGTAGAGTGCAACCTTGCCAAGGTTGAAGTCGCGGGTTCAAATCCCGTCTCCCGCTCCACAAATCCTCCGCCGGCCGGAACGAGCTGTTCTTCGCGGGAATAGTTCAATGGTAGAGCGCAAGTTTCCCAGGCTGGCGCTTTTTTTGTTCGTGCAGATATATGGAAATATATGGATGTACTTTGTCCTTGTCTGACAAGGAGTTATAGTAAAATCAATATCCACCCATATTGCCTCGGTCAGTCGCACATTTGGGGTCTACACCAAAGAAAGGGGCATTTGGCAAACGGGAGTGTTTCCGACGAGTTTTCATGACCACTATCCGCAAAGCACCCGGACCCGCAAGCGGTAGTTTTCAAAGTTCCGAAATCCATACGCCCGGCGCTGAATAAGCT
>JAVBOK010000108.1:0-6766 GCA_031550605.1 Desulfovibrionaceae bacterium | reverse complement strand
GCGAGGTCCACCTTCACCGCCGCCGTGGAGGCGGAATAGGTCACCTTGTCGATGCCGTCGCCGCCGTCCAGTTGTCCACGCCGAGGCTGCCGTAGATAAGGTCGTTTCCGTCAAGGCCGGCCAGGGTTTCGTCCCCGTTTCCGCCGATCAGGGTGTCGTTGTACTTCGATCCGTTGACCTGCTCAATGCCGGTCAATACGTCGCCGGCGGCATATCCGTCGCTGCCTTTGCCGGTGGCCAGATCCACCTTCACCGCCGCCGTGGAGGCGGAATAGGTCACTTTGTCAATGCCAGCCCCGCCGTCCAGACGGTCCGCGCCCGCGCTGCCGTACAGGAGGTCGTTCCCCGCGCCGCCGGACAGTGTTTCGGCGAACGCGCCGCCGGCCAGAGTGTCGTTGTACGCCGAGCCGGTTATCGCCTCGATGGTGGCGAAAATGTCCCCGGCGGCGTATCCGCCGGAACCTTTCCCCGTGCCCAGGTTCACGGACACGGCGGCGTTGGAACCGCCGTAGGACACGGTATCCGCACCGGCAAGCCCGGCGAAGGATTCGGCTTCGAGCCTGGCGGTGAAAAGATCGTTTCCGGCGGTGCCGAGAATCTGTTTGATGGCCATGGAAAACTCCTAGAGCGTTGTATCCTGTGCGGCGTGAAAGTGCTTTCCCACGGGAACCGGAGGCAGCCGCGCAGAGAGTTGGGGTGGTGGCATTCCCGACAGGTTTGTGAAGGAGAATCCGTGGGGAAACATTCTGTCGCCGGACAATAGCGGAGAATGGGAAAACTTGAGAATTACCCCAGGGGTGATTTTGGACCAAAAAAAATCACCCTTGGGGTGATACGCGGTTTTTGTCCGGAAAATCAGCCTCGTTCCGGCGCGGGAGTTTTCGCCCGAACCGCCCCAACACTGGGGGACATGCGCCTGCCGTCTGTTGGTCGCCAGCGGGCGGCGGGCCTGCGCATCCGTCTGTGTTCGGCCGGGGCGAAGAGGCCGCGTTGGCACGGAGGATGCATGTTTCGCCGCAGCGAGAAACAGAGGCAATCTTTTCCCGGCAGGCCCGGATTCCGGAGGGACATATGGCCATCACGTCAGTCGGCGCTTACAATGCCAACCTGGTCAGCCTGTACACGCAGGCGGTGGAGGAAGACGGCGGCGGACCATCCCGGGGCGCGTACAAGAACGTGCGCGGCGGCGTTGCGCCGTCCCTGTCCGCCGGCGGGTTTTCAAGCCGCACGCGGCAGGCCCTTTCGGAAGCCATCGCCGTCATCCGCACCCGGAGTTCCGACCGCATCACCTTTGAAACCATCGAAACATATCGCCAGACCATGGAAAAGCAGTTTTCCGACAATCTGCGCGAGGCCCTCAGGAAAAAGGGCGTTGACCCGGCGATCGAGTTCAAGCTGGTGGCCGACGCCAACGGCGACGTCAAGGTGATTTCCGATCACAAGGACAAGGCCTCGGTGGAACAGTACCTGAAAGACAACCCCCGGATGGTGGAGCAGTTCCAGCATATCCAGGCCCTGTCCAACGTGCAGCGAACGGCGGAAAATTCCGTGGCCCATTCCACGGGTTCGTCCGTGGCCCAGATCAAAAAGCAGTTGCAGGCCCAGGCGGTATCGGAGTATTTCACCATGCTCGAAGATTCCGGCGCGTCCTTTGCCAGCCAGATCGCGGATTTCAACTCCGACGGCAGCCAGGCTTCATACATGCTGGGGCTGAATTATTCCGTGTAGAGCGGATTGCCGTGCCACGCGGGCGGCCTCTTGCGCGATGCGGGGGCGGGCTTTGCCCCCCCCGTTCCCTTCGATTGCAATTTGCCGTCATATGCGGCATCACTCCGGAACGGAGAACGCATGCCCGACGACCGGATTCCGCCCGTTTCCCCCGCATTGCCGGACGAGCCCTTGCGCATCGTCCAGGTGGTCAACGTCCGTTGGTTCAATGCCACGGCCTGGTACGCCCTGTTCCTTTCCCGCCTGCTGCGCGAAGCCGGGCACCGGGTGCGGGTGCTGGGCCTGGACGGCACGGAATCCTTTGCCAAGGCGCAGGCCTGGGGCCTTGAGCCCGAAGCCCTGCCCCTGAACAGCAAAAACCCGCTGGATTACCCCGGTCTGTTTTTCCGTCTGCGTGCTCTTGTTCGGGAATTTCGTCCTCACGTCGTCAATTGCCACCGGGGCGAGTCTTTCGTGTTGTGGGCCGCATTGCGGCGGATGGATCCGTCCTTTGTCCTGGTCCGCACCAGGGGCGACCAGCGGCCGCCCAAAGCCAATTTCGCCAATGCCCTGACCCACGCCAGCCTGGCGGACGCGGTCATCTGCACCAGCACGGGCATCGCCGACGCGGTGCATACCCGTCTGGCGGTGCCGGCGCGCAAGCTGCACACCATCCGCGGCGGGGTGGACACCCGCGTTTTCTACCCCGACCGGGCGGGGCGCGACGCCGTTCGCGCGGCCTGGGGCCTGTCCCCGGAACACCTGGTCGTTGGCCTGGTGGGGCGTTTCGATACGGTCAAGGGACAGCGCGAACTGATCGTCGCTTTCGCCCGCCTGCTGCGCGAGGCCGGGGAAGAAACGCGGCCCCGCCTGCGTCTGGCGCTGGCGGGATTTTCCACCACCGCCGTGCCGGAAAAGGCCGTCCGCGCCCGGGCGGAAGAGGCGGGCGTCATGGACCGCGTGATCTGGCCCGGCCGCTGTCCCGACGTGCGGGCCATGATGTCCGCCCTGGACCTGGGGGTCGTCGCTTCGCTGGGGTCGGAAACCATCGCCAGAGTGGCCCTGGAAATTATGGCCTGCGGCGTGCCGCTGGTTGGAACCCGCGTCGGGGTCATGCCGGACCTTCTTTCCGAGCAGGCTCTTGTTCCCCCCGGCAATATTCCGGCCATGGCCGTCCTGTTGCGCCGGTTTGCCGAAGACGCGTCCTTTGCCCCCGCCTTGCGCGGCGAACAGGCGCGACGCATGGCGGACCTGACGGAGCGCGATTTTTACGCCCGGACCCTGGCCGTGTACCGCGACGCGTTGCGCGCCGCCGCGGGGGGCCGGCCGCCCCTTGCGGGAAACCGTTTTTCACGATAGGCAACTGAAAACGGCGACTTCGCCTAACCGCAACCAAGAGGGAGTATCCATGCGCACCAGATCGATCGTCATCGCTCTTATGGTTTGTGCTTCGCTGCTGTTGATCGGAACCGTCGCCGGCGCGGCTGAAAAAGCCCCCAAAGCGGCCAAAAATTCCCCGGTCATCCAGACTCCCAAGGCTCCTGCAGCCATCGGCCCCTATTCGCAGGGCATCAAGGCGGGCGGCATGGTGTTCGTTTCCGGCCAACTGCCCATCAATCCGGCTGACGGTAAAATTCCCGAAGGCGCCGCCGCCCAGGCCAAGCAGTCCATGGAAAACGTGAAAGCCGTGCTCGAAGCCGGCGGATCCAGCCTGGACAAGGTGGTGATGGTCAATATTTTCGTGAAAGACCTGAATCAGTTCAAAGCCATCAACGACGTATACGCCACTTTCTTCAAAAAGAATTTCCCGGCCCGCGCCACCGTGGAAGTGGCCCGCCTGCCGCGCGACGTACAGGTCGAAATCAGCGCCATTGCCGTGAAGTAAGGATGGGGCCAGCGGGGGGCATCATGCCCCTGCGCCGCGCAAGCGCATGATGCCCCTGGAACCCGCATAACGAAGACGCTTTTCCGCGCGGCGGAAAAGCGTCTTCGTCGGTTCGGGCTCAGACGCGCGCCTTCCGGCGCGGGCGCGCCTCGTCCGCCGGTTGCCGGCGGGCAGAGCGTGCCGGGCCGATTCCGCGGCAGGGGTTTGAAGGCCCCCCCCGGTGCGCGGCTTTCGGCGGAAAAGGCGGAATAGCGTCTCTTTCCGGTTTATTCCCTGGTCCAGATGACTTCGGTTTCGTCGCCGTCCCCCTCGTCCGCATCCGGCCCGGTGATTCTGGGCGTGACCAGCGCCGCGTTGACCTCGAGGGAGTTGTAGAGCGCCCACATGGCTTTTTCCACGTCCTCGACCCCTTCGCCGGTCAGGGCGGAGATAAAAAACACCTCCCGGCCGTCTTTTGCCGCGCGTTCGCGCAGTGCCGCGATTTTTTCCGGATCAGCGGCGTCGATCTTGTTGACGGCCTCTATCTGGCGGCGCTGCGCCAACTCTTCGTTGAACAGGGCCAGTTCCGCGTTGATCAGGTCGAAGCCGGACCAGGGATCCGCGGGGTCCATGTCCTCAATGCTCAGAATATGCACCAGAAAGCGGGTGCGCTCCACGTGGCGCAAAAAGCGGTGGCCCAGGCCGGCCCCGGCGGACGCCCCTTCGATGAGGCCGGGAATGTCCGCGATGACCATGCGCCGGTCATAGCTGCCGTCGTCCAGCATCACGCCCAGATTCGGCGTCAGCGTGGTGAAGGGGTAGGCCGCGATTTTCGGTTTGGCCGCCGAAACCTTGCTGATGAACGTGGATTTTCCCGCGTTGGGCAGCCCCAGCAGGCCGCAGTCGGCCAGGATCTTCAGTTCCAGGCGCAGAGTGCGTTCCTCGCCCGGTTCCCCCGGTTGGGAAAAGCGCGGGGCGCGCATGGTGGCGGACTTGAAAAATTCGTTGCCCTTGCCGCCCCTGCCGCCGGATGCCGCGACGACATGTTCGTCCGGGTCCGCCAGGTCCGCGAACAGGGTTTCTCCCTCGTCCGTCATTTCGTATATCTGTGTGCCCAGCGGCAGTTCGACCACCAGATCGGCGCCCGCCCGGCCATGGCACTGCGACCCTTCGCCGGGGCGGCCGTTTTCCGCCTCGTACCGGCGTTTGACCCGGAAGTCATACAGGGACAAAAGGCGCGAGACGCCCTTCAGGTACACGCTGCCGCCGTCGCCGCCGTTGCCGCCGTCCGGTCCGCCCCGGGGCACGAATTTTTCCCGGCGGAACGAAACGCATCCCCGGCCGCCGTGGCCGGCCCGCACCGTGATTATGGCTTCATCGACAAATCGCATAGGATTCTCTCGGGATCGGGGGACGCTGTCCCCCGTGCCCCCTGCAAGGGGATTGAGTCCCCTTTGACCCCGCACCCGTGCCACGCGGGAACGCGCGCGGCACGAAGGGGGGCGGGGGCATGATGCCCCTGCCGGAGGGGCTTGGGAAGGCGGAGCCTCCCCGGTTATCGAATAAAAAAGGCGAAAGCGCATCACGCTTTCGCCTCCGAACGTCACGGCGTCCCGGTCAGGAAGCGGCGGGCGCGTCCGCGGGAACCACGTGCACCCGGGTTTTGACCTGGCGTTTGCGCGTGAATTTCTCAAATTTGACCACGCCGTCGCGGGTGGCGAAAATGGTATAGTCGCTGCCCAGGCCGACGCCGTCGCCGGGATGCACTTTGGTGCCCACCTGGCGCACGATGATGTTGCCCGCCAGCACATGCTGGCCGCCGTACCGTTTCACGCCCCGGCGCTGCCCCTGGCTGTCGCGGCCGTTGCGGGAACTGCCGCCTGCTTTTTTGTGTGCCATATCGCTATCCTCGTCGCTTACGCGGTAATGGACTTGATTTTCAGGGTAGTGAAATCCTGACGGTGGCCCTGGGTCTTGCGCGAGTCGTTGCGCCGCCATTTCTTGAAAACGACGATTTTGTCGCCCCGGCCATGCTCAACCACTTCCGCGGTGACTTTGGCGCCGGCAAGATGGGGGGCGCCCACGGCAAACGAGCCGCCGCCCAGCATCAGCACCTTGTCGATAACCACTTCGCCGCCCACATCCGCGCTGAGTTTTTCCACGCGGATCTTGCCGCCTTCCTCAACCCGGAACTGTTTGCCGCCGCTTTCTATGATCGCGTACATCTCGCTTCCTCCGTACCAATAAGAGAGGGATCTTTACCCTCTTCGACGCGGGTACGTCAAGCCCCTTTATCTTTTTCCCGGTCCGATTCCAAAATATTGTGGTCTTGCCGGTAGGGCTTTCTGCCGGTATGCTTCGGAAATGAACGACACCATACATTCCGGGGCCGCGCCGTACGACGCCGTGGCCCTGTTTTCCGGCGGCCTGGACAGCATCCTTGCCGCGCGGCTTATACAGGATCAGGGGCTTCGGGTCAAATGCCTGCATTTCGTCAGCCCGTTTTTCGGCAAACCGGAACAGACCGGCCGCTGGAAACGCCTGTACGGCCTGGACGTCATCCCCGCGGACATCGGCGCGGAATTCGCCGCCATGCTCGCCGCCTGGCCGGAGCACGGCTTCGGCAAGGTGCTCAACCCCTGCGTGGACTGCAAGATTCTGATGCTGCGCCGGGCGAAAGCGCTGATGGAAGAATACGGAGCCAAATGCATCGTCAGCGGCGAGGTTCTGGGCCAACGCCCCATGTCCCAGCGCCGGGACACCCTGAACGTCATCCGGCGCGACGCCGGCGTTCGCGATGTCCTGCTGCGTCCCCTTTCGGCGCTGGTGCTGGAGGAAACGCCGGCGGAGGCTTCCGGTCTGGTGGACCGTTCCCGCCTGGCGGGCATCCACGGCCGGGGCAGAAGGGACCAGCTGGAGATGGCGGACCGCCTGGGGCTGAAGGAAATCCCCAGCCCGGCCGGGGGCTGCCGCCTGGCGGAAAAGGAAAACGCGCGCAGTTACTGGCCCGTGTTGCGTCTGACCGAAAACCCGGGGGCGGACGATTTCGTCCTGGCGAACACGGGCCGCCAGTATTGGAGCCTGGCAAGCGGCCCCCTGTGGTTGTGCGTGGGCCGCAACCAGGCGGACAACGACGCCCTGCAGGCCCTTGCCCGGCCCACGGACCTGGTGTTGAAAGCGGCGGATTTTCCCGGT
>JAVBOK010000021.1:0-103496 GCA_031550605.1 Desulfovibrionaceae bacterium | reverse complement strand
AGCACAGCGGAGCGCGGGATTTGAAAGGCCTTCTGGAATTCATGGAAGAGAAAAAAACCGAGCGCGGCTTTGTGGTGACCAAATCCCCGGACGATCTGGGCCCGCTGGAGTTTGACGGAGCCGCGAAGTCCCGGATTATGCGGGTGCCGGCACCGTTGCTGTGCTATTGGCTTGGCCAGGCCTGAAGCCTCAAAGGCAACGGCGTGGCCCAGTAACCGGAGCTTTGGGGTGCGTCACCGGCCTGAGCCGGCGGCCACCCCCCATAAGCTCGAACGGGGCACGCTCCAGAAAATAGCCCAGCCGCGCCCTGAGGTAGGTCGTCAAATTCGGACGCCATGTTAAGCGGCAGTTGGTAATTTTTGTCCCGGCAGGCAGTTTCTGGCGAACGCCGCTGGTGAGAGATAGCCAAGTACCGCCTGACGCCTTTGTCGATTGTAAAATACTTCAATATACTCTGCTACATCTATAATGGCTTCAGCCCGTGAGCTGTAGTTTTTGCGATGTACCAATTCATTTTTCAACAAGCCCCAGAAGTCCATGGGCGCGTTGTCATAGCAATCGCCTTTTCTGCTCATGGAGCAGGTCAGGCCGTATGTGCGGAGTTTTTCCTGGTAGGCAGCGCTGCAATACTGGCTGCCGCGATCTGAGTGACCCAGCAGTACATGCGGAGATTACCTCCAACATTCACCGCAAATTTTGCGGTAAATGTTGACCGTGCGGCAAAAATCCACCATATTCACCGCAAAAGGTGCGGAGATTATGCGCTATATCCACGAACGCCCCGAGTGGCCTGACTTTCATTGGAATATGGACGCGCTGGCAAGTCCGCTTGCCGCCATACGCCACAAGCAGGGTCTGCTCCTTGGCCGAATGAACGCTCTCGACTTTTCCATCCGCGCCGAGGCCGGGTTGGAAACCCTGACCCTTGATGTGGTGGAATCCAGCGCCATTGAAGGGGAAATGCTGGACATGGCCCAAGTGCGTTCTTCTCTGGCCCGCAGGCTCGGTATCGACATCGGCGGACTCGCGCCCGTTAACCGGAACGTGGAAGGCATCGTTGAAATGATGCTGGATGCCACGCAACGGTATGCGGAGCCGTTGACGGCGGAACGCCTGTTCGGTTGGCATGCGGCTCTGTTCCCAATGGGGTATGGCGTATCACGCAGAATCACCGTTGGCGCGTGGCGTACCCCGGAAGCTGGCCCCATGCGGGTTGTCTCCGGCTATGTCGGCCATGAAAAAGTTCACTTTGAGGCGCCGGCAGCGGAACGTCTTGATCAGGAAATGACGCGCTTTCTGGACTGGTTCAACGCGGCGCGTGATCTTGACCCGGTGCTTAAAGCCGGAATCGCGCACCTCTGGTTTGTGACCATCCACCCCTTTGAGGACGGCAACGGGCGTATCGCCCGCGCTATTGCCGATTGCGCCCTGGCGAGGGCGGATGATTGCCCGCAACGTTTTTACAGCATGTCGGGGCGGATCGAGCGGGAGCGTAAAGACTACTATGATGTTTTGGAGCGCAGCCAGAAGGGCGGTCTGGATATTACCCCCTGGCTGGATTGGTTTTGGGGTTGCCTTGGCCGCGCCATTGACGGCG
The DNA here is from genome assembly GCA_031550605.1 of Desulfovibrionaceae bacterium. GTDB lineage: Bacteria > Desulfobacterota > Desulfovibrionia > Desulfovibrionales > Desulfovibrionaceae > FLUQ01. The sequence goes on along the minus strand of JAVBOK010000021.1, from coordinate 101,899 downwards.
CGGAAGAAACACTGGCTGCTGTTTTCCGTAAGGCTCGCGTCTGGCAACATGCCAATCAGTTTCAACTCAATGAGCGCCAGTGCAACGTTATCAACCGCCTGTTGGACGGATTTGAAGGCAAGCTGACCAGCGGCAAATACGCCAAACTGGCAAAATGCTCACCAGATACGGCTTTGCGGGATATTCGCGAGTTGATGGAGTACGGTATTCTCAAGCAGAGTGAGGAGGGTGGGCGCAGCACGAGCTATACGCTTGGCCTGTGATGCCCGGTCGTCACACCCGAGCCGTGAGCAAGCACGTTTCACGGTTGTCCACAAACTCAATATCCGGCCAGTTTTTCAGGGCGCGTTCTATGCCGCCGGGGTCGAGATAAGGCAGCAACCCTTTGGCGACATAGGATGCCAGAATAGGGTTGCGGATGCTGGATTTTCCGGCCTTGATCTCTTTCATGGTCAAATTGCCGGACAAATGACCGGGGCTGATGATTTCAATGCGGTTGTCGAAAATGAAGAGCCGGATGGGCGCGTTGATCAGATAATCCCGATGTACCAGAGCATTGACCAAGAGTTCCCCAAAAACGTTTTCGGGAACTTCCGGCAGGCCCGGCGAGTTCACCCCGCGCTCCGCCTGTATTTTGTGCAGGTAACGCATAATAAAAGCCAGCGCATCGTCGAAGATTTTGCGAAGCGGGCCAGAGAATTCTCTGTTATCCGCATAGCCACCGACATATGCTTCATTGCCGAGGTAGCGGGTTCCTTTGACCACGCATTGCGGCACAACCAACTCCGGGCGCTCGGCAAACAAGAGCACTCCGGCGAGATTTAAAACGCCTCCGTCCGTGGCGAGATTCATGCTTTGGAGCAGGCGGGTAAGTTCTTCCGGAGAGTTGGGAATATCCCGTTTGAGCGCATCTTGCAAAAAATTTTGAAAACGCAGCCTATCTCAGCCACCCGAGCGCACTATTTTTCCAAGCAGGCATCTCAAACGGCCCTGCTACTTTTTCTTGCCCTTGCGTCTGGCGCTGCCGCCCTCATCAGGGGCCATCTTGACCAGACGCGGTTCAAACCGAGCCACGATGTCCACAAGATCGCTCTGGGCGGCCATGACCGCATGGATGTCCTTATAGGCCATGGGCGCTTCGTCCAGGCCGCCGGAAATCAGGTGCACGCCCGCGTCTTCCAGAAACCGGCGCACATCGTCGCGGTCAAGGTTTTTCATGGCGGCTGTGCGGCTCATCAACCGTCCCGCCCCATGGGAGCAGGAGTTGAGCGCGTCCGCGTTCCCCTTGCCTTGCACCACAAATCCGGAGCTGCCCATGGAGCCGGGCACGACGCCCAGTACACCTCTGCCCGCCGGGGTCGCTCCCTTGCGGTGGACAATGACCGTCTCCCCATCATGCTCTTCCTCCCAGGCGAAGTTGTGGTGGTTTTCCACATGCACCAGAGCTTCGGCCCCCAGGTTCGCCAGTACGTGCCGATGGATCAGCTCATGGTTGGCGGCGGCATACTTGCCCATAAGCTGCATGGCGGCCCAGTATTCCTGTCCTTCGGCGCTTTGCCGACCAAGCCAGGCCAGATGTTTCAACTCCTGCGGCAGGTGGGGGCGCAGTTCCATGGCCAGCTTGCTGTAACGCCCGGCCACTTCTTCACCGGTTCCCCGGCTTCCGGAATGGCTGAGCAGGGACAGGTAGGTTCCTTTGTCCAGCCCCAGGGCAGGGGCATCCAGAATCAGTTCGCCGAATTCGACGAAATGGTTGCCCCCGCCGCTGCTGCCGAGCTGCTTCCCGGCCTTGGGCTTCAGGTGCGCCGTGAGGGCGCAGACGCACCAGTCTTCTTCCATGACGGCATGGTCGCGCCGCTCTCCCTTTTCAAAGGACGCCCCCATGCCGAAGCGGGTTTCTTCCTCAATGGCCCGGATCAGTCTTTCGCGGCGTTGCGTCAGGCCCGACACGGGCATGTCCAGTACCGTGAGCCGCATGCGGCAGGCGATATCTACGCCCACGGCATACGGAATGACGGCGTCCTTCACCGCCAGCACGCCGCCGATGGGCAAGCCGTAGCCGGTATGCGCGTCAGGCATGAGCGCGCCCCGTACCGCCACGGGCAGCATGGAGGCCTTGTGCATCTGCAGTACCGCGGAATTTTCAAGGGCGATATCGCCCCATTGCTTCCAGGGCGCGGGCGTCTTGCGCGGATGAAAGCGGATTCCCGCCGGAAAAGCGTGTAAAACCGCTTCCGCCAAAGGTCCGAGCAGGGCGTCGTCCACCATGCTTTGCGGGCCGGCGGCCAGCCTGCCCAGCCGTTCCATAATATCAAACGCATCCGCGCCCGCCGCGACGGCCTTGTTGACGGTCTTCAGGGCCAGGGGCATTACCGCCGGATGGTTCGGCAGGCCCAGTTCGTTCATTTCTTTTGCGCTGATCATGACGCGTTCCTTATTGCAGCGTGATGAGAGCCGGAGAGCCGGTAAAAGACATGCGCCGGGAAGCGGGTACAATAATGAGGGTGATGGTCGATGCCAACATCAAAAGAAAGTCCTTGCGGGACAAGGACTTTCAGTTTTTCAGGGCGTCCCCTGAATCATTTTCTGGCGGAGCGGAAGGGACTCGAACCCTCGGCCTCCGGCGTGACAGGCCGGCGTTATAACCGTCTTAACTACCGCTCCGTAACCTGGCCTCTTTCGGCCTGTTTGATCCGGCGTTACGGGACCGGAAATATGGGGTCGGGCAGTTGCCCGGAACATTCTGGCGGAGCGGAAGGGACTCGAACCCTCGGCCTCCGGCGTGACAGGCCGGCGTTATAACCGTCTTAACTACCGCTCCGTAATGCCGCGCGCGCTTCTTGCAGAAGCTTTTCTGGTGGGCGGTACAGGATTTGAACCTGTGGCCCTCGGCTTGTAAGGCCGACGCTCTACCGCTGAGCTAACCGCCCGCGGTCGCTGTTTCGCGGCGTGTTGATTCGGATAGACCGAATCGCGCTCTTTGGCAAGACTTTTTTCATGCACCGGGCATGCCCGGCGGCGCGGGCGCGTCGGCGGAAAAGCCCGGCCAGCCGATCAGCGCGGCGGCGGCGGGGTTTTTCATCAGCCAGTCCGCGCTGTGGATGAAGGCTTCGGCGTCGTGCGGCTCCATGGTGGCGGTCAGATTCCGCCGCCCGCTCAGGCCGGCGAAAAAGTCCGCCAGGGGAACTCCGCCCCGGCCCAGACCCAGGTGCTCGTCGTGGGCGCCGTTGTTGTCGTGCAGGTGCAGGTGGGTGCGAAAAAGGGCAAAAACCGCCAGCCAGTCCTTCAGGTTGTCCCGCAGACTGCCGCCGGCGAAAGAATACCAATGCCCCACGTCAAAACAGACGCCGACGGACGCCGCGTCCGTGGCCGCAATCAGGGCGGTGATCACGGCGGCCACGGGTTCGGGCGCGGTTTCGTATGTGTTTTCCAGAAACAGCGGCGCGCCGCCCCGTCGGGGGATATCCCGCCAGGCGTCCACGGAAGTGTCCAGCCATGCGGCGGAGGCGTCGCGGTTGCTCGCACCGTCGCGGGGGGCCTGGTAATACGGATGTCCGATCATGTGGGCCGCGCCGTAGAGGCTGGCCAGATCCGCGCCCAGGCCCAAGGCGGAACGGCTGTTCGCCCGTTCCGCCGGATCGCCGGACGCGGGCTGTATGCCCATGAAAGGCAGATGCACCGCACAGGGAATGGCCGCATCCCGCAGCCGGGCGGCAATGCGTTCGTGCCAGGAACGGGGCAGGCCGAGAGACGCCGGGTCCAGACCCAGTTCCGGCGCGATGCGGGCCGCGATGAACCAGTCCAGCCACGCTTCGTCGCGGCGCACCCAGCTCAGGGGCAAATTCACGTAACACGGCATGGAAACCCTCGCTTCGTATCCGGGGATCATACCATGCATTGCGGTTGAAACCAAGACGGCGTGTTGCGGCGTCGGACAGCGCATGGTGCGGCGCGGTGACGGACATGCCTTGTTCCGCAACGGAAAAAAAGGTACAAGGCATTGACGGAAATTCGTCCCCGGCCTATGGGATACTGCCCCGGCAACGGGTCGCCATTTTTTGTGAGGTATACATGAAGAAAGCGTTGATCACCGGTGTCACCGGCCAGGACGGCGCGTATCTGGCCCGTTTTCTGCTTGGCAAAGGCTACGAGGTGCACGGCATCAAACGCCGGTCTTCCCTGTTCAACACCCAGCGGGTGGACGGCATCTATCAGGGCGTGCACACGCGGGACAAGCGGTTTTTCCTGCATTACGGCGACCTGACGGACAGCGCCAACATCATCAGCCTGGTGCAGAAAATTCTGCCGGACGAGATCTATAACCTGGGCGCGCAGAGCCACGTGAAGGTCTCCTTTGATTCGCCGGAATACACGGCCAACGTGGACGGCCTGGGCACCCTGCGCGTGCTGGAGGCCGTGCGCCTGCTGGGCCTGGCGCCAAAGACCCGCGTGTATCAGGCTTCCACTTCGGAACTGTACGGCCTGGTGCGGGAACTGCCCCAGAAGGAGACGACGCCTTTCTATCCCCGGTCCCCTTACGCCTGCGCCAAAATCTACGGGTACTGGATCACGGTGAACTATCGCGAGGCATACGGCATGTATGCCTGCAACGGCATTCTCTTCAACCACGAATCCCCCTTGCGCGGCGAAACCTTTGTCACCCGCAAGATCACGAGGGCCCTGCCCCGCGTCATTCTGGGGCTGGACGACTGCCTGTACATGGGCAACCTGAACGCCCTGCGCGACTGGGGCCACGCCCGCGATTACGTGGAAATGATGTGGCTGATGCTGCAGCAGGACAAGCCGGAAGATTTCGTCATCGCCACGGGCGTGCAGCATTCGGTGCGCGAATTCATCGACGCCGCGGCCGGCGCTCTGGGGCTGCGGCTGGCCTGGAAAGGCGAAGGCGTGAAAGAAACCGGCGTGGTCAGCGACTTTGACCAGCGGCCGTTGATCGAACTGATGGAACGCCAGGCCGCGGGAGAAAATTCCGTCGCCAGAGAGGCTTTTTTTGCCGACATCCTGTCCAGGTTCAAAAAGAACCCCCAACTGCGGCCCGGTGCGGTCATCGTGCGGGTGGACCCGCGGTATTTCCGGCCCACGGAAGTGGAAACCCTGCTCGGCGATGCGGCAAAGGCCAGGGAAAAATTGGGCTGGCAGCCCCGCACCAGCTTTGACGCTCTGGTGCGCGAGATGGTGGAGGAGGACTTCGCCGGGGCCCGGCGCGACAGCCTCTGCCTGCAGGCCGGCTTCAGCGTGCACGAGGCGCGGGAGTGAGCATGCCGACGGAACAGTTGTTGCGGAAAGCTCCGCCCATGGAGGCGCACAGCCGCGTGTACGTGGCCGGGCATCGCGGGCTGGTGGGATCGGCCATTGTCCGCGCCCTTTCGGCGGCCGGTTTTTCCAACCTGATCCTCCGGACCAGCACGGAACTGGACCTGCGGGACCAGGCCGCCACGGAAGTTTTTTTCACCGGCGAAAAGCCGGAATACGTGTTTCTGGCCGCGGCGAAAGTGGGCGGCATTCACGCCAACGACACATACCCGGCCGATTTTATCCGTGACAACCTGTTGATGCAGAACAACGTCATCGACAGCGCGTACCGGAACGGCTGCAGGAAACTGCTGTTTCTGGGGTCGTCGTGCATTTATCCCAAGTTCTGCCCCCAGCCCATCAAAGAGGAATACCTGCTGACCGGCCCGCTGGAGAGCACCAACGAATGGTACGCCATTGCCAAAATCGCGGGCATCAAGGTCTGCCAGGCCTACCGCAAGCAATACGGCTTTGACGCCATATCCGCCATGCCCACAAACCTGTACGGTCCCGGCGACAATTTCCATCCGGAAAACAGCCACGTGCTGCCGGCCCTTATCCGCCGCTTTCACGAAGCCAAAGAAACAGGTATGAAAAGCGTGACCATCTGGGGCACGGGAAAGCCCCGCCGCGAATTTCTGTACGCGGACGATCTGGCCGAAGCGCTGGTCTTTCTGATGCAGCGCTACTCGGAAGCGGACCACATCAACGTGGGCTGCGGAACCGACCTGAGCATCATGGAACTGGCGCGACTCGTGGCCCATGTGGTAGGATACACGGGAACCATCGCCACAGACCCTTCCAGGCCCGACGGCACCCCGCGGAAACTGCTGGATGTGGGCCGGCTGGCGGCCCTGGGCTGGAAGGCGCAGACAGATTTGCGGGACGGGATCGCGGCGGCGTACGGGTGGTTTGTGCAGCACCGGGAACCCGTCCCGGGACGGACCGCGTAAAGGCAGGTATGCAGCAGTATACGGACAAGCTCTGGCTGGTGTTCAATCTGGCCCTGCGCCAGTTTCTGCAGCGGTATCAAGGCAGCTTTCTGGGCATTCTCTGGCCTTTTCTGGCCGCCGGCTTGCAACTGGCGCTGTATGCCTTTGTGTTCTCGGTGGTCCTGAAAGCAAAGTGGCAGCAGACCGGCATTACGGCCGGCCAGGAAGCGCTGCCTTTCTGGCTGGTCATGTTTTCGGGCATGACCGTGTATTTTTTCTGCAGCGAGCAGATCGGCTCCGCGCCGTCAATGGTGACGTCCGTCCCCAACTACGTAAAAAAGATACAATTTCCTCTTGCCGCCTTGCCCATCGCCCACCTGCTGGTCAGCTGCGCGACGGCGTGCATTTTTTTTCTTATTCTCGCGGTTTCCATCGCCGCCTTCGGCACCTTTCACTGGTGGATCCTGCTGGCGCCGCTGGTGTTCCTGCAGGCTTCGCTGTGGTGCCTGGGGCTGTCCTGGCTGTTGGCCGCCGTCGGGGTATTCATCCGGGATCTGCAGCAGATTGTGCCCTTTGTCCTGCAACTGCTGCTTTTTGCCACGCCCATTTTTTATCCGGAAACAGCCGTTCCCGAACGGTTTCGCATCATTGTCCACTGCAACCCGCTGGCTTTTCTGGTGGAGACCTTCCGCAATCTGGCCCTGTGGGGCATCCCCCCGCAGTGGGGACTGTTCGCTGTCTGGACGGCGCTTTCCGCCCTGTGCGCATACGGCGGATTCCGCATATTCCAGCGCCTGCGCCAATCTTTTGCCGACGTGATGTGACGCCATGAGCAGACCTGTCGTCACCGTCAATGCTTTGGGCAAGACCTACTGGCTGTACCCCACCATGGGCAGGCGCCTGCTGGGGTGCTTCGTCAATCCGCTCCGGGTGGGCGGGCACGCGTTCAGAGCCCTGTCCGGTCTGACTTTTGAGCTGCAGCCCGGCGAGGCCATCGCGCTGATAGGCAAGAACGGGGCGGGGAAAAGCACGGCCCTGCAGGTTCTGGCCGGCATCACGCCGCCCACCGAAGGTGGTTTCCAGATCAACGGCCGGGTCTGCGCCCTGCTGGAACTGGGCAGCGGATTTAACCCCGAGTTCACGGGCCGCCAGAACATCGCGCTGGCGGGCATCCTTTTGGGACTCACCCGCGAGCAGGTCAAGCAGGAAGAGGAGAATATCATCAGGTTTGCCGACATCGGCGAATTCATCGACCAGCCGGTCAAATTCTACTCTTCCGGCATGTTTGTGCGTCTGGCCTTCGCCGTGGCCGTGGCCGGCACCCCGAACCTGCTCATCGTGGACGAAGCCCTGGCCGTGGGCGATATCTTTTTCCGCCAGAAATGCTATGCGCGGCTGCGGGAGATGCGCGAACGGGGCATGGCGGTGATTCTGGTGACGCATTCCTCGTCGGACGCGCAGGAATTCTGCGACCGGGCCATTTTGCTTGAGCACGGCCGGCAGGCCTATATCGGCGATCCGAAAGAGGCGATGCTGCGCTATTACTTTTCACAGCAGAACCCGAATGCGGGTTGCGGACAGACTGTCCTTCCGCTTCCCGTTCCAAAGCCGGACATGACCGTCACGCGATGCCCCTGGCCGGAACTGGAGCGCCATTTTTTTCCGGTCGACCCGGAAAGGATCACTTGTGCTCCCGGAGCGATGCTGGAGGGGTATTGCCTGACGGATGAAAACAACCTCCCGACAGCGGCATTCGAGCAAGGGAGGACCATACGGATTTACACGAAATACCGCCTGGAGCGCCCCGTGGAGGTCGTGGCCACGAGCGTAAGCCTGTGGACCGCTTCCGGCGTTGTCGTGTATTGCCAGGGGACAAACAGCCTGGAATGCAATGCGCCTGGGGTTGCCAATCTCCCTGCCACGGTTTGGTCTTGCCATGAAATTGTCCTGAACACGGCGCCAGGTGAATACGTCATAGGCTCAGGGCTTGCTGATATAATGGCGGCGACATATTCCCGACGGGAATATTGCGACTACAATGACTGGAAAGCGGGTTGCACCCATTTGGCGGATGCGTATCACCTTGCCGCGATTACAGTTGTCTTGCCATTCTCGCGCACTCCCTCACGAGTGACCGCATTCGGTTTGGTGGATCTTCCCGCGAAAGCTTTTTTGGTATTGCAACGATGACTGCCTCTTGGAGTTTGTAATGGGCGCTTTGCATGATACTGTATTTATGGCCTTCTGCCGCTGGGTGAAATCCAAGCTGACAAGCAGGGACTCCCTTTCGCCCATGCGCATAAAAGAGATTCATCTTGACGGGCTGCCGACCATTTTTCTCAGGCTGCATAATGACCTTGATCATGATCGCATTATTTCACAGATGATTCTGGATGATGGGGTGTGGGAACCATATGAGACGGCGATCTTCAGATCCTGCTGCGCACCTGGAGATTTTGTGCTGGATCTCGGCGCAAATCTGGGGTGGTATTCTATAATAGCCTCACACCAAGTCGGCCCGAAAGGAAAGATACTGTGTTTTGAACCCAACCCGGACACGTATGAACTTTTGCAGTGGAATATGTCCCGTTCCCCATATAAAAATAGTATATTGCGCAAAGAAGCTGTCGGGAGAAAAACGGAAAAAGCTTTTCTTTATTTGTCGGAATCTAATAGTGGAGACCATCGAATTATTCCAGATCGTGTTTCACGTAAAAATATTTCCATTGCAATGACTTCGCTTGACGATGTGTTTTCACGCCAAAATGAATTCCCTGCAATCGTAAAATGTGACACTCAAGGTGCTGAATTTGATATTTTGCATGGAGCATGTGGTTTATTTAATTCCGGATGGCGCCCGTTGATGTTTTTGGAATATTGGCCGTACGTTTTGCGGATGGCTGGATATGATCCATATGACCTCTGGGCCATGCTTTATGCTCTTGATTATGAATTGTTTGAGATTGTGGCTAAAGAGCGTAAAATAATTCCATTGACAAAGGAATATATTGAGCAAAAATTGGCGACAAATTTTGATGATGAAGACAATTTTCTTGATATCATTGCTGTATATAAAGATGATAAACAAGGGAAAAAAGAAAAAATATATTCATTTGTTGACGCAAGTGCGTAAAATTCATTTTTTATTGCTAAGTACGAAAGAGAATTTTCATGTCCACTCCATTTGAAAATCAGCGAACCCACGTTCTTGATCAAGAAAAATATCGTCGAGAGATGCGCGATAAAATGCCGGATAATCCAGCCTTGTCAGGATGGAAATCTTTTTCGCAAACTGATGAGGACGGTATTGTTCGGGAATGTTTGCGGCGCATTGCAGCGTATGCCCCTGAACGGCAGACAAAAACATTTATTGAAGTGGGTTGTGAGACGGGCATTGAATGTAATACGCATCAACTTGTGCTGGATGGATATAGAGGAGTCTGGGTAGAAGGAAATACTGATAATGTTCTACGAATGGAAAAAGAACTTGATGGTCTTGTTTTTCCTTCGCTTGCAATTATCAACGCATTTATCAGAATATCTGTAATTAAAAATATTTCGCTCCAATTTGTAGAAATATTGAAAACAAAAGATATAGATTTTTTGTCATGGGATACAGATGGCAATGATTTATATTTTGTTTCAAATGTATTGGAATATATCTCGCCAAAACTTCTTTGTGTTGAGTATAATGCAAAATTTCCACCGCCAACGGAACTTTGCATTCCATACAGTGAAGAGCATGTTTGGGACAAAACTGATTTTTACGGCGCATCGCTTCAGGCGTGGGTAACTTCGCTCCCTGATTATCAGTTGGTGTGCTGCAATATATCAGGTGTAAATGCTTTTTTTGTCAGAAAAGAATTTTTGTCGTGTTTCTCCAGGTATGACGTTGCCGCTCTTTACCAGCCCCAACGGTATTGGCTCGTTTGCGGTCAGCTCGGCCATGTTCCTTCTTTTTCCTGGCTGCGGGCGAAACTGCACGAACAATGCCCGGGGGCAGGGAAATCGCTGCTATGCGACGTAACCCCAAGGGGCTGACATGGAAGAATCCTCAGCGCAGATGACATGGGAAGAAGCCGTGCGATGGCTGCTCGATCAGCCGGACCGGCGGGAGTTGATCGAAGCATGCTATTTTGACAGTCCTGTTGCGGCGGCCGCAGCGCGTTTTCATGCCAGTTCGGAATGGCGCGAAACGCGCGCCATTCTCCCCGCGCCGTCGGGAAAGGTATTGGATGTCGGGGCGGGAAGAGGCATCGCTTCGTATGCGTTTGCCGTGGACGGCTGGACCGTCACGGCTCTTGAGCCTGATCCCAGTCCGCTTGTGGGGGCCGGGGCCATAGAAGAACTGCGTGGTGCCGCCGGCGTCGACATCGCTGTCGTTCGGGACTGGGGCGAACATCTCCCTTTTCCCGACGCCTCCTTCGACTGCGTTTATGCCAGGCAGGTGCTGCACCACGCCCGGGATTTGGAAGCATTCTGCGGCGAATTGTCCAGGGTGCTTGTTCCCGGAGGGATTCTGCTGGCCACCCGCGAACATGTCATTGATCACCCGGATGATCTGGCGACATTCTGGAACAACCACGATCTGCACCATCTTTTCGGAGGCGAATATGCCTTTGCCCTTGAGCACTATCTGGACGCCATTCTGGACAGCGGCCTGCACCTGCAGCGCGTGATTTCTTTCTGGGAAAATCCCGTGAATTATTTTCCCCTGAGCGATGCTGAGGCGGAAAAAATCGTGATGCAGCATTGGCGCTGGAAGAGGCCGCTCGGGAAAAAGAATGCCGTCCGCGAAATCACCAGGTTTGTGCCCTCGCCGGGGCGCATGTATGCTTTTCTCGCCCAAAAGCCTGTTGCCTCCCCGGCGGAAACCGAATGCTTTTCCGCTGAAGACCGTTCCCAACTCACCGCCCTGCGCGCCCGGCTGGATGCCAGAGAGGCCCAGGCCATCAGGCGGGAACACATGCTGGAAGAACGGCTTGCGGAGAGTGAAGCGCGATTGTCGGCGCTGAACGAAAGCGCCGCGGCGCAGGCGAAGCATCTTGCGGCGCTGAACGAAAGCGCTACGGCGCAGTCAGAGCGATTGGCGGCGCTGCAAGGCAGGCTGGACAATCTGATTGCAGCGCTCAGGCACCCCCTGCGTTGGGTATGCAGGAAAGCATGGCGGCAATTGAAGGGGTAAATTTTCATGGCCTGTTGCATTGGACATGCAAATGAAAATATCCCGCGCTGTTTCGAGAAGAAACCCGGCCGGCGGGCCGCGGCGATACACCAAGCCATATTGCGGAACCGTGCAGACATATCCGCAAGGAGAAGGGCGCGATGCGCAAATGTGCGTTAATCTTTGGCGTCTCCGGACAGGACGGTTCATACCTGGCCAGACTGCTTCTGGATAAAGGGTACCGGGTATTCGGCGCGTCCCGCGATGCGCAGCTGGCTTCGTTCGCCAACCTTGGCAGGCTTGGCATCCGGGAAAGCGTACAGGTTCTTTCGGCCAACCCCGCTGATTTTCGCAGCGTGCTTGACGCCATCGCCAGGGCGCAGCCGGACGAGATATACAATTTGGCGGGGCAAAGTTCCGTCGGGCTTTCTTTTGACCAGCCCATGGACACGTTCGCCAGCATAGGCATCGCCAATTTGACGCTTCTGGAGGCCATCCGTTTTCTGGGCAAAAATATTCGTTATTATAACGCCGGGTCCAGCGAATGCTTCGGCAACACGCTGGAACCCGCGACTGAGGCAACGTCTTTTCAACCGCGCAGCCCCTATGCCGTCGGCAAGGCCGCCGCCTTCTGGCAGGTGGCGAACTATCGGGAGGCATACAGCTTGTTTGCCTGTTCCGGCATATTGTTCAACCATGAATCCCCCCTGCGCCCGGAACGTTTTGTGACGCAGAAAATCGTGCGCGCGGCCTGCCGCATCGTTGCGGGGGCAAAAGAAACGCTGTGCCTGGGCAACATGGACATCGCCCGCGACTGGGGCTGGTCGCCGGAATACGTTGAAGCCATGTGGCGCATGCTGCAGCAGGAGAAGCCCGGCGATTACATCATCGCCACGGGGCATACCTGCTCTTTGCGGGATTTCACCGCGGCGGTGTTCGCAACGCTGGGTTCGGACTGGCGGGATCATGTGCGCCAGGATGCCGCGCTGTTGCGCCCTTCCGATATCATGACAAGCCGGGCGAATCCGGAAAAAGCCGCCAAGGAGCTGGGCTGGCGGGCGCAATACGGCTTTGCGGATGTCGCCCGCATGCTGGTGGAAGCGGAACAAAAAAGGCGCAACGCCGCCGCATGCCGGGAAGGAGCGTGATTGCGCATGGCCCGCATTGCGTATGTGGATCATTCATACCATCAGAAAACGCTGTCAACCCAGTTTATTCCGGATACCCTGCGCAAGCACAGGCACACTGTGGATTTTTTCTGGGACGACAGTTGGAAAGGCGGGGGGAATATCCCTTTCAGCCGTGTTGCGGACTATGATGTCGTCATCATGTTTCAATGCCGGTGCGAGGCGGAAACACCGCATTTCAGAAAGATCCACCCCAACGTCGTCTACATTCCCATGTTGGATTCATTCGAAATCCACAGAGGGCCATTGTATAATTTTTCCTGGCATTGGGAACCGTTTCAGGGTTGCAAAGTTCTCAGTTTCTCTTCAGGCGTGCACAGCATTGCGACTGCCTTTGGCATTCGCAGTCTTGCGGTGAGATATTATCAGGAACCCATCGCATGCGCGTTGCCCTTGGATGCACTGTGGGGATTCTTCTGGATCAGGCATGAAGATCACGTCTCATGGCCCATGGTACGTTCTCTAATAGGAGAAACAACTTTTTCTCGTGTGCATTTGCATATATCTCCGGACCCGGGATCGCCGCCTCCTGCTCTGCCCTCAGCCGCCGAAATAAAAAAATATGGCATCACAACGTCCACATGGTTCGAGAATAAAAGGGATCTGCTTGATATTGTTGCGCAGTCGAATATCTATTTTGCCCCTCGCCGCGCGGAAGGAATCGGGCAATCCTTTCTTGAGGCCATGGCCAGAGGACAATGCGTTGTCGCGCCGGATAACGGGACGATGAATGAGTACATCATCCATGGACTGAACGGGCTGTTGTACTCTCCCGATCGCCCGGCTGCTCTGGATTTTTCCCGCTGGGCCGAACTGGGCGAGAACGCGCGGAAGTCCGTGGAGGGCGGCCTCGCCCGCTGGCGCGAGCAGGAGTCGCGGGTCGTGGACTTTATATTGACGCCGGCTCAGGAATTGTATGCCGGCTGTTACCGGCATGTGTTTCACCAGATATCGGGAACGGCCCTGCCGCCGGTTGCCGCGCGTCCGCCTCTTCGTCGGCGTTTGCGGGAATCATTTGTGTTCCGCAGGACGGAGCGTCTGTGGATGCCGGTCTGGAGGCTGATGAAATCGTTTGTCACGCCCCGCGGACTATAAGCGGGAACGTTTCGAAAGGAGGAAGACAACGTTGCGCAACGCTCCCATCCGCATTGCCTTTGACATGCGCGTGCTCGGGCAGGGCATCAAGACCGGGGTGTACCGCGTATGCGACGAGGTGTTCCCGCGTCTCGCCTTGCAACCGGGTTTTTCGCCGCTGGCTGCCGGCGACTCCTCGCGTCTTGATGGGCAAGGCCGGAAATACCTGACGGAAAAAGGCCTGGACTGGCCCTGGGTCAAGAATGCCGTCCACAAGCCGTCGCGCGAAGCGGACGTTTTGCTGACTTCCTTTTTTGCGCCGTGGGAACCGTGGCGCAGCGATACGGGTGTATTGAAGGCTTTTGTGGCGTATGATCTTATCGGGTTGCTTATGCCGGAGTATTTTGATCAGGAAATGGTCCGGCTGTTGCAACAAATATACGCGAGCATAGACCGGGAAACCCTTGTTTTCTGCATCTCCCACAATACCCGGAAAGATTTGCTCGCTTACAGGCCGGACCTTTCACCGGAACAGATAGTGGTCATCCCGCTGGCGGCCGGAGAGCGGTTTTACCCATGCGCGGACGATGCGCGCCTGTCCGCCGTGCGCGGCAAATACGGCATTCCACCGGATGTGCCGTACATACTCTCTCTGGCGACCCTGGAAATCAGAAAAAATCTCCAGACCGTGGTCAGGGCTTTCGCAAGGCTTCTGGAAAAAGAACCGGATTCTTCGGCCCATCTCGTGCTGTCCGGCATGAAGGGATGGAAGCTGGAAGAACTGGACAAAACCCTGGCGGGGATGGGCTCCCTGCGCAAGCGGATTATCCTCACCGGATTCATTGATGACGCAGACCTTGGGGCTCTTTATTCCGGAGCCGCCTGTTTCGCCTACATGTCGATGTACGAAGGATTCGGCTTGCCGCCGCTGGAGGCCATGGCTTGCGGCGTTCCGGTGATCGCTTCCAACACGTCGTCTCTGCCGGAAGTTGTGGGAGACGCGGGCATTTTGCTGGAACCGGAAGATGCCGACGCGGTGTGCGACGCCATGCGGCGGATCCTGGCGGATCCGGTACGGAGAGAAAAATTGCGGGGCAGCGGACTTGAACGGGCCAGACTGTTTAATTGGGACGAATGCGCGCGTATTATGGCCGAAGCCATCCGCCGGCGTCTCGCGGAAAAACCGAAACTCAGCATTATTACCATCTGCCGTAATGAAACGAACATAGAGGATACGTGTCGCTCCGTGGCCGGGCAGAGCTGGAGGAACTTTGAATGGATCGTCGTGGACGGAGGCTCCACGGACGGCACCATGGATGTTCTGGAGCGATACAGGGAATATATGCGGGTTCTTGTGTCCGAAAAGGACGACGGCCGCTATGACGCCATGAACAAGGGCATTACCCATGCCCGGGGCGAATACCTGCTGTTCCTGAACGGCGGCGACTATCTGGCGCACGAGCGGGTACTGGAACGAATATTTGAATACCGTCCTCTGCCGGGGCTGGAAGAACATACCACGCTCTATTTTGATGCGGATATTCTCTATGGGGAAGTGCTGGCGAAAGAGACAGGCATGATGCCATGGCCCATATGGGCCGTGGGACCGCAGCGGTTTGATGCGGCCTTTTTTTCCCGCCACAGCCTGCCGCATCAGGCGACCTTCATCGCACGGCGACTTTTCGATCGCTGTGGGTTGTATGATGCCTCCCTGCGTTTTGCGGCGGATTACGAATGGTTCATGCGGGTAATCCTGGTGCATGGCGCAACGACGCAGTATATTCCCATGCCGGTTTCGGTGTATAATTTTGAAGGCGTCAGCAGTTCCGCTGCGGAAGGCGATTCCCCGCATATTCTGGAGATCGGCGCCGTGTACGCGAAATTCCGGGCGATGAGGCTGCCCGCCGCGGCTTCTCCTGCCGTCTCCGCGCAAAGCGACCTTCCGCCAGTTGGACAAAAATGGTACAGCCGCCTTCCCGAAGGGCTGAAACGCCCGCTCAGACCGTTATGGCGGGCGGTGCGGAAAAAAAATTCGTGACGGATCGGATATGCGCATAGTGCAATACATACGGGCGATGTTCAGGCGTCTTCGGCGCTGCGGCAACACGTTTCCTTATTTGTCCCGCGCCCCGCGCGGGGGCATGCGCAATATGCTTGCGTATCTTGTTGCCGGCAGGATCGGGAAGTCCGCCCTCGCACTCTGGGACGAGGACTATTACAGGAAGGTGCATCTGCAGGCCGTGGAGGAGCCGGATCTTCTTGCCTTTCATGTCGACAGGGGGGCCGAAATCCGTTGCAGCCCGCATCCGGCCCTGTGCGCGCCGTACCATGCGTTGAAAAACTGCGCAAAGAGCTACTGGGGCCGCGATGTGTTGCTTGCCTGTCTGGTGGACGGTGAAGAGCCGACCGCGCTGGATTTTCACGGCCGGCCGCCCGCGGGGAAACCTTTCACGGTCAAGGAACTGGCCCAGGTCCGCCAGACGGATACGGCGGAACCGAACGGCATTCCCATTCTGACCAGCCTTGCCCCTAATAGATTGCATGAGCAGCGGCAGGCCATCGATACCTGGTTGCGGCAGGGTTTTTTACCTGTGGCGGTGAATTATCCGGACGAAATAGACAGGCTGCGGCCGCACTTTCCCGACCTGGAATTCGTGCCGGCGTTACGCGATTCGCGGCCTGTGCTCGGACGCTCCCGAGTGTTGTTGCATGACGTCTACGATTATGCAAAATCGCTGAGCAAGAATTCTCCGCACGGTATCGTGGGCATCGTCAATTCTGATGTCGGACTCTACGCTCTGGAAATTCCAGCATTACTGCGGACGGCTGCAGGCGGTCTGCTGTTCAGCCGCCGGGTGGAAGTGGCTGCTCATGTCCACGAGGCGGGAACCGTCTATGACAGCGGGTATGATGCAATGTTTTTTACTCCCGAATCGCTACCGGATTTCACGGAACAGCCGTTCGCCCTGGGAGAAACGTGGTGGGATCTCGTTTTCCCCCTGCATGCTCTGCTGCGCGGCGTGCCGGCTACAATCGCCGTGCCGGCGTTGTGTTTTCACGTGGAGCATGCCGTGAACTGGAGCGAAGAATCCTGGCACGCCATGGGCAGGGCGGCATTCGAATTTTTATGCCCGTACTTTAGCTTGAAGCGGAAAAGTTGTCCTGAATTTTTCGATGTATTGTCCAATGCGAAGATACATATGCATCATCCGCTGGCCTTTCTGCAGGAGTTTGCCAGAATTGGAAATTACATTTTGAACACGAATCCTGACGTTTCCGATATTGTAAAAAGAACGTAACAACTTTTCCGGCTTATCTGACGATACTGCAAGCCGGGCCATCCTGCGGGCAGGGGGTGCCGTTCTCCCCAATCCTTTGACTTTCTCCACCAATAACGCCACGATCATCCCATGCCGCCCCTCGTCACCATCATCACCGTCTGCCGCAATGCGGCGGCCACCCTTGGGCGCACGTTGGCCAGCGTTGCCGCCCAGACTTACCCGCATATCGAATATATCGTGATTGACGGAGCCTCCACCGACGGGACGACGGACATCATTCGCGCCTGCCCGGCTGTTTCTTTCTGGACCAGCGAGCCGGACCGGGGCATTGCCGACGCTTTCAACAAGGGGCTGGCCATGGCCCGGGGAGAGTGGATAGGCATTCTGAATGCGGACGACTGGTACGAACCGGAGACCGTCGCCCGAATACTCGAGTCGGAAGAGAACGCGGGTGTTATTCACGGCGCGGTGCGTTACTGGGAAGAGGAACGGGCCAGAGAAGTCTATTATCCTTGCCAGGCCGGGCTGCTGCGGGAAATGACCATCAACCACCCATCGGTTTTTGTGCGGCGCTCTGTGTATGAACGCGAAGGGGGGTTTGATCCTGACTATTCACTGGCTATGGATTACGAGCTGATGTTGCGTTTTTATGCCAGAGGGCACCGTTTCAAAGAGCTTTCCGATGTTGTCCTTGCCAACATGAGCTACGGCGGGGCGTCGGACAGGTGCTGGGCGCGGGCATTATGGGAAGCCGCCCGGGCGAAACAGCGGCATCTTGCATCGCCGTTTTCCTGCTGGGGGTATTTTTTGTGGCAACTTGCCAGAGGCGGAATACGGCGGACCTGTGAGCGCCTGAGGCTTGGCGGCATTGTACGCCGGGTTCGAAAGCATCTGTCGCCCATGCGGAAGGTATAGGCTGATGAAAAACATCCTCATCATCAAACTGGGCGCCCTGGGCGACGTGGCCAGAGCCACGGTCATGCTGCCCGCCATCCGGCGGCGTTTTCCGGAAGCGCGCGTCACCTGGATGGCCGGGTCCGGGGCCGCGGCGCTGCTGTCCCTGTTGCGCGATCCGCCGGAGATCATTCGCGTGGATGACGCGGCCATGCTGCGGGGTACGTTCCTGCGGCGTCTGGCCGCCGTATGGGATGCCAACCGCCGGATCGCCGGCCGGGTTTACGATCTGGTTCTGGTGCCGTACCGCAACCGGCTGTACCATGCGCTGCGCGTCGGGACATGGTGCAAAACGGCGCGGGGGTTTCAGGGGCGGCGCGGCCTTGTCCCCGGCCGTTGCCAGTGCGCGGAGTATGCCCGCCTCATCTGGGAAACCGACGGCGCGGCGCTGCCCGCTCCCGTGTTTCCGGAACTGGACGCGGCGCGCTTGCCCGCGCCGGATCAGGTTCCCGACGTGCTGCTGGTGCCCGGCGGCGCGAGGAATCTGCTGGCCGACGACGCGGTGCGCCGCTGGCCGCTGGAACACTATGGGGAGCTTGCCCGCCTGCTGCTTGCGCAGGGGCTGACGGTGGGCATCGCGGGCGGCAAAGACGATACGGCGGAGGCGGCCGCTTTCGCGGGGCTGCCGGTGACGGATTTTACGGGCAGAACAGACATTCCCGAATTGTTCGGCCTGCTGCGCCGGGCCAGGGTTCTGGTGTCGCACGACACGGGCCCCATTCATTGCATGAACTTGCTGCGGGGCAAGGTCGTGGCGTTGTTCGGCCCTACCCTGGCCTGCGAGATGCTGGGCAGCGGGCAAAATATCCGGACGCTTGCCGGCGGGGAAGCTCTGCCCTGCCGCCCCTGCTACGACGGCAAGCGCTACGCCGCCTGCGACAGTGTCCCCTGCCTTCGGGCGATAAAGCCGCGGGACGTGCTGGAAGCCGTCCTGGCCTCGTTGCGGTAGGGCGTTGCCACGGTGAAACGCGTTGGCTTTCCCCCGCATCACAGGCCCACGAACTGAATTCCCGCCTGGAGCATAAGGGGCAAGGCCTGGCGCAATCCTTCGTACGTGCCGCTTTCCGGGTGGTTGACGTGGCAGAGGACGATGTCGCCGTCTTTGGCGTCGCGCAGGCGTTTCGCCACGCTTCGGGCGGGCAGGGTCGCGCCCGAATCCGCGCTGACGGCGAAACCGGCCACGCCAAAGCCCATCTCGCGGATGACCTCCAGCGCCACGTCGTCGTAAAAGGCCGTGCCGGAACGGTACCAGTGGGGCCGCGTGCCGGTGATGGCGGCGATGGCCCTGGCGTTCGTTTCCACCTCGTCCACCAGGGCGGCGACATTGCCTGTGCCGGGTATGCCGAAGGCCGACCAGCCCGCTACGGACGCGGGTTTGTGCCGCGCGCCGTGCGCCTGCAGCGTGAACAGCGGGTCCGCCGCCAGTTCGGCCGCCAGGGCGGCGTTGCCCCGCAGCCAGATGGTGGTGACGAAAATCGTCGCCGGCACGCGGCATTCGCGCAGCAGGGCGATAATGCGCATGTCCGTTCTTCCGTCGCAGGCGTCCAGTGTGAGCGCCACGCCGCGTTGCGGCGTTTGTCCGGTGCCCGCGCGGGGCGGCATTGACCCTGTCCTGCCCGCGCCATCCTGCGCCGGGGGGGGATCGACGCCGCGGTATTGCGTTTGGGGCAAACGGCTGGTGATGCCGGGACCGCGTTCGCGCCACTCGCGGGGAACCAGCTTGTGGTACCGGGCCGTCATCGCGCGGGCCAGTTCGGCCACGGGCGGCGGGGCGTCATCCGGAACGGGGGCGGCGCCTGCCGCGTCGCGTTTTCCGGCCGCCGCGGGCCGTGCGCACAGCGCCGCCAGAAGGACGGCCAGGAAAAAAACGGCGGCCCGCCGTTTCACGGCCGTTCCCTTTCGGCCAGAAGGCCGCGCAGCAGGACGCGGGCTTCGGCCATCATGACGCCATCCCAGGTCCGGCCGGTCCAGAGCCCGGACTGGGCCGCGGCCTGGGCCGCGAACATGTCCAGCCCGTCCTGGACCGCCCAGCCGCGGGCCGCGGCATCGGCCAGAAAACGGGTCCGCAGCGGATTGTACACCAGGTCATAGGCCAGACAACGGGCAGGATCGCCGGCTGCGGCCGCCGCCGCCGTCATGGCCCGCGCGGGATGGGGGGTTTCGTCTTCCGCCTTGCCGCGCATGCCCAGCGGCGTGGTGTTGATGACCCAAAAGTCCGTTCCCGGCTCGGGCAGAATGTCCGGGCGCCGGTCCCAGGGGCTGCAGACGCAGGAAAAATCCCGCGCCAGACTCGCGGCCCCGGCCGGATCGCGCACGGCGACCAGAACGCGCGGAGCGCCCAGAGCGGTCAGGCCCGCCAGCACGGCCCTGGCCGCCCCGCCGCCGCCCAGCACCAGAACCAGAGAAGGCAGCGGCCGCCCGGTCAAGGGCGCCAGAAAACCGGCCATATCGGTATTGTCCCCCAGCAGTTTGCCGTCCCGCCAGAACAGGGTATTCACCGCGCCGATGGACCGGGCGGTTTCCGTGACGCCGTCCAGCAGGGGCACGACCGCCTGCTTGTGGGGAATGGTCAGACTGAGCCCGGAAACGGGCAGGGTGCGCACGGCGTTGATGAAAGCGGGCAGTTTTTCCGCTTCCCTGGGCCATGCGAAATACGCGCCGGGATGTCCCAGGCGCGCGAAAGCCCAGGCATGCAAGGCCGGGCTCAGGCTTTGCCCGAGCGGGTACCCGCAGACGCCGTATGCAAATCGGGGAAGGGGCGGCATGGCGGCCCGGCTACCGGGATTTTTCCGGAGAATCGGCCGTTGCGGAAGATTTTTTGGACCGCAGGCCCGGATCCTCGCCTTGCCGGTGTTTCGCCGCCGCGCCGGTGGGGCAGATATCCTGCGTGTCGCTCAGAAGATCGGTCAGGGAAATGGCGTCCATCTCCTGTTCCAGCACCCGGGAAAGGCGGGCCCAGGCCGGGCGGGTCAGGCAGGTTTCCCTGCGGGGGCAGGAGAAGTGATCCCCCGCGCCGCAGAGGGTCAGACGTATTTCGCCTTCCATGGCGCGCACCACGTCCCCCAGGGTCGTGGTTTCCGGCGGCTTGGCCAGCACATGCCCGCCGGCAACCCCGCGAAGGCTGCGGGTTATGTGGGCCTGGCGCAGGGGGCGCAGGATCTGTTCAATAAATTGAATGGATATCCCTGTGCGTTCGGAAATCTGCGAAGCCGTCATGGGGGCGGCGCTTTTTACTGCCGCAAGTTCAAGCAGGATCCGCGCGGCATAACGGGATTTAGCGGAAAGTTTCATGGCAAAGCCCCCCTTGATGCATGGTAGAAGTCCCCGGCAACAGGCAAAGCCGGAATCGCGCATATCCCCCGCGGACGCATATCCCCTGGCGGTTCAGGCCAGGGCATTGTCGGATACTGGATACTCCGGCGGCATCATCCCGACGCGCCGAACGAAGCGTTTTCCGCGCGGCGATTGCCCCCCGGAGCAAAGGCCGCGCTATCGGGCGCCGTCAGGCGGCGCAGCATTTTTTATATTTTTTTCCGCTGCCGCAGGGACAGGGATCGTTACGCCCGGTTTTCGGGGTTTCCCGCCGATAGGGCGTATGCCCGTGCACCGTGCCGTCCTGATAGCGCCATTCGCCGTCTTCGCGGATAAAGGTCGCGTCTTCGCGCATTTCCTGGTCAACGCCGTTGATGCTGTACCGGGCGGTGAAGGACACGGCCCCGGTTTCGTCGTTTTCCCGGCCGTCGGCGGTGGAATGGATCTCAAGGCCTTTCCATTCGACCGATTCGGACCAGCGGCGCATTTTCGCGCTGTCGACGCTTTCCCGCGTTCCAGAGGCAACGCTGGTTTCCAGATATTCGTACGCGCCCATGGCATGGGCGCTGTACCGGGCGCGCATCAGCGCTTCGGCCGTTGGCGCGGGGGTCTTGCCCCGGATGATGGGCTCGCAGCATGCGGCGCGGTCTTTCCCGGAACCGCAGGGGCAAAGAGAAGTGGCGGGCATGAAAAGAAACCTCCTGTATCGGCGATGCAACGCGCCGGATGCTTTGTACTGCCAGAAAGATCGCACATCGGCAAGTATGCGCGCGGGTTGTTGCGGGGGTATTTTCATGATACGTTGCGCCAGCTTGGTATTCTTCAGGAGGAGACATGTCCACGAATGACAACCGCCTCGCGGCACCCTGCATGCCCAGTGACGACGAGGTAAATAAGCGCGGTTACCGACGTCTGCCCAGGCCGTATCCCGTGGAAGTCAGAAAACTGAGTTTCCCCATGACCGGCAGATCCGTGGAAACCGTCTGCTGCGACATCAGCAAGGGCGGCATCTGCGTGGAAGCGCCCCTGCACAGCCTGTCCGCCGGCGACAAATGCCAGGTGCGGGTGCTCATCCCCCTGCTCAACAAGTTTTCTCCCGGTTTTTTGAAAGTCTATGAGAACGACGCGGAGCAATATCTTCTGGCTCTTGCCGAAGTGGCCTGGGTCAAACCCGTGCGCGGCCGTTTTCTGGCGGGACTCAGATTCGAAAACGTGGACAGCGACCAGAGCAAGGCCCTGGAGCGGCTGGTCGAACGGGCTTTTGCCAAAATTTGAATCCGTTCCCCGATTTGCCGGTCAACAAGCCCCGCGCGGGGCTTTCGCGAAAACGGACAGTGCGTTCTTTCCGCCCGCGCGGCCATTTCCGGACAACTCGCGGCATTTCCGCCCCTGGCGCAGTGCATTGCGGTTGCCTGCCGGCATCCGCCGCAGGGCCTTCGGGGTATCGCGCCGTTTTGCTGCCGGTGCCGCAAAAGCAACAAGGCGGATTACGGACCGCCCGTAACCCGCCCAGAAGCTGTTGCAAAAGGAAGGAAGGTATTTTGATTTTAGCAATAGTCGTGCCAATAGCATAAAAAATGTAAATTTTATAGATATCAGTGCGTTGCTGAAGATCAGGGTTTTCGCCGAAGAAGATTCCGGTATAAAAAATTCGACGCTGGGAGTCGGAATGCCCGGCAGCGCGATAAAAAATTACACGGCGGATGCCGCGGCACGACGTGCGCCATCCACCCGAACGAGGTGATCCGGCGCATTCCCGCAGCGTCCTGTTTTCGGTCTTCAGCCCTGTTCCGGGACGGCTTCGCGTTGACGGGGACTGGCCAAGGCGCTAGGTTGGGCCGACATTGCCGGGAAGAGTCCAAGGAGTGCCCCATGCTGGATTTGAAATTGCTGCAGAAAGACCCTGATGTTGTGGCCCGCGGCCTTGCCGCCCGCGGTTCTTCCATCCAGGTGAGCGAATTCGCCGCCCTTGACGAACGCCGCCGCGCGCTGCTGGGCGAAGTGGAGCAGTTGAAAAGCGAACGGAACAAGGCTTCCGCCGAAGTGGGCAGGGCAAAGCGCGAAGGACGCGATGCGGAAAGCCTGATTGCGGCCATGGGCGACATCGGCGAACGGATAAAGGCTCTGGACCTGGAAACGGAAGCGGTCAAGGACGAACTGAACGACTGGATGCTGCGGGTGCCCAATCTGCCGCACGCCGGCGTGCCCGTGGGGCCGGACGAGAACGCCAATGTGGAGGTGCATCGTTGGGGCACGCCTCCGGCTTTCGATTTCAAACCCAGGGAACACTGGGAGCTGGCCGAAGCGCTGGGCGGCCTGGATTTCGAACGCGGGGGCAAGCTGGCCGGCAGCCGGTTCACGGTTTACTGGCGCTGGGCCGCGCGTCTTGAACGGGCCATCGTCAATTTTTTTCTGGACACGCACACCCTGAAGAACGGGTACACCGAAATCCTGCCGCCGCTGATGGTCAATCGGAAAACCATGACCGGCACGGGAAACCTGCCCAAATTCGAAGCCGATCTGTTCAAGATCGAAGGGTGGGATTATTTCCTGATTCCCACGGCCGAAGTGCCTCTGACCAATCTGCATGCGGACGAAATTCTGGACGAGGCGGCCCTGCCTCTGGCCTTCACCGCCCAGACCCCCTGTTTCCGCTCGGAAGCGGGCGCGGCGGGAAAGGACACGCGCGGCCTGATCCGCCAGCATCAGTTCACCAAGGTGGAAATGGTGCGCATCAGCCATCCCGACCGGTCCTTTGACGAACTGGAAACCATGCGCCGCCACGCGGAAGGCCTGCTGGAAGCGCTGGAACTGCCGTACCGCACCGTATGCCTGTGCACCGGCGACATGGGCTTTGCCTCGGCCAAGACCTACGACCTGGAAGTGTGGCTGCCCGGACAGGACCGGTACCGCGAAATTTCGTCCTGCTCCAACTGCCTGGATTTTCAGGCCCGCCGCGCCAACCTGCGCTTCCGCCCCGGCGGCGGGGGCAAGCCGGAATTCGTGCATACCCTGAACGGCTCCGGCCTGGCCGTGGGCCGCACTCTGGTGGCCGTCGTGGAAAACGGCCAGCGGGCGGACGGCTCCGTGGTCCTGCCCGCAGCCCTGGTGCCCTATATGGGCGGGGTGTCGGCGATAGAACCGATGTAATTTTCGGGAGCGCCCGGGCGGGCGCGAAAACACGGTATTCCGGCCCCGGATTGATGACAGACCCAGCAAAGCCGGGGTGTGTGAAGGCACGCCCGCTCCGGCGCTTTCCGGCGGCAATGAATGCCGCCCGCGCCCGCGTGGCGGGCTGTTGCCGAAGAAGACTCTGGCAACAGCCCGCCATTCTTTTTGGCCTGCCGTCCGGATCCCGGCGGCAGCGCTTCTTGACTGTCTCGCGTTTTTCTGTTTTATATAGCAAAATAATAATTTTTATAAAATATATTTTTTATCGATAAAATTGTTTTCCATTCCCTGCCTGCGGGGTTTGGCGCGTGGCCGGACAATGCCAACACTATAAACAAGGGAGCGCAACCATGAGCAATGCCGTCCGTTTCATCAATGACGCCGCACTGGCGAAACCAAACGGATTCAACCATGTCACGGTCGTGCCCGGCAACGAGCTGATCTATATTGCCGGCCAGGTTTCCTACGACTCCGCGGGCAATATCGTCGGCATCGGCGATCTTGCGGCGCAGACGCGCCAGACGTTCATCAACATTGGCCGGGCATTGGAAAGCGCGGGGTCGGATTTCAGCCATGTCGTGAAAATGAATTTTTTCGTCAAAAATCTTTCCGAGGCGAACGTGGCGATCATACGCGCCGTCAGGAAAGACTTTCTGGACGCGGACAGACTGCCCGCAAGCACAATGGTGGGAGTCGCGGCGCTGGGAAAGGACAATCTTCTGCTTGAAATCGAGGCTGTCGCCGTGCCGAAGGGCTGATTGCGGGATGCCCCAACGGTGGGGATGGCCCGCGGCCACTCCCCGCTGTTATGGAAAGCCAAAACCGGGGTCCCGGCCGAAGCCTGTTCGGGGCTTCGGCCGGGACCCGGTCTCCGCGCGGGCAAGAGCCGGCTTCGACCGGCGTCCCTCTCCGTTTTGCACCAAGACCTATTTTTTCGAGTGTTTTTTCATTTCGGCGATGGTGGCTTTGTTGGCCTCAAAAGTCCGCATCCATTTTTCGGTGAATGCCTTGTTGTCGAGGAACTGCACCGGGTTGCCGAGTTTCGCGAATGTTGCGGCGGTCTCGGGGCGTTCGGACTCCTGCTTGATGACCGCGGACAGCCGCTCGATGACGGAAACGGGGGTTTTCGCGGGCGCGGCAAAGCCGAACCAGGTCCCGCCGTACCCCGGAAAACCGAGGTCAGGGAACGCGGGCACGTCGGGCAGGGCTTTGTCGCGTTTGGAGTTGGTGGTGGCCAGGGCCACAAATGAGCCGTTCTGGATGTGGGGCAGCATTTCCGTAACCGTGGTCATGCCGACGGTCACCTGTTTGCCGAGCAGGGCGGCTATGACCTGAGAGGCTCCGTCGAACGGGATGTGGGTCATAAGACCGGGTTTTTTCAGGAACAGCAGCAGGCTTTCCATCTGAACGTTCTGGATCAGCCCGGCCCCGATGGTGCCGTAGGTGAAGTTCTTCTCTTTTTCGGCTTTTTCCAGCAACTCGGCCATCGTTTTGATGCCGCTGTCCCTATGCACCGCGATATAGGTGGGCACGTCCGCCACCTGGGCGATGGGGGCGAACTCCTTGTTGGTATACCCGACATCGGCCCAGTTGGGCGACAGCGTGGCCGGGCCGATGGTGGTAAAAACCAGCGTGTAGCCGTCCGGTTTGGAAGCGGCCAGCTTGGCCATGCCAATGGCCCCGGCGCCGCCGGGAGCGTTTTCCACCACCACGGAAACGCCGAGCTGTTTGCCTATTCCGGGCGCCATGGTCCGGGCTATGAGGTCGGCTGAGCCGCCGGCGGAATAGGGAACCACGATCTTGATGGTGCGGGAGGGCCAGTTGCCGGCTGCCATGGCGGCCGCGGGGGGCAGCGCCGCGGCCAGGCACAGCGCCGTGAGGCACAGGCGGAAAAGTTTTCTGGGTAACGACATGTAATTTCTCCTTTGGTTACGGTGCCATCCATCAGGGTGAATCTTCCGCCCCCGGCGGCGTCTGTGCCGCTTTCAGGCGCGACGCGTTGCGGGCATCCACCATGTTTCTGATCAGGGGCCAGCAAAAAGCGCAGAACGCCACGAGAATGAAGCAGGCGCAGAGCGGCCGCGACAGAAAAATGCTCAGCGATCCCTGGGAGATGCCGAGCGACCGCCGGAAATTGCTTTCAATGATGGGGCCGAGGATCAGTCCGAGCAGAACCGGCGGCAGGGGAAATCCGGTTTTCGTGAAAGCATAGCCGACCAGGCCCATGACCACCGCCACCTGCATGTCGAAAACGCTCGAGTTGATCGTATAGGCGCCCACGAAGCACAGAACGAGGACGAACGGCATGAGGATGCGTTGCGGTACCTTGAGCACCCGGACGAAAGCCTTGATGAACAGCAGGCCGAGCAACAGCATGAATATCTGGGAAAGCACCATCATGCCGTAGATGCCGTGGACCACGGACGCATGCTCGGTAAAGAGCATCGGTCCGGGGGTCAGCCCCTGGATCATCAGGGCCCCCAGCAGGATGGCCGTGATGACGTCGCCGGGTATGCCCAGCGTCAGGAGGGGGACCAGGGCGCCGCCGGTGACCGCGTTGTTGGCGGTTTCCGAGGCGAGCAGTCCTTCATAGGACCCCTTGCCGAACAAATGCGCTTCGCCGGAAGCGCGTCTGGCTTCGTTATAGCTGAGCCAGGCGGCCGTGGCGCTGCCCGTGGCGGGAATGACGCCGATGACCGTGCCGATGGCCGAGGAGCGGATAAGGTTGACGGTATTGGCGAGCAGAATTTTTACGCCGATGATCTTGCCCCGGACGTTCTCCACTGCCAGCGCGGCATGGTACAGGGTTTCGAGTTTGGACAGGACTTCCGAAATGGCGAACAACCCGATCAGGGCGGAGACAAGATCCACGCCGGCCATCAGTTTCAGCGTGCCGAAGGTGAACCGGGCTTCGCCTGTGATCGGGTCCATGCCGATGGTGGCGCACATGAGTCCCAGCATGGCGGCCAGCACTCCCTTGAGGATGTTGTTCCCCGAAACGCTGGAAACGATGCTCAGCCCGAACAGGCC
The DNA here is from genome assembly GCA_031550605.1 of Desulfovibrionaceae bacterium. Taxonomy (GTDB): domain Bacteria; phylum Desulfobacterota; class Desulfovibrionia; order Desulfovibrionales; family Desulfovibrionaceae; genus FLUQ01. The sequence continues at coordinate 74,481 of JAVBOK010000021.1, read as the reverse complement.
GACGGCGAAGTACTCCGGCGGGCCGAATTCCAGAGCGATCCTGGCAAGCTGCGGCGCGAACAGAATCAGGGCCAAACAGCTGAACAGGCCGCCAAAGGCGGACCCTATGGTGGCCCCGGACAGCGCGGCGAAGGCCTCCCCTTTCATCGCCAGGGGGTACCCGTCCAGAACCGTCGCTGCGGAAGCCGCCGTGCCCGGGGTGCGGATGAGCACGGCGGTGATGGCCCCCCCGTAAACGCTGCCGCAGTATATGCCGAGCAGCAGGGCAAACGCGCTGACGGCTTCCATGCCGAACGTGAAGGGGATAAAGAGCGCCACGCCCATGGTGCTCGTCAGGCCGGGAACGGCGCCAAAAATTATGCCGATGGCAACGCCCAGCATATTGAACACAATGTGGTTGAGCGAAAAAATTGCAGCTAGGTCCAGGCCGGACATGAGGAGCCTCCCTGACAAATGCTCTGTGGCCGTTTTGTGCCCGCGCCTTCCCCGGATTTACGGGAGCTGGATGTCGAGCAGCATCTTGAAAAGCGCGTATATCATCGCGGGAAATGCGATGGAGGCACCGGCAAGAACGGCTTTGTTCCGTTCGCCGAACAGCAGCAGCGCGAAAAAAAGAAGCAGGACGGTGGACAGGAAATATCCCGCGAACTCAATGACAGCGACGTAGCCGACCGAAGCGGCAAAAAGGGCGCCCACCCGCAGAAAATCATTTTTTTTCGCCTGCGGCCCCTCGCTTGCGCCGCGCAGGATTTTCAGCAATTCCCCGGCGGTGACGATGAAAGAGCCGCCGGTCATTATGCACAACACAATAAAGGGGTAGGTTCCCGGTCCGCCAAAGATGGATATGGTGCTTTTGAACGGCAGCAGGTACACCATTCTGAGCCAGATGACGGAAATCAGAAACAACGAGCCTGCGACAATAAACCCCAAGGTCATGCGTTTCATGGCGAGTCCGGGTGCTGTGTTGGGTGGTATGTGGCTGTCGACGGCATGCTTTTCTCACGGATATCGGGACGGTTTGACCAGCCTTCCGGCGGGCGCCCTTTGCGCACCGGCCGCAAAGGCTCAGCGCCGGGGCAGGTTCAGTATTGTCCTGGCCTCGGCCGCGGTGGCGACCGGCCGCTCGAATTCCTCCGCCAGGGCGACGATGCGCCGGACGAACTGCGCGTTGCTGGCGGCTAACTCGCCCTTTTTGTAAAAGACGTTGTCTTCCATGCCGACACGCACATGGCCGCCCATGTGCAGGGCCATGACGGACAGGGGCAGGTGCCCCCGGCCCACGCCGATGACGGACCAGGTGGCGTCCGGCGGGATTTTGCGCAGCAGGAAGAGCAGGTTTTCCGGGGTTGCGGCCATGCCGCCCCGCACGCCCAGAACAAACTGGAAATGCAGGGGGGCGGCGATCAGCCCTTCGGCGGCCATGCGCAGGGCGTTGTCGATCATGGCGGTGTCGAATATCTCGATTTCCGGTTTGACGCCGCTTTCCAGCGTCGCCTTGCCGAGTTTGCGCAGAAACTGGGGCGAGTTGTCGAAGATGCGCTCCCCAAAGTTCATGGACCCGCAATCCATGGAGCACATGTCCGGCTTCAGGACCAGATGCGCGAAGCGGTCCTCGTCGGTCAGCGGAATGCCCCGGCCGCCCGAAGTGGTCAGGTTGAGGATGATGTCGCAACGCGACCGGATCAGTTCCACCGTTTCCCTGAATGTATCCAGCGACATGGAAGGGCCGCCCGCCGCGTCGCGGATGTGGATGTGCGCAATGGCCGCGCCGGCCGCGTGCGCTTCCAGAACGGATTCCGCTATTTCCCGCGGATGCAGGGGCAGGTTCGGGTTGTCCTTCCGGCTGGTGACGGCGCCGGTGGTTGCGACGGTGATGATGAGCTTGTCCACGGGTGCGCTCCTTGCGGAATGGGGACGGTCAGGACAATAGCCTTAAAATTATCGATAAAAAATAATTTGATGCACAAAACTCATTATGATATATAAAAAACAAAAAAAAAGAAATTTGTCAAGTCGCCACAAATATCTTGACAAATTTGATACCTTTTTTTTTATGAAAAAGACTATATTATCCAAATACGGGAACACGGCATATGACGGCGGACATCCACAAGAAACAGCGCGTAATGTGGCCGAAACCCGGCGAAAGCTCGCCGGGCGGCGGGGCGCTTTTCCCCTTTGCAGGTTCGGTGGCTTCCGTCGAAGCCCTGCAGCGCATTCTTTCCGATCTGACGCGGGGCGTGCTGCACCCCGGCGCGAAGCTCAAGGTGCGCGAACTGATCGAACGCTACGGCATCAGTGCGACGCCCCTGCGGGAAGCTCTGGCGCAGCTGGCCGCGCGGGGTCTGGTGCTGGTGGAGGACCGCAAGGGCTTCAGGGTGCCGCCGGTCAGCCTGGAGCAGCTGCAGGATCTCAGCCAATCCCGTGTGATCGTGGAAGGCGAAGCGCTGCGCCTGGCCATCGCGCATGGCGACGCCGCCTGGGAAGGCGAGGTTCTTTCCAACCTGCACCAGCTGCGGCGGGAAATAGAGCGGCGCGATTCTGCTTCGCAGGAGTGGCTGGACGCGTACGAACGCCAGCACCACCGTTTTCACAAGGCCCTGCTTGCGGCCTGCCCGCTCCATTCCCTGAAGGATTTCTGCGACAATCTGTACATCCAGATGACGCGGTACCGCCGCCTGCTCAAGGAATTGGGTTTCTCCGCCGCGGCGGGGAACGGCGCGCACGAACCCATTGTGGAAGCCACCCTGGCCCGCCGGGGCGACGAGGCGGTACCCCTGCTGCGGGAACACATCACCATTCCCGTCAGAGCCATCCGCGAGTACCTGGAGAAAAACGGAACCGGAGTTCCTCTTCGGTAGCGAAGGAATCCGGGGGCTCTGCCCGAGTATCCCCGGATTCCCGATGGCAAAGGCCGTTTTCCTGTCGGGGAAAACGGCCTTCGCCTTGCTGCGGGGTCAAGGGGTCCGGCCCCCGGCGGGTCCGGGGACCGCTCCCCGCGTTTATTTCTTGCGCGGCACGGGCAGCGACACGCTCCCCTGGGGCATGTAGACCCAACTGGCGCCGGGGCCGTGCTTGGCGGCGGCCGCGTCCACGGCTTCCTGCACGGTGGCGGCTTTTTTGGCGTAGAGCAGTTCGGAATCTTCGCGGCTCATGGCGGAGATCAGCCAGTATTCCTTCTCCGCCGCGACCTTGGCGAAACCGTAGGCTTTGTGCCCGCCCATGACGAAGTTCTTTTTCACTTCCTCCATGACCCTGGCCGGCTGCCATCTGCGGCTCATCCACTCCTGAAAGACCTTCTCGCCGTAGCCCGTGGGGCACTCGGCGGCCAGAATGATGGTGCCGCCGGGCCGGGTGATGCGGTCGGCGTGGTCCAGCGCCTTCTGGGTCTGGTAGGCGTTGATGTCGCGGGGATGGCCGGATGCGCAGGTCACGCAGATGTCCACCTGCCTGTCAAAGGGCACTTCGAACATGGAAGCGGACACGTCCACGGCGGCGCGCCATGCTTTTTCCACATCGCCCGCCACCACGGTGACCACTTCCTGCCTGTCGTTGACCACCACGTTGAGAATGAATTTGACCCCCACCTGGCGGGCGGCTTCGATCATTTCAAGGCTGACCGGGTTCACGTCGATGGGGGGCAGGTTGTCCATCAGTTCCACCATGCGGGCGTGGTTTTTTTCCACCGTGTCCTTGCCGGCCAGACCCGGCAGGATGGACTTGCGGCCGCCGGAATAGCCCGCGAAATAGTGGGGCATAACCACGCCCAGGGTGATCAGGAAATCCGCTTCCCTGGCCATCTTGTTGACGTAAAAATCATAGCCGGACTTGAATTTGCCCATGAACACGTGGGTGTCCTTGGCAAAGGCGTCGTGGCTGACGACCTTGAAGCGGTTCACGATTTCGTCGCCGTAAATGTCGCGGTTTTCCTGATCCGTATGCGGGTCGTGGATGCCCGTGGCCACCAGGAAGGTCACCTGCTCGTCCTTGACGCCCGCGTCGGCGAACGCCTTGAGCAGCGGCGGCAGCATGATGGCGTACGGGGTGGGCCGGGTGATGTCATTGACCACGACCACCACGGTCCGGGGTTGGGCGCTTTTGAGCATTTCCGCCAGCGGCGGGGTGCCCGCGGGGTTGGCCACGGCGGCGTGGGCGGCGGCCAGGGCGTCTGGCAGACCCGGTTTTTCGTTGGGCACGACAACGATGGGCTGCACGCCCGCGGGCAGGGTGAAAGTCAGTTTGCTTTTGCCGTATGCGAGTTCATAAGCCATGAAGAGGCCTCCTTATCCGAAAAGACGCCCGGTGGGCATGGTGACGTAGAGCAGCTTGACGAATACCACATAGATGACGGCCACTTCAAGGGCCGCGAGAGCCGCCAGCTTGCCCATGCGCGCCGGGGTGCGTTTGGCTTTGGGTTCCAGCCGGTACAGGATGATGAAGATGGCCGCAAGGCTGGAGATGATGAAGCCGATCCATTCCAGCAGAAAGACCCAGGCCAGTCCCACGACAAGGGTGAACATCATGGAGGAATTCATCTTGCTGGTGAAACTGTCCATCATTACGGGCCGGAGATGGGATTTGACCAGCAGAATCACGCCCAGCACGGCCAGGCAGATGATGATGCGCTCGGGAAAATAGGCCGCCAGCCGGGTGAAATCCGGGTCCATGTTCCACTGGAAAAAAGCGGCCACAGCCAGCATGATGATGCCGCCGATACGGTCGGTGTTCAGTTTTTTGGGTTCGCTTTTCGGCGCGTTCATGACGAAGCTCCTTCCCTGGCGGCTTTTTTCTTGTCCATCATCATGCGGATCAGGGGCCAGCAGGCGGACAGCACGGACAGCACGATGAGGATGATGGACAGCGGGCGGGTGAAGAAAATCAGGCCGGGCATGTCCGCGGAAACGGAATTGCCCATGATCAGCCCCTGCACGAAGCCCTTTTCGGCGATGGGACCCAGGATCAGCCCCAGCACGATGGGGCCGGCGTTGAATTCCAGTTCGCGCAGAATATAGCCCAGGATGCCGCAGATGAACATGACGATGACGTCCATCTCGTTGTTGCGGATGGCGTAGGAACCCACGATGGTCAGCAGCAGGATGGAGGGCACCAGCACGCGGGTGGGAATGTTGACCACGGCTTTGTACACCCATTTGCCGGCCGGAATGCCGTACAGCACGATCATGGCGTTGGAGATGAAGAAAGAGAACAAAAAGGCGTAGGTGATGTCCCCGCGGCTGGTGAACAGTTCGGGGCCGGGGGTCAGGCCCTGCAGCAGCAGCGCCCCGTAAATGATGGCCGCCGGAGGGGATCCGGGCACCCCCAGCGCCAGCAGCGGCACCATGGCCCCTTCGACCACGGCGTTGTTGGATGATTCCGTGGCCACGATGCCCTGGGCGTTGCCTTTGCCGAAGGTTTCGGGGTCGGAAGCCACGCGCTTGGTCTCGTTGTACGCCACCAGGTTGGCGATGTTGCCGCCCGCTCCGGGCAGAATGCCCACAAAGCCCCCGATGATGGACGAACGCAGCACGTTGCCCCAGTGCCTGACCGCCATGACGTTGTGCCAGGCCAGCTTCAGCGGATTTTCCCTGACCTTTTTCGTGCCGTCTTCCTGGACCTGCACCTCTTCATAATCCAGTTCCGGGTCGGCGGCCATGCGCAGGATTTCGGGGATGCAGAAGAAACCGATCAGCACGGAGATCAGCTCCACCCCGCCCTGAAAGTCGGCCACCCCCAGATCGAACCGGACGTCGCCGCCCACGGGCGCGATGCCGATCATGCTGATCATCAGGCCCAGAAAGCCGCCGGCGATGCCTTTAAGCAGCGATTCAGCCGACAGGCTGGCGATGATGGTCAGGCCGAAGATGCTGACCCAGAAAAATTCCGGCGGACCGAAGCGCAGGGCTACGCGGGCCAGCGGCAGGGCAAAGAGGATCAGCATGAAGGTGCCGATGAACCCGCCTACGCCGGATGCGATGGTGGCCGTGTAGATGGCCTCTTCCCCCCGCCCCTGCCGGGCCATCGGGTATCCGTCAAAGGTCGTGCCGATGGATGAGGGGGTGCCGGGCGTATTCAGCAGGATCGCGGAAAAGGACCCGCCGAAGATGGTCGCGCAGTACAACGCGCCGATGGTGACCAGGCCCGAGGTCGGGGACATGGTGAAGGTGAACGGCACCATCAGCGCCACGGCCATGGTGGCGGAAAATCCCGGCAACGCACCGGCGATGATGCCCAGCACCATGGCGATGGACATGAACAACAGGTTTTTTATGGTGAGCACTTCACCCGCAGCCGCTAACAGAACATCCATGGTCGCACCCTTTTTGAAAACGTTTACCGTATTGAACGCGGTCGATCAAGCTGACCGGCACCGTGCCCGCGTGAGCGGGCACGGTGGACGGCTCGCTTTATCCGAAAATGCGCCCGACGGGCATCGTCACATACAGCAACTTCACAAACACCACGTAAATCACGGCCACTTCGCCCGCGGCTATGGCCGCCAGCTTGGCCACCCGCACCGGGGTGCGCTTGGCTTTGGGCTCCAGCCGGTACAGGATGATGAAGATGGCCGCCAGACTGGCAATGACGAAACCTATCCATTCCAGCAGGAAAACCCAGGCCAGGCCCACAATGATGGTGAACATCATGGGGGCGTTCATTTTGCGGATGAAATTCTCCATCCGGACCGGCTGCATGTACGCTTTGACCAGCAGCGCCGCGCCCAGAACAGCGAGGGCGATGATGATGCGCTCGGGAAAATAGGCCGCCAGCCGGGTGAAGTCCGGGTCCATGTTGAACTGAAAGAACGCGGCCGTGGCCAGCATGATGATGCCGCCCACCAGGTCCGTGTTCAGCTTTTTGGGTTCATTCTTCGGCGCGTTCATGACAGGGCTCCTTTCCCGGCGGCTTTTCTCTTGTCCATCAGCATGCGGATCAGGGGCCAGCAGGCGGACAGCAGGGACAGCACGATAAGCGTGATGGACAGCGGCCGGGTGAAGAAAATCAGACCGGGCATGTCCGACGACACCGCATTGCCCATGATCAGCCCCTGCACGAAGCCCTTTTCGGCGATGGGACCCAGAATCAGGCCCAGCACGATGGGGCCGGCGTTGAATTCCAGTTCGCGCAGGATGTAGCCCAGAATGCCGCAGACAAACATGACGATGACGTCCATTTCATTGCTGCGGATGGCGTAGGAACCCACGATGGTCAGCAGCAGGATGGAGGGCACCAGCACGCGGGTGGGAATGTTGACCACGGTTTTGTACACCCACCGGCCCGACGGCAGGCCGAACAGCACGATCATGATATTGGACACGAAGAAGGAAAACAAAAACGCGTAGGTGATGTCCCCGCGGCTGGTGAACAGCTCGGGGCCGGGGGTCAGGCCCTGCAGCAGCAGCGCCCCGTAAATGATGGCCGCCGGAGGGGATCCGGGCACCCCCAGCGCCAGCAGCGGCACCATGGCCCCTTCGACCACGGCGTTGTTGGACGATTCCGTGGCCACCACGCCCTGGGGATTGCCCTTGCCGAAGGTTTCGGGGTCGGAAGCCACGCGTTTGGTCTCGTTGTACGCCACCAGGTTGGCGATGTTGCCGCCCGCGCCGGGCAGAATGCCCACAAAGGCCCCGATCAGCGAAGACCGCAGCGTGTTGCCCCAGTGTCTGACCGCCATCACGTTGTCCCAGGCCCGCCGGAGCGGACTTTCCTTGACCCCGTCGCCGGTGTCGCCGTCGATTTTCACCTCTTCGTAATCCATATCCGGCTCGGCGGCCATGCGCAGAATTTCGGGAATGCAGAAAAAGCCGATCAGAACGGAGATCAGTTCCACCCCGCCCTGAAAGTCGGCCACGCCGAAGTCGAAACGCACGTCCCCGCCCACGGGGGCGATGCCGATCATGCTGATCATCAGGCCCAGCGCCCCGCCGGCGATGCCCTTGACCAGCGACTCCGCCGACAGGCTGGAGATGATGGTCAGGCCGAAGATGGCCACCCAGAAGAAGTCCGGCGGACCGAAGCGCAGCGCCACCCGCGCCAGCGGCAGGGCGAAGGCGATCAGAATCACCGTGCCGATCAGGCCGCCGACGCAGGATGCGATGGTGGCCGTGTAGATGGCCTCTTCCCCGCGCCCTTGCCGGGCCATGGGATACCCGTCAAAGGTCGTGCCGATGGACGACGGGGTGCCGGGCGTATTCAGCAAAATGGCGGAGAAGGACCCGCCGAAAATGGTCGCGCAGTACAATGCGCCGATGGTGACCAGCCCTGAGGTCGGGGACATGGTGAAGGTGAACGGCACCATCAGCGCCACGGCCATGGTGGCTGAAAAGCCCGGCAGCGCGCCCGCGATGATGCCCAGGACCATGGCGATGGACATGAGCATCAGGTTGTACAGGGAGAGGACCTCTCCCGCGGCCGATAACAGAACATCCATAACAATACCCCTTTGTAAAAGTGTTGCGTTTTTACTGCTGGATAGGCAAGACCTCCATGGAATGCAAAAAGTTACCCGCGCGCGGCGACAGCGGCATGCAGCGGAAATTCCGCTCCGGCAGCGGGCGCGGGGCAAAGCCCCGGCCCGCGAGCCGGCAGGGCGGTTTATTTGCCCTCAGCTTCCGCGCGCAGCAAGGGTTTGATACCGCCCGACTCCAGAATGTGCCGGGCGTAATCCGACACCGGTTCCAGCGGATAGCTCTCTCCCGTGCTTTCGTTGCGCACCGTGGAGTTTTCAAGATCCACGGCCAGCGTGTCGCCGCGCTTCACCCTGGCGCTGACGCCGGGACAGACCAGCAGCGGCAGGCCCAGGTTGATGCCGTTGCGGTAAAAGATGCGGGCGAAGGATTCGGCCAGCACCGCGCCCACCCCGGCGGCTTTCAGGGTGACGGCCGCATGCTCGCGGGAAGAGCCGCAGCCGAAGTTGGTGCCCGCCACGATGATGTCGCCGGGTGTGAAGTCTTTTTTGAAATTCTGGTCCGCGCCGCCTTCCATGGCGTGTCCCGCCACCAGTTCGGGATCGGTCAGGGCCAGGTACCGGCCGGGATAAATCTGGTCGGTGTCGATATTTTTTCCGTAAACGAAGGCTTTGCCGGTCAGTTTGGTCTGCATGGCGTTACTCCTGGACAAGGTACGGCGTGGGGTCGGTCAGTTTGCCGGTCAGAGCGGCGGCGGCCACGGAAGCCGGGGAGCCAAGGAAGATGTCCGCCTCGCTGCTGCCCATGCGGCCGGGGAAGTTCCGGCTGGACGCGGTGATGCAGGTTTCGCCGGAAGCCAGCATGCCTTCGTGCACGCCCAGACAGGCCGCGCAGCCGGGGGTGGTGATGGTGGCCCCGGCGGCGATCAGGGTTTGCATGACGCCGGTTTCCATGGCGTCCAGCAGCACTTTCTTCGAGGCGGGCACCACGATGAACCGGGTGTCTTTGGCAACGCGTTTGCCCCGCAGGATGCGGGCGGCGACGGCCAGATCCTCCAGCCGCCCGCCTGTGCAGGTGCCCAGGTACGCCTGCTGCACCGGGCGGCCCGCATACCGGGAAACGGGGAAGACGTTGTCCACGCTGTGCGGCGCGGCCAGCTGCGGCTCCAGCGCGTTCAGGTCGAAATTGTGCTCGGCGAAGTAGTTGAAGCCGGGATCGCTTTCATACACCGTGTAGTCGCTGATGCCCTTTGCCCTCAGAAAGTCGAAGGTGATCTGGTCCGGCTGGATCCAGGCGGTTTTGGCGCCCATTTCCGTGGTCATGTTGCACAGGGTGAAACGTTCGGACATGGGGATCGCGGCCAGGGCCGGTCCCGTGAATTCCACGGCCCGGTACACGCCGTAATCGGCCTGCAGTTGGCCGATGACGTGCAGGATGACGTCTTTCGCGAACACGCCGGGCCGCAGCCTGCCTTCCAGGTTGATGCGGATCACTTCCGGCACCCGGAACCAGAGTTTGCCCGTCAGCATGATGGCGGCCAGGTCCGTGGCGCCCACCCCGGTGCCGAAAGCGCCCAGGGCGCCGTGCGTGGTGGTGTGCGAATCGGTGATGACCACCAGACGCCCCGGCCGCGAAAAGCCGTGGTCAATGACCACCTGGTGGCAGACGCCCTGGTCGATGTCCATCACGCCGCCAATGCCCTGTTCACGGGCGAATTCCCGGAACTGCTTCTGGTTGTCCGCCTGCATGATGGTGGACGCCGGGGCGTAATGGTCCATGAAAATGAGCACCCGTTCCGGATGCCTGACCTTTTTGCCGCCGATTTCGAAAAACGATCGCACGGTTTGCAGGTAAATGTCGTTGATGCCCGCGACGTCCACGTCGCAGTTAACGATTTCACCCGTACTGACGGATTTTTTTCCGGCCTTGGCGGCCAGAACCTTTTCCACTGCATGCATACGCGTCACTCCTTGTAGGTAAAGGCGCTTTTTCAGGGGGTGGTTTGCGCCGCGTCCAGCCTGGCGATAGCGGCGGCAATGTGCGTTTCCAACGAGCGGTTGTGATGGCTGATGGCCGCCCTGGCCTGTTCGGGGTCCCCGTCTTCCAGGCCTTTGATGATGGCCATGTGGTGCTCGTAGCGGATCTGGGGCGGAAAGGGCGTCATGCCCAGATGCCGGTAACTCTGCTTCCACATCTTTTCGATCTTTTCATGCATTTCCAGCAGAACGGCATTGCCGAACAGACGGGTCACCGCGATTTCCAGGGCCATATTCGGCAGTTCGAATTCCGGTTTCCCGTCGGGATCTTCCTTTTCAAAGGCCCGCAGTTGCCGCTTTTCAAGGGCATACAATTCTTTGACCTGAGCCGGGGCGATGAACCGGGCCGCTTCCGCCACGGCCCATTCTTCGATGGCCTGGCGGGCCTGCAGCAGGTTGCGCAACAGTTCCAGGTTTTCCCGGTGGTCGCTGGTATATTGATAAAAGATGGCGCAGGACAGGGACCGCAGGTAGGCCCCGCCGCCGTGCTTGATTTCCAGCACGCCGCTGGATTCGAGGGCTTTCAACGCTCCGCGCACGGAACTGCGGCTGACTTTGAGGGCCTCGGCCAGGGCCCGTTCCGAGGGAATGCGGTCGCCCATGGCCAGATTGTTGGCCTTGATATATTCCATAACGCTTTCGATGATCGCGTCATGGACGATGATTTTTTTGATTTCCCGCAAAGGGGCCATGGGTCCTGCCAGGGTATGGGGAGAAATTGGTAGGACCACTTACCATGTTCCGGGCTTTTTGGCAAGGGTGTGGGCGACCGGCCCGGTTTCTCCTGGACAAATCCTTCCGGGCATGGTGGCGCGGAAGACGGCGCGGGCCCGAAATACGGTCCGCCGCCTCGGCCGGAGCGGGGCAGGTCCCGAATCCGGTTCGGGATCGGGGCTATTCCCAGTCCGCGTCTTTGCCGTACGCGTTATGGGGCAGGGCCTCGCCGAAGGTGATGGATTTGGGCACGGACTCCGGGGCCAGACGCTCGCGGCACCAGGCGAAGAGCGCGGCGCGCAGGCGCATGGCCTCCTCCTCTTCGGGCAACGGACTTTTCGGCACCACAAAGGCCTTGAGCCGCCAGCCTTCTTCCGGCCGCATCAGGCGCACCCGGCAGACGTCGACGGCCGGGTGGCTTTCCAGCACGCCGCGAACCCGGTCGGGGTACACGTTGCGCCCTCCGACCTGCACGGCCTTGTCGCGGCGCGCCAGCACGGTGAAATGCCGTTCGTCCAGCCAGTGAAGTCTGTCGGGCGGGGAAGCGGCCGGGGAGGCGTTCCCGTCTTCCGCTCTGCGGATCAGGCCTCCTTCCGCGCGTTCCCATTGGGGCAGCAGAGTGAAGGGAAGGTCCGCCGCTTCCCCCGTCCGGGTGATGCAGCGCAGGCCCACCGCGGAAAGCTCCGAGGCGCCGTAAATTTCACGCACTCCGTCCGCTCCGGCGGCCAGCAGGGCATCGGCCAGAGCCGGCGGGCAGGGGCTGCCCGCCGTCAGGGGCATGACCCCGGACAGGTCGGCGCCCACACGGGCCAGGGCGTCGAAGAAAAAGGGAAAGCCCACCAGAGCGTCGCCCGGCCGCAGATGCGCCGTCAGCTCCATCGTGGGCAGGGGCAGAAAAGCTCGCCGCGGCGCGCCGGTGAGGCGCGGCATCAGCACGCCGAACACGAAGCCGAAACAGTGGTAGCGGGGCATCACGCTGCATACGCGGCGCAGGGGCAGGCGCGGCAGAACGCAGCGCACTTCCTGTTCCAGCGCGGCAAAGGGCAGGGTGTGCAGCACCGGCGCGCCCGTGCTGCCGGAAGTGCGGAAACCGACAACATCCGGCCTGCCCGCGCAGGCGGCGTGCAGCGCGCCGGCCCACTGCCCGAACGGGGCGGAAGCGGACAGGGGGGCGGCATCCGGGGCGATGCCGAACATGTCCCGCAGGCGCTCCGCCATAATCCGCGCGTCGCAGTCAAGATCGCCGCAGCGCAGGGCGGCGGCCTCGGCAAAGGAATCCGGCGTCATCCATTGCAGGTGCCCGGCGCTTTCCCGGCCGTGCAGCAGCATGTCGACGAATACGGCCAGAAAATCCTCCGGCCGCAGGCGAAGCGGACCGTGGAGGGGGGGAAGCGGGCCGCGGGCGGTCATGGTTCCTCCGTCAGGCGCAGAAGGCGGAACAGCGCCCCGTCGCGGGGTGGCTGCCGGGGGATGTCGCCTTCCCGTGCCAGCATGGCGGAAAGGTCGGGGTTGTATTCGTCCACGATTCCGAGCAGCACGCCCTTCACCCGGCCGGAAACCAGCCAGAAAGCCGCCAGCTCCCTGGCCGCGGCCGGGGCGGTTTCCGGCTGCGTAATCGTATGCGCCGGCCCGGTCAGGCCCAGGTGCAGGGATATGCCGGTAGCCGCGATGTTGTGCACGGACGTGGAAAACGCCGTGGGCGACGCCAGTTGCGGCCCGAACTCCAGTATGGAATCCAGATAGTCAAAGGAAGTGCGGGACGGCCCGTATTCGGTGGCGATGATCAGGCCCAGTTCCGCCCGTTCTTCGGGGGCCGGGGCCGGGGATGCGCAGGCCAGGCAGCGGTGGGCGGCCAGCAGGGCCAGACGGCAGAAATGCGACAGGCGGCGCAGGTCCCTCGGATTCTCGAATGCCGCCAGACCGGCGGTGTCCGCGCGCATTTCGCCGGGAAGGGGAATGACGGCGGCCTGCGCCGCGACGTGCAGGGCTCTCATGCGTCCATCCTGCTGAAGATGACGGCGCTGTTGCCGCCGCCAAAGGCCAGGGACTGGGACATGGCGTGCCCCGACCGGACGGGCCGCGGCACGGTGACGGGGATGATCCCCAGATCCGGATGCGGATTCTCGAAACCGGGACCGGCGGGAATTTTTTGCGCCAGCAGGCCGGCCACGGTGAGGGCGGCTTCCACCGCCCCGGCCGCGCCCAGGGTGTGGCCTGTGGCCCCCTTGGTGGCGCTGACGGGGACGCCGGGAAAGCAGGTGCGGAACACGAAGGATTCCGTCTTGTCGTTTTCCTGGGTACCGGTGCCGTGGGCGTTGATGAAGGCCAGATCGTCCGGGACCAGCCCCGCCGAGTCCAGGGCCAGCCGCGTGGCCTGCCGCAGGCCGCGTCCTTCCGGATGCGGGGCCGTCAGGTGATAGGCGTCCGAGGCCGTGGCGTAGCCGCCGAGCCTGGCCAGGGGCGCTGCCCCGCGGTTTTGCGCGTGTTCCAGGGTTTCCAGGATCAGCACGGCGGCTCCTTCGCCCAGGTTCAGGCCGCCGCGGTCGCGGTCAAAGGGCCGGCACAGCCGCGAATCCGCGACCAGCAGGCGGGAAAAGCCGATGATGGCCGTCTGGCACAGTTCGTCGGTTCCGCCGGCCAGCACCATGTCCGCCAGGCCCAGACGCAGCCAGGCCATGGCCATGCCGAGGGCGTCCGTGCCGGATGCGCAGGCGTTGGTCAGCGTGGCCGCGCGGGGGGGCGGGCCGCCGGCAAGGCACAGACCCAGCCGCCGCGCCAGGGCCGGGGCGGGGTTGCAGGCCAGCACCGCGCGCAGCCGGGCCGGATCCGCCGCCAAACCTTTTTTGTGCGCGTGGTAATAGTCCGGAAAATCAAGGGTCGCGCCGGAAGAGGTCCCCAGGCACACCCCGATGCGGGCCGGGGAAAGCGGCGATGCGGAAAAATCCGGAAGGCCGTCCGGGCCGGCGGGAATGCCCGCCTGGTTCAGGGCCTGGCGGGCGGCGGCCAGGGCCATGCCCACCGACAGGGTGCCGCCCGCCGCCGTCAGGTCGCGCGCCGCCGTATCGGGCAGGGCGAAAAGAGGATAGCCTTGGGGGTGCAGCGCTTCCGGCCGGGTCGCCGCCACGGGCCGGGTCCGGAACGCGTCCGCCGGGCGCGCGGCCAGCAGTTCCCCGGCCAGTTCGTCCAGGGCGGCGTATCGGCCGGCGACAAGGCCCAGGCCGGTGACCACGATGTCCACAGGGCGCGGCATCAGCGTTTGTCGAGGATGTAGCGGGCCAGAGCGGCGATGGAGGCAAACGCCTCGCGCCCGTCGGCCATGTTGTCGATATGGATGCCGAAACGTTTTTCCAGCATCACCACAAGTTCCACCGCGTCCAGGGAATCAAGGCCCAGGCCTTCGCCGAACAGGGGGGCGTCGTCGCCGATGCCGTCCGGCGTCACGTCCTGCAGGTTCAGCTCCTGCACAAGGGCCTGTTTCAGCGCGCTGCGCAGTTCCGTTTCGCTTTGGGGCACGATGTTCTCCTATCGCCACATGTCGTAAAAGTTGAAAAACTGGTACGGATGCTCCCGCACAACGGATTCCAGATGCCGGACATAGGCCGCGGCTTCATCCTTCCAGGCGTCCGCGGAGCGTGCATTCCTCTTCACCGGTTCAATTATCCCGGCCAGGCGCAGGTACAGGTTTTCGCCGCCGGGATGGGGGCTGTTCTCCGGGCCGTGGTCGCCGCGCAGAATGAAAATCACGGCGATGGGCGCGCCGCTGATGGCGGCCAGCCTGTATGCCCCCACCGGAAAACGCGCCGGCTTGCCCAGAAAAGGCAGATCCACGGCAGGTTCCCCGGGCTGGAAAATCCTGTCGCCCATCAGGCAGACAACCTCGCCCCGGCCCAGGGCCGCGTGGGCTTCCAGCATGCCGCCGAAATAGTCCGCCACGTTGATGCAGCGGACGGGGGCGCCGCCCTCTTCGGCCCCGTACCGGAAAAAATGCTGGTCCCCGTGGTGGTCAGCCCGGTATTGCAGAATGTTCACGGGCCTGTCAAGAAAACGCAGCCCTCCCACGGCCCCCTGCCAGCCGCCCACATGCGCGGACAGCACCACCAGGCCCCGGCCGCGGTCCATCAGGGTTTTCAGCCTGCCGCTGGGCTCTTTTTCGTACAGCATCCCGCCCCGGCCGGTTATGCGCAGCATCAGCCGTTCCAGCAGCAGGGTGCCGAAACAGTGCTGCTGTTTCCAGACCTGGCGCAGCCGCCGCGTCCAGTCCGCCGGGCCGAAGCGCCGCTCGATGTAGGGCAGGGAGCGCCTGCGGCCGTGAGGCAGCAGCGTATACCACAACACGACCAGGGCCAGCACCGGCCGGCTGAGCCGGATGCCGGCCAGGCGGATCAGATGGTGGAAAAAACCGTACTGCGCCTTGTTCCCGAAATTGCGCTCGGGCAGCGGCGGGGGGGCAGGCCGGGCGTTCATGGCTCTGTACCGGTTTTTTTCGCTTTTTTCCCCGACAGGCCGGCCCTGGCGGCCAGGGCCAGGGCAAAGACCAGGCCCCCCAGCAGCAGGGCCAGCAGCGGGGCCAGCAGCAGGGATCCCACCACCCATTCCAGCAGGCGGTGCGGGGCCTCGTGCCCCAGGGTGCGCCAGGAAATTTCCGTCAGCCATTCGCCGTGCAGGCAGTAGTGTCCCGCCTCCACGGCCAGGGCCGGCACCAGGGGGGGCATGGCCAGCTGGCTGACGGCCAGGGCGCAGTATTTGTTCAACCGGAAATAGCTGCACAGAAAAAGAATGCTGATGATCTGGAACCCGATGATAGGCAGGGTGCCGAAAAAGATGCCCAGCCCCGCGGAAAGCCCCAGGTTCAGCGGGGTTTCCCTGGTGGCCAGCAGGCCGCGCAGCGATTCCATGGGCCGCGCCACGCTGATCCTGCCCCCGTCCTCGGACAGCAGGCGGCGGTGGGGCATGGGCAGCATGGACCGCATGGTCAACCGGGTGTTCAGCAACGTGATGCGGAAATTGTCGTACAGGGCGCGAAAATGCGACACCCGTTCGCCCGGCGGCGGGTAATGGACCGACACGGGGACCTCGAGCAGGGGAAAACCGGACCAGACGGCCCGGACCAGGATTTCGATCTCAAAGGCGAAACGCGCTTCCGAACAGGGCACGGACAGCAGCGCCGCCACGGGGTACAGACGAAAGCCGCTTTGCATGTCGCTGACCCTGACCCCGGTCTGCACCCGCATCCAGAACCCGGAAAAGGACCGGCCGAAGCGGGATGAGCCCGGCACGTTGGGAACGGAAAAATCCCGCGCGCCCACGATAATGGCGTTGGGGTTTTCGGCGAGGACCGGCGCGAAACGCGCGGCGTCCGCCGGATCATGCTGGCCGTCGGCGTCAAGGGTCAGAATGTGGGTGAAACGCGCGTCCGCCGCCCAGGCCGCGGCCCGGCGGATGGCCTCGCCCTTGCCGCCGTTGCGCTCCAGCCGCAGGCAGGCCAGGGGCAGACCGGCCAGCAGGCCCGGCACCGGTTCGTCGGAACCGTCGTCCACCACCAGCACGTGGGGATGGGCGGCCAGGGCCTTTTCCGCCACCGCGCGGATCGCGGCGCCGTGATTGTACACGGGAACGACCAGCAGCACGCTGTCCGGCAGGCCGGCCCCGGACCGGCCGGGTTCCCCGACGC
This sequence comes from Desulfovibrionaceae bacterium, assembly GCA_031550605.1. GTDB lineage: Bacteria > Desulfobacterota > Desulfovibrionia > Desulfovibrionales > Desulfovibrionaceae > FLUQ01. The sequence continues at coordinate 57,655 of JAVBOK010000021.1, read as the reverse complement.
GGATCATGAGGAAGGGATCTCCGGGCTGAACCGCGCGAAAGGCGGCAGTTCGGCCGTGAGCTCCCCGCGCAGCCAGCGGATGCAGAAAGCGTCGTACATGGCCGGCCTGGCAATGCACAGCGCGCCCTCTTTGGTGGTGAAATGCTGGATGGTGTGGCCGGTGCAGACGATGCCCCCGTTTCTGGTCAGCACGTATTCGGTGTGCAGGCGGGCCGCCGGGGTATAGACGAGGGAGGCCGTGATGACGAAGGTGTCGCCGTAGCGCAGGGGCCGTTTATAATCGATGTGCATGCGGGTCACGGGCAGCACGAAACCGGCCGCGTAAAAATCCAGATACCCGATGCCCAGGCTGTTGCCCAGCATGACCCTGGCGTCCTCGAAATAGCCGGGGTACCTGCCGTGCCAGACCAGGCCCATGGGGTCCGTTTCCTCAAAGCGCACGCTGCGTGTCACCCCGCGCGTCAGCGGTGGCGGGCCGGATTCTTTGTGGTCAGCGGCGTTGCGGGTCCGGATGGTCATGGGGCATCCTCAAAGCTCAGAGTGAATTCCGCGGCCCTTTCGTTCCCCGCAAGGACAAAGGCTTTCCAGCGCTTCGTTCCGGCGGGCAGGACGCGGACCGTGAGGGCTTCTTCCGGACCCAGGGGCCGGGTGAACTTGGCGGCATCCACGCGGCCGGGCTGCGGACAGGGGGACAGGCCCGTTCCGGCCGCCAGCACCAAACAGCCCATTTGGATCTGGGCCACGGCCGGGGTAATGGGCCGGCCGGGAAAATGCCCGGCAAAACCAACGAACGCGGGCGGCAGGCGAAACGCGGCCCGCCAGCCGTCGCCGTCCCGTTCCAGGCCCGTCATGGCCGCGGCCAGTTCAGCGGTTATTCTGTCCATGCGCGTCTCCGTCCGCCGTTCCGTCCGCCGCCGGATCAGGCGGCAGCAAGGCCAGGCGGATGTTCCAGAAGCCTTCCGCATACCGCCAGTTACGGGGGATGTACAGCCCCCCGTCCCGGGCGTGGTCCGCGTACTGCGCCTTCCATTGCAGCGCGTCGCCCCTGACGGCGCGTTTTTCCCGAAGCGGCCCGTCCGGCGTGAAGAAAAAGCCCAGTTTGTCCCAGCCCTGTTCCCGCCACAGGGCGGTTCTGGGCGCCCGGTCCGTGGGGTCGAGCAGAGCTTCGGCAGCGCTTTCCGTGCCGCGCAGCAGCCTGTCCCGCCCGTCCGGCCGGGGCGAGAGGACAAGTCGCTGCAGGGCCGTGCCCGTCCGTTCGCACAGGGCCGTGATCCGGCTGTCGGGAAGGCTGGTCCGCACGGCCGCCTCGTCGGCCGTGACGGCCAGAGAGCACAGGCTCATGCCGGTTTCCGTCAGCAGCACGGCCTCCAGCCCGGCCGGATCCTGCGGAGCCTGTCCGGTCCGCGGAGCCCGCGCGGCCGGGGAGCGGGCGGCCCTGACCAGGATCAGCAGGGGAATACGTTTGTCCGAAACGGAGAACAGAGCGGAAAAACGCCAGCCCCGCGGCGCCGCCGCCAGCGCGTGGTCCAGGCGGTTCGGCGCGCAGAGGGCTTCGATAACGGGGTCAACGGCGCGCAGGCTGTTCGGGTCCGCACGGGGGGCGCAGGCGGCGGCAAGCATGGCGGCGCACAGGGCAACGAGCCGGGGAACGGGCATTCGCTTACGCATGCGGACCTTCTTTGGAGCAGTTTCACTCTGGAAATACCCCGGCGGATACGCGGCGCAACGAAGTGGCCGCCTCGCGGCGGTTGCGCCGCCCGCAAGCGAACAGCGCGGCGCGCGCCGGGCGCACGCCGCTTCGGCGCGTACGCATCCGGGAAAAGTGTGTTGTGTGTTTTTTACAAACCGGCCCATGGAAATCTCAAAGTTGCTCTGTTCCGGTACGGTTTTTTCCGGCGAGCAGCGGCAGCAGCCACAGGGCGGCGGGGATGGCCGCGCCGATGCCCGCCGCCACGGCCAGACCCAGTGTGTGCAAGGCGGGATGGTCCGCCAGCGCCAGACATCCGAAACCGGCCAGGGTGGTCAGCCCGGACAGCAGGATGGCTTTGGGGGTGGAGGCCGCGTCCGGGCGGGTCACGTGCCGGGTCATGAAAATGCCGTATTCCGCGCACAGGCCCATGACCAGCGGTATCGCGGCGGCGGTGAACATGTTCATGGGCCGTCCGCTCAGACCGAAAGCGAAAAGAAGGGTCGCGCAGCCGGCAAGGGAAGGGACCATGGCCAGCAGAAAGCCCCGGATGCTGCGCAACGCGGCGGCCAGACACAGGGTGACCACGGCCAGGGCGAACAGCCCCATCCGGGTGAAGTCGTCGCGTACAGCCCCGCTGATGCGCGCGGCGATGCCCGTGGGCGAAAAAATGATACTGCCGGGCGGCAGATCGCCTCTGACGGCATCAAGCAGGGCCGGATCATCCGGAACCAGGGAAATGACCGCCGTGACCTGCTTGCCGTCCAGGACCACAGACGGCAGGAACAGGGCGCGTATCAGCCCCAGACCCGCCTGGTCGAACAGGCCGGGGGTTATGGGCTGCGACGGCGCGTCCAGCGCGTTCAGAAACGGAGCGAAAGCCGTATCCGCAAAGCCCAGAGCCGCGGCCTCGCCGCCGGGACCCAGAGCCCGGCGCAGGCCGGGTCCGGATCCGTGCGCGAAACGGTGCCACAAACCGCGGGAGGCGGTCTGGTTGCCCGGGGGCGGGATAAGGGGCAGGGGGCTGATGATCCCGCCGTCCTCCCTCTTCCGTTCGCGCAACGCGGCCTCCACGGTTTGCAGCGCGTTGCGGGCGTCGGTCAGGGTGCCTTCCGTGTCCGGCCCCTTGCCGACCAGCATGGCGGAACGGCGGAAACCCTGCCCCCAGCGTTCCGTGAATTCCCTTTCCGCATGAACGAGGGCGGGATCCCGCACCCCCAGGCTGCTCAGGTCGCCCTGCATGGTCACGTTTCTGCCCGTCCAGACGGCGGCCGCCACGCAAAGCAGAAACAGGCAGAAAGGCAGAGGCCGGATGCGCGGGCCGCCGCCCGGCGCGCGGGGAGCGGCCCCTGCCGCAAGGGGCGCCGCGGGGGGCCTGTGCAGCAGGGGCAGGATGAGCAATGCCAGCAGCAGCCCCACGGCGCAGCCCAGAATGGAAAACAGCCCGACCTGGCGCATGCCGGGCAGGTCGGAGAAAAACAGCACGCTGACCGCGCCCGCCGTGGTCAGAAAGGAAACGCACAGCGGCCGCCACAGGGCGGAGGCGGCCCGTTCGGGAGCCATGCCCGCGCGTATGGCGCAGTGGATATGCAGGGCGTAATCCACCACGATGCCCAGAAGCACCGCGCCGAACCCCAGAGTGATGCCGGAAAGGCGTTCCTGGGTCAGCGACAGCAAGCCCCAGGCCCCCAGCAGGGCGAAGGCCGGCAGGAACAGGGCGGGCAGGGACGCGATGCTGCGCAACCAGATCAGGAAAATAAGGGCCAGAGCGGCGCTTGACGCGACCAGCACGCGGCGCATGTCCGCCTGCACGGTCCGGATGTTGGCCGCCGTCTGCTGGTGGGCGGAAATGGCGCTTGCGGTCACCCCTTCGGGCATGGCCGGGGCCAGGCCGGACAGGATCCCCGCGACCACGGTCGCGCTGTACGCGTCCATGGACTGCAGCGGCGTCTCGATGAACAGCAGCCTGGCCCTGCCGTCGGCGCTGCGCAGTCCGCCGCCGAAAGCCAGCCCTTCCAGGCCGGCAAAGGACATTTTGCCTTCGCGTCCTTTCGGCAGCAGGCCGGTGCGCTTCATGCGGTCAAACAGCACGGCCAGCATGCCCAGCGGGTCGGCGGGGATGAATTCCTTGAGCACCACGCCTTGCAGACCCATCAGATTCGCTTTCAGGGCGGGCAGGGACGCGGACAGCTCTTCCGGTTTCGCCGCGTTCGTGTACCGGGTGAATTCCTCGTTATTGAGCAGCGAAGGCACCAGGCTCATCAGATCTTCCGCGCGCGGCATGGCCGGGGAGGGATGCACGGCCGTGAACAGCGGCGGGACCAGCTTTTGGCGGACGATCCGTACCGCCTCGTCCAGGCGGTCCGCCGCCGCGGCGTCCCGGGCGGACAGCTCCAGAAAAACGAGCCGGGCCGGGGGCGTCAGGGGAAAAGCGGAAAACTGCTCCGCCAAAACCGGATCGTCGGGCAGAAAAAACGTGATGTCCTCTTTGGGGGGATCAAAAAATACGGCCAGCGCCAGCAGGGGGAACAGAAAGGCCAGAGTGGCGAGCACCAAAAATCTGTTGCGGAAAAACCAGGGCATAGGATTGTTCCGTCAGGGTTTGAACAACGCATCGGGCAACGCCTCGTTGCGCACGGCGTTGCTGAAGCGCAAAATGGTGCTGTCGCCGTTGTCGCCTTCAAGGATGCGCACTTCTTCGGCCGTGCTGTCGTCAGGGGCGAAGATGAGGATGAGGCCGCGCAGAAAGCGCCGCACGCCGTCGTTTTTCGGGGTCAGGCGAAGAATGGCCGGGGATGCGGAAAGCACCTCCAGCGTATACTGGCGGCTGATGGCGTCTTCGTCAAAAGCCAGCCAGAGCGCTATCTGCTCCGCCAGGATCGCGAATTCGCGGCTGTCGCGCAGGTCGGATTTGTGCATTTCGCCGCCCGCGGCACTCCAGGCGGCGCCTTTTCCCCCGTTGACCACGAAACCGGAACGCACGGGGCTGACGTATTCCCAGCGCAGGGAATCCGGCTTGCGAAAGCTGAGAGTCCCGCGCGAGACCAGGGTCTGGCTGAATACGGCCAGCCGTTTTTCCTGCGTGAAGTCGCAGCGCAGGCTGGTCAGGTTCTTCACGCCTTGCCGCAGGCGGTCCAGCACGGGCCGGGCGGCCTCGGCGGACAGGGGGATGGACGGTACGGGGTCCGGGCTGGCCCCCGCCGGGACGGAGCCGAGAGCGGCCAGCAACGCGAACGCCGCCGCGAAGCGGACGAGCAACCGATTACACGAAAGCATGGGAATTCTCTCCGGATTGCGGAGGGCAATAGGCTTTGACGCGCACGGACGCGATCAGGGGGCCGTCCGGCGCGCCGCGGTTGATCGCGGCGTCCGCCAGAAAAAAACCGTCCAGTTCCGCCGCCGGGGTCACGGTAATGAACAGTGGGTCGTCCGCATGCGCGCATTGCCGGAACCGGGCGTTCTTCATGCCCACCAGAAAGGCTTCGCGCGGCGGCTGCGCGGCGGCTGCCGTCGCTGTCCGGTATCCCTGCAGGCAGGCGCAGCTTTGGGCCGCCATTTCCAGCAGGCCGGCCGGGGTCAGCCTTCCGTCGGGACGCAGAAAGGGGCAGTCCGGCGCGACGAGTCCCCGGACCAGAGCTTCGCCGTTTTCCCGCACGGAAAGCAGCTCTCCGACCAGGCGCATGGGGGCGGACTGGGGGATGATGGACGCGGCGTCCACGGGAAAATTTCCGCGCGGGGCGGATGGCGTTGCAGAAGACATGGGAGGAAAATACCGCTTCAGGGCCGGACAGGCAAGTGCCGGGCCGGGGACGGTCGGGGCATTGCGCGGCGGCCCGGAGCGGAGTATAAGCCTGTGATGCTGACCTATCCCCGTTTCGATCCCGTCATTTTTTCCGTTGGCCCTCTGGCTGTGCGCTGGTACGGGCTGATGTACCTGCTGGGCTTTCTTTCCGCCTGGCTGCTGGGCCGGTATCGGGCCGCGCGTTCCGCCGACTTTTCGCCGAAAGACTTTGAAGACATCCTGACCTGGGGATTTTTCGGCGTGATCGTCGGCGGCCGGCTGGGCTACGCGCTGTTTTACGACCCCCTGCACTACCTGCGCAATCCTCTGGATATCTTTTTTCTGCAGCACGGGGGCATGTCTTTTCACGGCGGCATGCTGGGGGTGATTTTTCTGATGTGGGTCGCCGCGTACCGGCGCGGCAAAACCCTGTTCGAGGTCATGGACTTCATGGCCCCTCTGGTGCCGCCGGGGCTGTTCTTCGGCCGTCTGGGCAACTTCATCAACGGCGAACTCTGGGGGCGGATCACGGATTCGCCCGCGGGCATGGTCTTTCCCGGCGCGGGGCCTCTGCCCCGCCACCCCTCGCAGCTGTACGAGGCCGCCCTGGAAGGCGTGGTCTTTTTCTGCCTGCTCTGGCTGTATTCCGCCATGCCGCGGCCGCGCGCGGCGGTCAGCGGCATGTTCCTGCTCGGGTACGGGACTTTCCGCTTCATCGTGGAATTTTTCCGCGAGCCGGACGCCCAGCTGGGTTTCGTCTTCCAGTCCCTGAGCATGGGCCAGATGCTCTGTCTGCCCATGATCCTCTGCGGGGCCGGGATGACGCTGTGGGCATACCGCAGGGCGGGGCGGTCCCGATCGTGACAACGACCGGAACGGGCTTATATATATCCGGTCTTCCGGCAAGGAGGCCGATATGCGCGCAAATACAGTCAGAACCGCCAGGGCGGCCGTCGTTCCCGTCATGCTGGCGCTGCTTTTGTCCGCCTGCGCGGCTATGACCCCCCCGCCCCCCCGAACGTCCGAGGAAATAGCCAGCGACAGCGCCATAACCCGGCAGGTGCTGGCCGCCATCGGCGATTACAGCCACAGGGTCGACGTGCGCACGGAACGGGGCGTGGTGTACATGAGCGGCAACCTGGTGGACAGGGACGAAGCGGATGAGGTGATGCGTCTGGCGGGAACCGTCAAGGGCGTCAAGTTCATCCAGGACAACTTTGAAGTCCAGTGGGACCACAAGGGATCCTTTCTGCGGTATTGGGGCCGGTGATCCGTTCCCGCGCGGGCATGGCGACCGTCCGCCTGCGTTTTTCCGGCATGGCGTCCGGCCCGGCCGGACGCGCCGCGACGGGCAAAAAAACGGGACCCGGTCCCGGCCGGGTCCCTGCGGTGCTGAATCGCCAAGGCGTTGCGATCACTTCCTGGCGCGGCGGCGCATGCAGAGCCCGGCCAGCAGGAGGCCCGCGCCCATCAGGGCAAAGGAAGCGGGTTCGGGGGTCGGTACGGCCACGCGCGAGGGATCGTTCACTTCAAAGTAGCCTCTCTCCTGGTTCCACAGCAGGGTGGCCTGCACCAGGATGTCATACATGCCGCCGCCGATCTTGTCGGAGTCGAACATCGAACCGTCAGAGGCATGCCCGCTGAAAGTGGCTTCGCCTTTCAGCGCCATCAGGTCCTCATCAAAGGTGACGTTGGCGGAGCCGTTCTCGAACGTGAACGTGGCAAAGGGGGAGCCGAGCGCGGCCAGATCGAAAGGCGCATCGGTCACGGCGTTCACCAGCCCCACGCCGGCTTTGTACTCCAGGTTGCGCACGTTGTCGATCACGCCGCTGGGCGCATAATACCAATCCAGAGCGCCGCCGCGGAAAAAGATCTTGGGATCCTGCGCGTCGCCGAGCTTGCCGATGCTGCTGGCGGCATACAGATCGCGCAACATGACAAAATACAGGCCGGGGGAGTGCTCGTTGTAGACGTTGTTGAATGACCCCATGGACCAGTTCGTGTCGGTTCTGTAAACGTCGGTGAAATACATGGCCGCACTCATGTTGAACCCGGTATTCAGCGTGTTGTCGGGCGCGATAAGGCTTCTTCCCGGCGAACCCACGAGATCGTCCGCGCCGAGGCCGCCGCTCATGAACTGGTCATGCGTTCCGTAGTACGCATACTCAATACCGCCGAATTTCACGACAAAGTGGCCGCCCTGGTCAAAGACATTGGCTTGCGCGGGCAGGCTCAAGCACAAGGTAACGAGCAGTGCGGCGATAGCACAGACAAAACGTTTCATGGCGCACCTCTTTATAAATAAGTGGACTATGCTGCTAGCGAGTCAGCAAAAAGTGTTCCACCTGATAATCTATTGAAATAAAAAAATAAATTCTTGGACCCTTCTGTCGGGAAGCGTAAAAATATCCGACAGGGCGGGAATATCTCCGACAGGTGCCGGTGCGGGGTTTCCTGTGCCCCTGCGGGGGCGGGAATACGGCTGCAACGCTTTTGGGGGAACGGCGCCTCCGGGGCAGGAGAGCCGCCGGGGAAAGAAAAAACAGAGCGGCTTGTAAGTTTTCCCGACAAGCCCGAGGGGAAACGCGCTATTGCGGTGTGCTGCTTGGCGGGAAATCAAACCCCATCATGAATTTCAGAAAGAATTTCAAGGTTTGTTGTTCAGGGGTGATCAATGCGCCACCGATTCTGAGCATTGTCCCTCTGTGTACATGACAGGCTCTGCATGAAAAACTTATCGGAATATCTTCATACTCCGTATATGTATTTATTTCAAAATTTTGGATATCTTTTTCTATGTATTCTTTCAATCTGTATTCATCGTCAATTTCTATGCACACTCCGAACAAAGATATGTTTATTAATTTAGCAGTAATGTAATGCATTTCATTCTCATTGCCGATAAATTTAACGATGCATTGAAGATTTATGGATTTTCGCAGTGCGCGCTGCGCCTTGTGCTTGCTGTGATCTTGATTTTTTTCGCGTTCTATAAAAACTGTATTTATCAATAAGGAAACGATGCATTCAGGATTCAAACGGAAATCTTTCGATATGCCCGTCAGGATGCCAAGATCTTTTTCCGCCAGAGCGATACAGGATTTTTCGAAAAATCCATTCATAATAACACCTCGGCATATAACCGGTTATTGCCTTAACGCCGGCAAAAGCGCGGGTATATGTTCTCCCGCCCTGCTGTGGCTGAACGGAGGTGGGAACGCGGGGCGGGCTGCGCTTTTCCGGCTTGAGGCAGGATGGGCCGGCTCTGCCCGCCGTGAAAATCAGTGCTAATTCCGTGCCACGAATGCGCGCCGTGCGCGCCCTGCCGGCAGGGCCATGATATTCCCCCGGCCGCGCGAAGGGGCAATTGGCATGATTCTGGCTTGCATCTCTGGAAAAACGAGGTGGCGTGCCATGGCAGACGGAAGAGAAAGACGCCGGACCATCCGTATCAAACGCAGCCAGCTGTTGCAGTGCAAGCTCGGGGAAATGGACAGACCGGCAATCAAAATTGTCGAAGGCATCGATGAGTACAGCAAAGCCTTCAAATTGATTTACGACGAGTATTTCCAGTCGGGATATGTCGGGGCGCACCGCAGCAGGATGTCCTATACCATATGGTCGTTGCTGCCGACGACGAATATTTTTGTTTTCAAATCGTATCTGGATGTTGTTTCGACGATAGCGCACATTCTGGATACGGACCTCTTTGGCCTGCCCATTGATGCGGTATTCAAAGACAAAATGGACGAATTGCGCCGGCAGGGCCGCCGGATCGCGGAGATCGGGGCGCTGGCCACGCAGCGTTCCCGGCGCTGGTCCAATGTGATGATGTTTCTGTACCGGGCCGCTTTTCACTATGCGCGGCACGCGAAAGTGGATGACCTGGTCCTTATGGTCAACCCCAAGCATGTGCGGTTCTATTCCCAGGTGTTGATGATCGAGCCGTTCGGCGAAGAACGCTTCTACGACAAGATAGGCGCGCCGGCCGTCGCCCTGCGCACGGAAGTCGGCAGCTTCATGAAAAACCTTGAGGATGCCTATGCAAGCAACGAATTTGAAACGGATCTGCATGGATTTTTCAATGAGTTCGGCGACCCGCTGTTGCAGGGGGAGGAAGACCGGAACCGCAGGCGGCGGCAGCTTGACCCCTATTCGGCCTACTTTTTTTTCCGCCAGCGGCCGGAGCTGCTGCAGAATCTTTCGGATCTGCAGCGCGGCTATCTGGCCGGCATATACCGGCTGGGCCTGCTGCAGGAAGCGTCGTTCAGCGCGGCCAAAGAAGACATCAGCCGGTCCATGGCGCCCGTGCTGGAGCAACTGCGTCTGGAACGGCCGGACGAGTATACGGATATCGCCTTTGCCCGCAACCTGGGGCTTATCGATTACGCGGGCCAGCGCAAGCTGCTGCGGGCCAGGGTGGCCATCCCCGGCCTGGGCGGGGTCGGGGGCGCGCACCTGATGACCCTGGCCCGGACCGGCGTCGGGGCCTTCACCATCGCGGATTTTGACCGTTTTTCCCCGGTCAACGTCAACCGGCAATACGGTTCCGATCTGGCCGGATTCGGCCGGCCCAAGCTGGAGGTCATGACGGAGCGCGTGCTGGGGGTGAACCCTTTTCTGGATCTGCGCGCCTTTCCCGAAGGGGTGACCCGCGAAAACATGGATGATTTCCTGGCCGGGGCGGACGTGCTGGTGGACAGCCTGGATTTTTTCGCCCAGGGCATCCGGCGCGCCCTGTTCAACCGGGCCCTGGAAAAGGGCATTCCGGTGGTCACCGCGGCCCCGGCCGGGTATTCCGCGTCCCTGCTGGTGTTTCTGCCGGGGGGGATGAACTATGACCGGTATTTCGGGGTGCATGACGACACCGACCCCCTGGAGCGGCTCATCCGTTTTACATTCGGGGTTGCGCCCCGGCCCACGCATCTGCGCTATACCGACCGCCATTTCATTGACCTGAAAGAAGGCCGGGTGCCGTCTCTGGACATCGGCTGCGAACTGTGCGCGGGCGTGGCCGCCAGCCAGGTGGTCCGGCTGATTCTGGGGCAAAAGCCCGTTGCCGCCGTGCCCTCGTCCTGCCAGTTCGACGCCCGGCGCGGCCTGTGGCGCAAAACCAGGCTGTTCATGGGCATGAACAGTCCCTGGCAGCGCCTGAAAGTGGCGGCGGCGAAACGCCTGCTGCTTCCGCCGCCGGCGCGCGGGGCGCGCATGCCGCAGGCTCCGGCCCCCGTGCCCGCCGGGGAAAGCATCCCCGAAGAAGCGCTGGAATATATCGTGCGCGCGGGCATCCAGGCTCCGTCCGGGGACAACGTGCAACCCTGGCGTTTCAGGCTGGGGCCGGGGCGGATCGGCCTCCGGCCCGACAGGGCGGCGGATCCGTCCTTTTTCAACGTGCGCCAGACGGCAACGCTGCTTTCCTGCGGGGCGGCCGTCCAGAACATGGAATACGCGGCCGGGGAACTGGGCCTGGACTGCCGCGTCGAAATACAGCCCGCCGGGGAGGAGGATCTGGCGGTTTCGCTGCATCTGCGCGCCGACGGCCGGCCCTATCACGAACTGATGTCCGCGGCCCTGTGGCGGCGGAGCACGAACCGGCGGCTTTATTCCCGCGCGCCGGTGCCCGAAGAGGTCTGGGAACGTCTGGCCGGCATGGCGGACGCCGAAGGCGCTGCCCTGCTGGTGCACACCGCGAGGCCCGAGGATCTGCGCACTCTGGGGCAGGCCGTGTATATGGCCGACCGGGTGCGGGTGGAGCGGCAGGACCTGCACGAATACCTGATGCGCACGCTGATTTTCGACCCTTATCCGGCGGACCCGGATGCGCCCCTGCCGGAAAATTTCAGGCGCGGCATGCCGTTGAAGAATCTGCAGGCCGGCCCGGCCGGGGAACTGTATCTGAAGGCGGTCCGGTCCTGGAGCGCCATGCGCCAGGCCAACGCCCTGGGCCTGGGCCGCGCCATGCCACTGTACAGCCGTCTGTCCATGCATTTTTGCGGCGGGGCGGGGCTTTTGTGCGCGGCGGATGTGAGCGGGGCCGGCCTGATCAGGGCGGGCAAAGCCTTGCAGCGGGTCTGGTGCGGCCTGGAACATTTCGGTTTCGCGGTGCAGCCCATGGCCGCCCTGACCCTGCTCAACCTGCGTCTGGACTGGGAAGGCGAAGGCGCGTTTTCCCCCGGCCACTGCAGGCTGCTGCGCGAGGCCAGGGACATGGCGGCAGGCGTCCTGCCCCGGTCGGAGGACTATTTTCCTCTGCTTCTGTTCCGCACGGGCAAGGCCGGCCGGATACGGCACCGCACCTATCGATGCGAGGCGGCGGACCTGCTGGAGGGGTAAGGCGGGTTCGGGCCATCGCAGGGGGGAAATCTCAACGCCGCCCTGCGTTAGCGCGGCCTCTTCGGAGGCAGGCCTTGAGAATGGGCGTGAAGCCGGACAGAAAGGCCTCGAATTCGACGGGCCGGACGCTTTCCATAATGGTGATCGCCGTCGCCGCCGGCGGCAGGGTCCCGGCGCGCAGGGCGGCCAACGCCTCTTCCAGCGGCAGCACGGGATAGCGCAGGTCTGCAAGAAATCGCAGCCGCCGGGCGAAGGTATCCGGCCGCATCATGATTCCCCCGGCCCAGGCGTCCTCATCCGTTTCCGCAAACCCGTGATAGCAGAGAACGCGCAGCCGGGACCGGGTGCACAGCCGCGCCAGGGCAAACAGGCCGCACCACTTGCAGAGAATCAGCAACCCTATTTTGAGAGTTCTCGCCGTCATTGTTTCCTCTTCTGTTCGTCGGCCCAGGCCGGAAGGCGTTTCACAGGCCAGGGCTATTCCGGAATATCCTTCAGGGGAACCGTATCCATGCCGGTCATGTGCCTGAACGATTCCCGGCGGCGCAGCACGCGGATTTCCCCATTCTCGACGGCGATGATTTCCGGTCGCGGAAAAGCGAAATTCATGGCGTAGGATGAAAAATACGCGCCTGCGTCCATAACGGCCAGAATATCTCCGGCTTTGAGCTCCGGCAGAATTTTTTCTCTGTAAAGCCAGTCGGAACGGGTGCAAACTCGCCCGGTGACCGTATACGGCCGTTTCAAGGGCCGGTGCAGATCATTGGCCAGAAAGGCCTCGTGCAATTCAAAGTCGCATGGAAAAGCGTGGGAAAGCCGTCCCGCGTCGCTTATGGCGAAAGTGGCGTTCTGCGGGTGCTCTTTTACGGATTTCACCGAGGCCAGCATGAACTCTGCTGCGCTGGTCAGGAATCGACCGGGTTCGATAATGACCACGGGCACGGGAATGTCGTTGCTTTTGCAGAAATTCTTGATGGTTGCGGCGATGCCGCCCATATAGTCATGAAAGGTCTGGAACGGTTCAAGATAGGGCCTGCCGGGAAGCACCCCGAACAATCTGTAAAGCCCGTAGTCTCTGCCGGGCATGTTCTTGCTGCCGGGCGCACCGTAGCCGCCGCCGATATCCAGAAACCGGATCGTGACTCCGTGGTTGTCACGCAGCATCCGGATGAAATCGAGAGCTTTCCTGACGCAGGAAATATGGTAGCCGCTGCCGCGGGCATTGCTGAGCGCGTTGAAGTGCACGGCCTGGAAATCCACATGATTTTCCAAAGAGATCAGTCGCTCGATCAGGCCGGTCATCGCCTGGCTGCCGGGCGGAATTCCGAATTGCGCGGAAGCGCTCAGCGCAAGCCGGATACCCACGCGCGCCTTGCGGTTTTGGTCTTGGGCCTCGTGGAGGATGCGTTCCGCCTCTTCCGGACCGTCGATGTTGATCAGCGCGCCGGTCGCGACCGCGCGGGCAAGGCTGCCCGGCGACTTGTCCACACCGTTGTAGACGATGCATCCGCCCGGCACGCCCAGGCTTTCCGCCACCCAGAACTCGTATGCGGAAATAACCTCGGCTCCGACTCCAAGTTTGTGCATTATGTCCAGGATGCCGGGAATGCAGTTTGTTTTATAGGAATAAGTGATGATTGAACGGTCAAAACATTCTTTCATGACCTGTTGGGCCATGGCGACCTGCCGCCTCAGGGCTGCGGCATGGACCACCAGTAAAGGAGTGCCGTGCATTTCGGCCAGAGTTCTGCAGGATACGCCCGCCACGGTGAGTTCGCCTTGCCCGTTCTCGCCCAAGTCCCACATGCCGGGCGGAGGCAACGGCTGGCTGCGTTGGCGGTTGAAGGACCGGCGTAACAAAAAATTCCGGATATATTCAAAAAAGACCATATGTTCTCCGTGATGCTGATGCTGGACACCGGACCGTCACAGCGCGGATATTTTCCTCATTTTTCGCATAAACGCATTGATCCACCAACAGGCAAAAGGCAACGGATCTGTTTTGTCCCAGTCATCATAGGCAGCATATTTTCGTCTGGTGGTGAGCCATTGTTTGAAGTACGCAAATTTTCGGTCAGAAATGAAAAATTCGGCGGCAATCCGCTGCATGTCTCCGGAAATCCACCGGGTATATGTATCGGGAATCGCCCGGGAAGCGGTAATGGTGGTATTTCCGGAAGCAAGTTCACAATAATAATACGGATAATTGACCCCGGCAGCGATATTCTGCGCTATTGAAGCCCAAAAGCGCGGATTGACGTCAAGCAGATAGCTTGTGCCGCTTGTATCTTCTATGATGTAGTCAGCTTCGCATACGCCGTTCCATTCGAGATGATCCAGCAATGTCGTCAAAGAGTGAAGCGTGTCCTCAAAATGCACGCTTTTCCGTATGGTTGCCTGCCCCACTTTTAATGGATAGACGGCCTGGGCCACGTAGGAATCCCTGGCGAAGCATTTGCCGTCTTTATATATGGCGCAGACCGCGACAACAGTCCCTGTGATGAATCGTTGTACGATGTATTCGCTCAGATTTTCCGTGCGCTCACATACATCCAGCAATTCGGCGGCAGTGTCGACGCGCGTCGTGCCCCAGCCGCCCTTGCCTTCTTTCGGCTTGATGATGACCGGAAACGGAAGCCGGGTGCTTGTCTGTCCGTCAGCAAGCAGCTCTGTCGCTTCCCAGGTTTCGGGAACGGCAATGCCGATTCTTTTTGCGATGTTTGTAATGTTTTTTTTGTTGTGGGCAATGCGGATTTGTTCATACCCGGGAATCAGAAGCTGCACTTTTTCTTGTAAACGGCATAAATGATCGGAGAGCACAAATATTTCTTCCATGGTTGGCAGAAGTATATCAATGCGTTTCTTTTCAACAAAATTCAAAATATCGTGGATGAATCTTTCCTTGTTCTCACCGGGCGAGGCATATACCATGCTTCCGGCGGAGTAGCGGGAGAAAGAAGCCATGGATAATTTTTTTGTATCGCCTATGTACACGCGGAAATTTTTTTTGTGCAGTGCTTTGCAGATGACATACGCCATGCGCGGTTCGCCGGAAGTTATCAGCACATTTTTCATATGACTATCCGCCTGCTTTCTGGAAAAAGAGGAATCGCATGGACTTTTTGCGCAGAAGATGCCTGAGAAAGCCGTAGGGCCCGCGCAACACCCGATTGTAGCGGACCAGGGCCCCGCTGTGGCGTTTGTCTGCAAGAAAACCGGCCATGAAGGAATGGATCCGCGTTTTGAAGGGGAACCAGCCGG
The DNA here is from genome assembly GCA_031550605.1 of Desulfovibrionaceae bacterium. Taxonomy (GTDB): domain Bacteria; phylum Desulfobacterota; class Desulfovibrionia; order Desulfovibrionales; family Desulfovibrionaceae; genus FLUQ01. The sequence goes on along the minus strand of JAVBOK010000021.1, from coordinate 42,593 downwards.
GCAGAAAATAGAACACGGGGGCATGGGAGATGCAGCCGCCTGTGGGCCGCAGGCCGTGCCTGCCTGCAACCTCGACGTACCAGGCCGGGTCGCGGTAGAATTCGAAATGCTGGTCTTCCCGAATGACATAGGCATCCTTCGGCCGGTACAGCTTCCGGTTGACGTTGACCATGCCGCCGGGCCGCAACGGTTCACGCAGAACGAGCACGCCGTTTCGCGTCAGCGATTCCGCCGCTTTACCGAGGATGTTTTCCGCCGCCGCATCCGTGGAGTACATGAGGACGCCGGAGATGACGGCAATGGAACAGGGTTCGGGGATGACGGCTTCCTGAATGGAGTTCTTCAGGCAGACGATGTTGCCGAAAGGCGCGGCGTTGGCCACCAGGACGGCATAGAGATCCGAGTGCTCCACAGCGTAGACGCGTTTGACGAACGGCGCGAAGGCAAGGGAAAAACGGCCTCCGCCCGCTCCGAAATCCGCGACCGCATCGTCCGGTCCGGGGCGGGAACGTTCGAAGACGGTTTTTACCTCCACCTCGTGAATCCATTCCGAAAAGGCCCTGGGGTAGCGCGATCCCGATTCCGACGGATTCGACGAGAAAACGTCCTTCGCGGATGACCAGTACCTTAGCCAGTAATCTGTTGTGTCGCCGCGTTGTTTCACGAACGGCCTCCGATCGGCTGCGGTTTATGAGCCCGGCTTGCGCGGCGCGGGCCCCACCCAGACCCCGGCGCCGAAAGTCGTCGCATACACCAGTTCCGGATTTTGGGGATGGAACGAAAGGCTCTGGACGTTGGCAAAGGGAAAATCCAGATGCTGCCGCCAGATGCGGCCTCCGTCCAGACTGTACAGCAGGCCGTGCAGCGAGGTGCCCACCAGGATGCGCTTCGGGTCCTTGGGGTGCACGGCCACGGACATGCAATGGTCGTAGGGCGGCCAGCCGGCGACATTCAGAATCGTCGGATCTTTCAGGATATGGAACCAGACGGCGCCGTTTCTGACGCCCTTGTACAGCCCCCCCACCGTCGCCCCGCCCTGGGGGCTGGCCGCGGTAACGTACAGCGTGCCGTTGTCGGCCGGATCAAAGGCGAAGGCCGTGGCCCAGCGGTTCAGCTCTGACCCCGCGCTGATGTGCCGCCATGTCGCGCCCGCATCCTCGCTCATCCACATGCCGCCGTTGGGGTTGCGGAAAAAATTTTCGCCCGCGGCGCGCAGACCCGTGATCAGGCAGAACAGCGCGCCGGTTTTCGGGTGCAGACGCAGTTTGTAGATGTGCAGATTGGGCGGCGCACCGGGGCCGGGCGTGAGTTTGGCCCAGGTGGCGCCATTGTCCGTGGACTTGTACACCCCGGCCTCGTCGCCGTTGCCGTCGCCTTCGCCGAAAACGCCGGCGTACAGGGTGCGTCTGTCCGGCGGGGATGCGGGGTCGATGGCCACGGTGGTGCAAACCTGGTTGGGCAGCGCGCCCGGCCCTTTGAGCGCGTATGGGGTTTGCCAGGTGGCCCCCCAGTCGTCGGAAACCACCACCCCGCCGGTGTGCACCCGCGCCTTTGGATGGGTGGCGGACAATGCCAGGTAATGGGGTATGTCGTGGCGCTGGCTGGCCGCGGCATAGATGCGGCCGGGCCTGTCCGGGTCAAAGGCCAGGTCGTAGAACGTGTTTTTCCAGGGCGAGCCCTTTGCCGACCAGATCCAGCTTTTGCCCTGGTCCAGGGAACGGGCGAACCCCACGTCGGTATAGGCGATATATTCGCGCCGCGGGTCGTGGGGGTCGAAATAATAGCCCCAGCAACTGGTGACCTCCAGGCCGATGCTTTGTTGCGGTTGCGCTCCGTCGGGCAGAGGCGGCAACAGAACGCTCGTCGCGGTCCGCCAGCTTTTGCCGCCGTCGCGGGTGGCGTACAGTTCGCCCTGCGTGGTGACCATGGCGAAATCGGGGTTGGTGGCGGAAAGGGCGAATCCCGTGAAATAATGGCCCCACAGCAGATTGGTCTGCAGCCAGGAAGGGGCGACGTTGCCGTTTCTTTTCATGGTGAAGGCCGTCCGCCAGGTCAGTCCGCCGTCCTCGGATTTCAGAAGTTCCTGGCTTGTGACGCTGCCGGTCTGCTGGGCGTAGGCCAGATCGGGGCGGTTTGGCAGCATGAACAAACCGTTCTCGTTGGCGTACGGCTCTTTGACCACCCGCCAGGTTTTGCCCCCGTCCGCGGAACGCATGATGCCCCGGTTTTCGACGCTGGCCAGAAGAATGCCGCCCCCGCCGTCCGGGGCGCCGGCCATGGCCCTGACGCGGCCCGGCGCCTGCCAGGCCAGATTCCAGTTTTGTCCGTCGTCATGGCTTGCGTATATCTGCCCCCCCTGAAAGGCGGCGAACACGGCCTTGCCCACCGCCAGCAGCGGGCCGCCGGCGCTGAGGCCGTCATCGGGTTGTATCCTGTTCCATTCGCGGCCGTCGCCCCGCCACAGGCCGTTTTCCGTGCTGACCAGCAAGGTCCTCGCATCGCCGGGCATGAGCAGAAGGTCCTGAACCGGCACGTCGCCCCAGGGCCCTTTGGGCAGGATGGTCCAGGTCAGGCCGGAATCATCGCTGCGGCACAGGGTGTGGCGCTTGGTGACCCAATAGATGCGGTTTTTGTCGTACCGGGGGTACGGAGCCCTGTGCACGGCCCGCAAACCCTGGGCCTGATGGATCATGGTCCAGGATCCGCCCCCGTCCGCGGAGCGATAAACGCCCCCCATATCGCAGGAGGCAAGGATCAGCGCGGGATCGTGCGGGGATATGGACGGCCGGAATATCCCGCCGCCTCCGCCCAGGCCGCGCACCGCGTAGGTTTTGGAAAAGGCCGGGGCGAGGGCGCCCGGCCGGGGCGGAGGCGGCTTGCGCGCGCAGACCGCGTCGGACGGATGCGCCAGGACAAGGGCCAGCAGAAGCGGAACCATATGCCGGAGCGGGGCTGTGCAGCGCATTATCGTATCCTCCCCTCATGAAACCGCGATGTTGTGTTTTTTCAGAAGGTCGTAAAAGGTTGGCCGGCTGACCCCCAGAGCCTGGGCCGCCTGCTGGATGTTGCCCCGGCACTGGTCCAGGGCGCGCATGACCAGTTCGCGCTCCACGCTGTTGCGCGCTTCGCGCAGGGACAGGCCTCCGCCTGTCCGTTCCGCGCCGGGCGTGTCCGGTTTTTCTTCCAAACCCAGTTCGGTGGCGCTGATGTAGGGCGCGCCGGCGAAAATAATGGCCCGGCGCACCCTGTTTTCCAGTTCCCGCACGTTGCCCGGCCAGGCATAGGTCCGCAGGGACCGTTCCGCCTCGGGCGAGAAACCGAGCACCTGGCCTCTTTCATCAAATTTGCGGACAAAGTGCTCCGCCAGCAGCAGGACGTCGTCTTCGCGTTCACGCAGGGGCGGCAGGGGGATGGTCACCACCCCGATGCGGTAATACAGATCCTCGCGGAATTTCCCCCTGCGGATGGCGTCGCTGATGTCCACGTTGGTGGCGGCGATGATGCGCACGTTGACCGGAATGTTCTGGCGGCCGCCCACGCGCTGGATGACCATCTCCTGCAGAAAGCGCAGCAGCTTGACCTGCAGATGGGGTGGCAACTCGCCGATTTCGTCCAGGAACAGGGTGCCGTTGTCGGCGTATTCCACCTTGCCCTGCACCCGTTGGGTGGCGCCGGTGAAGGCGCCTTTTTCGTGGCCGAAAAATTCCGCTTCCAGCAGGTTTTCCGGAATGGCCCCGCAGTTGACGGTGACCAGCGGGCCGTTCCTGCGGCCGCTGATGCGATGAATGGCCCTTGCCACCAGTTCCTTTCCCGTGCCGGATTCGCCGATGATCAGCACCGGCGCGTCGGAAGCGGCCACCTTGGCCGTGGTTTCGAGCAGTTCCCGCATGGCCCGGCAGCGGCAGATGATGCCGTAATCCGATTCCTCGCGCGGAGCGCGTTCCTGGGCGGCCAGCAGTTCGTACAGAAAGAAGCCCCGGCGCACGATGACCTTCAGCTCTTCCAGGTCCACCGGCTTGCGGCAGAAATCACAGGCTCCGGCGCGGATGGAGCGCAGGGCGTTGTTGACGTCGTGGTGCCCGGTGACCACGATGACCCGGGCGCGGGGATCGGCGGAAAGCAATTCTTTCAGGGCACGGAAGCCTTCCGTGTTGCCTTCCGTATCCGGGGGCAGCCCCAGGTCCAGGGTGACGACCTGGGGCTTTTCCCGGCGCTGCGTATCCAGAGCCTCCGCCACGTCGCCGGCCAGAAGGACGCAGTCAGCCTCCTCGGCAAATCCCCAGCGCAACTGGCGGCGCACTTCTTCGTTGTCTTCGATCAGCAGCAGTTTTTTGCTCATGCGCCGCTCCGTGCTTCTTCCGCCTGGGAAAAGGCCCGCCTGCGTTCGCCGTCAAAGCGGACGACGAAGGTACAGCCCCGGCCGGGGTGATTTTCCACCAGGATGGAGCCGCCGTGGGCTTCCACGATTTTGCGGGAATGGTACAGGCCGATGCCCATGCCGCGTTCCTTGGTGCTGTTGAAGGGGGTGAACAATCCTTTGCGCAGGATTTTTTCAGCGATGCCGCCGCCCTGATCCGTGATGCGCAGCACCGGGACTTCTTCCTGCGCGATTTCCACGCGAACGGGCTTATCCCCCCCGGCTTCCACCGCGTTCAGGCACAGATTGGTGACCACCTTGCCCATCTGCTCCGCATCCGCGGTCACGGTCAGGTGCGCGCCGTCCAGCACCATGTTCGCGCCGGGCACCTGGCCGCAGGCGCGCCTCGCCAGATCGTGCAGATCCACCGGCTCCAGGCGCAGGTTGGATTCGCGCGGCAGTTCGTTGAGCTGGGTGATCAGAATCTTCATGTTGGCCACGGTGTTGCCCAGGGTCTCCAGCATGTCCTTCTGGAATTCCGGCCGGGCGATGAAGCGCCGGGCGTTGTCCATAAGCAGGGACAGGGCGTAGACCTGATTTTTCAGGTCATGCAGCACAAAGGCTCCCAGGCGCCCCAGAGCTTCCATCTCCCGCGCCACGACCAGTTCGTCCCCCAGGCGGAAACTGCGCACGCACAGCCCGATCTGCCGGCCCATGGCCTCCATCAGTTCGTAATCCTCGATATCGTATTCCTCTTTGCCGTCGATGGGCCTGGCCATGATCAGCACGCCTTCGGGCCCGTCGGCGGAATGGACGGGCAGCAGCAGGCAGGCCCCGGCTTTCTGCAGATACGGGGCAAGGGATTCGGGCGCGGCGGACGCCGGCAGGGGCGCGGGCGGGCGGGCCAGCAGAGGAGCGATGTTTTCCGTTTTCAGATCCTCTTCGTCCATGGCCAGGATTTCGTAATACACGGCCTGGACCGGCCGGGTGGGGTTGGCGTTGTCCGGGGACAGGAACAGGGCCCCGACAAAGCCGAAGGTGTCGCAGAACCCCAGCAGCACGGCGCGGATCAGCGATTCTTTGTCCCCGGCTCTGGCCAGGCGTTCGCTGAAATCGATCCACTGGCCCCGGTAATCGTATTTTTCGCCGTACAAATTGCGCTGCAGCCAGATGGAAAACTTGCGGCGCACGGAATGCGAAAGCAGCAGCAGCAGCGCCCCCAGGCCCAGCAGCAGCACGCAGGCGATGAGCATCTGCGAATCGACGGCGCGGCCGAAAAAGCGCGCGCCTTCGCGGGTGATGCCCAGGCCCAAGAGATACAGCCCGGCCACGATCACGGCCACGGACCGGAAGGCCACGCGGCGGGAAATGACCACCGCGCCGCTGCCCCGCCGCCATTCGGCGAACAGCATCAGGCCGAGTCCCAGCAGCAGCCCGAAACTGCGCAGGGGCAGATAGCGCATGTCCAGAAACCGGTACAGCAGCCCCTGGCTGTAAAACAGGGCCGGCGTGATGATGCAGACCCCGGCCCCCACCAGGGCCAGCTTGATGCGCCAGCGGTCGCTGTGCTGGCTGCCCCGCAGGGTGCTTTCCAGATTGCCCACGGCCAGCAGCAGGATCAGCACCAGGTGCAGATAGAAGAAGAATGCGCGCTGTTCCAGAAACAGCAGGGGTTCCAGGCTGAAGTCGGTCTGGTAGTAAAAGGATTGCGGCGGCAGAACGAGCAGGAAGGCAAGCGGGACGACCGCCAGACTCAGCAGGAGCTTGTTGAGCGCGCTTGTCTGCTTCCAGGAAAAGCCCCTGCCGTACGACAGGCTGAACAGCAGCCAGGAAGGGCCGAGCAGAAACTGGCTGACCAGCAGAATGCGCATGGATTCCGGCAAAAATTCCGGATTGTGCCGCAGCAGGCCTTCCAGAATGAGCAGCCAGCCGCTGCAGGCCGGGGCCAGGGCCAGGGTGAGCGGCGCGCCTCCCCCGCGCGGCCGCCGCAGGGCCGCAAGGTAGGAAAACAAAAGAGCCAGACAGAAAACGGCCAGTATCGTGTGCAGCATAATACCCCCTCAGGACGGCAGGTAATCCTTCAGCGCGGGATAGGCTTCGCGAATGAAATCCTCCGCCAGGACGTCGGCTTTCACGCCCGGAATGCCGGACATGTCCAGCCGGATGAACGCGGCGTCGCGCCTGCGGTACAGCAGGGCGTTCCTCAATTCGGCCAGTTTCATCAGCCAGTCGCTGGCAAAGGTCTGGCCGCGCACCTGGTACCAGTAGTAAAAGATCACTTCCTCCCGGTCCTTGGCATACACGGTGCGCACCAGGGTCAGGCTTTCGCCGTTTGTTTCAACGCGCATTTCTCTGGTGTCCAGAGCGTACCAACCGGCGCCGGGCAGGCAGTTGCGCGGCGAATGGATGGGGCCGGCGTTTTTGCCGCCGTCGTGATAGCCCACGTACATGCTGATGCGGTTTCCCCGCGCGTCGGCGTATGAGCGCATCGTATAGTCCGAAGGCCGCAAGACCCTGAGCAGCGGCGCGCTGAAGGTCGTGCTGGAAACCATGTTCCAGTGCCCGACGGAGGCGGGAAAGTTTCGCAGCCCGCGGGTGCGGGGCAGGACCAGGTCGCGGTGCAGATTGGTCGCTGCCGCTGCCGCGGCCAGCAACACCAGAACGGCGACGAATTTACCGCGCATGGCTGTCCTCCTTCGGGTCCAACGGCAGCCTGTTCAGAATCCAGCCGGTGAGCGCGGTCAGCACCATGGCCGCGGTGAACACGGCGAATCCGGCGAAATCATGGAAGAAACCTTCCGCCGCTTCCGCCCCCACGTGACGGGCCAGAACGCCGGTGATGAACACCCGCGAGATGTTGGTGGCCACCGCGACGGGCACCGTGGCCAGGATAAGCAGGAAACGCCGCGCGGTGCCCCGCAGAAAGACGAAGGCGTACGCCGTGCCCAGGGCGATCAGGCTGACCAGGGACCGCATGCCGCTGCACGCTTCCACCACTTCCAGGCTGATGTTGGGAAAAAGGATCATGTTGCCTTCGCGCAGCACGGGCAGGCCGCAGAGCTTCAGGCCGGACGTGGCGAACACGGTCACCAGCGATTTCAGGGGCAGGGCCAGCATGTCGTACAGGGTGTACGGCAGCGGAATCATGAACAGCAGATAGAACAGGGGCAGGGCCAGAATGCGCAGGACGCGGCCGCCGCAGAAGACCTGGACCATGCCGGCCAGGATGAAGACCAGGGAAGAGCGGCTGGTGTACAGTTCCGACAGGGTCACCCCCGCAACCAGCAGCATCAGGCCGAAAAGCAGCAGAACAAAGCCCCGGGCGGACGGCGCGAGCACATGGTCCCGCAACTCCGGCCAGGAAGCGCGGACGAACCAGACGGAAACCAGCGGCACCAGAAATCCGTGGGAATAATTGGGATCATGCAGCCAGTCGCCGAACATGCGCGGATATACCGGGGCATACACGAGCGCCAGCAGGGCGAACAGCACAAGAAGCTGCGGGCGGCGCTCACGGACGGCTTGAGCGAAAGTCATGGCGTTCTCCAGCGTGCGAAGCGGGTCAATCCGCCCCGGATCAGGCGCGTCAACGGATTTCTCGCGCGTTGTTCCTCAAGATAGAGAAGGTTGACGAACGGGTGCAGATAGCGGATCCGGGGTTCCCTGCCCGCCGTCAAGGGGCCGAAACGGCGCAGCCGGAAACAGCCGGAAGCGTCCGGCGCATCGGCGCCGCGGTCGCCGGATGCGACGGTGGTTCCCGCATACAGGCGGCCGGCCAGCGCGAACAGTTCCGGCGAATAGCCGCCGCCGGGCCAGCACAGCCAGCGGATGTTCTTGTTCAGGGCCGCGCCCAGAACGCTTGCGGAATCCGCCAGTTCCGCCCCGGCTCTGGCCAGATATTCCTCCCGGCTTTCCATGACGCCGGGCGGCAGGTCCCGCTGCAGCGCCGCCGCCAGGGCGAACAACTCGTCCCGCCATCCGGGGCGCTCGAAAAAGTCCCGGCCGCGCGCGGCCGCATACTCGCGCAGGGCGCTTCCCAGATCTTCGTTGGGGCGATAGCGCGGCCCGGACAGGGCCTTGTGGTGTTCATACACCGGATCGCCCCAGGTTTCGGGCCGCTGCGGCGGGGTCAGATGCCGCCACTTTCCGCCGGGATCGTCATTCCAGTCCATCCAGCAGTAGCCGTCGCCGGGACTGCGAAAATCCGTGATGCGCGGGCCGCGGGGGTACCATGTGTGGGTCGCCGCATGGGACTGCACGTCCAGCACGCCGTCGGCGTCCAGCCGGCGCAGTTCGCCCAGGTTCAGATAGCCGGAAGCGGACGGCCGATCCCCGGACCGGCCGTCCCACTGCGGACGGGGGTCAGGGCCGGGGTCGATGAAGTCCGTGCTGACGAACACCGTGCCGGTAAAGCCGTATTCCCGCAGCAGGGGCGCGGCGTATACCCAGTTGTCCAGGTATCCGTCGTCAAAGGTCAGGGCCAGCAGCCGTTCTTTGCCCAGGCGGCCCGCTTCCGCCGTGCCCCGGTATTCGTCCAGGGTCACGCCGCGGTACCCGGCCCGGCGGGCCAGGCGCAGGAATGCCGCGAAATTCTCCACGGGCATGGTCAAAAATCCCCAGCGCCACGCGGGATCCGTCACGCCGACGGAATGCAGCATCATGCAGGATGAGCGGTTATGCATGGGTCCGCCTTTTCACGCTTCCACCTCGCAGATCACGTGGCGGTGCTTGCCGCCCTGCGTGCGCGGCACTTCGTCCACGTAATCGAGCTCAAGGCGCATGCCGGGGCAGAGGGTTTGGGGAAAAGTTTCCTGCAGGGTTTGAAGCTTGGTTGCGGATATTTCGGAAAAACGCTTGCCGCGCACGACATACAGCCTGACCAGATCGCGGGCCGTCTGGCGGAACTGGAAGGCGCTGACGCCGTCCACTCCGTACATCTGGCGGACGAAAAAGGTGCTGTACATCCGCCTGCCGTCCGGGGCCAGCAGGGTGGTGCCAAGGCGCCCCAGACTCATCCGCATGAGCGGGAACCCCCGGCCACAAGGGCAAATTCCGTCCCTGGGGGCGCCCATGTCGCCGATTTCATAGCGGATCAGCGGCATGGCCCGGTTGGTCAGGCCGGTCAGCACGATGCGGCGCATGCCGCCGCCATCCTCGCCGAGGCCGTGCTCGCCGTGTTCTTCCGGACTCAGGGGCAGAAATTCCGCATAGGCCGAATGGGTCAGAAGGTGCATGCCGCCCTCGGAGCATTCGGAAGCCACGCCGGGCACTTCCCTGCTGCCGTACTGGTCGTGCACCCCGCAGCCGAAAGCCCGGCCGATCAGTTCGCGCCGGTTCCGGTCCAGGGTTTCGGCCGTGGTGACGACCCCGCGCACATTGGGGGTTTTCCCCCCGGTATCCAGCAGAAATCCGGCCAGATCGGCGATGGCCGAGGCGTACCCGTACAAAAAGACCCTGCGGTAGCGCCCGATGGCCCCCAGCCATGCTTCAAGCTCGCCCCTGCCGTATCGGTAGGCGTTCAGGGTCAACTGCCCGGCCAGCCAGGGCCTGAGCCCGCCCCGGATCAGGGTCGAGCCGGTGTCACGCGGGTTGCCCCAGATGCAGACGACCATGTCCGACGGTTTCCAGCCGGCGAAAGACAGGCAGAGCAGCCAGTGTGACTCCATGGTCTCGCGCAGGCGCAGGTCCTGGTAAAAGCGCACCGGCCTGCCGGTGGTGCCGCCGCTGAAGTTGCAGTACCGCATGCTTTCCAGCATGGAGCCGGAAAGCAGCTCGCCGAGATTGTCCTCGATATTCTGCCGGGTCAGTACCGGAAACGCGGCGAATTCCTCAAAGGACCGGATGTCTTCGGGGGTGATCCGCAGATTTTCAAAGCAACGGCGATAGTATGGGACATTGGTATACGCATACCGCAGCAGCGAGGACAGCAGCCAGAACTGACGCTGGCGCAATTCTTCGGCCGGCAGTTTTTCCAGGGCCTTGCTTTCCCTGAAATGGGCATAGCGGTTATGCCCGCGCAACTGGTACAGCGCTTCGCGCAGATACCCGATCATAATATGCCTCCCGTTTCGCGGTACAGGCGGAAATAGCGTTCAGCCATGCGCTTTCCGTCATATTCTTTCGTCACCAGATCCCGGCCCCGGCCGCCCCGGGCGGCGGCTTCATCCGCGTCGCGCGCCAGCGCGGCCAGGGCCGCGGCCAGGGCCTCCGGATTTTCCGGCGGCACCAGGCGCACAAAGTCCCCGGCCGCGTTCAGGCCGGCGATGCCCCCGGCCGCGGTGCTGACCACGGGCAGGCCGCAGGCCATGGCTTCGAGCACGGCCATGGGGAACCCCTCCCGCCGGGAGGAGAGCACAAAAACGTCCATGGCCCGCAGATGCCCGGCAATGTCGGACTGCATGCCGGCCAGGTGGACGCGATCCCCCAGGTCCAGATCGGCGATGTCCCGCTCCAGTTCCGGCCGGGTTTCGCCGTCGCCCACCAGCAGCAGCCGCGCGCCGGGATGTTCGCGCCGCAGCAGGGCGAACGACCGCAGCAGCGTGCCGTGGTCCTTGGCCTCGGTCAGGCGGGCCACGTTGCCGAACACGGTCAGCCCGGCTCCGCTCCAGGGCAGGGGGGCTTTTTCGCCGCGCGGGGAAAAGGTCCGCAGATCCACCCCGTTGGGGATAACCCGCACCCGCCGCGGGTTGATGCGCAGCGTGCCAATGAAATAGTCCGCCACTTCCCGGCTGACGGCGGTGACTCCCTGAGCGAGGCAGGCGGCCGTTTTCACGAACAGGCGGAGCCTGGGTTTGGTCCGCAGGGAGTGCAGGGCGTGCTCCGTATAGACCAGCGGCACGCCGGCCGCCTTTGCCGCGGGCAGGGCGAACTGCAGAAGATAGCCCGCCTGAACGTGCAGCATGGTGACTTTGTGCCGTCGCAGCGCGCGGTACAGTTCCCAGACGGCGCGGACGCGGCTCATGCCGTCCGCGCGCAGGGCCAGGCAGGCGACGCCCCGCGTCCCGGCCTGGTCGGCCAGTTTGCCCGGCGCGAAGAACAGCCCGGCCAGCAGGCCGCGGAAATGGTCCCTGCCCGCGTCCAGCAGGTCCAGGGCCAGGCGTTCGGCCCCGCCGGGGTTCAGCCCCATCAGCAGTTGCATCACGCAGGACCGCATGCGTCCGCTCCTTCCCCTGCCGCGTTCCGTTGCGGGCCCGGGCCGCGCCGGCCCACGGCTTTTGCCGGGTTGCCGGCAACGACGGAAAAAGGTTCCACAGGGTGCACGACCGTGCTGCCGGCCGCCACGACGCTGCCTTCGCCCACGTCGGCCGCGATGACGGCGGCGTTGCCTATCCAGCAGTCCCGGCCGATGGCGACGGTTTCCCTGGCGCCTTCCTGCAGGCGGATGGGCGTGGCCGGGTCGGCGAAACCGTGCTGCCTGCGGCCGCTGGTGACGGAAATATGCGAACCCAGGATGCAGTGATCGCCGATGACGGCCCGGCCGATGGTGCAGCCCGAGCCGATGGATACGTGCCGGCCGAGCGCGGCATCCGGGCTGGAAAAAACCGTCAGGAATTCGATGACCGTGTTCTGCGACGATTCCGGCAGGGCCAGGCGGTAAAAGGCCGCGCGCAGCCAGACGCCTGGCAGCCCCGGCCACAGGGCCAGAAACTGCGAGACGCCCATGAAGGCCCGCGTGCGTCCGGACGCCAGCGCGGCGAGCTTCCACCACAGGAAGAAACCCAGGCCGGGCGCCAGAAAGAGTACCTGCACAAGACGTTTCAGCATCGGGGCTCTCCGTGTTCTTCCAGATAGGCCTGCCGCTCCCGCTGCCACGCGGCGAAGCGTTCCTCCCCCACCCGTTCCCGCAGGCCTTCCGGTATGGGCAGCAGCTTGGCGATGCGGCAGGGGTTGCCTTCGATCATGGAGAAAGAGGGTATGGTTCCTTTGGCGTGCGTGCCCACTTTGACCACGACGCCGTCGCCCATGCGCGTGCCGGGATAAATGCAGCAGTGGGGGTAGATGATGCAGAAATCGCCGATGGCCACGGGCCTGACCGTGTGCCTGTCGGGAAGCCCGCCGCCGGGTATGCAGCGCTCGCCGGCGTCCGCCGGGTGCCCCGCGTTGTCGAGGATCATGGTGTTCCCCATCATGCAGTACTCGCCGATGGTCACGCGCTCGGCCACGGAGATGCGCATGCCCGGTCCGATATAGCAGTTGCTGCCGACGCGCAGTTCCGGATTGTCGAACAGGCGCAGTCCGGCCAGGCCGGCGTTGTCGAACAGGGTCACATTGTCGCCGAGATGCACGGACAGGTTGCCGAGGATGCGGCAGATGCCGTTGCCGGCGTAATACAGTTTGAACCCTTTCCCCACGCTGGCGCACACGGATTTGAACATCGGCTCGTAATAGACGACGCGCCAGAAACCGTGCCAGACGGACGTGCGCGTCGCCCATTCGTGGTACAAAAACCGGTGCAGGCCGGGGATCGCCGGCACGGAAAACCCCATCAGCGCGCGGGCGAGGTCGTGCAGGCGGGAATGAAACGGTGTTTCCCGGCGTTTGACGGCCAGTTTAAAGCGGGTCCATGCATGCATCGGGGTATCTCCTTCCGGCTGCGCGCCGCAGCAGCGCGGCATACATCTCGAGAATGCGCCGGGTCCTGATTTCCGGCACGAAATTGCTCCGCACCCGCGTTTGGCCGGCTTTCGCGAGGGCGGCGCGCAGCGATGCGTCATCGGCCAGGCGCAGCATGGCCGCGGCCAGGGCGTGTTCGTCGCCGCCGGGCAGCAGCAGGCCGCTGACGCCGTCTTCCGCCACTTCCGGCACCCCGCCGACCCTGGAGGCGATCAGGGGCCTGCCCAGCAGCATGCCTTCCAGGGCGGCGTTGGGCATGCCCTCGCTGAGCGAGGGCAGCACCTGAATGTCCATGGCCCGGTAATAGGGGGCCATGCCCCGCACCTGCCCGGCGAAGAAGCAGCGGCCTTCCAGGCCCAGATTGCGGGCCTGCTCGCGCAGTTTTTCCTCTTCCGGCCCGCCGCCGACCAACAGGCCGGCCAGACGGGGATCGCGTTCTCCGGCCAGCGCCAGGGCGCGCAGAAAGACGTGCTGGCCTTTTTCCGGGCTGAGGCGTCCCGCCACGCCGAAAACCAGAGATTCCGGCGCGATGCCCATCTCCGCCCTGATGTCGCGGGCGGGGTCCGCATCCGCCAGTTCCCGCGGATCCACGGCATTGGGAATGACCAGGCACCTGGCTCTGGCCGGCGGCAGAATACGGCCGCGCAGCGATTCGGATACGGCGACGATCTGGTCCGGCAGCACCAGCATGGCCTGCTCCAGCGCGTTGTACAGGCGGATTTTCAGATCCTCCGCCGTCCAGCCGTGGACAAAGGCCACCCAGGGCAGGTTTGTCCGGCGGCGCAGCAGGCAGCAGAGCACGTGGCTTTTATAGCCGTGGGACTGCAGCAGGGTGATGCCGTGCTCGCGCACCAGGCGCAGGCCTTGGTCCACCAGGCCGAAATCCAGCGCGCGGCGCTGGCGCAGGACCGCCACCGGCGCGCCCGTGGCCCGCATGGCCAGGATGTATTCGGTGTCCGACTGGTCCGGCCGGGTGTTGTAGCAGGCCATCAGGGGGTAACAGCCATCCAGGCCGCCGGTGCGCAGGAACTGCGCCAGCCCTTTGCCGGGGCCGCCCAGAATGCCGGAGGCCAGAGCGACGAATACCCGCGCTTTCATGCCGCCGCCTCCCTGTATGCGGATTTTTCGGCAAGGCGGTCCCCGATCCAGCCGGAAAGGAGCTCGGCCTTGTCCGCCCACGTCTCGCCGCGCAAAAGGTCCCGGCAGCCTTCCGGCGGAACGCCGGCGAGCAGGGCATCCTCAATGGCCGCCACGAAAGCTTCCGGCCCGTCGGCGATGCGCACGCAGCCTTCGAAGCGGAAAACTTCGGGCATGGGGGTGGTGATCACCGGCCTGCCCGTGGCGATGTATTCGCGCAGCTTGAGGGGATTGGCCGTCCGGGTGTGCGCGTTCACCAGATACGGGATGATCGCCGCGTCGAACTGCGCGGCGGCCAGCGGCAGTTCGGCGTACGGCATGGCCGGAAGCCAGGTGAAGTTGGGCCGCCTTTCCAGTTCGGACAGGTTGATGCGCCTGGTTCCAATGCACAGGATATGCCAGCCGGGGCGCGCATCCAGCACGCCGGCCAGCAGGCCGACATCAAAATGGCTGTCGATCAGGCCGTAAAAGCCGATCAGGGGGCGGCCCCTGCCGCACAGGCCGTACAGGGCAGGCGGCACGGGGGGCCTCGCGCCGCTGCGGTCAAAATGTTCGCTGTCCACGCCGTGGGTCAACAGGCGGGTGGGGGCGCGGCCGTTGCGCCGTGAGACGCGGAGAGAATCGGAAACGGCAACCACCAGATCGGATCTGGCCAGCAGGGCGTTTTCCAGTTCCCGGACCAGCGCCGGCTGGTTCATGCCGGGCCAGACGGTGAAATCGTCCACGCAGTAATATACGACCAGTTCTTCCCCCAGATGGCCCACGTAATCGGCCGCGTTGGGCACCGTGGCCAGCAGCACGGGCGAACGCATGCCCAGTCCGCGCGCCGCGCGCCGCACGGCGCGGACCACGCTTGTGCGGTTGACGGCGCGGATGCCCGGAACGGTGTTGAAGGGCAGCATGACCGGGGAGAGAATATGCAGGTTGTCCGGCGGCGGTTCGCCGTTCTCGGCGCGGGGCCGGGGCAGGACCCAGGAACAAATTTTTTCCGCCGCGCGCTTGATATCGTACCAGCACAGCCGGGGGCGGCGCAGGCCGATGGTGTGGACCCACAGCAGGCGGTTGTGGGGCAGGAAATGGCGCATGATGTGCTGGCAACTGAAGGGATGCCGGCCCCAGTCGTCGGAAAACACGATGAAATCACGGCCGCTCAGCATGGGCAACCTCCCGGATGGTTCGGCCTCAGGCGGCGGCGCGAACGCCAGCGCAGCCGCGCCAGGTAGGCCAGGGTCCGGCGGGTTTCGCCGGAGTGCATGAGGTTGCCCAGGCGCCGGGAAAAGCGGTACCAGCCCGGCCGGGGCGGGTCGGGATTGATGCCCAGAAAACGGGACGGGGCCGTGAGCAGGCCGTGCTGCTCCAGAATATCCAAAGTGGTTTTCGCGTCGTTCGAGCCGGAGAGAGGCCGGATGGCGTCCGCCGCTGTTCCAAGCCGGCGGCGCAGGGCGCCGTCCGGCCCGCGCGGCAGCGATGCGAGCAATTCCAGACAGGCATCCAGATAGGCCGGAACGTCCGCCGGGCCGGATTCCCGCACGGTATGCAGATGCTGCAACCACTCCGGCAGGAAATAGCGCTCCAGATAGGGGATAATCCACTCTTCCCTGCCCCGCCGCCTGAAAGTCTCCAGAACCGGAGGAAAGCGGCGCAGAAAAGCCGCAGCCTTGGCGGGGGAGGGGCTCCGGGGCTTGTGGTTGACGCGGTAAAGGAAAACGCGTGCGGCCGTCCGTTCCGGCGGGTCGTGCAGATGCGCGTAAACGTGGGCCAGAAAGAGCGAGTCCTCGGAAATGATCAGGTCTTCCGGAAAGGCGATCCCCCGCTCCGCCAGAAAATCCGTCCGGAAAAGATGCTGGCAGAAACTGACGGCAAGCGGGGCGAACAGGCGGCGGGGCCTGTCCGCAACGGGCGCCACGGCCAGCCAGCGTTGTTCGCAGAAAGCGCTTTTTTCTCCCAGGACCACAGGATTCCCGCTTTGCCGCAACGTCATGTGCAGGGCGCTCAAGGCTTCGGGCCAGAGGGCGTCGTCGCTGTCCAGAAAGAGCGCGGCGCTGCCGCGCGCGGCGTGAAGCCCCGTGTTGCGTCCCCCTCCGGGGCCTTTTTGTCCGGTGTTGCGCAGCACATGGATGCGAGGGTCCAAACGCGCATAGCGGCGGGCCATGCCCGCCGTGCCGTCCGTGGAACCGTCGTCGATAATGAGAAGTTCCCAGGCCGGCCCTTCCTGCAGCAGCACGGATTCCACCGCCTGGCCCAGCCAGGGCGCGGCGTTGTATGCGGGCATGATCACGCTGATGTCCGGGGCAGCCATGGTGTCTCCCCTCATTTCGGTTTGTCGCGCGCCTGTTCGGCCATCCGCCGCGCGGCGCGCCGCTTGAGCGTTTCCAGATACAGCAGCGCCCGCCGCGTTTCGGGCGAACGCAACAGGTTGCAGCAGCGCCGGGACAGGCGGTAGGCCCGCCAGCCCGGCTCTTCCGGGTTGCGGGCAATGCCCGTGTAAGGCCGGGGCGGCCGGATCAAACCCTGCCGATTCAAAAGATGCAAAATGCCGCCGGCGTCGCCGTCGGCGCGGCGTTCCATGAAGGCGTCCGCCGCCGCCCCCGTCTGCTCGCGCAAGGAGGCGGACGCCGCATCGCCGGCCAGGACAAAAAGCCGGAGGCACGCGGCGATGAAGGCCATGGCCGCTTCTTCGCCGGCCTGTTGCGCGGCGTGCAGGCAGGGCAGCCAGCCGGGCAGAACGTGGTGCTCGACAAATGCGGGGATCCAGTCGTTTTTCCCGTGATCCCTGAAACAGGCGATGATGCGGCGGGCGCGCTCAAGAAAAATGTCCGGGCTGTTCGCCGCCGCCGGTTGGGGTTTGTGGTTGATGCGATAAAGAAAGGCGGGAGCGTCAAGCAATGCCGGGGGGCTGTCCAGATGGGCGTAGGCATGGCAGAGAAACGAGGTGTCCTGGCCGCGTATTTGCTCTTCCGGGTAAAAAATATCGTTAGCCAGCAGGAAATCCGCCCGGAACAGATGTTCGCAGAAGCACCCCAGAGGAATCGAAAGCGTATCCGGCCGGTTGCGGTGCGTTGATTGACGCGTTGCCCAGCGCTGCTGGCAGAAGGTGGCATGGCGCCCCCGCGCCGCCGGACTGTTGGCCCGCGCCAGGGCGGCGTGCAGGGCCGCCAGGACGTCGGGGTTCAGCGCGTCGTCGCTGTCCAGAAAAAACACGCTGCGGCCGCGCAGGGCCTTCAACCCGGTGTTGCGGCTGCCTCCCGCGCCTTTTTGCCCCTGGTTGTCCAGTACGCGGATGCGCCCGTCCAGGGCCGCATACCGCCGGGCCAGGGCCGCTGTGCCGTCCGTTGACCCGTCGTCGATGATAATAAGTTCCCAGGACGGCCCTTCCTGCAGCAAAACGGATTCCACGGCCTGCCCCAGCCAGGGCAGGGTGTTGTACGCGGGCATGATGACGCTGACGTCAGGGCAGGGCATTTTTTGCAACCTCCTGCCAGGCGCGTTGCCTGAAGCGGATGCACAGTCCCAGCGTCAGCGCCGTCACGGCGAACTGTCCGGCGCAGGCCAGGGCAAGGGTGCCGTAATCGGGGCTGAGGCGGTTCATGACGCACAGGTAATACAGCCCCTGCGCGCCAACCTGCACGGCCACGGTGCCCAGAAGAACGCGGTAGTATACGCCCGGCCTCAGTTCGGCCGTCCGGCAGACATGCGCGGGCAGAATGCCCAGTTGCACAGTGAAGGTGGCTGCGGCCATGACCCAGGCAACACCTTCCATGCCATACAGGCAGGCGGCTGGGACGGCGAAAGCCGTGCCGCACAAACCCTCGCCGACGCTGAGCGTGGCCTGGAATCGGTGCGCGCCGATGCCGAGCAAAAAACCGCTCACCACGCCGCTCCCGAAATTGATGATCCCGGCCAGGCCCAGAGGCAGCAGCAGGGCCTGCACCGAGCCGTACTGCGGTCCCAGCCAGCGGGCCAGAAAAAGGCCGCCGTAGAAAATGACGCACAGCCCCAGATAGGCGGCCGCGGCGTAGCTGAATTCCATGGATTCCAGCAGCGCCCTCCGGCAGTTTTCCATTTCCCCCCTGGCCTGCATGCGGCTGAAATAGGGGCTCATGATGCCGAAGGCGCTCAGCATGACCGAACTCATGTAATTGATAAGCTGCTGGGCGAGAGAGAACAGGGTGACAGCAGAAAGACCCAGAAACGAGGCCACGATGAAAATCTGGGTCCGCCGTTTGAGCAGGGTGCCGAGGTTGGAGACGATGACCGGCAGCCCGTAGCGGAGCAGATCTTTGGCCGTGGCGGCGGAAAGGGCGGACAGGCGCAACGGGGGCCGTCCGGTCCGCAGCGTCAGGCAGAAGTGCCCGACGTATTCCAGCACATTGCCGCAGGCCATGATCAGGGCGAGGCGCAGCAGGTTTTCCGTCACGGACAGCGCGGGGGCCAGCAGCCAAAGCGTCAGGACGCAGTTGAAAACGGCATGGAGCATGCTCAGGCCGGCCAGAATGTTCCAGCGCAGTTGCGCGGTCAGGATGGCCTGGGATGCGCGGAACAGCAGCAGTACCGCAACGGAGGCCGAAAAAACGCCGAGAGCCGTGCCGGCGGAGGGAATACCCGCCGCGGACGAAGTGAAGCGGTCAATGCACAGGGCCAGAATGCCGGACAGGATCAGGGCGACAAGGCAGGTCAGGCCGCCCATGAACAGGGCTGTGGAATACACGCGGCGGCATCTCTCTTCATCCCCGGCGGCGTAAGCGGATGCCGCGTGTTTGCTGACAGCCTGGAACAGGCCGAGATCCAGCAGCATGAAATACCCGGCCAGCGTGGAAATGAGCATCCAGACTCCGTATCCGCTGTTTTCCAGGCAACGCAGCATGTGCGGGGTGACTACGAAAGCCATGGCCATGGTCACGCCCAAAGAAAAAAGACGGAACATGGAATTGCGCGTGAAGTAGCCGAGGGTGCTCATGGCTTCCTCCCTCCGGCGGTATGGCGCGCGTCCCCCCGGCTGAGCAGCGCTTCCCGCGCGGCGCGGACCCTGGCCGCCCGAGCGGCCAGGCTTTTTTCCTCCTGCGCTTCGATGCGGGCGGGTCCGCCATTTTTCTGCCGCGTTTCCGCCGTCCGGAGCGTGGTTTCCCGCTGCCGCTCCGCCTGCATGGCCACGGCCAGGGCGAGAAGGGTATACAGTATGCCGCTGTACGCCTGGGACAAAAAGAGGCTGCCGGCCGCAAAACCCGTGAGCGCGAGAAGCAGCGCATGCCAGCGCAGGCGGAAGGCCCGCCCGGCGTCCGGATCGGCCAGGGCGTCGCGGCAGAAACGGCGGATGCGCAGCAGCATGGCGCTGTACACGCACAGTCCGGCGATGCCGAGTTCCGCCCCGATCTGGATAAAGCTGTTGTGGGCCGCTTTGTAGATGCCGCTGCCGAGCGTGGACAGGGCGGAACTGAACTGCCCGATGCCCACGCCGAGCAGGGGACGGCGGAGCATGATCTGCAGCCCTTCTTTCCAGATTTCCAGGCGGCCGCCGCGGTCGCTGAAATTATAGTCGCTCCGGCTGTGCAGTCCCTGAAAGCGTTCCCACAACTGCGGGTCGGCATGGACCAGGATGATGAGCGCCGCCGCGCCGACGGCGGGAACGAGCAGCCAGGCGCGTTTGCCGGCCAGCAGCAGGGCGTGGATTCCCACGGCCGCCAGGGCGATGATCCCCCCGCGGGACTGGGTGAGGGCGACGCTGACCAAGGCCGCGCCGGCGACGCCCCAGGCCGGCAGGCGCAGCAGCCTGTTTCCGGCCAGCGCTTCCGTCACCGCAAAGGGCAGGAAGGTGACGAACAGCAGGGCGATGTCGTTGGGATCATACGTGGCGCTGACCCGTATCCTGCCCGTGCCTTTGTCGGCGAGCATCAGCGCCGCCAGCATGCCCACCGTGGCCACGGCGGCCGTGCGCATGGCGCCGGCGCGCCTGTCGCCGGCCAGAGCGCAGAGCACCATGAACACGCAGACCGTTTTCAGATACAGGATGAAGGTGCCGAAGGCCCCGCCGCGCCAGACGCTGAACGGAATGCCGCATCCCGCAAGCAGGATGAGCAGCCCGATGGACGGCGTGAAGGGCTTGCTCCGGAGGGTGCGCTTCAGCGAAGGGAATTCCAGGGCGAGCACATGAAGCAGGGCCAGCGCGAGCACGACCTTGGCCAGTTGGAACGGCGCCAGGACGGGGAAGAAATCCAGCCCCCTGCCCAGCGTGATGAGCATGATCGCGTATATGAGCACAACGTTGGCCATTTCAGCACCACACTCCGGGCAGGGCGTCCGGCTTGACGCCCAGCGCTTTGTTGCCGCACTGGCGGACCAGCCAGACCAGGAAAGGCAGGGGGTCCGCAAGGCTCCAGTCATCCAGGGCCTGCGCTTTTTCGCCGCCGGCCAGGCTGCGCCGCAACGCGGACAGACGCCCCGGACCCCGCCGCAGTTCCGCGGCCAGGCGCATCAGGTCGCCCCCCAGCCAGCGGGTGCGCACGCCGAGAACGCTGGTGCCCGCCGCGACATCGGACACGCCCGAGGCCAGCAGGCGGTAGTATTCGGGATAATCCATTCCGGCCGCGATGTTCTGGGCAAGAGCCCCCCAGAACCGGGGATTGACGTCCAGCAGATACACCCGGCCCGCGCTGTCCCGGATGAAATCCGCCTCGCATACCCCGTTCCAGCCGAGGTAATCCAGCAGGGCCGTAAAATGATCCATGGCCGGACCGCCGGGCACGCTGACCCGAAAGGTGGCCTGGCCGTACGGATGCGGATACGCGCGCAGGGTTTTGTACGCGTCGGACGCGATGCGGCGGCCGTTTGCGTAAATGGCGCAGACGCAGAGGGTTTCTCCGGGAATTTCCTGCTGCAGGATGAAACGCTCCGCCGGAAAGCCGGGTTCGTGCAGGGCCCTCTCCAGGCTCGCCGCGTCCGGAACGCGGCGCATGGCCCAGCCCCCGCCGCCCTGTTTGGGTTTGAGCAGAGCCGGGAAAGGAACAGGTTCCGGAACCGGCCGGGGTACGCGCAGCAGGTCCGTAGCTTCGCGGGACCGGGGCACGGGTATGCCCAGGTTTTCCGCCAGGCTGTTCAGCCTGCCTTTGTCGTGCACGGCGAGCACGTGCGCGTAACGGGGCAGCAGGGTATGCACCGATGCGGGCAGGCGCTCGGGCGTCCGGGCCAGGCAGTAGGTTTCTTCCAGCACGGGAATGAGCACGTCGATGCGCTTGCGTTCGATGAATTCCAGCAGGTCGGCCCAGAATTGTTCTTCACGGGTGAAAGGGGATGCGTAGCGGAACGATCCGGCGCAATATCGGGAAAAAGCGGTCATGGGCAAGGCGGCGCTGTCGCCCGCGTACACGCGAAATCCTTTGGCGGCAAGGCTTTTGCACATGGCATAGGCCATTCTGGTGCCGGCCGATGTGACCAGGATGCTGCGCATGTCACTGCCCCTTCGGCGTCCAGGTTACAAAACGGTCCCCCCGCGCCAGGCGGAACAAGCCCAGCATGGCGGCCAGGCTCTGGACCAGAAACAGCCAGGCCGCGCGGCACAGCCTGCCGCCTTTGCCGCGAAATCCCAGCCAGGCGGCCGGGCAGAGCGCGGCCATACCGGCCAGGGTCAGGGCGGGCAGCGTTCCCGGCAGGCGCAGGGCCAGCGCGGCGGCAAGGCCCAGCAGGGGCAGGACCAGCCAGCGCAGAATTTTGTGCGAGAAAAACTGCCACAAAAAGCCCCAGCGTCTGTGCCGCAGCAGTTCCGGCGTACAGCGCAGGGCTATCAGCCAGGATTGGGCCATGATCCGGGTCTGCCGGGCCAGTTCGGAACCGCCGCCGCTTTCGGACGCCGGTTCCAGAGCCAGGGCGCCGGGAACGGCCACGGCTTTTTTGCCGGCCAGCACCGCCTGCACCGGGTGGATCAGGTCGTTGATGCATTCGGGCGGCAACGGCGCATAGAGTTCGCGGCGCAGGGCGTACACCGCGCCGTCCGCGCCCGCGATGCCCCACAGGCGGCCCTCGCGTTCCTTGATCCATTCCTCGTAGCGGCGGTACATGCTGCCGGCGGTTTCGCGGCCATTGCCGTCCAGGTACAGGCTGCGGCCTCCGGCCAAGCCCACGGCGGGGTCGGCAAAGGCTCCGGCCAGACGGCGCAGGCAGTCGGCCCGCAGCATGGCGTCGGCGTCGGTAAAGAACAACAGTTCACCCCCGGCCTGCGACGCGGCCAGATTGAGAGCCGCCGTCTTGCCCCTGCGGCCGTCCTGGCGCAGCAGCCGGACGCGCTCGTCCAGGTACGGGGCGGCCATATCTTCCGTGGCGTCGGTGCTGCCGTCGGAGACGACGAGCATTTCCAGCTTGTCCGCGGGATACTCCAGTTCCAGAAAATTTTCGATTTTCCGCGCTATGGCCGCCTGCTCGTTATACACGGACAGCAGCACGCTGATCGAAGGCGGATCCGTCGCGTCCACGGGGTCGCGTCCGGGTTTCGCCGGGGGGCGATCCAGCAGGGCGAGCAGCAGCGGATAGCCGCAAAAGGCGTACGCGGGCAGGATCAGGCAGAGGAGCAGGACGGTCATGGGCGGCCCTCCTGTTCCCCGGTGATCCGGACCGGGTTTCCGGCCCGCGCGCCGCCCCGCAGCAGGGCGCAGACGGCCCGGCAGTCGGCTTCGCGCACAAGATCATGGGTAGGCAGGGTGAGAAGGCGCCGCGCCAGCATCCGCGCGCCGGAAAAGCCGCCGCTGTCCGGTCCGCCGGCCAGATGCGGCCGCAACGCCGGCAGGTCGGCCAAAGACAGGGGAAATCCCCGGCTGATGCCCAGGCGGCGGCAGGCCGGGGACGCGGGGTCGGGCCAGGGGCCGTTGTCGTCCCGGGGCAGCACGGGGAAGCGCAGATGGATGGGGCGCGCGCCGCGTTGCGGGACAAGTCCGCGCCAGCGGGCGCCTTCCAGGCCCTGTTGGTACGCGGCGGCCTTGTCCGCCCGCGCCCGGTTGGCGGCGTGCAGGCCCCTCAGGGCAAAGGCCGCCATCCCGGCCTGAAAGGCGGTCAGCGGCGCATCGGCGAAATCCGGATCGAAAATGGAGGCCCCCAGCCCGAGAAAGCGGAGCGAGGCGGGCAGGCGGTACAGGCCGGGCCGGCGCAGCAGGCAGAGGGCCATGGCCTTGAGCGGCAGCAGGCAGTCCGGCCGCGTGTCCCAGCCGGCCGCGTCCGGGCTGAAAAAAGACCGGAGATCCGCGGCCAGCTTTTCGTCGCGGACGGCCAGGATGCCGCCGTCCACGGCGGTCAGCGGTTTGGCCCGGCCCAGGCTGAACAGGCCCGCGTCGCCCATGGTTCCGGCAAGGCGGCCGTTCGTTTCCGCGCCCAGAGCCTGGGCCGCGTCGTCCACCAGGGCGGCCCCCGCTTCGCGGCAGAGGGGGGCCAGGGGCGCAAGGTCGAACGGATAGCCGAACTGGTGCACGGCCACCACGGCCAGGGTCTTCTCGCCCAGGGCGCGGCGCAGGCTCGCCGTATCCGGGGCCAGGCCGCGCGGTTCAAGGTCGTACAGAGCCACCCTGCAGTTCGCGCGCACAACGGCGGCGGGCAGGGAATACGAGGCGTAAGCCGGCAGCAGCACCTGGTCCCGGCCGGGATTTTTGCGGCGCAGGGCGGCGAAGAGCCGGGCCAGGGCGGAACGGCCGCTTCCGGCGAAAAATATGTGCGGCGTGCCGAGCAGGCGGATGCAGTCCCGGCGTAGCGCGTCCAGCGCGGCTTCGCTTTCCCGCCGCGCGGCAAGCCCTCGCAGAATGCCCGCCGGGCTGACCGGGGCCGCGCCGGGCGGCAGCATGCGCCAGAAGTTCAGGGGATGCATCGCACGATCCTCGGGCCAAGCAGGCGGGTAAGGCCCAGCGGCATCAGCTTCCACACGGCGGAAGCCAGCCGGAATTTCGGATTGGCCGTGGTCACGTCGGGCGGCCGCATGCCCGGCGGCAGGATATAATCCCAGCACAGCGGTTCTTCCCGCGCGCCCCACTGGATTTTGAACCGCCAGGGGCCGCTTCCGGGGCTGGAACGGCCGAAATCGAACAGCGCGCGGCCCTGGAGGCAGGCTTCGCGGACGGCTTCCCAATATAGCAGGTTGTTCGGGCACAAATGGCGGAATGCGGGCAGGGAAGAAGCCCAGGGCATTTCCGTGACCCCGCCGTGGGCGTAGGTGATGCCCGCGGCCAGGGTCCGGCTTCCCCGGCGGACGGCGACGATGCGGATATCCCGCGGCAGGCTGCGCAAGACCGTGGCGAAGAAGTCCTTCGCGTAAACCGGCGTGCCCAGCGCACGCATGTTCACGCAAAAGACCCCGTAGAAATCGTCCAGCAGTTCCGCGCCGCCGGCCGTCGCTTCCAGGCCGTTTTTTCGCGCCTTGCGTACCTGGTTGCGCACCGTGTCCTTGAAAGCGCGCCAGAGCCGGTCGGGATCGGGGTCCAGGTCCAGCAGCAGGGCAACCTTGTGCCCGCGCCCCGGCATGTCCGGCCGGGGGATGCCCGGGCGGCGCAGTTCAACGCTGCGGGCATCCAGATCGCGCATCAGCTCTTCCGCCGCGCACAAAAGCGCGGCGGCGGCGGATTCGTCCGCGGCCAGCACGCCGCCGTAATTGACAAAGGGCATGGATACCAGAAAACGGCCGAACAGCCTGCCCGCCACCAGCACCAGGGGCAGCACCCCCCGTATCTCCTCCCGCCGGCGGGCGACAAGCGGAAAGGCGGGATGTCCGAAAGCTTCGCGGATGACATCGCACCAGACCAGGCTGTGGTAGGCGCTGGCCCCGGGGCGCGAAGCGACGAAGCCTTCCCATTCCTCCCGGCCGGATCCGTCCGCCGGGGACAGGATGCTGACGCTGGTTTCAGACATCGGCGCATACCCCCGCAAGCACGGTATTCATGCAGGCGAAACTGTGCTGGCTGAACAGGTGGCGCAGTTTCGCCTCCGTGGTGTCCAGGTTCAGGTAATGGCGCAGCCGGGATTTCAGGGCGGCCTTGATCCGGGGCTGGTCCGGATCGATTTCCCAGGGGTGGAAATAGAGCATGCAGGGCCGGCCTTCCCGGTTCAGTCTGCTGAAGGCGGCGGAAACCCATTTCGCGGGCAGAAGCCGCAGATAACCGCCCCCGGCCACCGGCAGATTGACCCGTTTGCCCGCGATGCCCACGGACACGGTGGTGGGGGGGAATTCCATGATCGAACCCCCTTCCCTGGCGATGCGGTGCGGAAAGCGCCTGGCGCCTGGCATGCCGTACAAGTCGTGCCGGATGGGAAAGATGCTGGAATCGTAGGCGAACCCGGTTTCGATCAGCACGTCCAGAGCCCACAGAGTGTTGCCGGTGATGGTGTAGCTGGGCGCGCGGTACCCGTCCACGCTCTGGCCGGAAATGTCCTGCAGCAGCGCGCGCGCCCGGGTCACGTCCCGGCGGAAGGTTTTGGGGCTCATGTTGGTGATGCGCTGGTGAAAATACCCGTGGCAGGCCACCTCGTGCCCGCTGGCGGCGATGCGCCTGATCAGGGACGGATGGCGCCTGGCGATCCAGCCCAGAATGAAAAACGTGCCGCGCAACCCCCAGTAATCCAGGATGTCCAGCACGCGACAGGTGTTGCGCAACGCCCTCTGGGGCAAGTTTTCCCACTGACTGCGGCAGATGAATTTTTCAAAAGCGCTGACATGGAAATAATCTTCAACGTCGATGGTCAGAGCATTGCGCATGGCACACCTCGCCTTGCAAAGCGCCATTAAAATTGCATGAAACACTCGAGCATGATCCTGTTTACGGAATACGACCCGTATCCCGACGATCCTCCGCCATAGTCGTAATAATCGGACCGTGATATGTCGGCGTATTTGTACCGGTAGGTCAGGCTGATCCACGAGCCTTCGTCCAGTTCATACTTCAGCCCCGCGCTGGCATAGGCCCATGAACTGCCGTCGCGGTCTTCGGCCATGTCCAGGTTGCTTCCGGCAGTGAAACGCAGGCGGTCGGAAAGCTCGTAACCGTAGCTCACAAAGGGCCGCCAGGCGTTGCTGCTTCGGGATCCGCTCCGGTCCCCGTCATAGATGTGGTATGCGATGCCCGCGCCGAGCGAAGAGCGGTCGAAGGTCCTTTTCCAGCTTGCGCTGTATGCGGAATGACGCAGGCTTTCCCCGGTTTCCGGGTCGTCGGTGAAATCCATGAGCGCGGACAGGTTGAATTCGCTGCGGCCGATTTTTTGGGCGATTTCCGCGAAGATATAGGGGGCCAGGCTGCTGGATCCGTCGTTGTACCGCGTGTAGGCCGGCCCGGCCATGACCCTGGCGGACAGCCCTTCGCTTATTTCGTAGCTGCCGCCGAACTGGGCCTGGTAACGGTAATAGCTGTTATCTTCGCCCGTGTACGACGAATCGCCCAGATGGCGCGTCACGTCGGCGTTGGCGGACAGGGTCAGGCGGTCGGAAACTTCGTGCGAGACGGCGGTGAACACGGTGTGCTGCTGGCTGGCGTTGGCGTTGAAGTCATAGTCGCTGTCCGAACGCGGAAAGAACCTGTCCCTGCCCCGGCCGTCGTCGTTCTTGCTGTACCGCAGGTCCGTGAACCGGTAACCGAAACGCAGGCTGAGACGGTCCGTCGGGTTCAGCACAAAAAAGGGCGACACGGAAAAGCGGTTGCGGTTCACCTGATTGCGGGTGGTGTCCCCTTCGTACACTTCACCGCGCCGGGCATTGCGGTATACGGGCTGCAGGTCTTCCTGCAGGTCCAGGAAAAAGAGGTTCTCCACCAGTTCACCCAAGCCGGTCGCGTTCAGGTAATGGGAATAATCGTCGTAGTCCGTGCCCTTGACATGGAACTGGTAATCGCCCCTGTAGCTGATTTTTCCCTGAACCCTGCCGCCTTCGTGCCGCAGCATGAGGGAAGGCTTGATATGCGTTATGAGGTCGGTTTTGCGGTTGCCGGATGTTTCCCGCACGTTGTCGTTATACTCCGTGCCGAGGCCGAGGCCGATTTCCCCCCGGGTTTCGCCGCAGAGCGCGGCGTGTGCCGGCAGAAGAATCAGGCAGAGGCAGATGCGGAAGAGTGAACAGCGCATAGGAACTCCATGGCGCAAAAGCGCGGCGTCCGGCTTTATCCGCTGCCGGCGGCGGTTGGTCCCGCCCCTGTTTCGTTTGCCTTCCTTGCAGCCGCCTGGGACAAGGATTTTATGGCGGCCAGGTCGCGGGGCAGAACTTCGGGACCCCGTGCCAGATAGGTCAGAACATTTTCCATGTGGCTT
Organism: Desulfovibrionaceae bacterium; assembly: GCA_031550605.1. Taxonomy (GTDB): domain Bacteria; phylum Desulfobacterota; class Desulfovibrionia; order Desulfovibrionales; family Desulfovibrionaceae; genus FLUQ01. The sequence continues at coordinate 15,235 of JAVBOK010000021.1, read as the reverse complement.
ACCGTCCTGCGCAGGGCTGCCAATTCCCCGCCGGAATCCCTGTTCCCCTTTTCCAGTGCTTCCAGGCGCTGCCCCAGTCCGGCCACGGCTGTCATCAGCACTTCGACCTTGACCTGCAGGGCGTCCAGTTCCGCATTGTCCGCTTCCCGGCGCGGTGTGCTTTCCCGCCGCGGTTTGGCTTCGGGCCAGAACTGGGCCTTGAAATCCAGATGGGCCAGCAATGCCTCAAGCCGTTCCAGGGTGACTTCCCGGCTGCCCGCGCTGTAGGTGTCCAGCAGAATGTAGTCGCACAGGATGTTGATCAGCCTGGGTATGCCGCGGGTGGCGGTATGGATGGCCGCCAGGCAGCCGGCCCGCCAGGCCACGGCCTGCCGGTTGCCGGCCAGTTCCAGACGGTGCAGGATGTATCCGGTGCTTTCCGCAGGGTTCAACGGGGTCAGGTGGCAGTGCACCAGGATGCGTTGCCGCAACTGGATGAGGTCGGGGGAGCAGAGCCGCTCGCGCAGTTCGGGCTGCCCCACCAGAATGATCTGCAGCAGCTTGGCATGTTCCGTTTCCAGGTTGGACAGCAGGCGTATCTCTTCCAGCAGCTCCGGCCCCAGGTTCTGGGCTTCGTCGATGACCAGCACGGAGCGGCGGCCGCCGGCATACTGCTCGATCAGAAAGGCGTTGAGGTCGCGCAGCATGTCGGTTTTGTCCCCGCCGGAAGGCGGCAGGCCGAAATCGTCGTTGATCAGCCGGACAAGCTGGGCGGCGTTGACCTGGGTATTGAACACTTTGGCCATGGTCACGCCGCCGGGGAGCTTGCGCAGCAGACTGCGGATAAGGGTGGTCTTTCCCGCGCCCACTTCTCCGGTCAGCAAAATGAAGCCGGAATGTTCCTGCAGGCCGTATTCCAGATAGGCCAGGGCTTTTCTGTGCGCCGCGCTGGGGAACAAAAAGCCCGGATCCGGCAGCAGTTCAAACGGTTTGACGCGCAAGGCGAAGTGTTGCAGGTACACGGCGACCTCAGTAGGAATAGCTCAGGTTGAAAACTTCCCTTTCCGGTCCGTAATTGCCCACGTCGTTGTAAACCAGGCCCAGCAGCGGGCTGTTTTCCAGACACTGCAGGGCGGATTCCAGGTGGTTTCTGGTGGTGACGTTTTCGCGCACCACCAGAAGCGTGCCGTCCATCAGGCGGCTGAGCGCCCGCGTTTCCGCGAAGGGCAGAATGGGCGAGGTGTCGATGATGATGATGCGGTCGGGATACCGCTGCTTTATTTCCCGCAGCAGATCCTGCAACCGGTTGGAGGAGAAGAGTTCCGCCGGGCTGGGCACGGGGGCGCCCGCCGGCAGAAAGGCCAGCCTGCCCAGGCCCGTATGGACCAGGGCCTCGCCGAAATGCCTGACGTGCAGCAGGCAGTCAGCAAGGCCGGGGCCGCGCTTCAGGCCGAACATGCCGTGGCATCTGGGCGCGCGCATGTCCGCGTCGATCAGCAGGGCCGTGTGGTCGAATTCATGGGCCAGCGACAGGGCCAGATTGCAGGAAACCAGGGTCTTTCCTTCGTGGCGCATGGGACTGGTGACCATGAACAGGTTCATGCTGTTTTTTTTGCGCATGCTGAGCAGCCGTTCTTTGAGCAGGCGATACTCTTCGCCCAACAGGGCGTTGTTCAGCTTCGCCGTCGGACGCGGCACCGGGACCGCGGGGCCGGGGGCCGGAACCGCTTCCGGTTCCGGGACGGCGGGCGCCGCCGGCGCGGAAACGCCGGGCAGGGTCGGCGGCGCTGCCGTCGATTTCTGCCGGGCTTTTTCCAGGGCTTTTTCAATGACGCTCATGGGTTCTCCGCTCCGGTTCAGACGACGGCCTGTCTGGCAAGGTGGATGGCCCGCTCCACATGGGGCAGGTTCAGGAATTCCAGGACCGCCACGGCGCAGGCCGCGACCAGCAGCAAGGCCGTGGCGTAGATCACGCCGCGCTGCCGCCGTTTGCGGCGCCGGCGTTCGGGCAGGGGCAGTTGGGGAAGCAGGGCCAGTATTTCGTGCCCGTACCCGGTTACATCGTGGCGGGACCGGATGGTGCCGCGCAGGAGATCGACCAGGAACAGAATGCCGGCGGCCAGAGCCAGGCCCAGGCAGATACCGCCCAGAATGATCAGCGGCCGCCTGGGGGAGACGAAATTCACGGGCAGCACCGCCGCGTCGATGACATTGAAAGTCACGGCCTTGTCCTGCAACTCCATCTGCTTGGACACTTCGGACTGGCCAAAGCGCGAGACAAGCTGCTGATAGATGGCCGTCTCGTTCATCTTGCGCTGCTCGAGCTCCGCCAGTTCCGTGCGGATGGCCGGCAGCTCCTGCAGGTCGCGGATGTTTCCCTCCAGTTTGTCCTTCAGGTTTTTTTCCATTTCCTTCAGGGATTGCAGTTCAACCCGTATTTTCTGCTGCTCGGCGCTGTATTCGGTTTTTGCGTTCCCAGCCGCGTCGCTCTCCCCCAGGCTGGCCCGCAGGGCTCTGATTTCCTCTTTGGCCCGGAGCACCGCGGGATGGCGCGGGGTATAGGCCCCCAGCAGGCTTTGCAGCCGCAGTTCCTGCTCCTGCAGGCGGACGAGCGTTTTTGATTCGGCCCCGGCCAGTTCCAGTTTGGCCACGCGTTCGTCCTTGCGGATGCGGATGTCTTCCAGGCGTTCTTCCGCCTCCTTGATCTGCTGGCGCAAAAGCTGCTCGTTCAGACCGAGGTACATGCCCTTCTGGGCTTTGAAGGCGTCGATATCCTGCTGGGCGGCTTCGATGCGCTTTTGAAACACCGTGATCTGCTCGCCCAGGAAGGACGTGGCTTCAAACGACTCCTTGCGTTTGGAGGCGGTGCTTTCCTCGATGTAGTTGCGGATGATGGAGTTTACGAAATCGCGGGCCAGCGCGGGGTTGGCATTGGCGTAACTGATGAAAAACAGGCCTTTTTGCGGTTCGCGCGTGATGGCGATGTTGGTGCGCAGGCCATCCACCAGTTTTTCCTTGTCCGCCACGGTCCGCGCATTCAGATCCATGTCCAGGGACGAGGCCACGGCCAGCAGGCGGTTGCGGCTGAGCAACGAGACGTTCAGAATGCGCAGCTTGGCGTCCATGGACGGGGTGACGGCGATGCCCTTGACCAGGTCGCTGATGACGTTCTGCTCAACCGACACGGTGGAGGTGGCCTGGTATTTTTTGGGCCAGACGTAGCTGCAGACGACGGCGCCCGTGACCACGGCGGCCGTCATCAGGCAGAAGGCCGTGGAATTGAACTGCAGCAGACTGACGTAACGGCGCAGGTTCAGGCCGTCTTCGCCCTGTCCGCCGGCGGCATGGCCGTTCCGGGACATCTCAGAACCACCCTTTGCCGACAAGAACCATGTCGCCGGCCCGCAAAAGCAGGTTCTGGTCCAGGGCGCCCTTTTCCGTCAGGTCGCGGGCGCGCACGCGCAGGGTTTCGGTCGGTCCTTCGGCGGTGCGGCGCACCACGGTGGTGTCGTTGCGGTCCGCGAATTTGGTGAAGCCGCCGGCCTGGTGGATGGCCTCCAGCACGGTCATGCCCTCGTAGTAGATCAGGCTGGACGGTTTGCCGACCGCGCCGTCGACGTACACGAAGCGGTTTTCGCGCAGGGGAACGTAAATGCGGTCTCCGGACCGCAGTTCCATGTCTTTCGCCGTATCGCCGCGTTCGTACAGATCGCGCAGGCCCGTCAGGACGGCTGTTCCGTTTCGGTCCACATAGGCCCTGTCCAGATCGGCGTTCACGTCCGGCGCCAGCCGCGCCAGTATGGAAAGCAGGGTGGTTTTGCCTTCCAGGGCGAACACCGCGGATTTGACGCCCGGACCGTGGACGATCACCGTGTTGTTGCCCGGCGCGTAGACCATGACCGTGACCATGGGGTCGTTGACCAGGGCGCTCAGCCGGGCGGCCAGCCTGCGCTGCAACTGCACCGGGGTCAGGCCCTCGGCCTGGACGCCGTCCACGCCGGGCCTGGATATTTTGCCGTCGGGGCGCACCTTGATGTCCACATTCAGGTACTCTTCGCCCCATACGCGTATGGCCAGGGTGTCGCCCTTTCCGATGACGTATTCGCCGGCGAGAGCAGAGCCGGTAAGGCAGGTGCAAGCGACAAGCATGCTTGCGGCAACGAGTGTTTTTTTCATGGCGTCCGCCCCTGCGGCTTGATGTTATCTGGCCCCGCGCCCCGCGAACACGACGAGGAACGTGCGCAGAACAATTTCCATATCCAACGGAAAAGACTGATTTTTGATGTAGTACAAATCGTAGCGCAACTTCTCCAGCGCATCCTCCACGCTTGACCCGTACGGATACCGCACCTGGGCCCAGCCGGTGACGCCGGGTTTCATGCAATGGCGTTCGGAGTAAAAGGGAATCTGGCGTTCCAGTTCGCGGGTGAATTCCGGACGCTCCGGCCGGGGGCCGATCAGGCCCATCTCGCCCCGGATCACGTTGATCAACTGCGGGATCTCGTCCAGCCGGGTCCTGCGCAGAAAACGGCCCACCCCGGTCACGCGCGGATCGTGCGTCGCCGCCCAGACCGCGCCGGTGTCCTTTTCCGCATCCGCGCGCATGGTGCGCAGTTTGACGAGCATGAACGGCCTGCCGCCCAGGCCGATGCGGACCTGACGGAAAAAGATCGGCCCCGGCGAATCATATTTGATAAGCAGGGCCGCAAAGGGAAAAAGCGGCAGCGCAAGAGCCAGGCCCAGAGCCGCGAAGACCAGGTCGAAAAGCCGCCTGGCCGCGCGCCGGGGGCGGGAAAGGCAGAAACCGGAAGAAAAGATGAACCAGCTGGGGGTGATGCTTTCGATATGCAGCTTCCGGGTGACGCGCTCGTAAAAGCTTGGCGCGTCCATGACCCGGATGCCCTGCATGCGGCAGCGCATGATGTCCGTGGCCGGCATGGCGCCCCGCCGTTCGGGGAAAGACAGGATCAGTTCCTCCGCCCCGGTTTTGCGGGCCAGGTCCGCCAGGCTGCCGAAGCGTTCTTCCGGTCCTTCGCCTTCGCCGTGGGCAATCGCGGCGGTCAGCCGGTACCGTCCATTGCTCCGCGCGATGAGGTCCCGGGTGATTTTCGCCCCTTCGCCGTTGCCCAGCAGCAGTACCTTGCGGCTGAGAAAGGCCGGGAAGCGCCAGTTCGCGGCGTTGCAGAAGACCGCGCGCAGCAGCGCGAAAAGAACCAGGGTGGCCAGTACGACCTGCGCGTGCGGAATGAACGGGTCCTGACGGAGCGAAAGCGGGAACAGAATGGAAGAGGCCGCCAGGATGGCCGCGATGCTTTGACGGAAAGCGAAGGTTTGCGCGCCGCGCTCGTCCAGCATTTCCACGGTCACCGCGCTGGCCAGAATCACTAGCGCCAGCAGGCTCAATTCCGGCCAGGCGGCGGGAAAGGCCGGCAGCGATCCAGCGCAGGCAAGGGCCAGGACGAGCCAGAAGCCGTTGCGGGTTATGCGGGCGATAAGGGTATGCATGTCGGCCCCCATGAGGTTTCAACGTGAAAGTGCCTACAGCGTCTGCAGGAGTTTTCTCGCCGCCTCCGCGTCCGAGAAATCGCCCATTTCCAAAGATTTGCGCAGGGCCGCTCTGGCTTCTTTCGGTTTGTTCACCCTGGCCAGAGCCGCGCCCAGGCGATAGTGCAACTGGGCGGAAACCGGGTGCAGCTTCAGCGCGTCGAGGAGCAGCTTGACCGCGTCATCCGCGCGATTGCCCAGCAGCAGGCAGGATGCGAGAGTATCCAGAATCTGGGGATTTTCCGGCTGCTGCACGAAAGCCAGGGTGGCCATATGCAGCGCGCGTTCCGGGTTCTGTCCGCTTTCGGCGTAGGCCATGGCCAGGTTGTTGGAAACCACGGCGTTTTGCGGGTCCAGTTTCTGGAGGCGTTCGTAATGGTCGATGGCTTCGCCGTACCGGCGGCGCTGCATCAGAAGAAGAGCCTTGCCGCTCAGGGCGCCCCGGTCGTTGGGACTCAGACGCAGGGCGGTCTGGTAATAGGCGTCGGCCTTTTCCCATTCGCCGCGGCGCTGGCAGAATTCGGCCATGGCCACCAGCAGGACGGGCTGTTGCAAGCGGCGGTACGCGTCGTCCAGTTCCTTGAGCGCTTCCCGGGGCTGGTCCGTCTTTTCCAGAATGCCGGCGGCGCACAGCGCGCCGAGGGAGGACGAAACGTCAAGCTCGCTCAGGCGGCGGGCCTGGGCCAGGGCTTCCCGGTTTTTTCCGGCGGCGGAAAGCAGACGGAATTTTCCCAGGGCGGCCTGGGCGGCGGAGGTTTTTTCCAGGTTTTCATACAAAGCCCAGGCCGCGTCGAAATTCCTTTCACTTGCGTACAGGCGGGCCAGGGCGTCGCGCGCGGGGATGGACGGGGATTTATCCAGGTCCTTTTGCAGCAGGGTTCTGGCTTCGTCAGGTTTTTTCTCATCCAGGGCCCGCTGGACCAGCAGGAACAGAGCCCGCTTTTCTCCCAGGTCGTAGGCCTTGCGCAGCAGGGCCGCCGCTTCGTCCCGGCGGCCGCTCATGTCCAGCAAAGCGGCCGCGGCGATATGCTGGGGCACGGCGTCCGGGTGGCGCGCCAGATACGCCTGGCAGGATTCCAGAGCCTTTTCCTTCTGCCCGTCCTGGATATACAGGCGCTGTTCCAGGGTCAGGGACTCCACCAGGTCCGGGTCGGCCGTTCTGGCTTTCCGCACGGCGGCCAGGGCTTCGGTCGTCCTGTTCTGCATGGCGAGAAGCTGGGCCCGCATGGTCAGCAGCACGGCGTTGTCCGGCTGTTTTTCCAGCCCTTCCCGCACCAGTTTGTCCGATTCCGCATAGTTTCTGCGGCCGAGGTGGAATTGAAAAAGCGCGACCCTGGCGGCCAGATTGTCCGCGTTGTGCGCCACGGCCTTGGCCAGATCATCCCCGGCTTCCTGATAGCGGCCCTCGGCGATGAGCAGCGAACCACGCCGGATCGCGGCTTCGGACATCCGCGGGTCCAGTTCCGTGGCCCGGGCCAGTTCTTCCAGCGCTTTGCCGCTGTCCCCCGCGGCGCTCAGCGCGGTGCCCAGCAGATACCGGGCGCCGGCGTCGTCCGGATAATAGCCTGCCAGCTTTTCCGCTTCCCGGCGGGCATCGTCGGCACGGCCCTGCCGCAGAAGGATGGAGACCATCAGCCGCAGGCTGGGCGCGTGCCGGGGCGAAACATCCAGAACCCTGCGCAGCTGGCTGAGGGCCGATTCCTGGTTGCCGGTCCGGTTCAGGCTCATCCCCAGACGGTAATACCCTTCGATGGTGGGGGCGGCGTCCACGCTGTTCTGAAAGAATCCGGCGGCATCCTTGTAATTGCCCGTCTGGTATGCATACAGGCCTTCCAGCATGAACAGCCTGACTCCGCCGGCGGCATCCCGGCGCATGGCTTCAAGCACGGTTTTGGCGTCGTCGTTCTTTCCCCGCTGCAGCAGCAGCGTGCCCAGCAGATAGCGGACGTCATTGTTTTTCGGTTCCAGTTCCGCGATGCTGCGGTAGATGGCGATCGCCCGGTCCGTGTCGTTCATGCGCCGGGCCAGTTCCGCGCGCAGCGCAAGGGCGTTCACGCTCTTCGGCCTGGCGGCCAGCAGGGCGTCGCTGAGGGCCAGGGCTTTGGCCGGGTCGCGTTTAGCCAGGTATACCCTGGCCAGGGTCAAAGACGCGCTTTCCCGTTCGGGTTCCAGGCGCAGGGCCTCAAGCAGGGCCGCTTCAGCCTCGTCGTTTTTCCCCAGCATGCCGTATGCCGCCCCCGTCATCTCGCGGCTTTCGGCGGTCCGTTTGCCGCTCTCCTCGGCTTTCAGCAGATATTCCAGCGCCCGTTCGGGTTTTCCCTGCAACATCTGGAAGGCGGCCAATTCCAGGTTGAGGGGAGGGTCCGCCGGCCGCTGGCGCAGGTTTTTCTGCAACTCGCCCTCAGCCTGCGGCAGTTTTCCCAGTTTGATATACGCCCGCGCCAGACCCAGGCGGCTGTCGAAGTCAGCCGGATCCTTTTCCAGGGCGTTTTTGAAAAACACCACCGCGCCGTTGGCGTTGCCTTCCCGCAGCAGTTTCTGCCCCTCGGCCCTGAGATCCGCCCCCGAATCCCCGGAACAGGCCGGAATGCCCGTCAGGCAGATACAGCACAGAAAAAGCGCCAGAAGACGGCCAGACAGCGAGGCGCGCGCGGCGGAGGCCCTCGCCCGCTCCGGGGCGGGGGAATCGGCGTTCAAACAGGCACGGTGGTTCATGCGATCCCCCTTGTGCTTCACGGCCGGGCGCCGGCGCGGCGCATCGCCCGCGGCGGCGGAAAGCCCGTATGGAAAAGAAATACATTCCGTCTCCGGCGCCCGGTTCAGGCATTCCCGCTGGCGCGGGAAATGCGGCCGCTTGTTTCTGAAGCGCTGTGCGCGATGGCGCAGGAAACCATGCGGGAGATATAGCCAGAATCAGGCCAAGTATGACTAAGTGTAATGATTTTCGGATGGTAGGTGAAAAAGTATCCGGGCGGGGAAAAAAGACGCTTCGGCGGGCGTTCGCCGCTGTTTTTGTAAATCCTATTATTTCAGTAAGATATTTGTCGAAATGGAAACCGTTTTTTCTTTTTGTATTGAAAAACAATACAAACCCAACGCGCAAGATGAAAAAACCAGACAGCAAGAATTCTTGACTTGAAAATACATATAATGGTAACTATAGATACCATCACGTGGAGTCTGGTGCTTATCTGTGGTATATAAGTAACAATACAACGAGGTTATATAGGAAGAATTGTATACGGGAGGATTCCCCGCGCGATTTTCCGGATTGACATTGTGGCACTGCTGACGGGCATGGCGCCCGTACCAGTGTCCTAATACAAATCAAGAAAAGCGAAATGATATGGCTACCGTATTGCTTGTCGGAACGCCGCCGGAGTACCGTGACCGATTCGCGTTCACGGCGAAAAATTCCGGCCACCGTTGCATTCCCGTCGATGATCTTGCCCAGGCATACGCCTATTACGCCCACACCTACTGCGATATGGTCGTCGCTTCGGAAAGCCGTGTGCCCGAGCAGGGCGCGTGGCTGACGCCCTTTATGGACAACGGCTGCGCCCCGCACGTGGTCGTGGTCACGGCCGTGTACGACCGCGACCGGGGCAGAAAGCTGCTGGAGCAGGGCGCTCTGCATTATCTGCCGCTGGACCGGGCGGCGGAAGCGCTGAACGTGCTGCTGACCCAGTTGCGCGAACATCGCAGGCCCGATCCGGACCGGCCCTTGCCGTCGAAGTTCAATATCATGGGGACATCGCCCAGTCTGTTGCGGGCCTTTGACCAGGCACAGCGCTACGCCGGTTCCGACGCCAGTGTCCTGATAAACGGCGAAACCGGCACGGGCAAGGAACTGTTCGCCAAGGCCCTGCACAAGATGAGTCCGCGCCGGAACGGCCCCTTCATCACGGTGGACTGCGCTTCGCTGCCCGAAACGCTGGTGGAGAGCCTGCTCTTCGGCTATTACCGCGGGGCGTTTACCGGAGCCAGTTCCAACAAGGACGGGCTGATCAAGCTGGCGAACAGGGGCACGCTGTTTCTGGACGAAGTGGGGGAACTGAACCCGAACATCCAGAAAAAATTTCTGCGCGTCCTGCAGGAGCGCCGTTTCCGTCCCGTGGGGGGGGGCGCGGAATGTGAAAGCGATTTCCGGCTGATTGCCGCCACCAACCGTGATCTGGCCCAGATGGTGGCGGACGGGCAGTTCCGCGAAGACCTGTATTACCGCCTGCACATTCTGCACATCAAGATTCCCGCCCTGGCCGAACGGGGCGAGGACGTGCCCCTTATCGCCCGGAGCATCGCGGACCGTCTCTGCGAAAAAAAGGGCGTGCCCCCCAAAAACCTGTCCGAGGATCTCGCGTTCTGTCTGCGGATGTACTCCTGGCCGGGCAACGTGCGCGAACTGGCCAGCACCATGGAAAGCATGTTCGCCCTGGCCTGGGACAAGCCCGCGCTGCTGGTGGAACATCTGCCCAGGGCCATGCACGACCGGTTGCTGGCAGAACTGGAATGCAAGGTCCCGGCGGCCGGGGCGGCCGATTTTCCCCTTCATCTTCTGGAACGGCGCAGGAACAGGGGGGATCGCCGGCATGCCGGCGTCGACGAGATGCCCCCCCCGTCCGGCGGGGGCGCGAAATCCGCGGCAGTTCCCCCTCCGCCATCGCGCAAGGTCAGGCCGGAGAAGTTCCGCGAAGCGCGCCGCCAGGTTCTGGACTGTTTTGAGAAGGAGTATCTGCTGCGCCTGTACCGGGAATCCGAGGCCGATATCCACAAGGCCTGCGACATATCGCGCCTGTCCCGTCCCAGGCTGTACGAACTGTACCGCAAGCACAAAATTCAGCGGTGCGATTTCGTATGATCGCCGCCATCGCGTGCCGCAATCTTTGCCATGACCGGGCGCGGATGCTGGTGACCCTGACGGGCATCGTTTTCGCCGTGGTGCTGATCACCTTGCAATGCGGGCTGTTTCTGGGGTTCATCACCACCATTTCCGGTGTGGTGGACCACAGCCGGGCTGATGTCTGGGTTGCCTCGAAGGGGGTGAAAACCTTTGACATCGCCATGCCCATGCCGGAATCGCGCTATTACGAAGTGCTGTCCGTTCCGGGGGTGGAAAAAGCGTCACGCATGGTGGTGGATTTCGCCTTCTGGAAAAAACCCGGCGGCGGGCAGGAATCCATAGAGATCGTGGCCTCGGACGTCGCATCGGGCATGGGCGGCCCCTGGAATCTGGTCCGGGGGGATATCGGCGTTCTGGATGCGCCGGACGCGGTGATCGTGGACCAGTTGTATCTGGACAAACTGGGCGTCGGCGCCTTGGGGCAGGAGACGGAAATCATCGACAGCCGCGCCAGGATCATGGGTTTTACCCGGGGCATCCGCTCTTTCACCACGTCGCCGTATGTGTTCACAGCCTACCGCAACGGGCACCGCTATTCCCGCTTTGGCCAGGCGCAAGTCACCTACGTGCTGGTGAAAGCCGCGCCGGGGACGGATCCGGCGGCACTGGCCCGGCGCATCAACGGCCGGGTGCCCAATGTGGACGCTTACGCCACGGAAGACTTCAGCCGCAAGACCCGCATGTACTGGATGATGAGCACCGGCGCGGGGGCCGCCGTGCTGCTGGCGGCCGTTCTGGGTTTCATCGTGGGCACGGTGGTGGTGGCGCAGACGCTGTATGCCACAACCATGGACCATCTGCCGGAATTCGCCACGCTGAAAGCCATGGGCGCTCCGGACGGATATATCGCCCGCATTCTGGGCGTTCAGGCCTGCGTCAGCGCGGTGCTGGGATACGGCATCGGCATGGGCATCTGCCTGTTGCTGACGGAGTTGCGCAAGTACGGCGACGAGGCCATCGTCCTGTCCCCGTCCGTGGCCCTGGCGATTTTCGTCCTGACCCTGGCCATGTGCCTGGGCGCTTCGCTGCTTTCGATCCGTACAGTCATGCGCATCGATCCGGCCATGGTCTTCAGGGGGCGCTGATGGAAACAGCTCTGTCGGTTCGCGGCGTCAGCATGGTTTTCGGCAGCGGCCCGTCCCGGCACCATGCTCTGCGCGGCATCTTTCTGGACGTGCGCGCGGGCGAAGTGCTGATGCTGCGCGGTCCTTCCGGCAGCGGCAAAACCACGCTGCTGTCCATCATGGGCGGCATTCTGACCCCCACGGAGGGCGAGGTGGCCGTGCGCGGGGAAAGCATGTCCGGTTTGAGCCGGCGGGCGCTGGCCGCCCTGCGCCTGCGCCATCTGGGCTTCGTTTTTCAGGAATACAATTTGTTCCCCACCCTGGACTGTCTGGGCAACGTGCTGGTGACCCTGGACCTGCGCGGCGTCAGGGGCAGGGAAGCGGAGAACATGGCGCGGGAAAAGCTGGAGGCCGTGGGTCTGGGCGAACGGCTGCGCGAAGACCCGGCGCGCCTGTCCGGCGGTCAGAAGCAGCGCCTGGCCATCGCGCGGGCCCTGGCCGGGGACCCGGCCGTGCTGCTGGCGGACGAACCCACCGCGGCCCTGGATTCGGAAAACGGCGCTCTGATCATGGGCCTGTTGCGGGATCTGGCCGGCAAACAGGGGCGGGCCGTGGTCATCGTGACCCATGATTACCGGATCAAGGATTCCGCCGACCGCATGGTGTTCATCGAGGACGGAAGGCTGTTGGAAACATCCTGAAAAGGAGGTGCTGCGATGCGCGGCCGACGCGTGCTTGCCACGCTCGCTTTTTTCGCTCTGGCGGCAGCGCCGTTCGAATATCTGCGGCAGCGGAACGCGGCGCTGGAACGGGGCCTGCTTTCCCTGCCCGTCAGCCATGCCGCGGTTCTGCTGGAACAGCGCGGACCGGACCGGGTGGTGGCTCCCGGCTTTGTGGAGCCGGCAAGCAAGGAACTGAAGTTGGGTTTTGACCTCAGCGGGATCATTGCCGAGGTGCTGGTCACGGAAGGCGATGCGGTGCGCAAGGGCCAGGTTCTGGCCCGGCTGCGGCGGAAAGAATACGCGGCGCAACTGGAAGAGGCGAGGGCCTCGCAGCGCCGGGCCGCGGCGGACTGGGCCATGCATCGGGCCGGGTCCCGGCAGGCGGAACGCGACCGGGCCGTCGCGGAACTGGACCGGGCCACGGTGCGGCTGGAGCAGGCTAAAAAGGAGGCGGAACGCCGCGTGCCCATGGTGCGCGCCCGCTCCATAGGCGAAGAGGAACTGGAGAGGGCTCGCCGCGACCGGCTGGTGGCCGAGGCGGAGTTCATTGCCGCCAGGCAGAGCCTGGCCCTGGTCAACGAGAAGTATCGCAAGGAGGAAATGGACATGGCCGAGGCGCGTCTGGACCAGGCCGCGGCCGCCGTGGACCGGGCCGGGGCCGTGCTGGAGAAAACCGAACTGCGCGCGCCGGCGGACGGCACCATTTTGCGCATCCACAGCGATCCCGGCGTGGCCTGTTCCCTTTTCTCGCCTTCGCCGGTGCTGAGCATGGGGGATATTTCCGCGCTCAACGTGCGGGCGGAGGTGGATGAACGCGACGCGGGCCGCGTCCGGGCAGGACAAAAGGCGTTTGTCGCGGCCCCGGCCTTTGCGGACCGCATCTTTGCCGGGTCCGTGCTGCGTCTGGAACGCAGCATGACGCCCAAGAAAAATCGCAGCGGAGACCCTTCCGAACCGGTGGACAGAAGCGTGCTGGAAACGCTGATCCGGTTGGATGAGCCGGGTCCGCTGATCAGCGGGATGCGGGTGGATGCCTATATTGAAACCGGTCCGCCGCGGGGGACCGGGTCCGCCGGCGCCGTGCGGGGGCCGGTCACATCCGTCCCGGCCGGGCCGGGGCACTGAGAGGGCGCGTATGCTGTCCCGCCATCCCGTCCTGCCGCGCATTCTGCCCTTTGCGGCGTACATGCTGTTCGTGGGCGGGGCCGAACTGGCGGCCTTCGCCGGCCTGCCCGCGCTCACGCCGGCCGCCTCCGGTCTGTTGTATCCGGTCAAAGCCGTCCTGGTTCTCGCCGTCCTGATCCTCTGCCTGCCCTATTGCGCGGAACTGCGTTTGCGCGATCTGCTGGACAGACGGCATGCGCTTCTGTCGCTGGGGGCCGGCCTTTCGGTTTTCATGCTCTGGATCAACCTGGATATGTCTTGGGCCGTTGTGGGAACCCCGCGGCCGTTCACGCCGGAAGGCGCACCGGAAGGCGCCGCCCGGACGGCTTTGCTGGCCGGCCGTTTCCTGGGCGCGGCCCTGCTCGTGCCTCTGGCCGAAGAGCTGTTCTGGCGATCCTGGTTGATCCGGGCGCTGGAACACAGGGATTTCCTTGCCGCCGAACCGGGCTGCGCCGGGCCTTTCGCCTTCGCGGTCACGGCGGCGCTCTTCGCTCTGGAGCACCACATGGTCCTGGCCGGCCTGCTGGCCGGGGTCGTCTACAACCTGGTGCTGCGCCAGACCCGCAGCGTCATGCACTGCGTGCTGGCCCATGCCGTGACCAACGCCGCGCTGGGGGCATGGGTGCTGCATACCGGGCAATGGCATTTCTGGTAGCCCTCTTCGGTTTTTTGCCTTCCGCCCCTGTCGCGGCCTTTCGCGCGATGTTCCCCGTTTTGTGTCGGATTCCTTTACGCCTGTCGGGAGACTTTCCGGCCGGCGCAGGTTCTTTTCTTCTGATTTCCGGAAAAAATGCGATAACCATGTATAATACAACATCTTCAGTTGAGAGTGCATGGAAGGCACGCAAGTTGCAACTCTCTCTGTCGATAACGAAGCGCATCCGCCGGAGGCCGAAGTTCGAACTCCAGACAGGGGGGAATCCCAATGAAACGATACCTTGCCATTCTGGCCCTCATTCCGGGTCTGGCGTTCAGCGCGCCGGCGGCCAAAGCCGCGCTGGTGGAACAGTGGAGCTATTCCGTCAGCGGCGTTTTCGGGAATGATTACGGCAATGACACCAACGGAACCCGGCAGGGAATAACCCGCCGGGACAACGGCGTCACTTTGCTCTGGGGCAACAACCCGCACAGCTACATAACCCTGTTCGCGGCATCCGGAACAGCCGTTACCGACGGCCCCGCGGCTTCGGGCATGGACCTCTACCATCGCAACCGGGAAATCCGTGCCAATGCGGCCGCCCTGGACCACGGCAGCGCGGAGCTGACCCTGGCCCTGGCACCGGGGATCCCGACCGGGACTCCACTGGCTCCGCCCTTTAAAACGACCCTGCAGTTTTCGTTCTTTGAAACGCTGAACGAGGGGGCTCATCAGGACGACATCTTTGTGCTCCGCGACATTTCCACAGCCACGCAGGCGTTCGCCTATGACGGCCAGGAATACGAGTTTTCCTTCGCGGCCTCGTTCAAGAATCTGGCGACGGATTACGCGGACGCCTGGTATTACAGGTACGCACTGGGAAAACTCGGTCTGCCCGACGGCACGCCCCTGTACGGTTGGATCACACCGGAATCCCGGGGCACCACAATACCCACCTGGCTGCAGATCAGGACCGTGCCCGGCCAGCCCGTGCAGGCGCTGCCCACGCCGGAACCCGGCACCCTGGCCCTGATGGGCATCGGCCTTATCGGCGCGGGCGTCGTGTCCTGGAGGCGCGGAAGACGGTAATTGCCCTTTTTCCGCTTCCGTGGGGGGCGCCCCGGCGAGGCGGGGGGGGGCCAGGAGGCGGCGGAGGGCCGGGGCGAACTGCCCCCACACCCGCCCGGCCCCCCCCCGGGTGGCGGGGGGGGGGGCCGCGCGCGGG